>WFMW01000017.1 GCA_015488885.1 Gammaproteobacteria bacterium | reverse complement strand
TCTATCTGATCAAACGCTTTGACTTCACCACCCTGGGCTTCGGCCATGACTTTGGTTAAGGCTGCCGTTAAGGTGGTTTTACCGTGGTCTACGTGACCGATCGTGCCTACATTAACGTGCGGCTTGGTTCTTTCATATTTTTCCTTGGACATGATTCGTGTCTCCCCCGGAGGTAAATATCTAACAAAACAAATTATTTAAATAAAACAAATTTTAAGATGATAATTTTAAGATGATAACTTAAAATTGATAACTTAAAATCAACAACTTAAAATTAAATCAGCTCAAACATAAAACTGGAGCTCATAACCGGATTTGAACCGGTGACCTCTTCCTTACCAAGGAAGTGCTCTACCGACTGAGCTATATGAGCAAAACCCTGCTACACACCTGATTTATCAGCAAATATTTTGGTCATTCGCTCATAATGCTGGTTTACATAATACCGGCTTACATAATACCGGCTTACAAACAACAAACTGGAGCGGGTGATGGGAATCGAACCCACATATTCAGCTTGGAAGGCTGAAGTTCTACCACTGAACTACACCCGCACTTGGTTATTTATAGGAGAGGAGGACATTTTCCTCAATAACACCTTTTACCTGTTTAACTGGTGGAGGGGGGAGGATTTGAACCTCCGAAGGTAGAACCAGCAGATTTACAATCTGCCCCCTTTGACCGCTCGGGAACCCCTCCAAAAATCAAGCCGCATATTTTGCTTGAGCGCAGTGCATCTGTCAACCGAATCTATCTATTCGGCACACTATTTTTAGCACCCTGCGGTAAAACTGGAGCCGGTGACAGGAGTTGAACCCACGACATCCTCATTACAAGTGAGGCGCTCTACCAACTGAGCTACACCGGCAAGGGGCGCAATTGTAGGGAATACGGCGACTTAAAGCAATAATGTTTTGCCGAAAAACCGGTTTTTTTCTAAAAAAAGCTGATTTTTAACTTTTCTGGAAGCCTGTCCAGGAATAGAAGCCGTTACCGGACAAGTTACTAAGGTGAACACGCATGTTTTATACGCTGGATTTTATCTGACAACACACCTTCGAATAATGATTCAGGCACATTTGAATCAGCCGTCAGGCGATAGTCCAGCCAATACAAAGTATGCGTCCTGTACACCGGCTCGATAACCACATTGAAACCACGTTTTTTAACTTTTTTTAGCAGCGATTCAGCACGTTTCTGACTTTTAAATCGCCCCAGAGAAATCCCGTTTTTCTTTACCCCGGCACGAATAATGTAGAAATCCTTTATTCTTTTCTGTTTTAATCTTTTCGCAATCTTTCGCGCCTGTTTTCTATATACTACCGGTTTTATATAAACCCAGTATAATGCTCGTTTTTTTTCTTCACGATGATGTGAGCTGATGATGGATACATAGGGCTTAATCACCTGATTGATGCCATCCAGTTTCTTCACATCTCGAAATGGCCCTAGCGCATAACATTGATCTGCTACAGTTGAAGGAACCATCTGCCGGGCACTGACAGCCTGCATGACAGATGCTTTTGCCTGATCTGGCTTATCTACCCGAGCCGCTGTATCTACCGCACTATTATTTTGTTTATCCTCTACTTTTGTTTTTGCCATTGACTGTTGGACAACCACTTTACTGACAGTCTGTTTATCAGCATATGATGGTCGCAAAGCCTGTTGTCCTGAACCTTGCGCATTACTCTGGGTAAGATTATCAGATGCTTCAGCACCTGATTCTACTGTCGGCTCAACGGGTATTTCAGCTTCTGTCGCTACCGGTTTTACTCGCTGTTTTGAATTTGCCACTATTTTTTTACCTGCCTGAACCTCACTTAATAAATGAATGGTTGGCACGGTTAGTTGACTAACTGCATGATCAGCCGATGTTGTCCATGTTAATGCCCATGCTATATAAGACAGATTCAAAACCAGCATTAATAGAAATAACCATCGCATTAGTTTTTATCCTGTTCTCGAATGATATCTGTCTGTGTTAACGCACTGCTCCACTGCAAAACCAGACCCTGCAAAACCAGCGCAGGCCGGTGTATCAGCCGGGGTGCAAAGGGCTGCACACCACCCTGGCAAACTGGATTTAAAATTGCCATCACCCTGGATGCACAACCACCGGTTATAATTATTTTCACTGACTCTCCCAGGATCTCAATAACCTGATGACAGGCATCAACCAGACCCGCTGCAAGCAGATAATAAACCCCGCTGTTAATGGCAGACTCAGTATTATCGGCAAATAATGGTGGAACAGATGCCTGCCCGCAGCCTGCTTTATTCGCTTCATCATCAACCGGCAGTTGCTGAATATTGGCCGCATTCTGCAATAAAGCCGCCCGCATGGTTTGCCAGGAAGGCAAAATCCGCCCCCCCAGATGTTTACCGTCAGCCTGTACCAGATCAAAGGTAATGGCCGTCCCTGCACTAATCACACATAGAGGCTGCACAAACTCTTCGCAGGCGGCAATCAGCGCCGCCCAGCGATCAGCGCCATGATTCTGAACATCCTGATAGGCATTGACTAAAGTTCTGCTGCATGCCCGATAAAGCCGCTCTGTACACAGAAAAACAACTTCCATCTGCCATTTTTCCTGCACTGCAACCATCAATGCCTGCTTCATTGTTTCACCTGCCACACAGACTGCCAGCACTTTTTCCAGTCTGCTTTTTTCAGACATAACATTGTCATGATAAAAGCTGTCGAGTAAATGTTGCAGGGCAGGTATCGCACTAACAACCTGTCCCGAATCAGTCATTTTACCATGGCGCCACAAACCCCATTTAATATAACTGTTACCCATGTCAAACGTTAATATCATAATGCCCTGACGCTGACCTCGGCGCTATGAAAAACACGCTGCTGATGATCTATCTGTACAACCAGGGCGGCCTGATCATTTACCCCGGCACCTGTGCCACTAAGTTTTGTACCATCTGCCAGCATAATATCCAGCAGTTTACCTCGACAGTAATCATGCTGCTTCAGAAATTCATCACGCACAGCAACATGGTTAGCTGGAAAATTTTTGCAAAAATTTATACAGCTTTCCAGTAACACAGCGGCCACCTCATTACGTGATGAAACAACTTTAGCCAGACGCACATCCCGATGATGGCCGTTCTTGTTTTGCATCGTACACACATCTGTTACCGGCATGGCTGCTGCCGGTATTGCATTGCGTAGCGCTGATATATCATAATTTAGCCCGATACCCGTCACAATAGCCCTCTTTCCATTGGCCAGCGCTGATGTTTCAAGCAGAATACCAGCTATTTTTTTATTTTCGACCAGCACATCATTGGGCCATTTAACCTGAACATCATCCATACCCAATGTTTCCAGCGCCCTCACAACAGCCATTGCAAACATTAACGGCAACCACTGCATGGTAGGATACTCAAGTGCAAACGGCCACGCCAGTGTCATCATAATATTCGCTGCCTGCCCACCTAACCAGCGCTTGCCACGGCGGCCACGTCCCGCTATCTGCTGTTCAGCAAAACATACAAAGGGCAACTGTCTGCCCTGCCGACATTGTTGCATGGCCCAGTCATTGGTGGAAAAAACCCGCTCAAGCACCACAATATCTATAGCAGATTCAACCCCTGACAGACGCTGAACGTGTTCCTGCAATAGTTTAGAATCTAATTGAGGCGAATTTAATTGAGACATAATAAACAGCTTAACAGGGGATGGTAACCTGATAAATGTATCATAACAAAAAACAGTATCCTCAGTAGTCTGCTAAAAAAATCAGCACAATATTTCGTTCGAGGTTAGAATACGCAATACATAACCCGCAACGTAAATTAACCCGTAAATAACTTTCATGGCTGCAGACGACACTGACATTAGCTCAAACAATTTTATCCGTAATATTATTCAGGATGATCTGGATTCAGGCAAACATAAGGCCATTCAAACAAGGTTTCCACCAGAGCCCAATGGTTACCTGCATATCGGCCACGCAAAATCTATCTGCCTGAATTTCGGGGTAGCTGAAGATTTTGGCGGTCAGTGCAACCTGCGTTTCGATGACACCAACCCGGAGAAGGAAGAAGACGAATACGCTCAGGCGATTGAAGAGGATGTTCGCTGGCTGGGATTCGAGTGGAGCAAGCTTTGTTACGCCTCTGACTATTTTGAACAACTTTATGCCTATGCCATCGAATTAATCAATCAGGGCAAGGCTTATGTTGATTCACTAAGCGCTGAACAAATCCGTGAATATCGTGGCAGCCTGACAGAACCCGGTAAAGCCAGCCCGGACCGTAACCGCAGCATAGAAGAAAATCTGCAATTATTTGCAAACATGCGTGCCGGTAAATATCAGGATGGTGAATTTTTATTACGCGCCAAAATTGATATGGCATCAGCCAATATCAATATGCGTGATCCGGCCTTATACCGTATCAAAAAAGCCAACCATCAGCGTACCGGTGATACATGGCCAATCTACCCCATGTATGACTACACCCATTGTATTTCTGATGCTATCGAAGGCATCACCCACTCATTATGCACCCTGGAATTTGAAGACCACCGCCCGCTCTATGACTGGGTACTGAATGAAGTCAAAACACCCTGCCATCCACGCCAGATTGAATTTGCCCGCCTGCAATTAAAATACACCATCACCAGCAAGCGCAAACTCAATCAACTGGTCACTGAAAACCATGTCGATGGCTGGGATGACCCACGTCTGCCCACGCTGTCCGGTTTACGCCGTCGCGGTTACACCCCTGCCTCGATTCGTGATTTCTGTGAGCGCATCGGGGTCACCAAAAAAGACAGCTTCATTGAAATGGCGGTACTGGAAAACTGCATACGGGAAGATTTAAACCAGCACGCTATCCGTGTTATGGGTGTTTTAAACCCACTAAAAGTCACCATCGAAAATTATCCTGAGGATAAAACCGAAGACTTAACCGCAAAAAATCACCCGCAAAACCCCGACATGGGCACACGCACTATCCCCTTCAGTAAAGTGATTTATATTGAACAGGATGACTTCCTTGAAGATGCGCCCAGAAAGTTCTTCCGCCTCTCCATAGGTCGCGAAGTGCGTTTGCGTTATGCCTATTACATTACCTGTACTGAAATCATTAAAGATGAAAAGGGCAAGGTTATTGAATTGATCTGCCAGTACGACCCGCTCACCAGAGGCGGCTCATCCCCTGACGGCAGAAAAGTGAAAGGCACGATCCACTGGGTATCAGCCGCTCATGCCATTGATGCAAACATTAATCTGTATGACCGTCTGTTTACCCACCCGAATCCGGCTGCTACCGATAACTTTATTGAATACATCAATCCACAGTCATTAACCCGGCTCACACAGTGTAAACTCGAACCCTGCCTGGCGGAAGCCGATACTTCAAGCCACTATCAATTTGAACGCACCGGTTATTTTGTTAAGGACACACAGGTCGCAGCACTGACCTTTAATCGGACGGTTACCCTGCGTGACACCTGGGCAAAGATCGACAAACAGAATAATCAGGGATAATCCCTTTTCTTCTGTTATCACCAGTCCAGAAATCTGGGCTGTAGAAAATAATCGATTGCAAACCCGCCACGGACAAACATCTGGATTCATCTAAAAATCCCGCCTTCAGCCATGCCTGACAAAATTTATCGGCATTTTCCTACATAACGTCCCATCATCAGCCGACAATAATCGTTCGTAAAAAAAAGCCCCTGCTGATAAAGTTTCAGCCACTGTATCAATACAGTAAAAATGAACCTGAACAGGGAAATAAAATGATGGAAATAATTAAATATATAGGCAATGAAATTTGCTGCTTTATTAAATCCAGCCTGGATATTTCTATTCAGAAAATCCAGCAACTTCTTAATTTATATAAAACCGGACTTTAATCCAATTAGCTACTCAAATATTAAAAACCAAGGAGCATCGACATGAATCTATCAGGAAACAGATTTACTTCAGCTAAAAATATCCCCGCTATTATCGCCTTTAGTCTAAGTGCGATTATCAGCTCATCGGCCAGTGCCGCCATTCTTATCAATGAAATTGACTACGATCAACCCGGCAGTGACACCGCTGAATTTATTGAATTATTCAATAATGGCAACAGCAGTACCTCGCTGGATGGTTACCGCATTGATTTAATCAACGGTTCAAACAGCCGTGTCTATCGACACATTGATTTATCGGGTTTTAGTCTAAACAGTAAGGATTATTTTGTGATTTGTAATGACCCGTCACAGGTTGCCAACTGTAACGATGTGTTTACCAGCAGTACCGGCTGGATACAAAACGGGGCACCGGATGCGCTGGCCTTATACGATAATGAAAATAACCGGATCGATTCCCTGGCTTATGAAGGGACGCTATCCCCTTTTACTGAAACAGCCGCTACCAATGCCAAAGACAGCAACACGGTGATTACCAGCCTTTCACGGCTGCCGGATGGCACCGATAGCAACAATAATCAAACTGATTTTAACCTGGGCTGCCTCACACCGGGTACGGCAAATATCGCCGGTACCGGTAATTGCTCAACAAATAAAGTTAGCGCCGTACCACTGCCTGCCGCTATCTGGTTATTTGCTTCCGGTTTGCTTGGGTTGACAGGTATAAGCCGAGCCAGACCTTATCATTCAGTGAATACAAGCAGCTAAGGAACCGATACAGCCATGGATGGCTTTTTCAGGGATAGACTGTTTTATCATTCCTGAAAAATTACTGCAATATGATTCTTGCAAACCGACGTTTGCCCACCTGAAAAACGGCTCGGGTTCCCGACTGAATCTTTACCGTTTTATCAGCCACTTTTTCACCATCAATTTTCGCCGCCCCCTGCATAATCATACGCATGGCATCACTGGTGCTGGAACACAGACCGGCATCTTTAAGCAAATTGGCAATCGGGTAACCTTGCTGCGGTGTTTCAAAAGACAGTTCAGGTATATCATCCGGCACGCGGTTTTTTGCAAACTGGGCAATAAAGCCTTCTCTTGCCGCCGTCGCCTCGGTGCTGGAGTGAAAGCGGGTAATAATTTCTTCCGCCAGTAAGAATTTTATATCCCGTGGGTTTTTACCCGCTGCCACCTCATCCCTGAAAATATTGATTTCAGCCATTGGCCGAAAACTGAGCAGCTCAAAATAGCGCCACATCAAATCGTCGGAGATCGACATGATTTTGCCGAACATATCTCTGGGCGCATCAGCAATGCCGATATAATTATTCAGAGATTTGGACATTTTCTGCACCCCGTCCAGACCCTCAAGAATCGGCATGGTTAACACACATTGTGGTTTCTGACCGTGCTGTTCCTGTAACTGACGCCCCATTAGCAGGTTAAACTTCTGGTCGGTACCGCCCAGTTCCAGGTCGGCCTGCATGGCCACCGAATCGTAGCCCTGAATTAACGGGTAGAGAAATTCGTGAATCGCAATTGACTGGCCGCTTTTATAACGTTTACTGAAATCATCACGTTCAAGCATCCGCGCAACGGTGCTGCTGGCAGCCAGTTTGACCATCTCCACACTGCTCAATTTGCTCATCCACTGTGAATTAAACATCACTCTGGTTTTATCCTTATCCAGAATTTTGAATATTTGCGCCTGATAGGTTTTTGCGTTGTTATCGACATCTTCCTGGGTCAGTGGTGGACGGGTGGCCGATTTACCGGTCGGGTCACCAATCATGCCGGTAAAGTCACCGATCAGAAACATCACTTCATGTCCCAGATCCTGAAACTGACGTAATTTATTTATCAATACTGTATGACCAAGATGTAAATCCGGTGCGGTAGGGTCGAACCCCGCCTTGATACGCAATGGCCGGTCTTCATTTAATTTGGCAATCAGCTCCTTTTCCACAAGGATTTCATCGGCACCACGCTGGATTATTTCAAGTTGCTGTTCAATTGACTTCATAAAAAAATTCCTGTCCACAAGCTAAAAAGATGTATAAGATACCCGCGACGAACGGCTTTCTCAACATAAATGTAAGGCAATGACTTAAAGTAATGGCAGGTTTGCATTATTTTGTGGCGTATTTTATCGCCATAACATTGACCTTAAGGGTTTAAACAACTACATTCATACTATAAACAATAACGGCTTATACACACCAATGTCATTGATTAATAAAGATTTCCGTACCCATAATACCGAATCAGACAAACGCTGGTACACTAAATTACGCTGGCCTTTACTGGCACTTGTCAGTATTGGCATGGGTGTCGTCATTGCCAATACAAGACCCTTTCAGCAAACCGTCAAAACCGCATTAAGCTCACTCGCCAACTCGAAACCAGACACTGTTAATGGAACAATTTCAATCACTATTCCCATAAATAATACTGACAAAAACAAAGCAACAACCAATTTACCACCCAGTGCTGATAAAACACCATCCGGTGACAGGCAAATAAATAGCTCAAAATCCGCAATCTCAACATCAGATAAAAAACTGCAAAACCGGGAACAGTTCTCACTAACTTTACCGGCACTGCCCGCGCAACCACAGACACAGCCAGTACTGGCACCACAGAGCAAGCTTAACCGTT
This sequence comes from Gammaproteobacteria bacterium, assembly GCA_015488885.1. GTDB lineage: Bacteria > Pseudomonadota > Gammaproteobacteria > SZUA-229 > SZUA-229 > S010-25. The sequence goes on along the minus strand of WFMW01000017.1, from coordinate 73,077 downwards.
CTGATGAAACCACTTCACAACCCTGGCAAACATTTAAAATAAAATCCGGTGACAGTCTTGCGCGTATTTTTAAACGTGCTGGTTTTAAGGCCGTACAGGTTCATGCATTAATGCAATCGGGTACTGCGGTTAAAAAACTGCGCAAAATACATCCCGGGGATATTATCCGCATACAAACTGATAGCCATGGCAGGCTACTGGCATTACGTTATGATATAAATAAAATAGCCTACCTTAATGTTGAACGGAAAAACAATACACTGACTGCAACGATTGCCCACCATAATATTGATACCCGGACTACCCATGCCAGTGGGAAAATTGAATCCTCACTTTATCTGGCAGCGAAAAAAGCCAGCATTTCCCAGAATCTAATTATGAAAATGGCCGGAATTTTTGGCTGGGATATTGACTTCGCGCAGGATATCCGCAAAGGCGATCAATTTACACTGGTTTATCAGCAACTGTATCGCAATGGTGAAAAAATTTCGGATGGTAATATCCTGGCTGCAGAATTTATTAACCGGGGGAAAACCTATCGCGCAGTACGTTATACCAACCCGCAAACCAATCACAGCGAATATTACACGCCTGATGGTAAAAGTATGCGTAAGGCATTTTTACGTACGCCCGTTAAATATACCCGCATCAGTTCACGTTTTTCTCTGCGCCGTTATCATCCCATTTTGCATAAATTCCGTTCACACAAGGGCGTTGACTATGCCGCCAAGATTGGTACCCCGGTCTATGCAGCCGGTGATGGAAAAGTTATTTTCAAAGGCCGAAAAGGTGGCTATGGTCGGGTTATTATTCTGAAACATGGCCCTAAATACAGCACGCTCTATGGACATTTACACCGCTTTAATCGCCATATCAAAGTCGGCTCCAGGGTCAGACAGGGGCAGACGATTGCTTATGTTGGCATGTCTGGTCTGGCAACCGGCCCTCATTTGCATTATGAATTCCGTGTCTATGGCGTTCACAGAAACCCCCTTACCGTCAAACTACCTGAAGCCAAACCTATACCCAAACGTTACCTTGCTGACTTTGAGCTAATGACAACACCCATGCTGGCTCAACTGGATGCCATTGCCCGGCATCAGCAACTTGCTTATGCCGATACAAAAAAACAATAGCCTTCTACTTAATGCCTGATTATTATGTTGGCCTGATGTCCGGCACCAGCGTCGACAGTATCGATGCCACACTGGTTGATTTTTCCACGCCACAACCACGCTGTAAAGCCTGTTTAAATATGAACTGGCCGCTATCGATACGTAACGACATATTCGCCACACGCCAGCTGGCAGATAATAGACTCGGCTCATTACAGACGCTGAATGATGCAACCGGCAAGGTATTTGCGCAGGCAGTGATAGCACTTTTACAGCAGGCAGATATTCGCGCGGATGAGGTCACAGCAATAGGCAGCCATGGGCAGACCATTCGCCATCGACCAGACATTAAACAGCCGTTTTCCTTACAGATTGGCAACCCTGCATTAATCGCTAATCTAACCCATATTCCAGTGGTCGCTGATTTTCGCAATGCCGATATCAGGGCAGGTGGCCAGGGCGCGCCGCTGGTGCCGGCTTTCCACCAGGCAGTCTTTTCGAGCCAGCAAAATAACCGGGTGATTGTTAATATCGGCGGCATAGCAAATATCACCGTCTTACCCAAACAATCGAACGGACAGGCATCCAGTGAAATAATCACAAACAAAATTATCGGCTTTGACACCGGGCCGGGAAACAGTTTGATGGATGCATGGATATATCAGCAAACACAGCAGGCTTATGACCATAATGGTGACTTTGCCGCCAGCGGCATCAGCAATAAAAAGTTATTAACCAGCCTGTTAGCTGATGACTATTTTCAGCAGCCACCGCCCAAAAGTACCGGGTTTGAGTATTTTAATCTACCATGGCTGGAACAGCATCTGCAAGGCATACCTATTCAACCACAGGATGTACAAAGCACCTTATGCGATTTAACCGCCCATTCCATCGTTCATGCAATAAAGTTATATGCTGAAAAGACCAATGAAATTTATATCTGTGGTGGAGGCGTACATAACACAACATTAATGCAACGCCTACAGGCTTTGACTACCATACCGATCCGCCCAACCACGCAACTTGGGGTACAGCCCGACTGGGTTGAGGCAATGACTTTTTCCTGGCTGGCAAAATGCCGACTGGCTAATATCCCCGGTAATATACCCACCGTAACGGGTGCCAGAGAGCAGGTCATTCTGGGCGATATTACATACCCGGTTAGCTGAGTAGTTACAATAGATCTAGCGTTTATCTATTTCAACATAATGCCGGAGTTTTTTGCCCGTGTATATTTGCGTTGGCCGGAAAATACGGTTATCTGACAGTTGTTCCCGCCAGTGCGCTAACCAGCCAGCAACACGTGACACGGCAAAAATGGGCGTATACTGATCCGGCGCAATGCCCATTTCCCGGTAGAGAATACCTGAATAATAATCCACATTTGGATATACGCCTTTGGGGCCAAGTGCTGTTTCGCAGGCTTTTTCCAGCTCTAATGCTGTCTCAAATATCGGGCTTAAGATTCCCTGTGCCTCGCCCCATTCCACCATCATCTTCTGTAACACGGTAGCGCGAGGATCTTTGGTTTTATATTCACGATGCCCCATTCCCCAGATAACTTCTTTTTTTGCCAGCCTGTCATCCAGCCACTGGCGGACATTCTCCGGCCGACCGATTTCCTTAAGCATTTGTACCACCCGTTGATTGGCACCACCATGAAGCGGCCCGGCCAGGGTGCCAATGGCTGCTGCAATCACCAGAAACGGACTCGCCAGTGTGGAACCACAGACCATGGCAGCAAAGGTAGAGGCGTTAATGGTGTGCTCGGCATGCAAGACCAGACAGGCATCCATAATTTTAACTTTTAACGGATCAGGTTCCTGGCCATCCAGCATATACAGGAAATTTTCCGCATGCGTCAGGTCATCACGCGGTTCAATCGGGTCATAACCATGACGAATGTGTTCCCACATAGCAACAATGGTAGACATACGGGAAATAATTTTGACTGACATACTATGGATATATTCCACATCATTACCGGTAATACCGTCGGAGAGCACTTCTTCACCACCATAAAACATGCCCAAACTGGCCACGGCTGTCTGTAACATTTCCATCGGGTGACCGGAGGTAGGCAGATTTTTCATAATCGTACGAATTTTATATTTAAGCCGACGTTCGCCGCGTAATTGCCGGTCAAAATCCGCCAGCTCGGCAGCACCCGGCAGGCATCCGTCAAGCAATAATAATGCAGTCTCTTCAAAAGTACTTTTCTCAGCCAGCTCACGGATATCATAACCACGGTAGGCCAGTATCCCCTGCTCACCATCAATGGAAGAAATATTCGATTTTGTTGCTGGCACACCAGCCAGGCCGGGTAAATATTCACTGGTCATTATTGTTTCCTGCTTGATAAAATGGCTCTATTGAATCTAAGAGAACCTCTGAACAACCATGATATCAAATATCATCAGCAGCTGATGATATTTGATAAACCATAATCATTGGACAAAAGATATTAACAGAAAATCTGCTAATTCATAAAAAAAGCACAGAAACAGACGCTTCTATGCTTTTAATCACTACCAGTAGACCAGTAGCGCTGTATTTTGAGAAACAATCTATATTGAAAATGACGAGCCACAACCACAGGTGGATTTTGCATTAGGATTATTAATCACAAAACGCGCACCTTCCAGACCTTCAAGATAATCTACTTCTGCGCCATTGAGATATTGCATACTGGTTGCATCCACCAGCATGGTTGCACCCTGGTTTTCAATAACCGTATCATCGTCATTGATGGTTTCATCAAACTTGAAACCATACTGAAAACCGGAACAGCCGCCACCTTCTACCATCACCCGTAATTTTAGCCTGTCGTTATTTTCCTCTTTTACCAGTGCGTTCACTTTTTTAGCCGCAGCATCGGAAAATTTAACGGTAGCACCTTCGACGACCTTAGGTTTTGGGGCAAAACTAACTTGAATTTCCATCACTCACTCTTTGTATTAATGTTCAGTACCATTAAATTACCATTTCCCGAGTAAATTAGTCAAGTATTATTGATTGCTTATATTATTGAGAAACGATGACATCATCAAGATGATGCACATTACTGACTGATTCATCAGACAGATCATCTTTGTGCTCAAGAAACCTGTTTTCACTGGTCTCGTGCAACATACTTCCGTTTATTTCTGCACCACTGGCCATTTCCAGCAGATTATAATAAACATTACCGGAAATACGTGCTCGGGCAGATAATTCCAGTTTTTCCGCTGCATACACATTGCCTTCAACCTCACCATTAATGATGGCATAAGCGACATGCACATCACCTTCTATACGGCCTTTATCACTCACCACTAATACTGCACCAGCATCCTGCTGTTGAGCTGAACTAACATTGCCGGTAACCTTTCCATCCAGATGCAGGCCACCATGAAATTTAATGTCACCGAATACTTCAACACCATGTCCGATTAAAGTATCAATTTTTGAAGATTTAATTTTTTTCTTACCAAACATATTACACCCCCCCGGCAGTCAGATCAGACCAGGTAAATTGTTCATCAACAGGTTTTATCCTGGCCGTTTTTGGCTTCACCATGATATGTATAGAATCAGGCTGAAATGCCTCAGGCAAGGTCATCATACCTTCAAAATTCTGAAAGTATCTAAAACCGAAATTCATTGTTTTTTTTGTTGCATTTGAAATATCTGTTAATTTTAAAACCCTATGCCGACCCTGTTTTGATCCCTTGATGGTGACATTAATCGTTCCTCTGGCAAAACGATCATTATGACCATGCTGGCTGAGCATGATTTTATACCGGTAGCGATCCTTATTATCAACGTCAGCTTTAAGCTGAATAGTCTGAATAGCCAGGCTTCGTTTACCCTGTTCAGGTGCGACGATACTTTTATAAAAAATCAGTTCTTTTTTTAAGGCCAGATTTTCGTTCTGTACGTTAACAATATTTTCCTTTAACTGTTGAGCCGCATCGTTATCAATTTGCCTGTTACGTTCAAGCATAGCCGTTTGTCGCTGAGTTTCAAGCTTTTCGGCTTTTGCAGCTGCCAGCTTTTTATGTAACTGTAAAATAGTTGCCTGTGCCGTTGACTGATCATACCCCCCCCGGTAAAGACCATAGTCATAGATCAACCAGATAGAAACCAGTATAGCTGTCAACAACACAAGCAGGCTAAATACCCACAGCATTGGGCGTTGGATAACAATAATCTGCTGACTCTGTCTGGGTTTAAAACTCATGGTAATAATGCCACCTGATTTAATCCCTGTGACTCAGGTAGATTAAACATAATATTCATATTCTGCACTGCCTGACCAGCCGCGCCTTTTACCAGATTATCAATCACTGACGAAACCACAACCGTATCACCACCCTGAGGCCTGAATACTGCAATCCGGCAACTGTTTGCCCCTTTTACTGTACGTGTTTCCGGCATAGTTCCGGCAGGTAAGATATCAACAAAATACTCATCAGCATAACGTTGTTCATACAGATTCTGTAAATCAACCGTGGTTTTCAGGCTGGCATAAAGACTGGCTTCAATCCCCCGAATCATCGGTAGCAAATGCGGTACAAACGTTAAACTAACCTGATGGCAGGCAAGCGTAGACAGAGTTTGCTGAATCTCCGGTAAATGACGATGCCCATCCACGGCATAAGGTTTAAAATTTTCTGCTGACTCGGCCTGTAATGTCGCCACACTGGCACCGCGACCTGCTCCACTTACCCCGGATTTGGCATCCGCAATCAAATGCTGATCATCCAGCAAACCCTGTTCGATTAAAGGCAAAAAACCCAGGGTAACCGCAGTAGGATAACAGCCGGGATTGGCAACCAGCCTGGCATTAGCGATCAATTCACGATTAAGTTCAGGTAAGCCATAAACCGCCTCAGCAAGCAGTTCTTTACAGGCATGTTCAATACCATACCATTTTTCCCATACCGTGGCATCGCGCAAACGAAAATCGGCCGCCAGGTCAATCACGCGTACGCCCTGTGCAAGCAGATCAGGTGCCATTTTCATTGCCGTACCATTGGGCGTAGCAAAAAAAACCACATCACACTGCGCCAGCGCATGGCTATCCGGCAGGGTAAAAACCATATCGGTAAAACCACGTAAATTGGGGAACATATCCACCACCGCAGAACCATTAGCAGACCGCGAAGTCACCATTTTTAACGATACATCAGGGTGCAATACCAGCAAACGCAATAACTCTACACCGGTATAACCCGTACCGCCGACAACACCCACCGATAACATTATTTCACCTTTTTAAAAACATGACACATCGTTCTATTATAAGCTAGAATGCAATTTTTTTATGGTACATTTGTTATGGTACACGCTAATGTTATGGGTTAAAGCTTTCCATATTATTTTTATGGTGTCCTGGTTTGCCGGTTTATTCTACCTGCCACGGTTATATGTCTATCACGCCAGCGCCAGTGATGAAATCAGCAAACAACGTTTTATTGTTATGGAACGTAAACTATTCTGGGGCATTATGACCCCTGCCGGCATTATTACTATCTGTCTTGGCATCTGGTTAATCAGTTATCTGGGTGGTAACAGCATGGGATGGTTCTGGTTACAGCTCAAACTCGGACTGGTCGCTTTATTAGTTACCTATCATATCTGGTGCGGGAAATTACTGGTTGATTTTAAAAACAACCGTAACCGTCATAGCCATATCTGGTATCGCTGGTTTAATGAATTCCCTGTGCTGATTCTTATTGCGGTGGTACTGCTGGTTGAGTTACAGCCACAGTAACAAAATTGACAGCTATCTCTTTATACAAACCGCTCCAGCTGCGTCAGTGCCTGCTGATAAACCTTGCGTTTAAATGCCACAATTTCATCCACTGGCTTCCAGTAATCAATCCAGCGCCAACAATCAAACTCAGGGTGCCCGGTACAACATAAGTTTACATCCTTCTCACTACCCGTAAGATGAAGATAAAACCAGATTTGCTTCTGCCCGATGCACAGAGGTTTGGAATGACGGCGCAATAAATGATCAGGAATACGATAACGCAGCCAGTCATCGGTCTGCCCAATGATTTCAACATGGTTTTCAGTTAAACCTGTTTCTTCATATAATTCTCGAAACATCGCCTGTCGCGGTGATTCGTGCTCATCAATGCCACCCTGCGGGAATTGCCAGGTATTCTGACCATGGCGGCGTGCCCAGAACACCTTACCCTGCTGATTACCGAGCACAATACCCACATTGGCTCTAAAACCATTAGAATCAATCACCTAAATATCACCTATAAGCTAAAAACAACCAGATAAATTTATTTGTTAGTATAGATATTAACAGACCAGATTGAAAAATGAAGTTTTAATCCAGAAACAATCCATGTATAGAGTATTCATTGAGTCTAATGGATATTACAGGTAGTATCCTCTCCTGGAGAAAACACACATGCCTTTAGCCTTATTTGATCTGGACAATACGTTACTTGCCGATGATAGCGATTATCTCTGGGGCGTTTTTCTGGTAGAAAAAGGGCTGGTTGATAAACAGCAATATGAAGCAGCCAACCAGCAGTTTTATGCTGAATACAAAGCCGGTAAACTGGATATTCTGGCGTTTCTTGCCTTTTCACTAAAGCCATTAAGCCAGCACCCGGTGGCACAGCTGAACGCGCTACATCAGGAATTTATGCAACGTTATATTCTGCCGGTGATGACGAAAAAAGGCAAAATGCAGATTCAACAACATAAAGCTCAGGGTGACACGGTGATCATCATCACCGCCACCAACCGTTTTGTCACCCAGCCGATTGCCAACGCCTTTGGTGCTGATGCACTGATAGCCACTGAACCAGCCATGCAGGACGGACAATACACCGGTGGGGTTGAAGGCATCCCCTGTTTTCAGCAGGGCAAGATTGCACGCCTGAATGACTGGCTGGCACAGACGGATCACCAACTCAAGGATAGCTGGTTTTACAGTGATTCACATAATGATATTCCATTGCTGGAAAAAGTCACTTATCCCGTTGCGGTTGACCCGGATGACAGTCTGAAACAACTGGCTATAGACAAGGGCTGGACAATTACCAGCTTTCGGGAATAAAAAGGAATAAATGACTATTGCTGCCTTCTGCATTACTTCTGCAAAGGCTGTTCCAGTTGTTGAAAATCGGCAGGTTTCACATATTGCAAGACATCTTTTGCCTTTGCATAAAGGGCGACATCCAGCCCTTTTGACGGATAGAGAAAATGGATCACGCCGAAGTGTACAATGCGTTTAACCGGCTGGCCAAAACGTGCAACAACGATTTTTTCATCCAGATTAACGCCAGGTATAAAGGTAATACTCTGCACCACTGATTGCAGTATAGAAGGCAAACTGTCTGAATCGAGTAAATATTTACGCGCAGTACCACTTGGCATATAACTGACCTTTACTGCGCCTTTTTTCCACTGCACCAGCTGTGCATCACCAACCTTTGCCTGTAAAACCATTTTTCCGCTAATTAAACCGGCGCGATAATGACCGTAATACATTTCCAGTTTACCCGCTTCATTTTTACTGGCAACAATGGCCAGTTTCATGTCACTACCCAGTATACGGATAACATCGGCAAACCGTGTTTGCCCCGGTTTAATACCAAAAACAGAACTTGAACCATCGCTGGCAATTTTAATCTGCCAGGGCAGGCCTTCAACCTGCCTGCTCGCAGTTTTATTATTGAAAATAAAAGGATAGGCAGCGAGAACAAGTATGATTAAAAAAAATAAAACCAGGAATTTTTTCATATAGCGTATGTATTTATATAGCGTAACGTCAGGTATTTCTATTAGTGAATCTATTGCGCAAAAACTCATCTTCAGGTTTTCGGTAAGGTCACACCCTGCTGCCCCTGATATTTACCACCACGGTCAGCGTAAGATGTTTCACAAACCTCATCGGACTCAAAAAATAACATCTGTGCCACGCCTTCATTGGCATAAATTTTTGCTGGCAAAGGCGTGGTATTGGAAAATTCCAGCGTCACATGTCCCTCCCATTCCGGTTCCAGCGGGGTCACGTTAACAATGATACCGCAACGGGCATAGGTAGATTTACCCAGGCAAACGGTAAGAATATTACGCGGTATGCGGAAATATTCCACTGTCCGCGCCAGCGCAAACGAGTTTGGCGGAATAATGCAGACATCACCGCTGAAATCCACAAAGCTGTGTTCCGAGAAATCTTTGGGGTCAACCACGGCAGAATTAATATTGGTAAAAATTTTAAATTCATTCGCACAACGCACATCATAACCATAGCTGGAGGTACCATAGGAAATAATACGCTCATTAGCATCATTAACCCGCATCTGCCCAGCTTCAAACGGTTCAATCATGCCTTCCGCCGCCGCTCGACGAATCCATTTATCTGCTTTAATACTCAATATCTTCTCCACAAAGTTGGGGGATTCTCAAATCAGCGAATTGTACCAGACCACGTCGATAAGGTACGAAAATTCAGCTATCGGCAAAGCTGTCAGTCGATAGACACATACTTTGCGAGGATAATAGCATCTTCACGTCCATTGTCAGCCGGATAATAAGCCTTGCGCACGCCAAGTTCATGAAAACCGACAGACTGATACAGATGCTGAGCGACTTTATTCGAGCGCCTGACCTCCAGTAAAACCATATCCACATCACTGTATGTCGATTTTTCCAGCAGTTGCTGTAAAAAAAACTTCCCCAATCCTCTACCCTGATAGTCAGGATGTACACAGATATTTAATATATGTGCTTCTCCCGGTGACAGCATCACGACACCATAACCAATGACACTATTGTCAATCTCCATCACCCAGGCATGGTAGCCCACACGCAAACAGTCTCTGAAAATACCCAGCGTCCAGGGGTGTGGATAGGCGGTTACCTCAATAGCCATGACTTTTGTCAGATCGACATAGGTCATGGTGCGAATCTTCAGTTGTGAGATCAGGCTTTCGTTTAACGCTAAACGGGTATTTTTTTTACTGACTGACATTGACTACAATGCGCGTAAAAGTTTCTGTAAGTATTGTAAATCTGCCCACGCTTTTCTTTTCTGTGGGGGATTTTCTAGCAGATCTTTCACCGCGTAACTAACCACCACCGGCACACCTGCATAATCATGCTGATGTAAACGTAAATCATCCTGCCCACCAGTAGTTTGCAATAAACACTGTGCCACCGTTAAGCCCATGACCAGAAGCATTTGCGGTTTTATCTGCTTTATCTGCTGATTCAGCCAGGGACGGCAGGCCTCGATTTCTGCTGATGAAATAGCAGGGTTTGCCGTGTTATCGCTGGCTGGAACCGGGCATTTAAGCAGGCTGGTGATATAAACATCATGGCTATCCAGTTCAATGGCGTGTAGCATTTTTTCCAGCAGGAACTCTGACTCGGCTGCTAAAAATTTACCGGCATTTTTTTCCACAGTAACCGTATCGGGCGCGATAAAAATCAGCATTAGATTGGCGGTCTGACTACCCAGCCCAATTCTTCTCTGTGCTGCTGCCGCAGACAGGGAACATCGTCTACATTGTGCAACCTGCTCTGCCAGAGTTGCAACCGTTATTCCAGACGGCTGTTTTGGTTGATGCTCAACCGCTTCCTGCCGGGACAAAGCTGGCACGGCAGCATGTTCTGCTGTCGTGTTTATTTTCACCCAGCTCTGAATTCCCATTGCACTCAGATAATAACGACGTAATGTTTCAGACATATCTGCTGACATAAAATCACCGATTGAACGGATTAATCATAGTCTTCCTGAAGTTATACATTGCCTCGTTGCGGATGCTCGCGATCCTGTATTTTATTCCATTTATTGAGCGCATTAATATACGCATTTGCGGAGGCTATCACAATATCCGTATCGGCACCCTGACCGCTGACAATGCGCCCGTCTTTTTTCAACCGCACCGTCACTTCACCCTGGGCATCGGTACCACTGGTGATATTATTCACCGAATACAATTGCAGACGGGTTTCGCTGTTCACCACCGTTTCGATAGCGCGAAAAGTCGCATCCACAGGACCACCACCTGTTGCGGCTGCAGGTACTTCTTCGCCACCAATTTCCAGCACCAGCGTAGCGGCAGGGATTTCACCCGTTTCAGAACAGACTTTCAGGCTAATGAGTTTAAAAAACTCGTTTTCGGTAGACCAGTTTGTATCAGCAGCAATCGCATGCAGATCCTCATCAAAAATCTCGTGTTTTTTATCCGCCAGTTCCTTAAAGCGTGAAAAAGCTTCATTCAGTTCCTGCTCGGAATTAAATTCGATATTTAATTCCCGCAGATGGCTCTTGAAGGCGTTACGCCCGGAATGTTTACCCAGCACCATACGACTGGCTTTCCAGCCTACATCTTCAGCACGCATAATTTCGTAGGTTTCGCGGCTTTTTAAAATACCATCCTGATGAATACCCGCCTCATGTGCAAACGCATTCGCACCCACAATGGCTTTATTGGGTTGTACCGGAAAACCGGTAACACTCGAAACCAGTTTTGAACAGGGCACAATTTGCGTGGTATCCAGCGTGGTGTCACAGTGAAAAATATCCTGACGGGTACGCACGGCCATCACCACTTCTTCCAGTGAAGCATTCCCTGCGCGCTCACCCAGACCGTTTATGGTACATTCTACCTGGCGCGCACCGTTTAACACGGCTGATAAGGAATTCCCCACTGCCAGCCCCAGATCATTATGGCAGTGAACAGAAAAGATGGCTTTATCTGCATTCGGAATGCGTTCTCTTAAGGTGGCAATCAATGCACCAAACTGATGTGGGATATTATAACCCACGGTATCAGGAATATTAATCGTGGTCGCCCCGGCATCGATAACCGCTTCAATCACCCTACACAGAAAGTCGGTCTCGGAACGCCCGGCATCCTCGGGAGAAAATTCTACATTATCGGTATATTCCCTGGCCATTTTTACTGCCATCACCGCCTGTTCAAGTACCGCATCCGGTGTCATACGCAGTTTCATTTCCATATGAATCGGTGAGGTGGCGATAAAAGTATGGATACGCGATGATTCTGCTGCGGTCAGTGCTTCACCCGCGCAACGAATATCTTTTTCCAGTGACCGTGCCAAACCACAAATGGTACTTTCACGGACAGCCTCGGCAACGGCTTTGACGGCTTCAAAATCACCTGTACTGGCAATCGGAAAGCCTGCTTCAATCACATCAACATGCATTTTTTCCAGTGCTCTGGCGATGCGTACTTTCTCATCCTTCGTCATCGATGCGCCCGGACTTTGCTCACCATCACGAAGGGTTGTATCAAATATAATTAATTTATCCTGGCTCATAATCGGCTACTCCAACAAGCTGGTATGGTATTCTAGGTTAATTCTGTATTTTTTTGATGCGTTTACCCTCGCCAGGAAGACTATTATGCCCTAAGGCAGGAGAGACAGGGCAGATAGTAGCAGCAAAGACAGGAGCAGGAGAATAGGATAGACAGCCATAAAGAACCGGTCAGCAAACTGACCGGTGATTATATAATCGGATAGTATAAAATCTGGCTGTTGTATAGAATTTTTCATCGTTACTGATAACTATAACGATAAGACGACTATTTTACAAGAAAAAAAACGATAGCTGGCTTTTTTCAGGAATAACCTGAAGTCTCCCGGACGACCTACCCTGGTGTATTTATCTTATTATGCTTTTTGATACGTCGAACAATACTGATAACAGGGCCAGATAAAGCGTAGACCATAAAACAGCCAAATAGAGCTTTCGGCGGGTCAATGGCGGCAAAAACAAAGATAAGCACCACAATTAACATTGCCATAAAAGGCACTTTATTCTGAAAATCTATATCTTTAAAACTGTAATAAGATATATTACTCACCATCATGATACCGGCAAACACAATGATCGGCAGGGCAAAAAAAGCCACATCGCTACCCGTATAGCCAAAGTCATTCACCGCCCAGACAAAACCAACTACTACCCCCGCAGCAGCCGGACTGGGCAAGCCCTGAAAATAGCGTTTATCGGTACTGCTGGCTTTTACATTAAATCGGGCAAGACGTAAGGCTGCACAGGCAACAAATAGAAAAGCAGCCAGCCAGCCGAGTTTTCCCCATTGCCAGCTATAGTCCCTCAGTGATGACAGTGACCAGACATACATAATCAGCGCGGGTGCCAGGCCAAACGAACTCATATCAGCAAGACTGTCATATTCCGCACCAAACTGTGTTGATGTATTCGTCAAACGTGCCACCCGGCCATCAAGCGCATCCAGAATCATGGCAATAAACACCGCGATAGCTGCCAGTTCATAACGCCCGTTAATGGCAGCAACCACACCATAAAAACCGGCAAATAATGCCCCGGTGGTAATCAGGTTGGGTAATAAATAAATACCACGACGACGCTTTTTAACTTGCCGGTTCAGGTTTTCTTGCAGATTTTCATCCATTGCATCAGCCTGTCAAATATCGCGGAATCGGGATAACCCCAGAAGTCTGTCGGACTTGGTTGACCGTAGCGAGAGAAAGCCATTTTCAGGGTAGTTTTTCGATTGTTTGAGGCCGATAGTACGGCTATTTAATGAAAACAATCGGGAAAATGAATAAAAATGGCTTTTTCGCAGTAGATTCATACTAAGTTCGACAGGTTCCTAGTTTTTATTTTTATCAATGATCTTGTTGGCTTGAATCCATGGCATCATTGCACGTAGTTTGGCTCCTACTTTTTCAATAGGATGCTGACGGGCTTTTTCACGCAATGCTTCAAGTTTTTTACCACCCGATTGCATTTCATCGATAAATTCTTTCGCAAACTCGCCACTTTGTATTTCAGCCAGAATTTTCTTCATTTCAGCTTTGGTATTGTCATTGATTATGCGTGGCCCACGTGTCACATCACCATACTCAGCGGTATTGGAAATGGAGTAGCGCATATCAGCGATACCACCCTGATACATTAAATCAACAATCAATTTCAGTTCATGCATACATTCAAAATAAGCCATTTCCGGCGCATAACCGGCTTCTACCAGGGTTTCAAAACCAGCCTGTACCAATGCCGTTGTGCCACCACATAATACTGCCTGCTCACCGAATAGATCAGTTTCGGTCTCTTCACGGAAAGTGGTTTCAATAATGGCTGTCCGACCACCGCCAATGCCAGAAGCATAAGACAGGGCAATACTCTTTGCACTACCGGAAGGGTCCTGAGCCACGGCGATAAGGTCAGGAATACCGCCGCCATTAACAAATTCGCTACGTACGGTATGCCCCGGTGCTTTGGGCGCAATCATAATAACATCCAGATCGGCACGTGGTTTTATGGCTTTAAAATGAATATTAAAACCATGGGCAAAGGCCATTGCTGCGCCCTGTTTTATATTCGGCTCGATCTGTTCTTTATAGATTTTAGCCTGATGTTCGTCCGGTGCCAGCACCATGACAACATCAGCCCAGGCAACAGCATCTTCAACCGATTTAACCGCAATACCTGCGGCTTCCGCCTTGGCAATGGAGGAAGAACCAGCGCGCAGACCAACACATACCTCGACACCGGAATCCTGCAGATTATTCACATGCGCATGCCCCTGTGAACCATAACCGATAACACTTACCTTTTTACTCTGAATAACAGACAGGTCACAATCTTTATCGTAATAAATATTCATTCTTTTTTTCCACTATTTAATGATTAATTCTTCGTTTTTGACTACTCAATGATAGAGCATTGTTTAAATCCTTTAATCCAGGCTTAACAGAAAGCCTTTTCACCACGGGCAATGCCAAGCCGACCCGAACGCACCACCTCAAGGATGGTTATTTTTGTAAGCGCCTGCAATAACGCATCAATTTTTTCACTATCACCGGTTACTTCCAGCGTGTAAGACGTATCAGTTACATCAATAATCTGACCATGAAAAATATCTACCAGCCGTTTTACTTCATCTCTCACCTGATCTTCTGCATGGACTTTTATCAGCATAAGCTCACGCTCGACATAAGTATCGCCGGTCAAATCAACCAGTTTCACCACATCGACCAGTTTGTTTAACTGTTTACAGATCTGCTCGACAATATCTTCCGTCCCCCTTGTCACCAGAGTCATCCGCGATAAGGAGGCATCATCAGTAGGTGCCACGGTTAACGATTCAATATTATAACCCCGTGCAGAAAATAAACCTGCCACACGCGACAGAGCACCCGCTTCGTTTTCAAGTAATATTGATATAATGTGTTTCATCTTTATCTATCTTTCCGGTTAACCCAGTAACTTCAGATTTTTTTTCAGATTTTTTTGTTACGGCCTGTTATTGTAGCCTGCTTCACACCAGAATCATTTCATTCAAGCCACCACCAGCAGGTACCATTGGATAAACATTCTCTTCCTGAGTAGTAATAAAATCAATAAATACAAGCTGGTCTGTTATAGCAAAAGCCTTTTCCAGTGCGGGCTGAACATCTTCCGGTTTTACCACACGCAAACCCACATGGCCGTAGCTTTCAGCCAGGGCGACAAAATCAGGTATCCCGTCCATGGTTGACATCGCATAACGTTTTTCATAGAAAAACTCCTGCCATTGCCGAACCATACCCATATAACCATTATTCAGATTGATAATCTTCAATGGCAGACCATACTGTTTACAGGTAGCCAGTTCCTGGATACACATTTGAATACTGGACTCACCGGTTATACACACCACCGTTTCATCCGGGTGTGCCAGTTGCACTCCCATTGCTGCGGGTAACCCAAAACCCATGGTGCCAAGACCACCGGAATTAATCCAGCGGCGAGGTTCATCAAAACCATAGTATTGCGCAGTAAACATCTGGTGCTGACCAACATCGGAAGTAACAAAAGCATTACCTTCAGTAATTTTATGCAATGCCTCCAGTACAAACTGTGGTTTTATGATTGCGCTATCACGATCATATTTTAAACAGTCCTGCGAGCGCCATTCTTCAATCTGTACCCACCAGTTTTTTAAAGCCGATTCATCGAGCTGCTTTTGTGTTTTGGCTAACTGATGGTTCAACTGACTCAAAACGTGTTTTACATCCCCGACAATGGGAATATCCACCTTAACATTTTTAGAAATGGATGAAGGATCGATATCAATATGTACTATTTTTGCTGTCGGACAGAATTTTTTTATATCGCCGGTTACGCGGTCATCAAAACGTGCGCCAATGGCTAATAACACATCACAGTGATGCATAGCCATATTGGCTTCATAAGTACCATGCATACCCAGCATACCTAATGACAACGGATTACTGGCTGGGAAAGCGCCAAGCCCCATTAAAGTCTGGGTAATCGGGTAACCCAGTTTACCTACAAAACGACGCAACTCATCCGACCCATTACTCAGAATAACGCCACCACCCGTGTATATCATCGGACGCTGGGCAGAAAGGATTAAATCAAGCGCTCGTTTAATCTGCCCACTATGGCCATTATTAACTGGGCAATATGAGCGCATTTTTAAATTGGCCGGGTAACTGAAACGGGTTTTCGCGGCAGTAATATCTTTGGGAATATCAATTACCACCGGCCCAGGTCGCCCGGTTGTTGCTACATGAAAGGCTTTTTTAAAGGTTGTCGCAATCTGCCTGACATCTTTGATTAAAAAATTGTGTTTAACCACAGGGCGAGTAATACCCACTGAATCAACTTCCTGAAAGGCATCGTTACCAATCAGAGGCTTGGGTACCTGACCGGTTATCACCACCATTGGAATAGAATCCATATAGGCAGTCGCGATACCGGTAACGGCATTGGTTGCACCAGGCCCTGAAGTAACCAGCACAACCCCGGCTTTACCGGTTGAACGTGCATAGCCATCAGCAGCATGGGTCGCACCCTGCTCATGACGCACCAGAATATGTTTTACTTCATCCTGTTTATATAATGCATCGTAAATATGTAATACCGCCCCACCAGGATAGCCAAAGACATGATCAATGCCCTCTGCCTTGAGACACTCAATAATTATTTCTGCGCCAGTTAGTTCCACTATTATTAAATCCAGATCGTTTAAATAATTGCTTTTTAAAATTTACTGAATGATTATCACCAGATAATAATTCAGCAGACCGTACATTTTAAACGTTTACAAAATAAATTACACGGAAATTTTATAGCACCTAATAGATACATAACGATATATAAGCACAAAAAAACCCCGGTAAAACCGGGGTTTTTAGCTGCTATTGATAACAGATTAATTAAAAATCATCATCCCCACCAGCACTACCACCAGCTGCTTTAGTTAATGCTTCTTTAATTGCATCGGGTGAAGGCATAATATTCATAAAGCTGTGTGAACCCATCATACTTAAATCCGGGAAATCCATTGCAATACGGAAACGCGCATGTAACGCTTCAACATTACTGCCAGTAACCAGAATCTCATAAGGCAGATGAGCAGTAGAACGGATCGGTTTAAAATCAATTTCGCTCATAATAAACTTGTCGTCCATATATTTATTTCCATTAGGTCCTGCTTTTAACCCGACACCAAATACAGTCTGCTTACCACCTGGAATGTCAATTTCATAAACCTCGGTTGTCCCGCCTGCATGAGCTGCCAGTCCTTTTTTCACTGCTGCAACCGCCTGTTTGTGACTATCATAAGAAGCAAGATCATAAGGTTCATCAAAATATTCCATACCAAAGGTATAGTGATAACCTTCCAGATCATCGGCACTTAGACCCTCTGCAGGACCAAATTCTTTCTCTGCACCCAGCGCATTTTTGAGCGCAGTTTTAATGGATGAGACATCGCCCTTTATATGATAAGCCGCTGCCATATACGGAGGATTGGTATAACTAATCTGCACCTGATCACCTACTTTAGTGATAGCAACACGCTCTGGCGCAAAATAACCGCCCCGGTTATGTGAAGCCGCCAGTTTTTTCATTGTATCATTCGTTACTACAATGACTTCAGCATTATCATAAGGTGAGTATTTACCCACAACGGTAAAACCATTGTCAGTGAGTGATTTTTCCACCCCTGCAATTTGATCACTAACATTGCCGGTGGTAGTTGAACCCAGAATAAAGGGTTTCATTTCCGTTGCTGCCTGCACACTCATACTAGCCAGACCAATAACTGCAGCGGCTGCCACTGACAGCCAGTTTGCTTTACAGTTTATTTTAATTCGTAACATATTATTTCTCTCCAGATTAATTTTTGTTTTAGCCACCCCAGCGGATACACAATATCCACCCATTTAAAGGCAGGAAAAGACAATCTAATGAAAAACGCTGCTAGATGCAAGGAAATTTTGTTAAAACCGGCAAAATACAATCACATTAAAAATCAATGATTTATTATATTCTTATATATTAATGACAACGCAGCAGCCAGAAATTGCGTAGATAATTTATGTTCCAAAAAAATCACCACAAAAAAAACCCACCGGATACTACCCGACGGGTTTATATTGCTGAAGTTTCAACGTCAGACGACTTTTATCCGCCTGATTATATCAACCAGTTATATCAACTGATTATATCAAAACTTCCATGCCCAGCCAGCCTGAAAATCAACCTGTGACATCTGGATTTTAACTGTTTGTGATGGATCCAGAGCATTAGGCCCGGTTACCGACTTGTCAGCCGCATACATCAAGGCAAAATTTAACTCCTGATTGCTGCCAATATTTTTAGTAAGGCCAAAGGTATAATGGTCTTGCGGTGTGGCCGGTGCCAGAATATTAAACAATACTTCAGAATTCGGGATAGGTTGGTCAGAATGACTATAACCTACTCGCCAGTCCATATTAACCATATTCCATTGATAGCCCAGCTTTATAATACCAATATCCTGCCAGCCAAAACCGGCACCATTACTACCACCCAGACAACCAGCACCCGTTGCTGGTGCACCTGGTGTACAGGAATGGATATTGGCAATCGGATTACTGATTGAAGCAACATCCGAATACATAATACGTTGATAATCAGCAACAATGGTGCCATATTTTTTCTGTGCTATATCATAGGAAAACCCCAGCGTATAGGTGGAGGGAATATCAAAACCGCCGCCTTCGGCAAACAGCCCACTATATTCATCAAAATTACCCATATTTATTTTTGACTGGTAACTGGCACCAACCCTGAAACCTTCTGCCAGTTCACCCTGATAGCCAATTTTCACCCCGGCACCATAGGACAGGGACTGCCGGTTACCGGATAAATTATTCGAGTCTACCGAAAACGGTGCAAATTGCTCCAGCCCCTGCGCTCTGAAGCGTTGTGCGGCAATAATTAAACTAACACCCAGGGCCTGATTGGCTTTCAGTTTATAAGCATAACTGAAATTAAACAGCAGCTGCTCCAGATTAACCCCGGCGGTACCTGAATGAAATACGCCATCACTATTAACAACCGGGTATTCCGTATTCATGCCACCATTACCATAAATCGCCAGACCAATCGCATTGTTATTATCCAGCATATAATTAAAGCCGAAACTCGGAAGAATAAAATTATCATTCACACTTTCCTGATTCCGGGGTGTCAGGCTAAAAGCTGGTGGTGGATTTGGTGTACCCGTCACCGTATAAGAACGCGGTGACGGCCTGAATAATTCCGCACCCAGATCCAGTCGGGTGCCCACAAACGCCATACCTGCCGGGTTGCTTGACGAGGCTAAAGCGTCTTGCGAAAAAGCCACACCAGCTCCGGCCAGACCTTTATCTTTTGTGCTATAGCCATGCATAAAATATCCATTCGTTGCCTGGGCAGCTGGTGCCGCCAGAATGCTGGCGACCGCCATGGCCAACAAAGATTTATTTACCGCTTTTTTCATTCTTCCACCTCATGGATTATTTATTGAGCCGAAAACAACTCATACAAAAAAAAGACCTGCTGTTAAATAACCTGCTGCTGTTATTATTATTCTGAAACCAGCAAATCTATTGAAACCTGTTTTTTAACAGTTATTGCCTGATACTAGATGACTAATGGATACATGTCAAAACTGTCAGAAAAAATATATAAAAAAATTTATACCCTCCTGAAATTCCAGTAAATTAGTGTCAAGTTTGTAACCAGTCGTATAAAATCGATCACTTGACTGAAATTTGACCCCAACACCTAAAACGCTGAAAATACAGTCAGTATCTGGTTAATGCACACTAACTCAACTTTTTTCATAAAATGCTGTCTATCATTCATGACTTTTCACCCTCCGCACCGTTTATTTCAATTTTTTATCCATACCTTTCTTGCCATTACCCTGATATTAAATACCTCACCCACACTGGCCAGCCTGCCCACGCTGGGCGACCCGACGTTAAGTAGCTTCAGTACCCAGCAGGAAAAGCAGCTTGGTCTGGCTTTCTATCGCTCCTTACGCGCCAATCTGGAGTTCGTCGATGATTTGCAAATAAATTATTATCTAAACATGCTGGGTAATCGCCTCGTTACACATTCAGATGCTGCCGGTAAACAGTTCAAGTTTTTCATCATTAAAGCACCAACCATTAATGCATTCGCTGGCCCTGATGCCTATATTGGCGTACATTCAAAATTAATTATCGCGGCAAAAAACGAAAGCCAGCTTGCCGGTGTACTTGCCCACGAAATTGCTCACGTCGCACAGCGCCACCTGGCTCGTCAATTCAGCCGATCAGGCAAATCAACAGCACTTACTCTGGCCACCTTGCTGGCTGCTATTTTAGTTGGTGCCCAGGATCCCCAGTCGGGACAGGCTGTGTTGCTCACTGGCCTGGCCGGTAATCAGCAATCAGCCATCAACAATACCCGTAAAAATGAAAATGAGGCTGACCGGGTGGGTATTGGTATTCTGCAAAGAAGTGGCATCAACCCGATTGGTATGGTGCAATTCTTTAAAATATTAATGGCACAAAGTCCTGATAATGCCATGCCTTATTTACGTGACCACCCGCTTAGCTCAGCGCGGGTAGCAGAAGCCAGAAATCGAATAACCCCTAAAACCAGAAATTTGCCAACAGATAGCATTGATTTTGAATTTGCCAGAGCACGACTGATGGTATTAGTGAGTCCCCAACCAGAAAAATACACCCAAAATAAAGTTGTCGGAAAAAGTAATCTTGGGCAATATAAAAAAGCTCTGGCGTTGATACGTACTAATTATGCCGGAAAGGCGGTTGGTGTATTAAAGAAAATTAATAAACAACATAATAACCTGTGGATTCAACTGGCACTGGCAGAGGCTTACAGCGCCAGCAAACAGGATAAAAAAGCACTTGCCCTGTTAAAGAATCTCAGCAGCCTGTATCCTGGCCTGCTACCTGTCACCATTGCCTATGCCAGATCATTACTGGCAAACAAACAGGCTGAAAACAGTATTCAGTTGTTAAAACGACAATTACAACAGAATAATCCAATCTCGTTACACGACTATGCGGTTATTTACAATGCACTGGCACATGCCTATTTTGCTAATGGCCAGGTTAGTGCCGCCCTGGAAGCGACAGGTAATCAATATGCCAAACAGGGTTATCTAGAACTGGCTATTCAACAATATAACAATGCGCTATTGCAGAAAAATAACAGTGCATCAACCATTAAACGCCTGAAAACAGTAAAAAAGGAAATAAAATCACAGGTGATTCGTCTAAAAGAGAAATAAAGCATCAACAACATGTTAGTTGAACGCATCACACATGAATGTATAATTATATTATAAAAAAATAATTATTATAAAACTCAGACATATTTTGCTATTTACTACTTGCCATATAAAATTCGGCGTGTATGCTATACAACTATTCATTTATGAATATAGTTCAAAGGAAAATTTTATTGATTGCAGCTTATTAGCCCCTAAAAAACAGCTTCAGCGTGCAAGATATACAACACCCAACGATCATTCAAAAAGTGATCAAGATTTTTAAACCCAACAGGAGGAAATAAGAATGCGGCTAACCGCACGACTACTCACATCCGCTTCCATTGCTGCCTTCATTGGCTGCCTTGGTATAGCACCCGGTATTGCCAGCGCTGATACTGCTTCTGATATTGCTCAGGGCAAAAAGCTGGCATTTAACAAGAAAAAAGGCAACTGCCTGGCCTGTCACCAGATTGCGGGGGGAACTCTGCCTGGTAATATCGGACCACCACTGGTTGCCATGAAGGCGCGTTTTCCTGACTTCGAAAAACTTCGTGCTCAGATATATGACTCGCGCGTTAACAACCCTAACACTATCATGCCACCTTTTGGTCCAGACGTTATCTTAACGGATAGCGAAATCAATAAGATTGCGGCATTTATTTACTCATTATAATGGTCAGAAGGTAAGACTCAATGAATGAAAAACGAAGAATATTACTCAAGAACAGCTTTGCAGCCGGTGCAACTGGCATTGTAATCGGTACAGGCCTGTTAACGCCTAAAGCGGCGCTGGCAGCCTGGCCAAAAGCCGCCTTTGAAGCAAAAGACAGCAAATCTGCCCTGCAGGCAGAATTTGGCAGCTCAACGCTAATACCCAGCAATGACATTAAACTCAAAGCACCTGATATTGCAGAAAATGGTGCGGTTGTCCCCGTCACCATTACCAGCAACATTCCTGATATTGATTCTATCAGTATCGTTGTTCAACATAACACATGGCCCATTGCCGCAACATTCAAGCTGGGACCAACAACAGATGGTTATATCTCAACCCGCATTAAAATGGGAAAAACCTCCGATGTAACGGCTGTGGTCAAAGCTGGCGGCAAACTATATAGCACAACGAAGAATGTAAAAGTCACAATCGGTGGTTGTGGCGGTTAAGCAATAAATTACGAGGAAAAACCAAGATGTCGAGATCATCAATAAAAGTACGCGCCAAGGTTAAAAATGGCAAGGCAAAAGTAAAAATGTTAATTAGCCATCCTATGGAAACCGGGCTACGTAAGAATAAAAAAACCAAAAAACTCATCCCAGCACATTTTATTCAGGAAGTTGTCTGCGAACATGACGGCACAAAAGTATTAGATGCTGAATGGAACGCAACCATTTCTAAAAACCCTTTCCTGTCTTTCTCTTTTAATGGAGCGAAACCCGGGGATAGTATTAAAATCAGCTGGGTAGATAACACAGGTAAAAGCGACTCTACTGAAGTTAAGATGAGGTGATTACGGTTAGATCATCAAGATTAGATCATCGAAATAACAAATAAGCAGGCCAGAACCCTGCATCCTTTTAAAGGATAACACACAAAGGTGAACCATGAAAAAATTTTCTATCGCATTATCTGTCATGCTGGTACTGGTAACATCGTTTGCAGTACAGGCAACGCCCGATGATGATTTGAAAGCATTCCGTTCGTATTTTACGAAAAAATTTCCTAATGTACCGGTGGCTGACTTTATCAATGGTGTTTACGCCATCGATAAACCCTCTCGTGAACAGTGGGAATCATTTGAAGAATTTCCTTCCTATGATATTGCTATTGATAACGGCAAAGCTCGATTTAACAAAAAATTTGCTAATGGAAAAAGTTTTGCCAGTTGCTTCCCTAATTATAAAAAAGGCATCAAGCAAAACTATCCCTACTTCGACAAGGAAACCGGTAAGGTTGTAACCCTGGAAGCAGCCATTAATAAATGTCTTACTGATAATGGCGAAAAACCTTATAAATGGAAAAAAGGGCCTATTACAGAAGTTGGTGCTTATCTGGCTTATTTATCCAGAGGCAATAAAATCAATATTAAAGTACCTAATAATCCTGATGCTATCGCTATCTATAATGAGGGCAAAAAATTCTTTTATGCCAAACGCGGTCAGTTAAATATGGCCTGTGCAGATTGCCATTACTACTATGCAGGACATCGCATCCGTGCAGATATCCTCAGCCCTGCACTGGGGCATCCGACAGGTTTTCCTGTTTACCGTAACAAATGGGGAGGCATGGGTACTTTGCATCGCCGTTATGCCGGTTGTAATAAACAGGTTCGTGCAAAACCCTTTAAGGCACAAAGCCCGCAGTACACAGCACTTGAGTATTTTGAAACCTATATGAGCAATGGCCTGGAAGAAAACGGCCCCAGTATGCGTAAATAAATACCTGATTGTTTAATACACAAAAAAGCCCCGACTATCTAGTCGGGGCTTTTTTGTGTTACAACCACTTGACATACAACTTAATAAGCTCAATTTATTGAATCACTACAATTTTTTTTGATACGATGAATATCGTTAATAATTACTGGTATATTAGCACAAGTTTCTATATACCAGATTTCGCTATGCGGACCAAACCATTTCCTTATGGCAACATACACACTATGAAAACTTACCTTGTCGGCGGTGCGGTGCGTGATCAGTTACTGGGCTTTCCTTATCACGAAAAAGACTGGGTGGTCGTTGGTGGCACGCCAGAACAAATGTTGACGGCAGGTTATCAACAGGTAGGCAAGGATTTTCCCGTCTTTCTACACCCGACTACCCACGAGGAATATGCACTGGCACGTACCGAGCGCAAAACAGCGCCGGGTTATCACGGCTTTCAGATACATGCCAGCCCGGACATCACCCTGGAACAGGATCTGCAGCGCCGTGACCTCACCATCAATGCCATTGCCGAGGATAAAAACGGCAGGATTATCGACCCCTGTCATGGTGTTGATGATATAAAAAACAAATGTCTGCGCCATATCTCGCCAGCATTTGCCGAAGACCCGGTACGCATTTTACGCGTGGCACGTTTTGCCGCCCGTTATGCCCATCTCGGGTTTACGGTGGCCGATGAAACCCTGCAACTGATGCAAAAAATGGTGCATCAGGGTGAAGTGGATGCACTGGTAGCTGAACGGGTCTGGCAGGAGATGCGCCGGGCACTGGGCGAAAAAACGCCCACGGTTTTTATTGAAGTATTACGTCGCTGTGGCGCGCTGGCTAGAATTATTCCCGAACTGGACTGCCTGTTCGGTGTGCCACAACCGGTCGAACACCACCCTGAAGTGGATGCCGGCATTCACACCCTGCTGGTTCTTGAACAGGCCTGCCATTTAAGTGAAGATACCGATGTCCGTCTGGCAGCGCTATTTCACGACCTCGGCAAAGGCAGCACACCCAAGGATCAATGGCCAGCGCATATTAACCACGAAGCACGCGGCGCAGACATTGTACTCCAGGTTTGTCAGCGCCTGCGCATTCCCCATAACTACCGTGATCTGGCTGAACGCACGGCACGTTTTCATCTACATTTCCATCGCGCACTGGAACTCAGGGCCACCACAGTCGTCAAAACCCTGCAGCAGCTTGATGCCTGGCGTAAACCACAACGTTATGAAAAATTCCTGCTGGCTGCCGAGGCCGATGCCCGTGGCCGCCCGGGTTATGAAAACCAGAAACTGCCACAGCGCGATTTTTTACGCGCTGCATTAAACACCACCCGGGATATTGATATTCAGGCATTAATCCAGCAGGGCTATGAAAAACTGGCACTGGCGCATAAAATTTACGATATTCGGGTTAGCCGCATTAAAACTTTACAACAACAATACACGCCAGAGCAAGCTGGGGTAAACCGGAACAGCTGAACTTTATTTATGTTAGACAACACCCTTGTATCCGTCAACAATCTGAGCCGTTATTATGGGGAACACATTGCGGTAAATCGTATCAGTTTTGAACTTGCCACCGGTGATATTCTCGGTTTCCTCGGTCCCAATGGTGCGGGTAAATCCACCACCATGCAAATGCTCAGTGGCAACCTTGCGCCCTCTGCAGGGGAAATAATAATTAATGGCATCGACCTGCTGGAACAGCCCAAAGCAGCCAAACAATCGCTGGGGTATCTGCCCGATGTACCGCCGCTGTATAATGAAATGACCGTTGAGGAATATCTACATTTTTGCGCTAAAATTCATCGGCTTAAAAAAACCGCAGCCAAACACTGTGTGCGACAGGCCATCGATGCCTGTGGTTTAGGCACAGTAAAACAACGTTTAATCGGCAATCTTTCCAAAGGTTATCAGCAACGCACCGGTATTGCCCAGGCTATTTTACATTCACCACCGGTGATTATTCTGGATGAACCCACCGTGGGACTGGATCCCATTCAGGTGATCGAAATTCGCAAACTAATAAAACAGCTGGGACAGTCACACGGTATTATTCTGTGTTCACATATCCTGCCGGAAGTACAGGCAGTGTGCAATCGGGTACAGATTATTCATCAGGGTTCACTGGTTTATAACGCCGATATGCAAAGCTTGATCCAGCAGCAGGATAGCGGCTGGTTTGAAGTATCACTCAAACATGCGCCTGATATTGAAACACTGCTGGCATGGCCCGAACTCACCGCGTTGGAAAAAACCGGCGCATGCAACTACCTGTTACAATCCCCTCTGGCGGCAGAAATATTATGTGAAAAACTGGTACAACAGGCATGGGGGCTGGCATCATTCTGCCCGCACCGGCAAACACTGGAACAGAAGTTTATTGAATTGACGTTAAACCCGGAAGTAAGCTTAACCCCGGACGCTCTGGATTAAACGAGACAGCATAAGCATGATTTTTACGATTGCCACACGCGAACTGCGCAGCCTGTTTTTATCACCACTGGCCTGGGTTATACTTGCCGTCACCCAGTTATTACTGGCATGGGTTTTTCTTAATGCCATGGATGTCTTTTTCAGCCTGCAAGCGAAGCTGGCTACCATTCCCAATGCACCAGGGGTAACTGATCTGGTGGTATCCCCATTACTGGAAACTGCCAGTATCCTGTTACTCATTATCTCACCCTTGTTAACCATGCGTTTGCTCAGTGAAGAACGACGTAACCGCACCCTGGATTTACTCATCGCCAGCCCGCTAAGCATTACTGAAATTGTGCTTGGCAAATACCTTGGCATCGTTTTATTTATGTTGCTGTATATCCTCATGCTCAGCCTGATGCCGCTGGCACTGGAAACCGGCACCAGCCTGGATATTGGTAAAATGCTAAGTGGTTTTTTTGGTCTGTTTTTATTGCTCGGTGCAATCTGTGCTGCCGGTCTGTACATGTCATCACTCACCGATAACCCGGTGATCGCAGCCATCAGCAGCTTTGGTTTATTATTGCTGTTATGGCTGATGAATAATCATGGTGCGACACAAGCCGACGCATCCTCGGTGCTGAATTATCTGGCAATTACCAGCCACCTGTCAGTATTCTTACGTGGGCTGGTACGTACTGCTGATATCAGCTATTACCTGTTATTTATTGTCGGCTTTCTGGTGTTAACCATTCGCCAGCTGGAAACCCGACGCTTACAGGCCTGACCATGCAATTAAACAAACAGACCCGCTGGCAACTAAAAATTCAGAAAGTTATTTTTCTGTTACTGTTTGTCAGCATCCTCGGTTTACTGGCCTGGCTCAGCAACCATTATTCCACCCAGTTTGATGTTACCGACAACCATCGTTTTTCACTCAGCCAGCGCAGTATTGATTTACTGAAACTCATGCCGGGTAAAATAAGCCTGCATGCCTATATCAGTGATAACACAACGCGGCTGGCGGTAAAAGAAATCATCCAGCAATACCAGCAGTATAAAGCCAGCTTCAAATTAAAATTCTTTAATCCAGATATCGATATCGAACAGGCAAAAGCCGACCAGGTTCATCTAAAAAATAATATCGCTTTTATTATTCATTATAAAAATCGTCAGCAGGCCATTTATTCACTCAGTGAAAACACCATCAGCAATGCACTGTTGCGTTTAAGCAGTAAAGCCCAACACCGCATCATTTTCCTCAGTGGCCACAACGAACGTAACCCGTTTGATAAAGGCAACCGTGGCTACAGCAAATTAACCGGTGCATTGAAAAAACAGGGTTTTAATGTAGACACCCTGAACCTGCTTTTACACCCGATACCTTCCCGTACCCGTTTATTAATTATTGCCACACCGGAAAAACCCCTGCACAAAGCTGAAGTCGCACAGATTAAAAACTATCTGAATAAAGGCGGCAACCTGTTCTGGCTCACTGATACGGGAAATTTAAGCGGTCTTGAACCCATTGCAAAAAAGTTGGGCATTCATTTTCTACCCGGTATGATTGTGGACAATAATACCAACTTGCGTAACATGCTGGCCATACAGTCACCGGCTATTATCCCGGTCATAAAATACCCGGCTCATGAAATTACCCGGCAGCTGAATTACACCCTGTTCCCGCTAACACGAGGTATCGCTATCAATACTGATACGGCAAACAGGTCATGGAAAATTACCGCATTAATTCAGTCCCTGCCAAACAGCTGGCTGGAAACCAGCCCGTTAAGTGAAGACATTGTTTTTCAATCGAAGCAGGGCGATATTGCCGGGCCAATAAATATTGGTATGGCCCTGCAACGACCACGACCTGAACAGGCCAGCACCACGGCACATCCTGCCGACTCCAGCTCCCCTTTGCAACGCGTGTTCGTTATCGGTGACAGCGATTTCCTTGCCAACAGTTATATCGGTGCTGGCGACAATCTGACACTGGGTTTGAATATTATTAACTGGTTAAACAGTAACGACAGGCTGTTACATATCGCAGCGAAAAAAACCGGCGATTTAAAACTTGTCATCACCGATACCCAACGCGCCCTGTTCGGCTTCGGTTTCCTTATCGCCCTGCCCTTAATCCTGCTAGTAAGTGGATTTACCCTGTGGTATCGCAGGAACAAACGGTGAATCAAAAAAATAAAAAAGTAGGATGATGGATGTGATGTTAAATTTTTGGGTGTCCTTTATATTTTTTTGAATTAATGGTGGCTATGGGTGGACTTGAACCACCGACCCCAGCATTATGAATGCTGTGCTCTAACCAGCTGAGCTACATAGCCGTATCTGGAAACTGTCTGATCAGACAATCTTTGACGGGCGCAGATTTTCGCGTTTTATTAGCCTGATGTCAATCTAAACATTAAAACGGAAATGCATTACATCGCCATCCTGGACAATGTAATCCTTGCCTTCGACCCGAAGTTTACCCGCCTCTTTCGCACCCTGCTCACCTTTATTGGTCACAAAGTCATTATAAGCAATGGTTTCAGCGCGAATAAAGCCTTTTTCAAAATCGGTATGGATGACTGCCGCCGCTTTGGGTGCTGTCACCCCAATGGGTATAGTCCAGGCGCGTACTTCTTTGACGCCGGCAGTAAAATAGGTCTGTAGGCCAAGCAGGCTGTAACCTGCACGAATAACACGATTAAGTCCCGGCTCATCCAGACCCAGATCGGATAAGAATTCTCTGGCTTCGTCGTCATCCAGCTCAATCAGTTCCTCTTCAATGGCGGCACAGACTGGCACAACAACGGCACCTTCTGCGTCTGCGTGTTTTTGTACCACATCGAGATACGGATTATTTTCGAAACCATCATCATTAACATTGGCAATATACATAACCGGCTTGGTGGTAATTAAATGCAGGTCATACAGAGCTGCCAGTTCATCCTCACTCAGACCCATTACTCGAACTGGTTTGCCTTCATTTAGCTGCGTCTGGACTTTCTCCAGGATGACCAGCTTTGCGCGTGCATCTTTATCACCTGAATTGGCTACCCGACTGACTTTGTTTATAGATTTATCGACCGACTCCAGGTCTGACAAAGCCAGCTCGGTATCGATAACTTCGATATCATTTAATGGATCGATTTTACCGTCAACATGGACGATGTCATCATTCTCGAAACAGCGAACCACATGGGCAATGGCATCGGTTTCACGGATATTGGCCAGAAATTTATTGCCCAGCCCTTCACCTTTGGAGGCACCGGCAACCAGCCCGGCAATATCCACAAATTCCATCGTTGTCGTCTGCACTCTTTGCGGTTTGACAATGGCAGACAGTTTATCCAGCCGTGGATCAGGCACCATGACCACACCAACATTTGGCTCGATAGTACAGAAGGGGTAGTTTTCTGCTTGAATACCGGCTTTGGTCAGCGCATTAAATAACGTGGATTTACCCACATTCGGTAAGCCGACTATGCCACATTTAAAACCCACAAATAACTCCTGAAAAACTTAACAATAGATTATAGATTATTTACTATGCAAACGGTGCATCGCCCGTTGCAGATCACCACTGACCAGTTCAGGCATAATATTTATTGCATCGTCGATATTGTTTTGTATCGAGATAAGATCATCCTTTGATGGTTGATGCAAAACATAATCAATGACCTGATCTTTACTGCCTGGATGACCGACACCGATTCTAAGGCGGTGAAAATCTCTGCAACCACACTGATTGATAATATCACGCAAACCATTATGACCACCGTGGCCACCTGATGTTTTTAGCCTGACCGTTCCTGCTGGTAAATCAATTTCATCATGTGCCACCAGTAGTTGCGACGGTGACAGACGGTAGAATTTCAGTATAGCCTGCACCGCCAGTCCACTGCGATTCATAAAGGTATCGGGCTTTAATAACCAGATATCTTTACCTGAAACAGTCAGCTTTGCCAGCTCACCATGAAATTTTTTTTCTGCGCAAAAATGGCCGTGATAATGCTGCGCCAGGGCATCGACAAACCAGAACCCGGCATTATGCCGGGTTCTGGTGTATTGATTGCCGGGATTACCCAGCCCTGTTATAAGTTTCAGGTCAATAGACTGTGTCACGACACAGCACTCAGTATCGGTTTAACTGTCAGACTCTTCTGAACCCTCAGTATCGTCAGCAACTTCTGTACCCGCCTCGTCACTTTCTTCCTCTTCACTTACTTTGCGTACATGCATACTACATACTGCGGTATCGTGTTCTTCACCCTGTTTCAACGCCAGTACCTCGACACCTTCAGGCATATTAAGATCGGATAGATGGACAATATCACCAACATGCATGGCTGATAAATCAACTTCAATATGTTGGGGGATATTTTTCGGCAAACAGGCTAATTCAACTTCATTAATTACATGCCTGACCACACCACCTTCCTGTTTAGCACCAGGTGAATCTTCTGCACCGTTAAAATGCAAAGGTATGGTGACATGTAGAACTTCATTCTGTTTAATTCGAACAAAGTCCATATGCATCACTTCCTGCTTATAAGGATGATGCTGGATATCCCGTAACAGAACATCTTCTTTTTGACCTTCAATATTTAATGATAGCACCTGTGAATAAAAATCTTCATTAGGTAATTCATGCTGAATATCTTTCTGCTGTAAGGTAATGGATATTGCATCTTTACCCCCACCATAAACAATGGCAGGAAGCTGTTGAGTATGACGCAGGCGGCGGCTCGCACCCTTGCCCATATCGTCACGCTTTGTTGCAATTATTTCAAGACTCATGTTTTATCTCCAGAGTTATAAAGTAAATCTCATCCGCGACCAGATGAAATTTTTAAGGTTGAAGCCATTGGCTTCGATTTATATTGGCTTCGATTTAATTAACAGCATTAGGCCGTCAGTTAATTCCGTATTAATCAATATACATTTCACTGACCGACTCTTCACGATGAATCCGACGAATCGTTTCTGCCAGCATATTTGCCACCGATAGCTGCCTGATCTGTGCGCAGGCTTTCGCTGCCTCACTCAGTGGAATCGTATTAGTTACCACCAGCTCATCGAGCACAGATCCGGTTATATTTTCAATGGCATTCCCGGATAACACAGGGTGGGTACAATAGGCCGAGACACTCACTGCACCACTATCTTTTAATGCACTTGCGGCTTTACATAAGGTACCTGCCGTATCAACCAGATCATCAACAATGACACAGTTTTTACCTTCAACATCACCGATAATGTTCATCACTTCTGACACATTAGCTTTTGGGCGACGTTTGTCAATAATGGCCAGATCAGCATCACCCAGGCGTTTTGCAAGTGCTCTTGCCCGTACCACACCGCCAACATCAGGGGATACAACCAGCAGATTTTCATGCCGCTGCTGCCAGACATCTGCCAGTAAAATAGGAGAGGCATAAACATTATCCAGTGGTAGATCAAAAAAACCCTGAATCTGATCAGCATGCAAATCGACGGTTAGCAGGCGGTCAAGTTTGACACTGGCCAGCATATTTGCCACAACTTTTGCCGTTATTGGTACGCGCGCTGAACGTGGTTTGCGATCCTGACGTGAATAACCATAATAGGGTACTACTGCCGTTACTCGCTTGGCTGAAGCTCTGTGCATCGCATCAATCATCACCATTAGTTCCATCAGATGGTCATTACATGGTGAGCAGGTCGGCTGCACAATAAAGACATCACGACCGCGCACATTTTCCATTATTTCAACACAGATTTCGCCATCACTAAACGTATCAACACAGATTTTACCCAGACGGGTATTGAGAATTTCAGCAATACGCGTTGCCAGTAATGGATTAGCATTACCGGAAAATACCATTAATCGACTTTCGTCTTCTTGTGTCACATTTTTAGTCTCGTGGAAAAGCCGACAGGTTAACCGCATCACTCTCATCACGTGCGGCATAGAAATATATGGCTGGGCCGGCAGGATTTGAACCTGCGCATGCCAGGATCAAAACCTGGTGCCTTACCGCTTGGCGACGGCCCAATAAACTTTTCAGTTGTTAAACTTTTATTTACTATAGCTAACTTTAAAAACTATTTTACCCGCCTGGTTATTTTATCGGTAATTTTTTTACCCATTTTTACCCAGTTTTTTTACCCTGTTAGCCACATTTATTTAAAAAGGCGTGTAAAGGCGATACATTTAACCCTTGTGCAAGAAATAGTTTTGCGTTTTCAGGCAGGTATTGCAGGCTAATTTCCCTCAATGCCTGCTCTGCCTCCACCTTCCTGTCAAATCGAGCAAATACCGACGCACCGGTTCCGCTCATTTTAGCAGGCGAAAATTTACCAATTATTTCAATCGCCTGCGCAACTTCAGGGTATAAATCGACCACGACGGGGGTACAGACATTATCCCACTGCTGCTGCGAAAGGTCGCATATTTTGAAGGCTGAACAAGCCCTTGTCAATTGCGGATGAGAAAAGATTTCACGGGTTGAGACTTCAACCGCCGGTATTAATACTAAAAACCAGGGTTCATCGAGTGAAATAGCGCTTAATTTTTCGCCCACACCTTCAGCAAAAGCCGCATGCCCATGGATAAAAACAGGCACATCAGCCCCCAGCTGCAAGCCGATTTCAGCCAGCTGTAGTGTGGTTAAATTTAACTTCCACAGGTAATTTAATGCCACCAGGCAGGTAGCTGCATCAGAGCTACCGCCACCCAGGCCAGCTCCCAACGGGATTTTTTTCTGTAATTGAATATCCGCTCCCAGGATACAATGTGCAGAGCGCTGTAATAAATGCGCCGCACGATAGACCAGATCATCCGTCATCACCACTGAATCAGGGCTACCTGTCAGGGTAATCGTTGCATGATTAGCCACTGAAATCTGTAATGTATCACCATAATTCAGAAACTGAAACACGGTTTGCAGGGTATGGTAACCATCTTCACGCTGACCGGTAATGTGCAACAATAAATTTAATTTTGCTGGCGCAGGCCATAATTGATCAGACATACCCTAACCCGAGAATATTTCTTGCATTAATTATCAATCATCCACTGTCGCAGAGCCAGCCTGATATCCAGTTCTGGCCTATCTTCCCGAGTAAGGTAGAATTTATAAGGCAGGCGTATCTTATCGCCAAGATTATGCACCATTTCCACATGCCAGCCCGCCTGATCAACAATATGCAATAAACCCTGTTTATTCCAGCGAATATCGGTTAGCGGAAGTGATGCCGCTGGCAGACCCCTAACCCAGTCACGTAGTGCAGAAATGGGTAGCTGCACCCCAAGAACAGATTTGAACATCAGGTCAGGATTGTCTACCACACGGATTTTACCATCTGGCATACGAATGGTAGCAGAGTGTGAATCACCACTAATCAAATAGCTGCCCTGACCCAACGGTGCCAGTAAACGAATGACATAGTCATCGTCATCCTGACGCCAGTCAAGATCCAGGCTGCCACCATTATCCGCCGTCTGTATACCCAGATGCCCACGCAATTCCCAGCTTTTGATAGCCTGCCGTTGTTTTTTTATTCGCGGCCAGTTTACCGGCACGGCAGGTTTAGCTGGTTTAACAATAGCTTCTTCAGGCGCAACCTGCATTTCACTACAGCCGGTAACAAATACCAGCATAAACAGATAAACAATGTATTTCATTCAACCTGACTCTCATGGAGCGTTATCACTGCCCTTGATTATGAACAATAACAGAACAAGCGGTCGCCCAAAGACAGAAAACTTTTCATTCCCATGCCCTGAGGCTGTGAAAATATTCCGCTCAGGTATGGTAACAGTCTGTAAGCTTTCTTAGCTTTATAATTTAAAGCGTTTAAGCGTTTTCACCAGAACAGGATTATCTGGATTAATCTTTCTGCCTTTCTGCCAGATCGCTCTGGCCTGTGCTTTTTTATTGCGTACCCATAAAACCTCACCATAATGCGCGGCTATTTCAGGGTCATTAAGTTTTTTGAATGCTTTTGACAGCCATTTTTCAGCGTCATCCAGCTTGCCCAGACGATAATTTACCCAGCCCAGACTATCGAGAACCGCCGGATCATCAGGTACCAGTACAGCAGCGCGCTTAATATATTTTAATGCTTCTTTATAGCGGCTGGTTCGATCTGCCAGGGTATAACCCAATGCATTTAATGCATTGGCATTATCCGGGTTCAACGAAATGACCTTTCGTAAATCAGCTTCAGTCATATCCAGCCGATCAACTTTTTCTGCCATTAAACCACGCGCATAGAGTAAATCTGCATCATCAGGTTTCTGCTTTAATGCCTGGCTATACATTTTTAGTCCCTCAACATAACGATGTTGTGAACCTAAAATTTCACCTTCCGCCAGATAGATCCGAACGCGTAATGACCAGTTAGTCTGTTCTTCTGCCAGCGCTTCAAGCTTTTGCAGCCCTTCATTCGGACGATGCAAGATAGCAAGCAACATTGCGATACGTAGCTGCGCATCAAACGCATAGGTTTTATCCATTACATGCAGATAATAGGCAATGGCCTGCTTTTTCTCATTCTTGCTCTGCGCGATGCGACCAAGGTAATAATTAGCAATGGATGTTTTTTTATTCATCTCCAGCAGATGTTTTAGCTCGGCGATTGCTTTATCAAGTTTTTTGGTGTCGATATAGATCAAAGCCAGACTAAGATTAATTTCGGCATTATCCGGCAACTTCTGCTGCAGCTTCCGATACTGTACCCTGGCAGCATCCAGCTGATGCTGCTGTATCAACATACGGGCATATTGCAGGCGCAGAACATGGTCATCTGGACGTTTTCTGACAGCCTGTTTAATCTGTGCAGTTGCAGCTTTAATCTTACCCTGCGCACCTAGAATACGAGCTTTGAGAATCAGTATTTCTATCAGCGAATCGTCTTTTTTATAAACTCGATCCAGTAATTTTATCGCCTGATTATAGTGTTTTAACTGAGCCTCATACCTGGCCTGTAAAATCAACATCTGGTTATTATCAGGGTGTTGTTTATTCAGTGTCTGCAACACTGACAATGCATCTTCAGGGCTTGCAGCTTTTGCCAGCAGGGCTTTCATGCCAAGCGCTTTATCAATCGGTTTCAGACCCGGCGTGGCCAGTGTTTTTTGAATATAGGATAACGCCTTCTCTGGCTGATGCAACTTCAGATACGTTATCGCATACATACGATCAATTTCTGCAGCCTGGGGTTCAAGCTTTTGCCAACGCTTGATGGCCAACAGAGCCTGTTTATAATCTTTACCATAAAGCGCAACATAGGCAGTACGGGCAGCAAGGCGGGGATCGCCGGTTTTAGCAGCCGCCTTCTGGTAAAATTCTACCGACGTATTAATATCACCCGCATTACCTGCAAATTCAGCGGCCAGTATGTCATACATGGTATCACCGTCCATCTGTACCGATGTTTTTTTAGCCTCAGCCGCTGTTGACGACATGGCAACCGGAACCTTTATTGCCGAAGCTTCCGGTACCGCTACCGTTTTATCCAGTTTGATACCTGAGGTGGTATCACAGGCGCTCAGAGAAAGCGTCACCACACTGACTAATGCAAACGAAATAAGCCCCCTTAAACAAGTCACCCCGGTGCAAGTTATACCGGAACCGGTTATCATGGGAATGGCTATCCTTGAACTAACTATTCCTGAACCAGCTGTTCTGGCAGCGAAAGCAAATTGCACTAAAATCGCTGGAAGGCGGCGAAAATACCCCTGATTCAGCCTGTATTGTGT
The DNA here is from genome assembly GCA_015488885.1 of Gammaproteobacteria bacterium. Taxonomy (GTDB): domain Bacteria; phylum Pseudomonadota; class Gammaproteobacteria; order SZUA-229; family SZUA-229; genus S010-25. The sequence continues at coordinate 36,761 of WFMW01000017.1, read as the reverse complement.
TTTTAACATCTTGATTTTTAGTTTACCTGATTAATTTATATGGGCAAGTATATGGACAAGTTTATAAACCCGAAACCTCTACACGACATTGTTTACGCAGGGAAAGACGATAATATTTCTCTGTTTAAGACAAAAATACCATTAATAGCTGGCTATTTTGTCTCAGTTTCTAACCAATATCAGTTTCTAACCAACAGCAGGGTAATTTTAGCCGTTTTTGCCGGTGATGTATCGTGCAGAAACCTGAACTCGTTAAATATACCGTATTTTGACAACAAACGATATTTACCTGGCGCAGTGATTGAATATTTCAGCAATATTACTTGAGTTAACTGACTATATCCCTCAAAATCGTCAATTTCCCTAATAGACAACATTTTCTTCTCCATTTATGCCCCTGATAACGTTAGGCCTGAATCATAAAACTGCCCCGCTTGCATTACGTGAACAGCTTGCGTTTACGCCACAATCCCTGCCCGAAGCTTTGCAAAGCCTGAAAAACCTGCCTTCTGTTGAAGAGGCGGCAATCCTGTCTACCTGCAATCGTACCGAACTGTACTGCGTAGTAAGCGATTCATCGCCCCATAATGACCAGCAACTGATTGAATGGTTCAGTAAATTTCAGGGTATGCACAGTGAACAATTCAACAATCACATATACCTGCATAATCATGAGGATACCATTCGTCATGCCATGGAAGTTGCCAGTGGTCTGGATTCCATGGTACTGGGCGAACCGCAGATTGTCGGCCAGATGAAAAATGCCTACGCGCTGGCCAACGAACACGGCACTCTGGGACGCTTGCTGGGAAAATTATGCGAGCGCGCCTTCGCCGTTTCCAAACAGGTACGCACTAATACAGATATCGGCAGTAATCCGGTTTCTGTTGCCTTTGCCGCTGTTAGTCTGGCAAAACAGATTTTTGGTGATTTAAGCAACTCCACGGTCATGCTGATTGGTGCTGGTGAAACCATTGAACTTACTGCGCGCCATCTCAGCACTCAGGGTATTCAACAGATTATTATAGCCAACCGCAGTATCGAACGCGCCCAACGGCTGGCTGATGAATTTAATGGTGAAGCTATCGGCCTGCAGCATATTGGCGAACATTTACAGCGCTGCGATATTGTCATTGCCTCTACCGCCAGCCCATTACCCATTCTCGGTAAAGGCACTGTTGAACGTGCATTAAAACAACGTAAACACAACCCGATATTTATGGTTGATCTGGCTGTACCACGTGATGTTGAGGCCGAAGTAAGTGAGCTGGATGACGTCTATCTGTACAGCATCGACGATCTCGAATCGGTGATTCAACAAAATATGGCGTCACGCGAACAGGCTGCCGAACAGGCACGTGAAATCATTGAAAATCAGCTTGACGCTTTCCTGCAATGGCAACGTTCATTAAACGCGGTTGATGTCATTGCAGAAATCCGTCAGCATACCCAGCAAATCAGTCAAGAGGTGCTGGCCAAGGCAAAAAGACAACTACACAATGGGCAGGATGCAGAAAAAGCACTGGAATTTCTCAGTCACACTCTCACTAATAAATTTCTCCATCAACCCTGTACTCGGCTCCGCCAGGCAAGCCAGGACAACCATCATGAATTTTTTGATATTGCCTATGATCTGCTGATACAGCCTGAGCAGGAAGAAAAAAGCGCTGGAGAAGATAAAACGTGAATCCATCTATCGCCAACAAACTGCATAGCCTGGTTGACAGACATGAAGAAATTGCCGGTTTACTGGCCGACCCGGGTGTGATTAGCGATCAGAACCAGTTTCGCGAACTGTCACGTGAATATGCCCAGCTGGAACCGGTCGTCAACTGCTTCCAGCAATACAATCAGTCACAGGCGGAGATTAAAAACGCTAATGAAATGTGCCAGGACGAAGATGCAGAAATTCGTGAAATGGCCGTTGATGAATATAAACAGGCAAAACAACAGGCCGAGACACTAACGCTGACATTGCAAAAACTGTTGCTACCCAAAGACCCCAATGATGACAGCAATATCTTTCTGGAAATTCGTGCTGGCACCGGTGGTGACGAAGCCGCTATTTTTGCCGGTGACCTGTTTCGCATGTATTCACGCTATGCTGAACTACGCCGCTGGCAGATTGAAATTATTAACTCAAATCAGGGAGAGCATGGCGGTTATCGGGAAATCATCGCTCGTATTATTGGTCACGGCGCCTATTCAAAACTTAAATTTGAGTCTGGTGCACACCGCGTACAACGTGTACCAGAAACAGAATCTCAGGGACGCGTACATACTTCGGCTGCCACGGTTGCCGTGATGCCAGAAGTGGCCGATGTTGCACAAATTGAAATTAATCCAGCTGACCTGCGTATTGACACTTACCGTGCGTCTGGTGCAGGCGGCCAGCATGTCAATAAAACTGATTCTGCGGTGCGCCTCACCCACATCCCTACCGGTACAGTGGTGGAATGCCAGGACGAACGCTCACAGCATAAAAATAAAGCCCGAGCCATGTCTTTATTACAGGCAAGGATTATGGATGCCAGACGTGAAAAGCAACAAGCCGAGCAGGCACAAACACGCAAAAGCCTGGTTGGCAGCGGCGACCGTTCTGAGCGTATTCGCACCTATAATTACCCACAGGGTCGCATCACCGACCATCGCATTAATCTTACCCTGTATAAACTGGATGAGTTTATGCAGGGTGAACTTGATCAGGTTATTGAGCCACTTATTAATGAATACCAGACAGAACAACTGGCTTCACTGGCAAACGATTACTGACCAGCTCCGGGCAAAGCATGACCATAAAGGAAATCCTGGCACAGGCATACCGACAACTTGAATCAGCACCACAGGGGGCAATACCGAGTACCACAAAACTGGATGCACAGGTTCTACTCTGCCATGTTCTCAACTGCAACACGGCCAGACTCATGGCCTGGCCGGAGCAGACACTCAATAGCAACCAGCAAAAAACCTTTCTCAACCTGATTAAACAACGCCAACAAGCTTATCCGGTCGCCTACCTCACCGGGCACAAGGAATTCTGGTCGCTGGATTTAAAGGTTAGCCCCGCGACCCTGATACCACGCCCGGAGACTGAATTACTGGTGGAAACCATTCTAAAAAAATTTGCTCACCATGACACACTCAAACTTGCTGACCTTGGTACTGGCAGCGGCGCCATTGCTATTGCACTGGCATCTGAGCAAGCTGGCTGGAAAATTACTGCAACCGATATTTCTGCGGCCAGCCTGAACATCGCCCGGCATAATGCCAGACAATACCAGTTAAACAATATCCGTTTTTTATCCGGTCACTGGTTCAACCCGCTCGAAGGTGAATGCTATGACATTATCGCCAGCAACCCACCGTATATCGCCGATCAGGATCCACATCTCAAACAGGGAGATATACAGTTTGAACCTGATAACGCATTAAGGTCGGGCGCTGAAGGGATGGATGATATAAGCTATTTATGCCAGCATGCATCCCGTTACCTGAAACCCGGCGGCCTGCTTATTATTGAACACGGTTATAATCAGCAACAGGCTGTTTTAAACTGTTTGATCAAAAATAACTATCGAGATATAAGCCAGTTAAAAGATTTATCCGGCCACAGCAGAGTAAGTACCGGGTACACCAACACACCATCAGCAATGTCATGACATCAGCGCTCGACAATCTGGACGATGACCAGCTATTACGCTATAGCCGACAAATTATGCTGCCACAATTTGGTATTGAAGCACAACAAAAACTATCACAGTCACACGCTGTCATCATGGGACTTGGTGGGCTGGGTAGCCCGTCGGCTTTTTACCTGGCGGCGGCAGGCGTAGGTCAACTTACTCTGGTGGATTATGATCGTGTTGAAAACAGCAACCTACAGCGCCAGATTATTCATAGTAGTGAGAGTATCGGGCAAAATAAAGTTGACTCGGCACGCGAGCGTTTACTGGCGCTTAATCCATTAATTAAAGTTCATACCATCAATGAAAACCTGAACCCGGCACAACTGACCACCCTGTTTTCAACGGCCAGCTGTGTCCTCGATGGCACCGACAACTTTGCTTCCCGTTTTGCGATAAATGAAGTCTGCGTACAACAGAAAATACCGCTGATTTCCGCCGCTGCCATTCGGTTTGAAGGACAGATAAGCGTATTTGACAACCGTAATAAGGATTGCCCCTGTTATGCCTGTCTGTACCCGCAACAAGGTGAAACCGACACCACCTGCAGCGCTAATGGTATTCTGGCACCCGTGGTCGGAATTTTAGGTAGTATGCAGGCGCTGGAGGCAATAAAACTTTTAACCGGCATCGGTAACACACTTCAGGGCCAACTGCTGTTATTTGATGCAATGAGCATGCAATGGCGGACACTTAAATTAAAAAAGGATCCGAACTGTCCTGTGTGCAGACACCGTGGAGACAATGAATAATGGCCACAACAAAAACCACAACACTGTCCTTACCCCGCCCACTGGTCAATAAAATCATTACCCATGCCCAGCACCATGAACAACAGCAGACATGCGGCCTGATTAGCCAGGATAAAAACCAGCACTTATTTTTCCAGCCATTACCTGCCAGCACAGCTGCAACAGGCTGTTTTACAACCGATAACGCTGCTTTCAAATTATTACACACCGACCTGGCAGAAAAACACCAGACCCTGCTTGCCTGGGTATTTTCGGCGGAAAAAAACAGCAGCACGGCCAAGATCAACGATAACCGCTTCCCACAGGATCAATGTTATTATCTGATTACATCACTGGATACCAAAGGTGTTATTGATATACAGGCCTATTACCGCGATGCTAATGATTTACACAAAGTCACATTGTTACTAAGCTGACGGTCAGGGATACCTGGAACAGGTCATGATTGACCAACGACCGGGAAGCACTAAAAAGGGAAGATAGCAATAAAAGGGAGCCGACCGGTAAGCCGGGTTCTGTCGTGGGCAATCATTCATCTGGATAACATGTCACCATGCACCTCAAGCGACCTACCCGGGAACAGCGCGGACCACGCATAATGTTCCCCTATTTGGTCTTGCTCCGAGTGGGGTTTACCCTGCCACAACGATTACCCGTTGCGCGGTGCGCTCTTACCGCACCATTTCACCCTTACCTGCGGGTTCAACCGGCAGGCGGTATATTTTCTGCGGCACTTTCCGTAGGCTTTCGCCTCCCAGGCGTTACCTGGCACTCTGTCCTGCGGAGCCCGGACTTTCCTCCCCGGACAAAGACTCATCGATAATAATATCGGTATAAACCTTATCCGGCGCGATTGCCTGGCCAGCTCCCATGCATAACTATATCATGGTAACTGGAGCGCCACGAAAGTTATTTACCAAACAGCAACTGGTGTACACTTATCGGCTCAGCCGGACGCCGTCGCAGACGCCCAACCAGACGATTAAACCAGTGTCCACGAGGCAGAAAATTAAAACAGCAACGTTTACGGCAATCAAATAATTCACAGGCATGCTTAAGCCGTTCATTATCCGCATCGACTTTTTTACCTCGACGAATCGCATCTATGGTACGTTTACGATTCTCCGATACCCACTCCGCAGCCGCAAGATTTAAAAACACCACGCCATTATTGATTTCATGGCCAGCAGCATCCCGACACAGCAATTTACCCTCCTCATCGCCATTTAATACCCGCGCCAGACCAAGCCAGGAAGCCAGCAGATTATACTGCTCGGCAGAGGTGTCAAGATCTTCATGTATTTTAGAAAACAAACGCTCCGCAGCAAGATAATCCTGTGATTTCATTGCCTGTACTGCATTATCAAATTTTTCCTGGTCCATAAGCTACAACCTCAAACGCCTGATAAATTTTTTTCTGTTATCATTTGAGAACAAACTTCTACATCTGCATAATAACATTTTGCTAAACTATGGTTTCAATGCCAACTTTCTCTATCATCACTGATACTTTACCCAAATCATGAGCTGGATACAGATATCTGTTACCACCGATAAAACATCTATTGAAATAGCCGAAAATACGCTATTTGCCTGTGGTGCGCAAACTGTTACCCTAAGTGATGCTGCGGATCAACCTATACTGGAACCCGAACCCGGTCAGACTCCCATGTGGGATAAGGCCATTCTCACTGGCCTGTTTGCTGACAACATTAATACCGATGCTACAATAACCCACATCCGTCAGACATTGCAAACAAACGCCCGGAATATAGACCTCGAAATTAACCATAAAGTCCTTGCTGATCAGAACTGGACTCGCATATGGATGGATAACTACCGACCAATGTCATTTGGTCAACGTCTCTGGGTCTGCCCCTGGCATCTTGACCCACCTGATCCCAATGCGGTTAATTTACGTCTCGATCCCGGGCTGGCATTCGGCACCGGCACCCATCCAACCACGGCATTATGCCTGCGCTGGCTGGACGCAAATATTACACAACAACAAAACCTGCTCGATTTTGGCTGTGGTTCCGGCATTCTCGCCATTGCCGCCAGGTTACTGGGTTTACCTCAAGTTGACTGCATAGATATTGACCCCCAGGCACTACAGGCAACCACCGATAATGCCAACGCCAATCAGGTTAAATCTAATACCTTTGTGTTTCTGCCAGATAACTACCAGCAACACCACCACAATACCCTATATGATATTGTTATGGCAAACATCCTCAGTGAACCACTGATAAAACTGGCGCCACAACTTGCCAGCCACTGTCGTACTGGCGGTGATATTGTGCTATCGGGCATCCTTCAGGAACAGGCGGAAAAAGTCGCTCTGACCTACCGTCAATTTTTCACTCTCGACACAGCGGTAGCAGACGGTGACTGGGTTTTATTACACGGTATCCGTCGTTAGCCCGAATAATATAAAATACAACTATTATCCTGGATTATGCACAACCACAACGCTCACGGATCACCCATAACTGACAACTCACCCATGCAAACCCAGTGCCCTTCCTGTAAAACACAGTTCCACCTGACTCAAACACAGCTGACTATGGCTGATGGCATGGTTCGCTGTGGTGTTTGTGACGAAATCTTTAATGCTCTGGATAACCCGCAAACACATCGTCCCCACGATAATAATCAGGGTATAACGATTGAGGCAACCGATAGCGTGTCCGGTGCTCAACCCATGGCTGATCACAACAATATTGACACCCCCGTCACCAGCCAGCCTGATCATATCGAAGTCATTACTGCAACACCCGCAGAGGATGATCAATACAACCTGGATACAGGCTCAGAATTCGATCTATTTAATACCGACGACGAAGACCTGTCTGGCAACAGCAACCGTTTAATTGTTCCAGATAAACTACGCAAAATAAGCAATCCTCATTCAACTTCCATGTTCAGCAGTCTGTTATGGAGTTGTGGTATTTTGTTACTGTTTATTACACTCATGGGTGAATACCTCTGGTTTAACCGCAATCAACTGATACAACTGCCACAGGCACAGCCCTGGGTAAAACGTATCTGCCAGCATGTTAATTGTGAGCTCGCTGGACTGCACGACCCATCAAAGATCAAATTGCTAAGCCGTAAAATAGTCAGCAGCCCCGGTCAACAACATGCATTAATGGTTTCTGTGACGCTGATCAATCATGCCGCTTTTGCCCAGCCATGGCCGGTAATGCAAATTGATTTTTCCAATATTCGTGGCAAAATCGTTGCCGCACGCCGGTTTAAACCTGAAGAATACCTGCATACCCCCGCAAACCAGCAACACTTGCTTCCCCCTGAACAGGCAAAGCGTTTTAGCATGGAACTCTATGACCCCGGTAAATCGGCCATGACGTATGAGTTTAATTTTATCTAAAATGAATATAGGTCCTTACTCATTCGACACACCACTTATCCTTGCCCCCATGGCCGGGGTAACAGATCATCCGTTTCGCAAGCTGTGCACTCAACTTGGTGCCGATCTTTGTATCGGCGAAATGGTCAGTGCACAACAACATCTCTGGCACTCCAGAAAAACGCGTTTACGCCTCAATCATACTGATGAACAAACCCCATGTAGTGTACAGATTGTCGGCACCGACCCGCTACAAATGGCAGCAGCTGCCCGCTTTAATGCAAACCATGGAGCCCATATTATTGATATAAATATGGGCTGCCCTGCAAAAAAAGTCTGTCATGTTCAGGCTGGTTCAGCATTGATGAAAAACGAATTACTGGTTGCACGGATTCTTGAAGCCGTGGTAAATGCAGTCACTGTACCGGTTACGCTAAAAATACGTACTGGTTGGGATAAGACCAGCAAAAACGCGGTAAACATTGCCCATATTGCTGAAAACAGTGGCGTTCAGTCACTCACCATTCATGGACGAACCCGTGGCTGCGGCTTTAGTGGTGAAGCAGAATATGACACCATCGCAACGGTAAAAACCCGTACCAGGCTACCGGTGATCGCTAACGGTGATATAAATAATGCAGAAAAAGCCCGCCAGGTTCTGGATTACACCGATGCCGATGGTTTAATGATCGGCCGTGCAGCGCAGGGTAATCCGTGGATATTTCAGCAAATTCGCCATTTTCTTCAATATAGCACCCCACTTACACCGCCATCGAATGACAAAATTATTTTAGTCTTGCTAGAACACCTGAAAAACCTATATAATTTTTATGGTGAAATAGCCGGTGTACGCATTGCTCGTAAACATATTGCGTGGTACTGTAAAAACCAGATGAACGCTGAAGTTTTTAGACAGCAAATTAATACTATTGAAGATGCTGAAACACAGCAACAACTGATCAGTGATTTTTTTGCTCAGAAGCCATTCACTCAGCCATCACTTTATGAAATCAGGCATAAAACCAACCAGAAAGGTAGCTACCCAGTAAGTAGTCAACATTAGTCGTAACTGCTCAGATTGCCGCTGAGTAGTTACCCGGAAACTTAATAATAAAAAAGTAACATGAACGCACAAAATCCAGACATTACCCGTCATCTCAACGAACCTGCCAGTGAGAAAATATCTCAACTTAGCCAGGCTGTAAAACATTCCATCCGGCGCTATCTTTATGAACTTGAAGGTAATCAGCCAACCAATATGTACGAGCTTGTATTAAAACAGATAGAACAACCTCTATTTGAAGCCATATTGGAACATACCAAAGGTAATCAGTCTAAAGCGGCCGAGTTTCTGGGCCTCAATCGAGGCACCCTGCGTAAAAAATTACGCACCTATCATTTACATAAATAATTCTTATCCAGCCGTCATTAACACAGGCACCAACACGCACAGGAAAGATCATGACAGACTCACCGCAGCACCCGATTCGGCGTGCGCTTATTAGTGTATCCGATAAATCTGGTATTATAGATTTCGCCAGCAGCCTACATCAACAGGGTATCGAAATCCTGTCAACGGGCGGCACCGCCAAAACCTTGCAGGATAACCATATACCCGTCACCGAAGTTTCCAGCCATACCGGTTTTCCTGAAATCATGGATGGCCGCGTTAAAACCCTGCACCCTAAAATTCATGGCGGAATTTTAGGCCGTCGGGGCATCGATGATGAAGTAATGAAAGCCAGCAAAATCACCCCAATTGATCTTGTTGTGGTTAATCTGTACCCGTTTGAAGCAACCATTGCCAGAGAAAATTGCAGTTTTGACGATGCCATCGAAAATATTGATATTGGTGGGCCGGCCATGGTACGTGCCAGTGCAAAGAACCATGCTTTTGTCACCATAGTCGTCGATCCAGCCGACTATCCGCACATTATTACTGATATGTCAGCCAATAATGGCAGCGTTAGTCCAGCAAGACGTTTTGACCTTGCGGTCAAAGCCTTTGAACATACCGCCGCCTACGATGGCATGATTGCAAACTACCTGGGACGACTTCATGCTGATGGCAGCAAAGACAACTTCCCGCGCACCATAAATTTACAGTTCAACCGCACCCAGGCAATGCGCTATGGTGAAAATCCGCATCAAAATGCCGCTTTTTACACCGAGAAGAAACCCACTGATTCCTGTATTGCCACTGCCAGACAGATTCAGGGTAAAGAACTTTCCTACAATAATATCGGCGATACCGATGCCGCCCTCGAATGTGTTAAACAATTTGAGCAACCTGCCTGCGTTATTGTCAAACATGCCAATCCCTGTGGTGTATCTGTTCGTGATACTATTTTTGATGCTTATAATGCGGCTTACAGCACTGATCCAGAATCGGCGTTCGGCGGCATAATCGCCTTTAACCGTGAACTCGATGGCAAAACGGCGGCAGCAATTGTTGACAGACAGTTTGTCGAAGTTATTATCGCCCCGACAGTGAGCCAGAGCGCGATTGATATTATTGCTGGCAAAAAAAATGTGCGCCTGCTTGAATGCGGACAATGGCGGAAGACCTTACCCCGCCTGGATTTCAAACGTGTCAATGGTGGTTTACTGGTACAGGATGCCGACCTTGAACTTTATCATCAATTAAACATTGTTACTCAACGTCAGCCAAATGAACAGGAAATGAACGATTTACTGTTCAGCTGGAAAATTGCTAAATTCGTAAAATCCAATGCCATTGTTTATGGTAAAAATGCTATGACAATTGGCGTTGGCGCAGGACAGATGAGCCGTATTAACAGCGCCCGCATAGCTGGCATTAAAGCCGAACATGCAAAACTGGAGGTCACTGGTTCGGTAATGGCATCCGATGCTTTTTTCCCCTTTCGCGATGGCATTGATGCAGCACATAAAGTCGGCATTGTTGCCGTAATACAACCAGGTGGTTCCATCCGCGATGAAGAAGTTATCCGTGCTGCTGATGAATACAACATGGCTATGATTTTCACCGGCATGCGTCATTTTAGACATTAACCCGACTATTTCATTCTATATCAGCATTACAAACCATACCATGGAAGAAAAAAGACTGGATGAAAACCGGCACCTGAGAACGCAACTCGACAAGTTACTTAAAGAAGCACGGCGCAATGAACACACACAAACATCATTTGATGATTTTGCATTTTCTGTCGTTGCTGCACAGGGCCCCAAAGAACTGTTCAAGCTGATCCTGGACACCCAGAAGAAATTTCGCATTGATGCGATCCTGCTCTGCCTTGTCGATCGTTTTCATGAAGTCGAACGCCTGTTAACTGAAAGTTATCAGCGCCACTACCCGGGCTTGAGTTTTATTGACACAGATACCAGTAATCTACTTATTTCCGACCTGCCTGATCGCCCCATACTCGGCTCACGTTTTCTGGCTAAATACGACTGGTTAATCAATATCGAGAATACAACCAGATATAAGTCAGCCGCCTTGTTACCCTTAAAACGCGGCACTGAAACCATTGGTATTCAGTTATTATTAAGTAAAAATGCCAGCCGTTATACCGAAGGCGATGGCACCGTATTTTTACACAAACTCTCTGCGATGATTGCCATTTCCATTGAAAACTGCATTAATCGTCAGCGCACTCTGGAACTAGGTTATCAGGATGGCCTGACCCACGCCTACAATCGACGCTATTTTGATGAGCGCCTTACCAATGAAATAAGCCGTTGCCTGAGAAACAATACTGATCTGGTCTGCCTGTTTCTGGATGTCGATCATTTTAAACAGGTTAATGATATTTACGGTCACCAGGCTGGCGATGCGGTATTAATCCATCTGGTCAGCCTGATGACCGATCAGGTTCGCGCCAGCGATATTGTTACCCGCTATGGGGGTGAAGAATTTGCCATTTTATTACCCGATACGGGATTACAACTGGCTCATGAGGTAGCAGAGCGCATTCGTAAAAATGTTGAAATACAGGCGTTAGTCGTTAATAATAAAGCCTTGAAAATTACCGTTTCAATTGGCATGGCCTCACTGAGCCAGATCAAATATTACCCAGGCTCAACCAATGCCAAAGCCAGTAAGCAAATACCTGACAATTTTGATAAACGCCTATTGGAGAATGCTGACCAGGCGTTATACCAGGCGAAACAAACAGGGCGAAATCAAGTGGTCATTAAACGCATGGCGATCAATCAGGCCTGACTGTACCAGGTGCTTTTGCAGGCAATGGTGAAAAAACAACATCGAATGAACCCCTGACTCTGTATCGGCTAACCAGACGCCATTGCTTGTTACCGATTTCAAAATACCAGCGCGCATTGCTTAATGGTTTTTTTAACACCCCGGAATATTGCCCGGCCTGTTGATTCGAAATACCACGTTGCAAAATAACATAACGGTCCTTTTTCAGTGTTGCATGCTGTATATGCAGTGCTATCGTCGGTGGATAATCTGCCAGTGCTCCTTTATGTAAAACCAGCCTCAACACGCGACTGGCATTATCATATTTTAACATTGCTTGAATACCCAGGCGGGTGGCAGCCTCATCGCGATGCAACACCTGGTTGATTTCAATCCCTTCTTTATAATAATCATCTACTACCAGGCCATCATCGGTATCGATAGCAAGCCAGGCCATGACGACCCCCATAATCACCGCAGAGAACGGGATTAATATCATCATCCAGAGTAATGGATAACGATACCAGGGTTTGGTTTGGTGCATAGTAATTGTTTGCATAATAATACCTTAAGGCTCCAGAGGCCCTAGAAAACGTGCGTCTTGTGTCACACTTAGATTAACCGGATTATCAACAGCGGATAATGTAAATTCAATTTGAGTACTACGTGCCTTGATATGATCTTCATCAACCTGAACACGTACCGGAAATTTGATGACCTTGCCACTTGCAACTTTAATTTCCTTAACATCTGCCTTGAGTATGGGGTTATCCAGTCCTTTTACCGATAATTTATAGGTATGAGGTCTGTCATCCATATTCAATATTTTTAATGTATAAACATTTTCAATCAAACCTTCATTGGTTTCACGAAACAGGGTGTTGCGATCACGAATAACATCCAGCGCTATCGGCTTACGCTCATAGATGGAATAAAAAGTAGCAAAGGTTACTAACAGCAGAATTATTGCATAGATAATGACGCGTGGGCGTAGAATATGCGTTACCTTTCCGTCCAGCGTGTTTTCAGTGGTATAACGTATCAGGCCTGGTTCATAACCCATTTTATTCATAACGTCATCACAGGCATCAATGCACGCAGCACAACCGATACACTGATATTGCAAACCATCTCTAATATCAATACCGGTTGGGCAAACCTGCACACAAATTGTACAGTCGATACAGTCACCCAACCCAAGTTCCTTTTTATCCGCTTTTTTCTTGCGTGCACCTTTGGGTAGACCGCGTGCTTCATCGAATGAGATAACCATCGTATCTCTATCAATCATCGCACTCTGAAAACGTGCATACGGGCACATATACATACATACCTGCTCACGTAGCCAGCCAGCATTACCATAGGTTGCAAAACCGTAGAACAATATCCAGAATGTTTGCCATGGCCCGGTATTTAGCGTTAAAAAATCAACGGATAATTTTCCTATAGGAGAAAAATAACCGACAAAGGTCAAACCGGTATATAGCGAAAAGGCTATCCAGATAAAATGTTTGGTAAATTTAATACGAACTTTACGCCAGGAAAATGGTGATTTATCCAGTTTTATCTGCTGCGGTCTACTGCCTTCAACCTTACGTTCAATCCACAGGAACGCTTCAGTCCAGACCGTTTGCGGGCAGGCATAACCACACCAGACGCGTCCTGCCAGTGCAGTAACAAAAAACAGCCCCAGTGCAGCAAGAATTAATAATAGTGTTAAATAGAAAAAATCCTGTGGCCAGAAAATCATATTAAAAATATAAAATTTTCGATCTGGCAAATCAAAAAGCACAGCCTGACGGCCATCCCATTGCAACCAGGGCACAATGTAATACAAACCCAATAATGATAAAACACCAAGAGTTCGCAATGCAGCAAACAGCCCATGCACTTCACGTGGATAGATTTTCTGGCGTTTAGCGTAGAGCGACTGCTCCATATTTTCGGTAGCAGCACTATTATTGTCTGTGTCTGTCATATCAGTTTATTACCTAATACTGTTATTCTTCTATAGATACGCATAAAAGAAGATAAACCGTACACAAAGTAGTTTTAGAAAAGGTGATATATTTATTCTACTGCATTGAAGCAACAGTTTTTTCAGCGACCGTTTTGCTTTCCTGTTCAGCGGCATCCGGTTTCGTGCAGGTTTTTCTAACCATACTACATGGTTTAAGAAAATAGCAGGTTAATGCCGCCGTAGTAGCACCAAAAAACCAGAAAAGAAAAAAACATATACTGTATAAACTGAGGCGTCCAATACCATGATTATCAAAGAAAAGGACGGGGTCGAAAGCAGTGGTAAATATTATTGTTGCAATACCCGCCACCAGAAATGATGGCCAGAGTATTGCAACAATTCGCTGTATCAATGGGATAACATCCATTTAGACAGTGTACACCTAACTGGCTGTACTTGACAAGCCTGAATTTTACAGACTGGAATTTTACTGGCTGGAATTTGACAAGCTATATACATAAGCGGCAAGCAAATGTACTTTTGCCTTTCCTAGAAAGTCTTTATGTGCCGGCATTTTACCGTTTCGTCCTTTTGCAATAGTTTGTTTAATGGTCCGTGGTGAACCACCATACAGCCAGATATTATCTGTCAGGTTAGGTGCACCCATCCCCGGAATATGATTTAAATAACTGCCTTTACCATTACTGCCATGGCAGGCAACACAATACATAGCGAACTTCTTCTTGCCCTGTGCTGCCAGTTTTTCATTTACCTTACGGCCAGAAAGACTCATCACATAATTAGCCACCTGATTAACACCTTCTTTGCCCAGAGCTCCTTCCCAGGCTGGCATCGCAGCCTGACGTCCATTCAGGATGGTTGTTTGTATGGTTTTTGCTTCACCGCCATATAACCAGTCATGATCACGTAGATTAGGAAATCCTCGTGCACCCCTGGCATCCGAACCATGACATACCGCACAATAGGTAACAAACAGACGCTCACCTATTTTATTGGCCTTTTTATCTTTCGATAAAACCACCAGATTTTCCTTTAGATATTTATCAAATAGAGGACCATATTGTGCTTTTGCTGCTTTAATTTCGCTGTTGTACGCACTAGTTTCAGACCAGTTCAGTAATCCTTTATAAGATCCCATCCCTGGATATAATATTAAATAACCAATGGCAAAAAACATTGTAATGTAGAATAATATTAACCACCAGCGTGGCAACGGATTATTCAGCTCTTCCAGATTATCATCCCAGACATGCCCGGTTGGCACCCCTACTTTACCGGTTGTTTTCGAATTACCACGCAGTAATATAAACAACCAGATAATACCACCGCCAGCAATTGCAATGATATACCAACTCCAAAATTGACTGGTAAAGTCAGACATAACGATTCCCCTTAACCTAAATTAAATATATATTATTTAAATGTTAAATATTTTAATAACTAATAAAGATTAATAACCAGTAAAGTTATTTAATACTTTATTTTCTTGATAGTTACTCTTTTTCTTTAGACCCTGTGCCTTTATGCGCAAGCGTCTCTTTCTTATCTATTGCATCGTCATCTAACGCCAGATTAGCCGCATCTTCAAAATCTGTTTTGCGCCGCTTACTCCAGGCCCAGACGATAACACCGATAAAAAATACAAATGCAACAACTGTCCAGATAATCTGAAAAAGAATAGAACCTTTCATCTTTAACGTGTCATCTTCACATGGGTACCCAGTGACTGCAGATAAGCAATTACAGCATCAATCTCTTTTTTACCTTTTAGTTGAGCCGGTGCATTCTTGATCTGTTCATCCGTATAAGGTACGCCGACAATTCTTAATGCCTTCATTTTCGTCTGAATATTACTGCCATCCAGATCATTCTTCAGCAACCAGGGGAAGTTAGGCATAATCGACTCAGGTACTACATCACGTGGATTATTCAAATGCGCACGATGCCAGTCATCCGAATACCGCCCACCAACACGAGCCAGATCAGGCCCGGTACGTTTGGACCCCCATAAGAATGGGTGATCATAAACAAATTCACCGGCAACAGAATAATGGCCATAGCGTTCGGTCTCTGCACGGAATGGACGTATCATCTGTGAGTGACAACCCACACATCCTTCACGAATATATATATCGCGACCTTCCAGCTGTAAGGCCGTGTAGGGCTTCAAGCCATCGACAGGTGTTGTCGTTGAGGTCTGAAAGAACAATGGCACAATTTCTGCCAGACCACCCCATAAGACCACAACCAGTGATGCAACGATTAATAACCCGACTTTAGTTTCTATTTTGTCCTGAACTGTAGACATTTATTTATCTCCGATAGATCAAATAATATTAATGCGCGGCAGCCATGGCAGGCATGGGCACAGGGGCATCATTAACGGCCTTACCTTTGGCAACGGTTTTAAATACGTTATAAGCCATAATTAACATGCCGGAAAGGAATAGTACACCGCCACCGAAACGGACGATATAGAACGGGTGCACAGCCTGAACGCTCTCTACAAAACTATAGGTTAAAGTCCCATCGCTATTGACTGCACGCCACATCAAACCTTCCATAATACCCGCAATCCACATGGCAGTAATATATAGAACAATGCCAAGTGTTGCTATCCAGAAATGAATTTCAATCAGCTTTTTACTGTAAATTTCTGTATTAAATAATTTCGGTATCAACGCATAAATAGCACCAATACTCACCATGGCTACCCAGCCCAGAGCACCAGAATGCACATGACCAATCGTCCAGTCAGTATAGTGGGATAAGGCATTCACGGTTTTGATCGCCATCATCGGACCTTCAAAGGTTGACATACCATAAAAAGATACCGATACAATCAGGAATTTAAGAATGGGATCATCGCGCAACTTATACCATGCACCAGACAAGGTCATAATGCCATTGATCATGCCACCCCATGAAGGAGCCAGTAGAATTAATGAAAACGCCATACCTAGTGACTGAGTCCAGTCAGGCAATGCGGTGTAATGCAGGTGATGAGGCCCCGCCCACATGTAGGTAAACGCCAGTGCCCAGAAATGCACCACTGACAGGCGGTAAGAATAAACCGGACGACCTGCCTGCTTGGGAATAAAATAATACATAATACCCAGAAAACCGGCAGTGAGGAAAAAACCTACGGCATTATGACCATACCACCATTGCACCATGGCATCCTGTACGCCCGCATAGGCAGAATAGGACTTGGTCAGACTAACCGGAATTTCAGCACTGTTGACCACATGCAATAATGCAATAGTAAGAATAAAGGCACCAAAGAACCAGTTTGCCACATAAATGTGTTTTACTCGACGTTTGGCAATAGTGCCAAAGAAAACCACGGCATACGCGACCCAGACAATAGTAATTAAAATATCAATGGGCCATTCCAGCTCAGCGTACTCTTTTGATGTAGTGTATCCCATAGGTAAAGTGATTACCGCAAGGACAATAATCAGCATCCATCCCCAGAAAGTAAATTCAGCCAGTGCAGGGGAAAACAAACGGGTATGACAGGTACGCTGTACCACATAATAAGACGTTGCAAATAATGCACAGCCCCCGAAACCAAAAATCACACTATTGGTATGCAGAGGCCGCAACCGCCCAAAGGTAAGCCAGGGAATATCAAAATTCATCACCGGCCAGGCTAGCTGAGAAGCAATGAGCAGCCCCACCAACATGCCAACAATCCCCAGCACAACGGTCATAATGGCAAATTTTCGGACGACGCTATAATCATAGACCTCGCCAGTATTTATCATCGTTTGATCAGTCATAATATTTTCCACATTACAAGTTTCATTAGTTTATTAGTATAAATCAGCTCAATTAATTTATCTGTCATTTCTATTTTCTTAAATCCAATATAAAGACAGGGGCGCAATCTTACACCTATCAGAACCGATAAAAAACAGCACTGATATAAAAAAACAGCTTTTCATTAAATTTTTTGTGGAATATATAGTAAATAATGCATGGATTACATGATATAAGTCAATTCTTTTATCATTTTAACCTGTAAAATTGTCATGTTTTTTTAAAAAGACCCATAGCAAATTTGATCCAGATCATGTCATCATATCAATCTTTCAACATATTCTTTCTATCCAGACACAATTCCAGGCTGGTAATTAACCAGGTTATTCAATGAATAATAAAATTCTGTTTAATAAAAAACTGATTCAGCGCTACGATTACGCAGGACCGCGCTACACATCCTATCCAACGGCAAAACAATTCAGCACCGACTATAATGATGCAGATTATAAAAACTGGGTGGAAGCCAGCAATGAAGACCCTATACCAGCCGAACTTTCACTTTATTTGCACATTCCTTTTTGTGACACTATCTGTTATTACTGCGGTTGCAGCAAAATTGTCACCAAAGACCGCAGCAAAGCAACACCCTATATTGCATTATTGCAGCAGGAAATCGCCTTACAGGGGCAATTGTTTGCCAACGATCGTGAAACCACTCAAATTCACTGGGGTGGCGGCACCCCAACCTTTCTCAAAGATGATGAAATTGCTGAATTAATGAACAGCCTGCATCAGCATTTCCATATTAATACAGAAAAAGGCGAATTCGGGATTGAAGTTGACCCACGCACAGTGAATAAAAAACGAATTCAACATCTCCGTCAGCTGGGTTTTAACCGTATCAGTTTCGGAGTACAGGATTTTAATACAAATGTTCAGCAGGCAGTTAATCGCGTACAGAAAACAGAACAGATTATGGAGGTTATACAGGCAGCACGCGATAATCAGTTTGAATCCATTAATATCGATTTGATGTATGGCCTGCCTGAACAGACGCCAGAAACCTTTGAGCATAGCCTGGATGCGGTCATTACTGCCAGCCCCGATCGACTGGCTGTGTATAACTATGCCCATATGCCGGAAATGTTCAAACCACAACGTCGCATTAATGCAGCCGCATTGCCATCGCCCCAGCAAAAACTGGCCATTCTGCAGCTTACCATCGAAAAATTACAACAGGCCGGTTATGTCTATATTGGCATGGATCACTTTGCCAAACCCACCGATGACCTGGTGATTGCCCAGCAAAATGGCAGCCTGCACCGTAACTTTCAGGGATACTCCACCCATGCAAACTGCGATATTGTCGCTATGGGCATTACTGCCATTAGTCGAATTGGCGATAACTACAGCCAGAACGTACGCACCATTGATGAATATAAAAGTCGCCTGAAAGACAATCGGCTAACCATTTTTCGTGGCATTGAACTGGAACCCGACGATGTTTTGCGGCGCGAAATAATCACCCAGTTAATGTGTAATAATTTTCTGGATATTAAAAAACTGGAACAGAAATGGGGCATAGAATTTATTGGCTACTTTAAAGACACATTAAGCAAACTGCACGAGATGGCTGATGATGAGCTGATTACATTAACCCCGGAAATAATCCGCATCACCGCAAAAGGCCGACTCCTTGTACGCTCTATCTGTATGCAATTCGACCGTTATTTAAAAGCAGAAAAGACTCAACAGGCATACTCCCGGATTATTTAGGAAACCTGATGAACGTCTAAACCACCCGATTATTTTGCATGGGCAATTTTTTCCGCATGAACAGTACCGGCCATACGGCGTAAACGCATGACATCCAGAATGCCAATCCGACGGCGGTCCACCTCAATAATTCCCGCATTCTGATAATGCGCAAATAGACGACTTACCGTTTCAACGGCCAGCCCCAGATAATTGGCCACATCCTGGCGCGGCATACTTAATACAAACTCATTATGCTTCCAGTGACGCTCTTCCATCCGCTGGGAAAAACTGAGCAAAAAGGTAGCCAGACGTTCTTCTGCAGACATTTTACCGAGCATCAACAACATCGCGTGTTCGGCAGAAATCTCCTTGCCCATTACTCGTCGCATCTGTTTTTGCAAACCAGGCATGGACTTGCATAGCTCTTCAAGCTGCTCCATCGGTATCGCACAGATACTGCTCGTTTCCAGTGCAACTGCCGTACAGGAATGATGACCATCCCTGAACCCATCCAGACCGATTATTTCACCGGGTAAATGGAAACCGACAATCTGCTCATCACCATTAAAACTCTCTGCTGAGGTTTTAACACTACCAGAACGCACCGCATAGATAGCCTGTGCATCATCACCATCATGATACAGACTCTCATTTTTATGCAAAGGCTGGCGCTGGACAACAATCTTATCCAGTAACTGCATATCATCCGTGGACATACCCTGTGGGAAACACAGCTCACGTAATTTACAATCCTCACACGAGACTTTTAATTGTTCAAGATTAATAGGTGTTAAATTACTCATGGATAACCCGCTTATTTAAAATAGCATCACTATATTCAAGAATGGTAATATAAGACTTGCACCAGAACCACTAAACTAACCGCCTGGCAGCTGATATAAAAAAAGCTGATATATCGTACGTCAATCCCCTCAGTAATAGTTATATCGAATACACAGACAGAACACAAGAAAAATAAACCCGAAAGGTTTAAAATATCCATAAAAGAAACGTATTAGCAGATGAATTCTACTTTTTCATTACATAAATACCACCATCAACAGAGCAAGCGACGCCATTGACTCAACACTGCTTTCACTGCGGATTACCGGTCGCCCCGAGATTAAACATCACCATCACCTATCAGGGTGAGCAAAAATCGATGTGCTGTCATGGTTGCGAAGCTGTGGCCAATGCGATTATCAGCAGTGGCATGGATGATTTTTATCGTTTTCGCACTGCAACAACTGAAACTGCTGAAGAACTGGTTCCTGAATTTCTGCAACAACTCAAAGCTTATGATAACCCTCAGGTACAAAAACACTTTGTTAGTAAACAGGCAGCCGATACAAAACAGACCGACAACCGTGAAATTGCTTTAATCCTTGAAGGCATTGTCTGCGCCGCCTGCATCTGGCTGAATGAAAAACACCTGCAATCACTTAACGGGGTACTGGATGTTAGCATCAACTACAGTAACCACCGTGCCCGTGTATGCTGGGACAATAATCGCATCAGCCTGAGCGAAATACTCGAATCCATTAGTCGCATCGGTTATCTTGCCCACCCCTACGACCCGGATAAACAGCAAAAACTGCTTGAAAAAGAACGCAAACAGCAGCTAAGACGCATTGGCCTGGCAGGAATATTAGGCATGCAGATTATGATCTTTGCCCTTGCCATGTATGCTGGAGACTGGTGGGGCATGTCGGCGGGATTCAGAATGAGTTTTCGCTGGATCAGTTTTTTACTGACCATACCACTACTTTTATTTACCTCGCGGGTATTTTTTCAGGCTGCCTGGCGCGATCTGCGTAACCACCGGGTAGGCATGGATGTACCCGTTGCACTGGGCATCAGCATTGCCTTCCTAGCCAGCAGTTATCATACTTTTATTGATCATGGCGATGTGTATTACGATTCGGTTGCCATGTTTACTTTTTTTCTGCTGAGCGCCCGTTTTTTTGAACTGAGTGTACGCAAACACACCGCTGAAGCGACCGAGGCTCTGCTTAATTTACGCCCGGCAATTGCTATCCGTCTGCTTGCTGATAATGACAGCAAAAATATTTCAACAAATGCAGTCATCGATGAAACCAGACAGGAATCGGTCGCTGTCTCTGAACTGCATATTGATGACTATGTGCTGGTACGCCCCGGCGAGCCAATTCCTGCTGATGGGAGGATTATCCAGGGTACATCAGGTATTAATGAATCCCTGCTTACTGGTGAGAGTATGCCCGTAACCAAAACAGTTGGAGACCTTGCCATTGGCGGCAGCACCAATACCGAAAACCCGCTTATCATCCAGATAGAAAAACTTGGTGATGATACCGTGCTGTCCTCGATACAACGCATGCTGGAACAGGCGCAAAACAATAAACCGGAAATTAGCCGATTAACCGATAAAATTGCCAGCTGGTTTGTCGGCATTATTCTGGGTATTGCCGCCGTTGTGGCGCTTTACTGGTTTATACATAACCCGGCACAATGGATATCAATCACCGTGGCAACACTGGTCGTCACCTGTCCCTGCGCCCTGTCACTGGCAACGCCCGCCGCTATTACTGCTGCCAGCGGCCAACTGGCACGTATTGGCCTGTTACCCAAAAACCCTCAGGCACTGGAAACCCTGGCAAAAATTACCGATTTTGTATTCGATAAAACCGGTACTTTAACCGAAGGCAAGCTACAGATTAAACAGGTATATCCACTAAACCAGCAAACCGAAATCAGCTGCCTGCAAATGGCTGCTTCACTGGAATCCGCTTCTGAGCATCCCATTGCCCGCTGCCTGGTTAATGCCAATAAACAGGCCGTATTAGCTATCAGTCACTTACACAATACACCCGGTTACGGTGTCGATGGCCAGGTTGACAATACGCACTGGTTTCTGGGTAATGCGGCCTTTATCCATCAACAGTGTCAGACCATTAGCAAGGATCAGCTAAGCCCTTACCTCGAAGCCGCCAGTACCAGTATTTTTCTGGCCAGCATGCACAGTAATGAGGCTTCATTACATTGCGTATTTCAGCTCCATGACCGGCTGAGAAAACAGGCTGGACCGTTAATCAACCAGCTGCACAGTGCTGGCAAAACAGTACACTTAATGAGTGGTGACGACCTGAATACGAGCCAGTCTATTGCCGACACTCTCGGCATAAAACAGGTCAGTGCCAATCTTCGACCACAGGACAAACTCAATCTCTTACGTCAGTTACAGGCAGATGGCAAACAGCTCGCAATGACTGGTGATGGTATTAATGATGCACCGGTACTGGCTGCTGCAAACCTGTCCATAGCAATGGGTAAAGGGTCACAACTTGCCGTTGCCACAGCCGATATGGTGTTACTGAGCAATAATATCCTGCATATTTTTAGCGGCTACCAGATTGCCAGAAAAACCCGCCGCATTATCAAACAGAACCTGCTCTGGGCCATCGTCTATAACATGACTGCCATTCCAGCCGCCGCCATGGGCTATGTCCCCCCATGGTTAGCCGCATTCGGTATGTCCTTAAGTTCAATTATTGTCGTATTAAATGCCCTGCGCTTAACCCGCATGACCACAACGAAGTGATATAATAGAATAATGAATATTATCTATCTGTTATTAGGCATAACATTTATCATCATTCTGGTGGTTATCTGGCTATTTATGTGGTCAGTAAAAACTGACCAGTTTGAGGATCTTGAGGGCCCCGCCTATCAAATCCTTATGGATGACGACGACCAGAAACCGGTGGATACCAGCGCGGATGAATCGAGTGATAACACCAGAATTAAGGATAATAAAATACAGGACACACAAACAACAGCTACCAGCAAGGATTCCTGAGCGGGAACTATAAATCGGTTTTTCAGTCTTTATATCCACAAAGGTATAAAAATAATAATACCTGCCCTGTGCATATAATGAGGATATTTAATGGAAAAACTACTGGCTTTAGGCTGTAAAGCCCAATCTTTTTTAAACACCGCCCGCGCTATCGATTTCATTGGCCCACTGGCACTAAGATTGTATCTGGTGCCTATCTTCTGGATGGGCGGAACCAAAAAACTCAGCGACATGGATAGCATTGTCCAGTGGTTTGGCAATCCCGACTGGGGACTGGGCCTGCCTTTTCCTGAAGTGATGGCCTGGCTAGCCACCTCAACAGAAATTGGCGGCGCTATATTGCTACTGATTGGTCTGGGTGTACGCTGGATATCCCTCCCCCTGATGGTAACCATGGTGGTTGCTGCTCTCACCGTTCACCTGCCCAACGGCTGGCTGGCGATTGCTGAAGGCTCCGGTCCGTTTGCCACGGATCGCACTATAGGCGCCATTGAGCGACTGGATAAAGCCAAAGAAATTCTCCAGCAATATGGCAATTATAACTGGTTAACCCAGAATGGTGATTTTGTTATCCTGAATAACGGGGTTGAATTTGCCGCTACCTATTTCATCATGCTGTTAATGCTGTTCTTTTACGGGCCAGGTAAAGCCAGCCTTGATTATCTAATCAGCCGTAAGCTATGCAATAAGGCTAATGGTAGTTAACCGATGAAACCTGACCGTAAAAACCTGAACCCGACGACATCCGGCTACCCGGTCAGTGGTGCCGGTCTGGGCTTACGCCGGGAAAAGCTGGATGAAATGCTGGTTCACCCTCTGGATAACGTTAATTTTATGGAAGTGGCACCGGAAAACTGGATAAATATTGGCGGCAGCCTGGGTAAGAAATTGCATCAGTTTACTGAGAAATTTGATTTTATCTGTCATGGTCTTTCCTTATCCATCGGCAGCCCGGCACCTCTGGATGAAAATCTGGTCAGAGATATCGGCAGATTTATCAACACGCATCAAATTAAGTATTATTCCGAACACTTAACCTATTGCTCGGATAATGGCCACCTTTATGATCTGCTACCTATTCCTTTTACCGAGGCTGCCGTGCATTATGTGGCTGAACGTATACGCCGGGTACAGGATATCCTGCAGCAGGAAATCGCCATGGAAAACGCTTCCTACTACACCCCGTCACCGGGCAAGGAAATGGAAGAAATAGAGTTTATCAATGCGGTACTGGAAGAGGCGGACTGTGGTCTGTTACTGGATATCAACAATATCTACGTCAATGCTGTTAACCACCACTATGATCCCATAGACTTTTTAAAACAGCTGCCTGCTGGCCGTATTCGTTATGCCCATATTGCAGGTCATTATAATGAAGCGGATGATTTAATTATTGACACCCACGGCGCTGACATCATCGACACCGTATGGGCATTGCTCGACAAAGCCTATGCCCATTTTGGCGTCTTCCCCACCTTGCTGGAGCGTGATTTTAATATCCCACCCGTTGCACAGCTGTTAACTGAAGTTGAGCAGATCCGATCTGTACAGGCAAGATGGCATCACGCAAACACCCTGCCCGGCGAACAGGAAATCTACGGTTAAATAATTGTCCAGGGTATTTCAAATGAATAACGTAACAGCCAGCAACACAACAGACAACCATGTATTCCAACAACATCAATATGCGTTCACCGCGCATATTCGTGACCCGGAAAACCAGGCCATGCCAGCTGGTATTGAAGACCGACGGATGGCTATCTACCGCGAATTATTATTTAATAATATTAACGGTTTTATCGCAGACAACTTTCCGGTTATACGCGAAATTTATAACGATGAAAACTGGCACAAAATGATACGTGACTTTTATGCCAGGCACCACTCACACACGCCCTACTTCCTGGAAATTCCCGGTGAATTTATTGATTATTTGCAAACCGAACGCTCGCCCCAACCCGAAGACCCAGCCGCTTTAGTTGAGCTGGCACATTATGAATGGATTGAAATCGCGTTATACATGTCTAACGAAACCATCAATATAACCAATATCAATCCCAATGGTGATTTACTGCATAACCCGCCAGTCTTCTCACCGCTGGCCTGGCCGCTGGTCTATCAGTTTCCGGTTCACCAGATAGGCCCTGACTACCTGCCTGAAACACCGCCAACTCAACCCACCTATCTGGTGGCTTATCGCAACCGCAATGATGAGGTCAATTTTTTACACATCAATCCAATTACCGCCCGCCTGATTAATCTGTGTGCTGAAAATAAAAATCGGACAGGCCAGCAGGTAATTGATATTATTATTGACGAAATCAACCACCCCGACCCCAACATCGTCAGGCAGGGTGGTAAAGTTGCACTGGAGCAACTGCATCAACATGGCATAATTTCAGGTACACGTACCTGATAGATAACAACATGAAAACGTTATTTCCATTAATAATTCTGACTTCACTATTCAGCCTTTCTGCCTGTAGTGCAAGAAACTGGTACAACGGCATGCACGCTTCTCATGAAGCCGCCTGCCTGAAGGTTCCTGAAGGAGACTATGATGCCTGTGTTAAAGAGGCGAATACCAGTTATGACAAATACGATAAAGAACGCCAGCAGTTAAAACACCCCCCACCGGAACAGAAACCAGATAAAAAAACCGGCCAGCAAAAAAATAAAACGGATAATTGCAGTTACTTGAATATTTTCTGCCACCACCGTTGACGGTTTTTGGTTGGATACAGAGCACTCTCCAGCTCGACGGGTTTTATACGTGACAATACCCAGCCAGGCAGAGGGGGTTTTTCACTAAACCCGCAGGTCACACCAAGATTATTGGGATCAAAGATTTTGATATATTCAGGGTGTTGCTGATTATCGATATACACAATGCCACAGTAATCTTCATCATGTTCACGATGTAACAGCGCATCGATCTCATCAATAAATTTTAACAACTGTGATTTTGTTACCGGCTGCTGTGGCGGGGCCTCACCTACCGCATAGACATACCAGCCATCATCCGCCTGAGCACGCAGCAAACACCAGAATTCATCCAGTTGCGACCAGCGCATGGTAGAGGTAAATTTACCCTTAAATGCCTGCAAATAAGTTTCTTTTATAGATGTTTCCATAATCCTGAATAATAACTTTATTATTGGTAACGACTCAGCCCGCTTGACTCATCGTCCCGACTACCTGCCTTATCCAGTCTTTCAGCTCCGTCAAACTACGCTGTAGAAATCCTGCATCCTTAAATGCACAGGCCATTACTATAATACCCTGCATCCGTGCAAGCAGATCCATCGCCAGCTCATCAGCCTCCTGAGTTAAACCCAGTGCAGAAAACTGTTCTGTCGCCCAGCTGCGCAAAATACCAAATACACGCCGGGACTTATCCTGTAAATCTGCTGAATCTTTAGCCAGTTCAGCACTTAATGAACCAACTGGACAACCTGATTCCAGCACATTCTGTTCATTAGCACGTAGCATATCGGCCAGCAATAACAGGCGTTCACGGGGATCGGTCGTCGATGCATCGAACTGAGCAAGGATTTCGATAAAATCATTACAACGAGCCTGCACTACTGCATCGAGTATATCGTCCTTGGTTTTAAAATAATAATAAAAATTACCTCGCGGAATGCCGGTTGCATCAGAAATATCCTGAAATGAAGTCTGATTATAACCACATCTATAGAACAATTCATCGGCAGCTTTTATAATACACTGACGATTACCTTCACCTTTCATGCTCATAAGCTTACTCTTGCATTGAATAAATTAAAGATCATCTGCAATGATTCTGGAATAGAATGTAAAACAATCGTACCACTATTACAAACCCTGTAACATCCTTTTCGAATAACAAACTGTAATCTGATAGAGACTGTTTAACCCATCATGCCCGTCGCACTCACTATAAAAAACCTGCAAAAAACTTACAGGAATGGGATAAATGCATTAAAAGGCGTTGATCTCACCGTTAAAAAAGGTGATTTTTTTGCCTTACTGGGCCCTAATGGTGCCGGAAAATCCACGGTTATAGGCATTATAAGCTCACTGGTCAATAAAACCGCCGGTAAGGTGACGATATTAGGTCATGACATTGATACCGATGCAAATACTGCCCGTCAGTATATCGGGCTGGTACCACAGGAATTTAACTTTAATATTTTTGAGCCTATAGAAGAAATATTAATTAATCAGGCGGGTTATTATGGCATAAAACGCTCAACGGCCAGAAAGCGGGCAAAACAATATCTTCAACAACTGGAACTATGGGAAAAACGCCATAGTATGGCAAAAGAACTTTCCGGCGGAATGAAACGCCGTTTAATGATTGCCCGCGCCCTGATGCATCAACCTGAAATATTAATTCTGGACGAACCCACCGCTGGTGTCGATATAGAAATCCGCCACAGTATGTGGGCATTCATAAAACAGATTAACCAGCAGGGTACAACCATTATTTTAACCACCCATTATCTGGAAGAAGCTGAAAATCTGTGCCATACCATTGCCATTATTGATCATGGCATCACCATTGAACAAACCAGTACGCGCGAACTACTGGATCGACTCCATCAGGAAACCTTTATTCTCTACCTTAAGAATGAACTAAACACCTTACCACAGTGTGATGGTTATACTATCCGCTGCCTGGATAAAACCACGCTGGAAATTGATGTAGCTGATAACCAACTGCTCAGCGATATTTTTATCCACCTGAAAGAATGCGGCATTGAAGTAGACAGCATGAAAAATAAAACCAACCGACTGGAGCAACTGTTTCTATCGATGGTAAGAACTAAACACAAGCCGAACATTCAACCAGTAGCCATTCAACTACCAATCGAAAAATGAACTTCACTCAAAACCGAATTGCCCTGCAAACCATTGCAACCAGAGAATTTTTACGTTTTATCCGCATCTGGATACAAACCATCTTACCGCCAGCCATTACTCTCGGGCTGTATTTTATTATTTTTGGCCGCCTCATTGGTTCCCAAATTGCCGATATTGATGGTTACAGTTATATGGATTATATCGTCCCGGGGTTGATCTTAATGTCAGTGATTACCAATGCTTATTCGAATGTGGTTTCCTCATTTTTTAGCGCAAAATTTCAACACAGTATCGAAGAAATGCTGGTTTCACCATTATCCAACAATATTATTTTACTGGGGTTTGTGTCTGGCGGCGTAGCGCGTGGAATCATTGTTGGAATTACCGTAACCATCGTTTCCCGGTTTTTTACCGAACTGCCGATACACAGTTATTTAATCACCTTTTCGGTATTTATTCTCACTTCAATTCTGTTTTCACTGGCTGGTTTTATCAATGCTGCCTACGCAAAAAGTTTTGATGACATCACCATTATCCCGACCTTCGTTCTGACCCCGCTCACCTATCTAGGCGGGATCTTTTACTCGATAAAAATGCTCCCCGAATTCTGGCAACAACTATCATTAATCAACCCGATTCTGTATATGATCAATGCTTTCCGTTATGGCATTCTGGGCGTCAGTGATATCAATATTTCTATCGCCATGATGATAATTATCGGCTTTATTGGCGTGTTTTATCTGTTTGCCTTAAGGTTGCTGAATAAAGGAACCGGTTTAAAACCTTAAGCATCGTCCACATGGAACTATCGACCACGTGGAACTAAAGGCTTTTCGTTCCATCTCGATATCAGCTTATATTTCACGCAGGGCATTGACATGGCTCTTTAATACCCCGTATACACCAAAGATAATAGCAGTAAAAACCAGGTTACCTGCCAGCGAGTTCTGGAAGAAAGGGATGCCAGCGACATAAGCCTGCAGCAGACCGGTAAAGGTATCAGCATACAGCCCCGACATCAGCCAGGCACCAAAGTTGGTTAATAAAAAGAAAATAATAGACGAGCCTAATACAGCAATAATCGTATTGGCTACTGTCAGATGATGTTTCAGCCACATTCCTATCAATACGGTTAAGGCAAACCCGCCATAAACAAACAGCATGGTCTGATGCAGGCCAAGAAAAAAATCGCTCAACAATAGCGCCAGTAAAGGCACGATAAATGCCAGTCGTTTATCGACAAAATACACGCCGCCAAACAAAGCCATGGCTGCCACCGGTGAGACATTGGGCAAATGGGGTAACAGACGAAAAACCACCAGAGAAAAAACCATGGTTATTAAAGTCACTGTTTTACTATTCATTATCAAAATCCTCGTCACTGTTTCAGGCCGCTTGATTACTGTCTCATTACCAGAGTTTAACATAAGCCTTTAAGCCATACATAACTCGCATCTATCGCCTGTTTTTTATCATCAGGCAGGAATAAATTTGCCTGTCAGTCGTCTTAATTCGATAATATACCAAATAAAATTTTCTTAAAGAGTATCTGAACTATGATTTTTCAATCCTTTGCGGCTGGTCTTCATTTTTTCCTCTGGGCCACACTCATTCTCTCCATTATTCTTGGCGCAGTGGTTAATAAGACCAATTTCTGTACCATGGGCGCGGTATCCGATATGGTGAATATGAATGATTTCAATCGCTTTCGTGCCTGGGTATTAGCCATTGCCGTAGCAACCATCGGGGTGAGCTTACTGGAATATACCGGCCTGGTTGATGCCAGCAGTAGCTTTCCACCCTACCGTGGCCACCGCCTGATTTATATTGAGAATATTCTTGGCGGCGTTTTATTCGGTATTGGTATGACCCTGGCTAGTGGTTGCGGTAATAAAACCCTGATTCGTATTGGCGGCGGCAATATCAAATCGATTATTGTTTTTTTAGTCATTGCCATTGTTGCCTATTACATGACCAACCCTTTCCCAGACAGCGATAAAACACTCTATAGCACGCTTTTTTATAACTGGACCAACCCGCTTACACCGACCATCAGCAGTGATCAGGATATTGGAGCCATTATCAGCCCCAAACACACAACACTTGCTCGACTTATCGCCGGGTTAATTCTGGGAACCGGCCTGTTATTTTATACTTTTAAATCCAGAGACTTCCGTTCCAGCCGTGATAATATCCTCAGCGGCATCGTTATTGGTCTGGTGATACTGGGTGCCTGGACGATCAGCAGTAATGTACAGATTGGCAGTGATGATGGTAACTATACGCTGAGCGATTATTATCAGCAATGGGATATGCTGGCCGACAGTGATGCGGGTAAACCTGCCGTGGGACGAACCCTGAACCCACAGTCTTTCACTTTTATCAACCCGATTGGTCAGACCTTTGGTTATTTCAAGGACGGCCTCAAGCACAGCTTGCTGACCTTTGGTTTAATATCGGTTATTGGCGTTATTATCGGCTCCTTTATCTGGTCATTAATCAATCGTTCTTTTCATTTTGAATGGTTTGCCAGTATCAGGGATTTTGTCACCCATATCATTGGAGCCGCCTTGATGGGGTTTGGCGGGGTACTGGCTTTAGGCTGCACCATCGGCCAGGGGATTGTTGGCGTATCAACGCTGGCTACCGGTTCGTTTCTGGCACTGGGCGCAATTATCTTTGGCAGCGCCATGACCATGAGAATTCAATTATATAAAATGATGTATGAAGATGAAGCCAGCTTTTTCAAAGCATTCATCACGGCACTGGTTGATTTCAGGTTTCTGCCCGCCTCAATGCGTAAACTGGATGCTGTCTAGGAGCCTGGGCCGTAGAAAAATATTGCTTGACAAAGATACTGAAAACACCGACTATCTTCCTATGACATCAAAACCCACCCTGCTACTTCGTCGAGTTACTGTGTATGCCAGATGGCAACACAGCCGGGGCCTTTTGTCGATTAAACGGGATATTTATTAATATTATCAAAGTATAAAGAATATTTTTTTACTCAAGGCCACTGCTTCAAAACAGTGGCCTTTTTTATTTTGTGAGACTATTTTGTGAGGCTATCATGTCAGTGCCCATTGCTTATATTGCCGTTATCCTGATCTGGAGTACCACACCGCTTGGCATTCAGTGGAGTGGTGTGCATGGCAGTTTTGCCTTTGGCCTGGCCATGCGTATGTCTATTGGCCTGTTTGCATTGCTGGTTATTTTAACGCTACGTAAAACCGCCATACCCTGGCATAAAACCGCTCGGCAGGTTTATTATGCCGGCGGGATATCCATGTTTGCTGCCATGACTCTGGTTTACTGGTCGTCACAATATATCCCTTCTGGCTGGATTGCAGTTATCTTTGGTCTGTCACCGATATTTACCAGTATATTCTCTGCGTTTATTCTGCACGAAAAAGTCTTCACTGCTGGCAGAGTAACCGGTATGCTGCTAGGTATAAGCGGCCTGATCGTTGTATTTATTAACAGTCTGAACGTGGCACAACTTGCCTGGGCAGGTATCATCGGTGTTGTCCTTAGCGCCATATCACAATCACTGGGCGCAGTGATGATAAAAAAACTCAAACCGGATATTCCAGCCCTTGCCATTACCGCAGGTAGCCTGATTATTGCTTTACCCGGTTTCCTGATGATAGCCATCTACCAGGGTGGTATTCCAGAAAATCTTTCCGTACAGACAATAACTGCCATTATTTATCTAGCTATACTGGGTTCGGCCACCGGATTTCCGCTGTATTATTTTTTACTAAAAAATATAAGCGCTGAGCGAGTTGCCCTGATTACTCTGATTACCCCCGTCACTGCATTATTTATTGGTGCCGTCTTTAATGCTGAAACAATCAGCACAAATATCGTCTTTGGTAGTGCATTAATTATTAGCGGACTGGCGGTTTATGAGTATGGAAAATATTTACCCTTCAGAAAAAAATGGTCGATACGCTGGTTACAGAAACCATTGTAAGGTCTCATTACTGGCTACCCCGGATATTTTACACAAACATCAAGGGTAGAAAAACATTCTATCCGACAATGACGCTTTACCCCAAAAGTTTTTTATGTGGGTAAATGCTTATGTTCTAAAAGAGTAATCATTGAATTTTATAAGTCATAGAATTTATTATATTTTCCTGTTTTATCCACAGTTTTTACGCCAGCCATCCACCAGTCATCCCCCTAAATATACACAATATATTGTGCTTGACTTAAATAGCAACCACATTTTATAGTATCAGCCCTACAAACTTTGTCTCATAATAAAAACGTAAACCCGACAGGATGGCCATGCAGACCGATACACAGAATAGCTTCGATTCAAACACCTCAAACTCCACACAAAATACCCTTTTGCCCGACCTGGCAGACAATATCAATCTGGCTGCCACCGCCTCCGGTCAGTATCGTATTATTCGACGTAATGGCAAAGTCACCCGTTTTGATGCAGAAAAAATTTCCATCGCCATGACTAAAGCCTTTCTTGCCGTGGAAGGCGGAAACGCTGCTGCCAGTAACCGCATTCATGAAATCGTCAAGCAGCTGACGCAGGATGTTATTAATGGACTTACCCGCCGTATTCCCGATGGTGGCACCTTTTATATTGAAGATGTTCAGGATCAGGTTGAACTGGCATTAATGCGCGGCGGCCATCATCAGATTTCACGGGCTTATGTTATCTACCGTGAGGAACATGCCCGCGCCCGCGCACTTGCCGAGCAGGAAGATGTTGCCACAGCAGCCCCTGAAACTACCCTGCATATCACCCTTAAAGACGGCACTACCCAGCTACTGGATGTTAACCGGCTCCATGAAGTAGTCAAAGAAGCCTGCGCAAATTTGAATGATGTGGATGCCGAAGCGATTTTACAGGATACGCAACGCAACCTGTTTGACGGCGTAGCGCAAAAAGATGTGGCGAGGATGCTGGTGATGAGCGCGCGCACCTTAATCGAAAAACAGCCCGATTACAGTTATGCCGCCGCCCGTTTACTGCTTGACGACCTGCGCACTGAGGCACTGAGTTTTATTCACAACATACCCAGTAACGCCACCCAGGCGGAAATGCAAACCCAGTATGCCAGTTATTTCACGTATTATATTAACCGTGCCGTGGATCTTGAACTGCTTGATCCGCGTCTACAGTCATTTAACCTTGACTATCTGGGTAAACAACTTGACGCTTCACGCGATCATCAGTTCACCTATCTGGGTCTGCAAACCCTGTACGACCGTTATTTTATCCATGCCAGTGATGTACGTTTTGAATTACCCCAGGCCTTTTTTATGCGCGTGGCAATGGGGCTGGCCATCAATGAAATCAATCGTGAAGACAGAGCGGTGGAGTTCTACAATCTGCTGTCATCTTTTAATTTTATGAGTTCAACGCCAACCCTGTTTAACTCAGGCACCTTACGCCCACAACTTTCCAGCTGCTACCTCACCACCATAGCCGATGATCTCGATGGTATTTTTGGCTCGATTAAAGACGATGCGCTGCTCTCCAAATATGCCGGTGGTCTGGGCAATGACTGGACACGAGTACGTGGTATGGGCGCACATATAAAGGGTACCAATGGTAAATCACAGGGTGTCGTCCCCTTCCTGAAAGTGGCAAACGATACCGCCGTGGCCGTCAACCAGGGCGGCAAACGCAAAGGCGCAATGTGTGCTTATCTGGAAACCTGGCATATCGACATCGAAGAATTTCTCGACCTGCGTAAAAATACCGGCGATGATCGCCGTCGTACGCATGACATGAACACCGCCAACTGGATTCCCGATCTGTTCATGAAACGGGTGGCCGAGGATCTGGACTGGACCCTGTTCAGCCCGGACGAAGCCCCCGACCTGCACGATTTATACGGCCAGCAATTTGAAAAAGCCTATCTTGCATACGAAGCCAAAGCGGAAAAAGCAGAGATTCGCGTATTCAAAACCATTAAAGCGACCGTCTTATGGCGCAAAATGCTCAGCATGTTATTTGAAACTGGCCATCCCTGGATCACTTTCAAAGACCCCTGTAATTTACGTTACAGCAACCAGCATGTCGGCGTTGTCCACAGTTCCAACCTGTGTACTGAAATCATGTTACACACCAATGATAATGAAATTGCGGTATGCAACCTCGGTTCGGTTAATCTTCCTGCTCATATCAATGAAAATGGTCTGGATACAGACAAACTGGAAAAAACCATCAATACTGCCATGCGTATGCTGGATAATGTGGTTGACTATAACTTCTACAGTGTACCGGAAGCGCGTGACTCTAATCTGCGTCACCGTCCGGTTGGTCTTGGATTGATGGGTTTTCAGGATGCGCTGTATAAACAACGCATCGCCTATGCGACCGAACAGGCAGTTGAATTTGCCGACCGCACCATGGAAGCGATCAGTTACTACGCCATTAAAGCTTCCAGCAATCTGGCCAGAGAACGGGGTCGCTATTCCAGCTTTGAAGGCTCACTATGGAGCAAGGGAATTCTTCCCATTGACTCCATCGACTACCTGGCAGAAGCCCGCGGCAACTATCTTGAGATGGATCGCAGCCATACCTTCGACTGGGATTCCTTACGCAATCAGGTACAAACAACCGGCATGCGCAACTCCAACACCATGGCGATTGCACCTACCGCCACCATCTCCAATATTTGCGGTGTCAGCCAGTCTGTTGAACCCACCTATCAAAACCTGTTTGTTAAATCTAATTTATCGGGCGAATTCACCGTGGTGAACCCCTATCTGATTGAAGATTTACGTGAACGCGGCCTGTGGGACGAAGTCATGGCTAACGACCTTAAATATTACGATGGCAGCGTCCAGCACATCGACCGCGTACCCAACGATTTAAAAACCCTCTACCAAACTGCTTTCGAACTGGATGCGCGCTGGCTGGTTGAAGCTGCTTCACGCCGTCAGAAATGGCTTGATCAGGGGCAATCGTTAAACCTGTACATAAAAGAGCCATCCGGCAAGGCACTCGACAATCTGTATAAACTAGCCTGGGTTCGTGGTCTGAAAACCACGTATTACCTGCGCTCCATGGGCGCGACCGCAGTCGAGAAAACGACCAGTGATGAGCGTGATAACGCACCGGTAGATACACCAGTAAAAATGGAAATGCCAAAGGCATGCAGTATCCTCGATCCAGACTGTGAAGCCTGCCAATAATCAGCTATAAGCCATAAAAACAAGAGAGAAAAGCTATGTTAAACTGGGATGACCCCCTGACATCTGTTTCCACCCCCGAATCAGTATTCAAAACCATTGAACCCGCATTCGCAGCACCAGTCGGCACTGACGTAGACGAGCAAAGCAGCGATGACTTATCGCTATCTGCGATCGAAATACCTGCCACCACCGATAAACCCATAGTTGCCGATACTCCACGCCCCGTCATCAACCCTGTTACAGCCAGACCGATCAATCCAGAAGACAAGCGCGTTGTCAACGGCATGGCCGATATCAACCAGCTTGCACCGTTCAAATACCCATGGGCATGGGACTATTTCCTCAATGCCAACAAAAACCACTGGACACCACTAGATATCAATATGACGCAGGATATCCACGATTATCACCACAAGTTGATGCAGGAGGAACGCCACATGTACGAAAACGTACTGGCTTATCTGACCACCTCCGATATCCTGGCGATGCGCAATATCGGCCTCGCGGTGATGGAAAAAATGACCGCGCCGGAGCTGCAAATCTATCAGGCACGCCAGGTCTATGAAGAATCCATCCACACCTGGACTTACCAGCACTGCATCGAAACCCTCGGCCTCGACCAGGGTGAAGTGTATAACCGCTACCGCGTAGTGCCGGAGATTCATCACAAGATCAACCTGTGTAACAGCAAGCTTGAATCCGTATTACGCGCTGATATCGACCTGAGCAACCGTGACGAACTGGAAAACTTCGTCATGGCTTATACGTTCTTCGCCGGCGTATTTGAAGGCACCTGGTTTTATAATGGCTTTACGCCGATCTTCGCCCTGCAACGTCGCGGTCTGATGAAAGGCACCGCCGAGCAATTTCAGTACATCATGCGAGATGAAGTCTTGCATGCTTCATTTGGTATCCGCGTATGCAACCAGATTATCAAGGAAGAAAACCTTAAACTCGACCCGAAGAAGATTCAGCACATGTGGGAAGAAGCCGAAGCCGCCGAAATAGACTATGCCAATTTTCTGTTGCCTGATCCTGTTCTCGGCTACAATGCCAATGACCACGTTGCACAGTTCCGCTTCGTCGCCAACCGCCGCGCCAGAAAACTCAACCATGCCGAACCCTTCCCTGGTGCGAAAAACACACTGCCATGGCTGGATGAGCAGGCGAATCTGAAAAAGGAAAAGAATTTCTTTGAAACCAGAGTTACGGAATACCAGACCGGAGGCGCATTGAACTGGGATTAAAACTTGTAAACGGCTAATGAACTTACTAAGATAGGATGTACAAGCAGACAAACAAGCATCCTGTAATAATTCTAATCAGGATATAAAAATAAGCCTGGGAGGCTGGAGTAAAAAATTGAAAGGCGATGAGCAATCATCGCCTTTTTATTGT
>WFMW01000016.1 GCA_015488885.1 Gammaproteobacteria bacterium | reverse complement strand
TTTTTATGGATTACATCCCTGTATTCCACCTTTCAGGCCAGCATAGCTGTTCAAATTTGCTCCTGCAAATTTAGTCAACAGCTGCAGTAGTGCGACAGGGATGTTGCGGTTACGAACCTAAGGATGGAGAAAAGTAACCAAAAGAATGCCGCCCAACAGTCTGCCTTTTTTAATTATTAATTTTGAATTTTGAATGTTTAATGCTGAATGGATAAAAGCATAAAATAATTAATTTAAAATTAAGCACTAAACATTCAACATTATATTACATTACTCTGCAATGCTCGGCAGTCTGTAAGGGGAATGGGAAGGTCATCTGGAAGACGGGTGACCTTTGTTATTGGTGGTGGGGTGGGACGTGGGTCTGATAGCAACTTATATGTTGCTTAAATATAAAAAAGAAACTAATATGTTTCTTATATCGAAAAAGAAACCTATGTGTTTACAATGATGAGCTCTTTACTCCAACAGATCAAAAAAAGACGCCTTGGGCTAGGTCTTAAACAGAACGATATGATGCTACGCGTAGGCATCTCTCGTCAGCAATATCAGCGCCTGGAATCTAAAGGAAACCCCAGGTTGGATACCCTGGAACTGATTGCCAAGGGGCTTAACAGCGAACTCATGCTGATTCCCAAAGAAAAGCTAAGTGCTGTCCAGGCTGCGCTCGAAGGTGAGAGTACAGAGCCTGTTTTGTCTGTGTCTTCGAGTCTTAAAGAAAATGAAAAGAAAATCCTGTCTGAAGATCCATGGCAAGACTTGCCAGGTGACGATCAATGAGCAATGGCTATCTCAACACAGGGGGCGATGAAGTCAATGTGCTTAGACTGACCTTGCATGGAAGATTGGTGGGCTACCTGGCTGGTTTTCAAAATGGTCGAAACGTGCTGAGTTTTGCGGATGAATTTAAAAACGATATCTCTCGCCCGACTTTTAGTTTAATTACCCACCCAGGCTTTCCACGCGCAGATAAGCTGATGGCCGAACCATGGGCGAGGAATCAGAGACTGCATCCCACATTATCCAATCTGTTACCGGAAGGGTCTCTCAGGGAATTAATTGCGCAGGGTCTCAAGGTTCATCTTGATAACGAATTTCAACTCCTGTCTTATCTGGGTGAGGATTTACCCGGTGCTCTGATCGCCGATCCAATGGAGCCAGAAGATGTGCCGGACAGTGTCCTGACCACCCACGGCAAGGCCAGGGCAGTAAAGTTCGAGAAAGTATCATCATTTAACTTACGCGGGGAAAATAAATTTTCCCTGGCAGGGGTGCAGATGAAGTTTTCTATGAAGGAAAAAGACGGTCGTTACAATCTGTCCCATACTGATCAATCCGGGGCTGATGTGCTCGGTGACTGGATTATCAAAACACCGTCAACAAAACATAAGGATGTACCGGTAAATGAGTACACAGCCATGAGGCTGGCCTCACTGATCGAGGTCGATATACCTGAAATTAAACTGGTTGAACTGGATAAGCTCGACAACCTTCCACCAATTAATTTACCTGATGAGAATCTGGCATTTGCGATCAAACGCTTTGATCGCGAAAACGATCGGCGAATTCATATGGAAGATTTTGCACAGGTGCTGGTGAAATACCCGCATGAGAAATATAACGCTGCCAACTACGAGCAAATTGGCAGAATTCTTTACCAATTTTCTGGTGACGGATTGACTGACGCACAGCAATTCGCCAGACGAGTGCTGATCAACATTCTCCTCGCCAATGGCGATGCACACCTCAAAAACTGGAGTCTGCTCTATCCCGATCAAGTCACCCCGAGACTTTCCCCGGCATATGATATCGTTACCACGAGCGTTTATATGGATGGTGAAAGACACTATGCGCTCAATCTGGGCAAAACAAAGGAATGGTATAAAGCCTCCTATGCGAACTTTCAGTCCTGGGCTAACCGAGCTGGTATCCCGTGGCGTGCAATAAAACCGCATATTGATGATGCCATGGAAAAAGCACGAAGTTTGTGGCCTAAGGCGCTAAAAGAGCTTCCTATGAACGAAGGACACAAGCAAAGACTCAAGGATCACTGGAGCAATTTGCACGAAGACTTTCAAATAAAATAATCACTTTAAATATCATGGGGTCATATATGGTCCACCTCGGTATTTTCTCGTTCCCACCGTTCCTGCGTGGGAATGCATACCGTGACGCTCTGCGTCGCGATTAGACAAGCTACGACAAAACTGCTTTGATATGTATTGTTCATAACTGCTTATCCGGGTTGATTTTGCTGGCCTCTGCTATTTCGCCGTTGGCGAGTAACTTTTCTGTATGGATTACATCCCTGTATTCCACCTTTCAGGCCAGCATAGCTGTTCAAATTTGCTCCTGCAAATTTAGTCAACAGCTGCAGTAGTGCGACAGGGATGTTGCGGTTACGAACCTAAGGATGGAGAAGAGTAACCAGAAAAGAGCCGCCCAACAGCCTGCCACCGGAAAAGCACCGGCGGTTCCCGGACATTGTTCGTAGCTTTCTTATAGTTATGTTGTTCTATTTGATTGTGTGCACGCAATCGGGTCACTTTGTTTGGCATCCCTGCCAAATCAAAGTTAAATTCTCATCCCAGAGAATTTCCCTGATCAATATTGCTTATATTTTTTTAGCAGATAAACCAGAAGAAAAAATATAGTGATTGCAATCAGTGCAATAGCATTGGTTTTTATCACGGGTGGAAAAATTAAAATAAAGTGATGTCCTTTGATTAGCGATGCGTAACTCGATACACAAAAAGGAATTAAAAACAGACGCATGGTTTGCCATTGATCCAGCGTTTTAAAATTTACCGGCCAGCAGGTGGTGCTGATGACCAGTGCGGTGCCAACAATAATTGCAATACCCAGTGAGGAAAACCACAGGCGGGGGCTGGGATCAAAATACAGAAAAACAATCACCAGATACCAGATAAAATAGCCCCAGAGTAATTGTTGTCCCAGACATAATTGCTGAAAATATTTCAATGTAGACTTGTCCTTTCCATGAAATATTCGGGTTAATTACCAGCTTTCGGCGCTCGCTTTTTCCCAGTCTTTTTTCCAGCTTTCCGGGAAGGTGTCATGACATAATAAACAGTCGGTTTCAATAAGCGGGTATAGTTCAGCATAGTTGGTTACTTTTGTGCCATTAACACGTCGATTGATATGCTCAGGTTTTAATTCTGTCAGATTGCTCATGCCGCATGCAGCCAGTAATTCGGTTAAATGTTCCACCGTTGACTTATGATAGTTGGCGACACGTTGCGCTTTATCTTTAACATTTAGTGCCTTGTAACGCATAGGGTTCTGCGTGGCGACACCGGTTGGACAATGGTCTGAATTGCAGTTGCGTGACTGGATACAGCCCAGGGCCATCATCATGCCGCGAGCTGAATTGATGGTGTCGGCACCCAGCGCCATCATTCTGGCCATATGGAACGCGGTAAAAACTTTTCCTGAAGCAATCAGTCTGATTTTGTTTCGCAGGCCGGTTCCTCGTAATGCGCTATGAATAAAAATAATCGCATCACGCAGCGGTGTGCCTACCGAGTTTGTCAGTTCAATCGGTGCGGCACCGGTGCCACCTTCACCGCCATCGATGGTAATAAAATCGGGAGTGATGCCAGTTTTTAACATGGCTTTACAGATAGCCAGAAACTCACTTCTTTTCCCCAGACAAAGTTTGAAACCTACCGGTTTGCCACCGGATAAAGTACGTAAGTATCGGACAAATTCGAGCAGGCCGGTGGGTGTGCTGAATGAGGAATGCGCTGGCGGAGAAATAACATCCTGTCCCATGGGTACATGGCGAATACGGGCAATTTCTGCGGTTAATTTTGCGGCGGGTAAAATGCCGCCATGGCCGGGTTTTGCACCCTGGGATAATTTTATTTCAATCATTTTGACCACATCCAGGCTGGCTTTTTCGGCAAATAAAGTTTCATCAAAACCGCCGTTTTTATTCCGACAGCCAAAATAACCGGTGCCAATTTGCCAGATAATATCACCGCCATATTCAAGATGATACGGGCTTAAACCGCCTTCGCCAGTGTTATGTGCAAAGCGTCCGATTTTTGCGCCTTTGTTCAAGGCCATAATCGCATTTTTGCTTAAGGCGCCAAAACTCATGGCGGAAATATTCAGTGGTGATGCCAGGTAAGGTTTGCTGCAGTCCGGGCCGCCAAATTTTATGCGTGGGTGGCTATCTTCGATATGTACTGGTGATAGTGAGTGATCCATCCATTCATAACCGGCACGATAAACATCAAACTGGGTGCCAAACGGGCGGGTGTCACGGACATTTTTTGCACGCTGGTAGACCAGAGCACGAAATTCACGATTGATGGGGCGGCCATTAATATTTGATTCCACAAAGTACTGTTGTATTTCCGGGCGAATATATTCAAATATATAGCGGAAATGACCAATTACCGGGTAAAGACGCAGAATAGTATGTTTGACCTGAATAAAATCATAGAGGCCAAGCAGTATAAGCGGGCCGATAATAATAAAGGCGTAATAGACATCCGGCCAGAAGCTACCCAGCAGGAAAATCATTGCTGATGTAACAATAGCAAGAAGAATAAAACCGTGGCGTACACACATGGTATGGCTCCAGATAGATGACTGCTTAAACCCAGGTTAAAGACTGCTATTGTATTGGGAAGTTCTTGTTTTTATCATTCTTTTAAGAAATTATGAGACCTTTTAGCCATTTTTAGCACGCATCTCACTCGTGTAAAGGTCTCATTATAGTTGAAAAAATTTACGCTGGTTACGAAGTGGGCAGATAAAAGATAAATAGATAGCCTTTAACTGTAGATTGGTTGGACTGTCTGTTGTCGTCACTGCAGGACCATAGAGTCTGTCGCCGATAACAGGATGATTGATATCGGCAAGATGGCGACGGATTTGATGTTTTCTGCCGGTTTTAATATTGATGAGCAGTTCGCTAGTTCCGGTTTGGGTATCGGTATTGATCTGCACAATTTCAGTGATGGCGGGTTTATTATCCAGTGGTGTGTCGAGGATATACGGCAGGTTTGCAAGTTTCAGCAGACCGGCTACTTTTACCCGGTATTGCTTGTTGATAGTATGTTGTTGAAACATGGCTGAAAAGACAGCGGCAATGGATTTTTTATGTGCCAGCAATATTAAACCACTGGCTGCCCGATCCAGACGGTGGACCGGAAAGGCCGGGCGCTGTGGTTGTAAATGTTGTTCTGCCCAGCGATAAATCGTGCAGTGATCGCCCCATTTCGTGCCCTGTGAATACATGCCATAAGGTTTGTTCCATACGGAATAAGCACCTTCATCGGCTATTAACTCAGCGGCTGGCGGGCGCGTTTGCTGAATCTGTTCATCATAATAAAGATG
>WFMW01000015.1 GCA_015488885.1 Gammaproteobacteria bacterium | reverse complement strand
GTACCCTTCTTAGTGGTCAAACGGGTGATGATGTCGATCACTATCTAAATGCAAAAGGCAGACTTCCTGAGCTAAAGGCGTGGCAGTTTCGGCAGATTGCTGATGCACTGCGACTTTTATTCACTGATCTGGTTCAGGCTGAATGGTCAAATTCTTACGACTGGTTCCAATGGCGGGCATTTGCCAGGGAACTTGAAGCTGACCATCCTACCCTGATGAGGGATGCAGACCCGGAAAGTCTGGTCGCGCCATCAAGTAATCAATATATTCTTCGTTTTAGAACCAGTTATGCAGAAACTCATCTGGCTTTTGTAAAAACGATACGTGTTCGCCAGATGGCGGTTAAAACTGAGAAAACCTATGAACAATGGATTGTCAGGTTTCTACTCTATAGTAACTGGCAGAAAATAGACGAACTCGGTGCTGAAAATATCAAATATTTTCTGGAACATCTTGCTGTATCGCGCAAGGTGTCGTCTTCAACCCAAAAAGTTGCGCTGAATGCTTTAATTTTTCTTTTTAGAGAAGTTCTTGGACGTGATGTTGAAAATATATTGTCCTTTACCCGCGCAACGTCAAAGCAACGAATACCAACGGTACTTTCTGTTAATGAAATCAAGTGCTTATTAGAGGCGATGAAGGGACGTTCAAAACTGATGGCATCATTGATGTATGGCACCGGTATGCGCATTATGGAGTGTACGCGTTTAAGAGTTCAGGATATTGATTTTGACTACCAGCAAATTACAGTTAGAGAAGCCAAAGGAAATAAACAGCGGGTGGTGCCATTACCGGAAAAACTTATCCCATTGATGCACTCTCACCTGTCTCAGGTAAAATCTATACATGACGGTGACCTCGCTGCAGGTTTTGGGGAGGTTTTATTACCTGTCGCTTTAGCCAGAAAAATGGGTGCTGCGGCAAAAAGCTTTTCCTGGCAGTATGTTTTTCCGGCAACCCGACTTGCTTTTGATTATCGTACAGGCAAAACACGCCGACACCATATCCATGAAACCAGTTTACAAAAAGCAATTAGACATGCGGCTAAAAAAGCAAACTTTACTAAAAAAGTCACCAGTCACACACTACGCCACTACAAAATACATCCATGTATTTTGCCTTTCAGGCCAGCTAAACGCTGTTCAAATTTTCTCCAGGAAAATTTAGTCCTTTGCTACCCATTTACTGGAATCGGGAAAAGATATTCGTTTAATTCAGGAGCTGTTAGGTCATGCCGATATTAGTACGACTATGATATACACTCATGTGATTAAAAAAGGGGGATTGGCTGTTAAAAGTCCATTTGACGTTTTATGATGCAAGATAATGTCTATGATATCCGTACTGTACAGGAATTGCTGGGGCATTCGGATATTAATACAACGATGATTTATACCCATGTATTAAACAAACCCGGTATTTCGGTAAACAGTCCGCTTGATAACCTGCCTGATCAATGAGACTTCAGCAATAATACTATCTGATATAGGCTACCCATAAATTAATTGGGATTGGGCTAGGATCACTATAGCTATATGATTTATATGTATTTTACCGGTTATCGCTATAGTCTTTATAAACTATAGTCTTTGATAATAAACCACACGCTGCTGTCATCCATTACCATGACTCGACGCAGAGCGTCCAACCATGCAACAGGGTATGGTAGAGGACGGACGGCTGCAGCTGTGTCAGGATGCGGATGCTACCCACCTCCACCGGTTACTTCAACTGCGCCAGATCGCGTACCGCGCCACGGTCGGCGGAGGTGGTCAGGGCAGCGTAGGCTTGCAGGGCTCTGGATACAGCTCGGTCACGGTTGACCGGTTTCCAGGCGGCTGCACCCCGGGCTGCCATCACTTTTCTACGTTCCGCCAGAACAGCATCGGAAACTTTGAGATGAATGCTGCGATTGGGAATGTCGATTTCGATGCTATCACCCTCTTCAACCAGCCCGATAGCGCCGCCCTCGGCTGCTTCGGGTGAAGCGTGTCCAATGGACAGGCCTGAGGTACCGCCGGAGAAACGACCATCGGTGAGCAAGGCGCAAACCTTGCCCAGGCCCTTTGACTTAAGGTATGAAGTTGGATACAGCATTTCCTGCATGCCCGGCCCGCCCTTTGGCCCTTCATAACGAATCACCACCACATCACCGGCGACAATTTCATCATTGAGGATGGCCGCCACGGAAGCCTCCTGTGACTCGAACACGCGCGCACGTCCGCTGAATTGCCAGA
The DNA here is from genome assembly GCA_015488885.1 of Gammaproteobacteria bacterium. Classification (GTDB taxonomy): domain Bacteria; phylum Pseudomonadota; class Gammaproteobacteria; order SZUA-229; family SZUA-229; genus S010-25. The sequence continues at coordinate 32,638 of WFMW01000015.1, read as the reverse complement.
TGGATGCATCTACACCCGCTGTTTTGACGATACAGCCCCTTTCTGCAATGTTGCCATAAAGCACAGCTAACCCACCCTGTTTCGAGTAGGCATGCACCACATCACGGATACAGCCATTCTCGCGATCCTCATCCAGTTCTTTCCAGTGTTCGGACTGTGAAAAAGCCTTCAGTGAAGGTCGGCCTGCGGGCGCGGCAAGGAACAGCTGGTGTGCCTGTTTGTTATCAGGGTTGGTGATATCCCAGGCTTTCAGCGCTGCGCCCAGACTTGGCGCATGGACACAACCGGCATCGGCATGCAGCAAACCAGCACGATTCAGCTCGGCAAGGATATTCATCACACCACCAGCACGATGCACATCCTCCAGATGATACTGGGACGATGGTGATACCTTGCAGATATTTGGCACCTGGCGCGACATGCGATCAATATCTTCCATGGTGAAGTTCACATCAGCCTCCTGGGCAATCGCCAGCAGGTGTAATACCGTGTTGGTGCTGCCGCCCATGGCGATATCCAGCGTAATGGCGTTCTCAAAGGCATCAAAGGTGGCAATTGAGCGCGGCAAAACCGATTCGTCATCCTGTTCGTAATAGCGTTTGGCCAGTTCCACTGCTAAACGACCGGCTTGCAGAAACAATTCCTTGCGGTCTGCATGTGTCGCCACCAGGGAACCGTTACCGGGAAGCGACATCCCCAGCGCTTCGGTCAGACAGTTCATCGAGTTAGCGGTAAACATACCGGAGCAGGAACCACAGGTCGGGCATGCCGAACGCTCAATGGCCGCAATATCCTCATCCGTTTCATTCGAATCCGCCGCCTTCACCATGGCATCGACCAGATCCAGGTGCAGTTCCTGTTTGTTAAGCGTGATTTTACCGGCCTCCATTGGACCACCGGAAACAAATATGGTCGGGATATTGATGCGCATGGCCGCCATCAGCATACCGGGGGTAATCTTGTCGCAGTTGGAGATGCAGACCAGCGCATCGGCGCAATGTGCATTGCACATATACTCGACAGAGTCCGCAATCAAATCGCGACTGGGTAGCGAATAGAGCATACCGCCATGCCCCATCGCGATACCATCATCAATGGCGATGGTATTGAACTCTTTGGCCACGCCACCGGCCGCCTCGATCTCGCGCGCCACCATCTGCCCCATGTCCTTCAGATGAACATGACCGGGAACAAACTGGGTAAAAGAATTGGCAATGGCGATAATCGGTTTATCCCAGTCCCCTTCTTTGGTACCGGTTGCACGCCAGAGAGCACGGGCACCGGCCATATTGCGGCCATGGGTGGTTGTTCGAGAACGGTAAACAGGCATAGAAATCCTCCAGAAAGTAATTTACCAAAGCCTACTACCTCGCAAACCTGTATGCAACATTGACAGCCCACTGTGTTAGCCCACCGAGACTTCTCCCATAAATATTTATTGTGTTTCGTTCCCACCGCTCCCGCGTGGGATTGCATGCATTTTTGTAAATTAATATTGAATGCAGCCATCAATCGCGTATATTAGCGATTATAATAAGAATGTAGTGTAGAGGACAGGCAAATAATCTTGCCGACAATTAACCTGAAAAGCCGAGTAGCCACTTGAAAAAACAACCTGACAATCATCAATATATAAACTGGTTCAGACATTCAGCACCCTATATTCGTGCCCTGCGCCGACGTACACTGGTGATTTTATTTGGTGGTGAAGCGGTTATATCCGCTGATTTTGCCAGACTGATACATGATATAGCCCTGCTTGGCAGCCTCGGCGTGCGGATTGTGCTGGTGCACGGTGCCCGCCCACAGATCAAGCAGCAACTGGATACGCTCGGCCTGAATTCTGAGTTTGCCCGTCATCTGCGGATTACCCCTAAAGCACACATGCCTGCCGTCAAACAGGCGATTGGTCAGGTACGCAGCCAGATTGAAGCCATGCTGTCCATGGGGCTACCCAATACGCCGATGGCGGGGGCATCAGTACGCGTGGTTTCGGGTAATTTTGTTACAGCTCAACCTTATGGTGTGCGTGACGGGGTGGACTATGCACGTACCGGCAAGGTTCGCCACATTGATGCGACCAGCATAAAACAACAGCTTAAACTGGATAATGTGGTGCTGATCTCACCACTGGGTTATTCCTCCACCGGCGAGGTGTTTAATTTACGCGCTGAAGATGTGGCCACTGAAACCGCGATTGCGCTGAGTGCAGACAAGCTTGTTTTCATTATGGAAAACAATGGTGTTTATGATGAAAACCAGCAGTTGCTGCAACAACTCAATCTGCCTCAGGCAGAACACTGGTTGAGCCTGCATGGTAAAGACAGGCAGAGCAAGAACAACAAGCTATCTGAAAACAATAATCTGACAACGCAATCACATGTAACACAGCTACATTTAATGCAATCGCATTTAAACAATGCCGCCCGAGCCTGCCGCAGCGGGGTTCGACGGGTACACCTTATCAGCCGTAAAATTGATGGTGCTTTATTACTGGAACTGTACACCCGCGATGGCATTGGCACGCTGGTTACTGCCGACAATTATGAAGGCCTGCGCATGGCCGATATTGACGATATTGGTGGCATTATGAAACTTATTTCGCCACTGGAAGAAAAAGGTGTACTGGTAAAACGCTCACGTGAACAACTGGAACTGGACATTGATCATTTTACCGTTATCGAACGCGACGGCATGATTATTGCCTGCGCAGCTTTATTCACCTTCGAACAATCTCTGACAGCGGAACTTGCCTGCCTTGCCGTACATAAAAATTATGCACAGCACGGACGCGGCAGCGATCTGTTGCAACATATTGAATGGCAGACACGTAAAAAACACATGAAAAAATTATTCACCCTCACTACCCAGACCATGCACTGGTTTATTGAAAGAGGCTTTAATGAATGCCGGATAAAAGACCTGCCGATGGAAAAAAAATCGCTGTACAACTGGCAGCGTAATTCAAAAGTGCTGTGTAAATCACTGTAATGACCGTGCCAGCCATACCGCAAAGCGTCATCGAGGAAAATGTCCATATTGCCCTGCAGGAAGATATCGGCAGCGGTGATATTACTGCCGCATTAATACCCGCGAACCTTGTTTCCCTGGCAACTGTGATTAGCCGTGAAGCCTGTGTATTTTGTGGACTGGACTGGTTTGAAGAAACCTACCGCCAGCTGGATGATGATATTCTCATCGACTGGTGTGTTGACGATGGCGAGCATATTGATGCCGGGCAGATCATCTGCACACTCAGTGGCAACGCCAGCAATCTGCTCAGTGGTGAACGCACCGCACTTAATTTTCTGCAGACTTTATCGGCCACCGCTACCGTATCAGCGGATTATGCTGCACAGATAAATGGCAGTAATACCATTATTCTTGATACCCGTAAAACCCTTCCCGGCCTGCGTCTGGCACAAAAATATGCGGTTGCCTGCGGCGGCTGTCAGAACCACCGGCTGGGTTTATACGATGCTTTTCTGATTAAGGAAAACCATATCCATGCCTGTGGTGGTATCCAGGCGGCGGTGAAGCAGGCACGCTTTTATAACCCTGAAATGGCCGTTGAAATTGAGGTAGAAAATTTAACGGAACTTGATGTTGCCCTTGATGCCGGTGTCGATCGTATATTACTGGATAATTTCGATTTAGAAACCCTGAAGCAGGCGGTAGCCCGATGCACAGGCAAAACCCGAACCGAAGTTTCTGGCAATGTCACGCTGGAATCACTTAGTCAGCTTGCCGCAACGGGTGTCGATTATATCTCGACAGGCGCACTGACAAAAAATATCCGGGCGATTGATTTATCCATGCGTTTTGACGGATGATTGATACACTATCTGACTGATGCATCGCATGGCCACAATAAGAAAAATATACCGCTGGATAATACTGATTATACTGCTTATTATCGCTGTTATATTTACCACTTTGCTATTGCGAAATACTATTCGGCCAGGCCATTTTTCTGGCTGGTTTGTGACGAAATGGCTGCGTGCAGCCGCACACCTGTTCGGGGTTAATATCAAGGTTTATGGTACACCTTTGAATACAAAAACCCTGTTTATCAGCAATCATATTTCATGGCTGGATATTTTGATACTCGGTAGCCTTACACCTGTGCATTTTCTGGCTAAATACGAAGTCAAAACCATGCCGGTTATTGGCTGGTTGGCAACACGCGCGGGTACGCTGTATATCCAGCGTGGCAACCATCGCTCTGCCTCTGAAGCCTGCGGTGAAATAACCGCCGCGCTCAAACAAAACCATAACAGTCTGGTCTTTGCCGAAGGCACCACCACCGATGGCACTATAAAAAAATTTCACAGCCGCACCCTGCAAAGCGCGATTGACGCACAGGCCATGTTACAACCCGTCGCGATTTTTTATCCTCAGCCCCATCCACAGACCGGGCAGATTGAAATCAATCCTGTGGTACTGTTTACCGGTGATACCAGTATGCGTCAATCTGCCGATTTAATCTTCCGCGCTGCCTGCATTGATGTTGAAGTGCATTATCTGCAACCGACCAGTAGTATCGGCAAAACCCGAGAACAGCTGGCCCAATACGCTTACCGCGAAGTTGCAGCTGCCATCAATACCATAAAGTCGGGATGATAATAAAAGGGTGAACTAATCACGACTAATACGCAAAAGGCGTGATGCAAAAAACAGCAGTGATGCCATGACCACAATTGACGGTCCTGCCGGTATATCCCATTGCAATGAGCTGAATAATCCACCAGTCACGGCCACGATGGCAAATACTATGGAAATAAATACCATTTGCTGTGGTGAATGCACAAACAGTCTTGCACTGGCTGCGGGAATAATCAGCAGGGCAGTAACCAGTAAAATACCCACCACATTTATCGCCACGGCAATGACCATGGCCAGCAACAACATAAAAATAAATTTATCCCGATCAACCTTAACCCCGTCAATCCGGGCCAGCTCTTCATTCACTGAAATGGACACCAACGACGACCACAAACGATAATATACAGCGAGAATCAATACCACCCCTGCATACATCCACCACAGCTCAGTTTTATCAATAGCAAGAATATCACCAAACAGATAGGCCATTAAATTAATCACCTGGCCATTGGCCTGTAAAACAGAAACCACAACCAGACCGATGGCCAGTGCGGTGTGCGATAAAATACCAAGCAGGGTATCGGTTGAAAGATCACGTTGCTGTTCCAGTAAATAAAGTAAACTGGCCAATGTTATGCCAATCAATGTTACGCCGATGATTGGTAACATCTGCATGGCTATGGATAGTGCCACACCCAGTAAGGCGGCATGAGCTAGCGTATCACCAAAATAAGCCATCCGCCGCCATACCACGACACAACCCAATGGTGCAGCAACCAGAGCCAGGGCGATACCAGCCAGTAATGCGGTGACTACAAATTCATCCATGATCATCCTCATGTTGCTGCTGATGCTGGTGCACTATTGCCGTTTTTATTTCACTGTTAACCGGCCGGTGAGAGTGTACAATTTTCTCACCATTATTATATTCACAACTCAGACAATGTTCCGACTCGATTACATTGCCATGAATATCATGTTCATGATCGTGATGATGGGAATACAAAGCCAGGCCATCTAATGCCGAGCCAAATAGTTTAATGTATTCAGGATGCTCACTGACATCATCAGGATGCCCGGTACAACATACATGCGTATTCAGGCAAATCACTTTGTCGGTGGCGGCCATCACCAGATGTAAATCATGCGATACCATTAAAATACTGCAATGATGCTGCTGACGAATCATCTGTATGGTTTTGTATAATGTCTGCTGACCGATAACATCCATGCCCGCAGCAGGCTCATCCAGAATGAGTAATTTCGGTTGCTTTAACAAAGCACGTGCCAGTAATACCCGTTGCACTTCACCACCGGACAGCCCCTGCATGGCTGCGGCATATAAATAATCGATATCCAGTTCTTTTAAGGCAGCATGCACATGTTCATCACTCAGCTTATTGCTGCCAAACAAAACTCTTGCTGATAAAGTTAAAAAATCATAAACACGTAGCGGCATCACCTGCGGAATGACAATTTTTTGCGGTACATAACCAATGCGTAATTTTTTCTGTGGCTGTATGCGCCCCGAGTCGGCTTTAAGCAAACCCAGCAGGATTCGAATCAAACTGGTTTTACCAGCACCATTAGGCCCTATCAGAGTTATAATTTCCTGCTCGGCAATCTGTATGGAAACATCATGCAGTATGGTTTTACCTTTACGAGAAAAGTTTATATGTTCTGCTTGAAGCAAAAACGTTGACATGGTTAGCAAATAATCCTGATAGCAGGGGAAATGGTATTATTTCACCACCGTATACTATAACATAATCACCATGCCTCGACTTTATTCCATACCTTTCCTGTATCTGTTATGCAGTCTGTTTTTAATTATCGCCCAGCCAGCCGCTGCCCATAACAGGCTGAATGTCGTGGTGACTATCCGGCCACTGTTTTCACTGGTTGCAGCGGTAATGCACGGTGTGGGTAACCCAGTATTATTACTCAACACCACCCAATCCCCTCACCATATAAACCTGCGCCCGTCTGATTACCGCAAGCTTGCCCATGCTGATATTGTATTCTGGGCAGGCCCGGCCATGGAAACGTTTATGCCTGCACTTATTAAAAAAGACTCACCCCAAACAGCATTTTACGCCCTGATGCAGGCACCGGGTATTGAACGTTTAAGCATTCGCCCCATTCACACCGGCACCCATAAGAAAGTAAATGCGCAGACAGATACTACGGCTATCGACCCTCACTTCTGGTTATCGACAAACAATGCCATGCAGATGGTAAAGGCCATTACCCACACGCTAATTCATATGGACAGGCCTCATGCTGCCATCTATGTTAAAAACCGGCAGCAGACTTTGTTACGCATAAAACAGTTACACGCACAACTGAAAAATAAACTTCACGCCATGCAAACACCGTTTATCAGTTATCACGATGCCTACCAGTATTTTGAAAAAGACTACCACCTCAACCGACTGGCTTCCGTTAATTTAAATGAAGCTGCCAGTCCGGGCATAAAACAGATTCGCTATATCAAACAGTTAATAAAAAAACGGCATATAACGTGTGTTTTTTATGAAGCACCAGTTAAACCGCCACTTATTCATACTCTTATTACCAATACGTCGGCAAAGGCTGTCGAACTGGATATTCTCGGTCTGTTCCACCCGGTTGATCGCTTTTTATGGTTTGATGTGCTAAAACAAACAGCTGACAGAATGGCCGCATGCCTGCGAAAATAGAACCCCAAACGAGCCCAGGGTAGTCTTTTTCACCAGGTATCTATCAAAAGACGGCCTTGCTTACGAACAAGCCTGTAAGCCAGAAGTATAATAGACTTATTCAGAGGTGCCCTAGCAATGCTTTACCAACAGAAATTACGTTTTTCCACCCGTGGTCGCGGGACTTATGATATCAGTAGTCAGGTCGAAGACTGTGTGGCTAAATCAGCCATTCAGACAGGCATCTGCCAGCTGTTTATTCAGCACACCAGCGCATCGATTATTCTGTGTGAAAATGCGGATGAAACCGTGCGCGAAGATCTGGACAGGTTTATGGCCAAACTGATTCCTGACGGCAGCCCGCTGTTTGAACACATGAATGAGGGCCCAGATGATATGCCTGCTCATGTACGCACCACATTAACACAGAGCAGTATTTCCATTCCGGTCAGCAAGGGGCGTTGTGAGCTGGGCACCTGGCAGGGTGTCTATCTCTGGGAACACCGAACCAACTGCCATAAACGTAATATTATTGTTACTGTTATGGGTGAATAGTTACCCCTCAAAAACAGATAGAACCTTAAGGGCACAAGCAATTAATACAGGCGTACTTATATCTCCTGCATTTCAAAATCCTCTTTTCCGGCACCACATTCAGGGCATTCCCAGTCATCCGGCACATCTTCCCAGCGGGTGCCGGGTGCCAGGCCGTGTTCCTCATCGCCCCGTTTTTCATTATAAATATAACCACAAACAATACAGATATAAGTTTTGTAAGCCACTCGAACCCTCTTTGAAAATGATTTTTGAAATGGCTATTCTACACAGACTGGTTTAATATAAAACCTGGATCCGCAGGTTCATCGCAGCACATTGCACAAGCTCTTGATCCCACAGCGGTTTAAAAAATGCCCACTTAATCTATGGGTGAAACTAAGATTTTTTAAACCACTGTGAAATCAATATCACGTACACTGTATCCACGATGAACCTACGGATTCAGGTAAAATACAATATTTACACTGACTCTCTGACTATTATGACAAATACTCAACCACCTGTTGTATTATGTTTTTCCGGTGCCGACCCGACGGGTGGAGCAGGTATTTCTGCCGATATTGAAACCCTGAGCAGTCATGGCTGTATCGCGGCACCCATCATTACTGCTGCCACGGTTCAGGATACTGTCGATGTCAGCTCGTTTTCACCCATGCCACCCGACCTGCTGATTGAACAGGCACGTGCGGTACTGGAAGACATGCCGGTTGCAGTAATAAAAATCGGCATGGTTGGCAGTGCTGAAGTGGTTATGGCTATTCGCTCCATCCTTACTGACTACCCGGACATACCGGTTATTTACGACCCGGTATTCAGCACCGAAAAAGACAGCGCACTCAGTAGCGAAGAAGTGATAGACAGCGTAAAAACATTATTATTACCTTTAACCCGAATATTGACGCCCAATGTATTTGAAGTTCATGCCCTCGCCCCCGGCTCCGACACCCCGACCGCCGCCGCCATGGGTTTACTGGAATCAGATGTTGACTATATTTTACTCACTGGCACCCATGGTAAAACGCCGGATGTAGTCCACACTTTATTCTGCAATCACCGTGAAATTGAAAGCTTTCATTATGCCCGCCTGCCACACAAATATCATGGCTCTGGCTGCACCCTGGCATCGAGCATTGCCGCACAAACTGCATTAGGTCAGGAACCGTTGGGTGCCGTACGTCAGGCACTGGACTACACCTACAAAACCTTGCTGAACGCTCACCGACTGGGCATGGGACAATACCACCCGAATCGTTTTTTCTGGGATAAAGACAAATAGCCGCTTTTGCACCATAGCTGCGCCAAAGAACATCCATAATGCGTAAAAAATTGCATGGCTTATATGCTATTACCGATTCACAACTTATGCCGGAAAACCGGTTTCAGCAACAGCTTGTCGAAGCGCTTGAAGGCGGTGCAAGCATTATTCAATACCGTGATAAAAGGTCTCATGCTGAAAAACGCCTGCAGCAGGCAACATTATTACACCACTTATGCCAACAGTATCAGGCATTACTGATTATTAATGATGATATTGAGTTATGCCTGGCGGTTCATGCCGATGGCGTCCATCTGGGACAGGATGATACATCCATCAACGATGCCAGAACTCAGCTTGGCAATCAGGCTATTATTGGCGCTTCCTGTTACAACCAGTATTCACTGGCTGAAAAGGCCGTCCACGCTGGCGCAGATTACATTGCTTTTGGCGCTGTCTTTCCCTCACCGACAAAACCTGATGCGGTAATGGCAGAATTAACATTAATTAAAAAAGCCAGAAAACAACTCAACATTGCGGTTTGTGCTATTGGCGGCATCACTGTCGATAATGCGATTCAACCCATTGCTGCTGGTGCTGATATGATTGCAGTGATCAACAGCCTGTTCAATCAGGCAGATATTAGAAAAACGGCACATAATATAACAAAATTATTTTATGATGCCTGAGGTACAATATCCGCATAAATTTTTAACCTGAAAATAACTGATCAATAAAAAAACACCATTATAGGAAACTTATGCACAATACATTCATCAGTAAGAATAACTAAAACGCCCCTGCTTTTTGTTAGAAATTATGTTAATGGCCTGCTATTCACCACGTTTTCTTGCTCAAGCAGAGAAATTTTATCGCTTTTTTCTTCCATGCCTGTATCATAAAAAGACATCACTTTATTTTTAGCTATTCGAGTAACAACATGAACAAACAATATAATCGCCTATTTACCAGCCTCACCCTGTTTTTTTCACTTAGCCTGCCTTTTGCCTTTGCCCATGCAGATGAATACGCCGACACAGTCAAAGTTTTTCAACAGGCAGGTGAAAGCCATTTATATTTCAAACACAACTACGGTTACGCCCTTTTTCCCACTATCGGCAAAGGCGGCTTTGTTGTTGGTGGCGCTTATGGTGAAGGTCGAGTTTATAAACATAATATTTATGTTGGCGACACTACGACCACACAGTTAAGCCTTGGTTTCCAGATTGGTGGCCAGGCATACAGTGAAATTATTTTCTTTGAAGACAAACGTGCATTCGATGAATTTACCTCAGGTAATTTTGAATTTAGCGCACAGGCGTCTGCTGTTGCCATTACCGCCGGCGCACAGGCGTCTGCTGGTACACTGGGTGCAACAGCCAGTGGTAGTGGTGGTAAAAATAACGCTGAAACAGCCGGTGCCTATTACCGAGGCATGGCAATTTTTACTATTGCAAAAGGTGGCTTAATGTTTGAAGCGGCGATATCCGGGCAAAAATTTACTTATAAGCCAACATCAAAATCTGAATAAAGTTTCCTGAGAATACCTGATTCAGGGCAGATGAATAAAAGTTTTGGCCTGCTCCAGCACAAACTGCTTAAATGCCTGTGCCGCAGGGGACAGTCGTTTGCCTTTACGCTGCAAAATATACCAGTAACGTAAAATAGGGAAACCCTGCACATCCAGCATCTGCAGACGACCGGTTTCCATCTCCAGCTCCAGCGTATGAATCGACACAATACCCAGACCCAGTCCGGCTTCTACTGCCTGTTTAATCGCCTCATTACTGCTCATTTCAATCGCGGTATTAAAATGTATCTGGTGACGGGTAAAAAACCGTTCGCTGGCATCACGAGTTCCCGACCCCTGTTCACGTACCACAAAATTTTCATTCTTAATGGCTGATAACGGGATATTCTTCTGCTTAACCAGAGGATGATCCGCTGGCGCAATCATCACCAGTGGATTCTCCATAAATGCCTCTGCTTCAACTTCAACCCCCTCCTGTGGCTGCCCCATAATCACCAGGTCAGGTTCATTATTTTCCAGTTGCCGCTGCAGGGCTTCACGATTGGTAATCGTCAGACTGCTGGTAATACCACTGTGTAACTTGGTGAATTCGGCCAATAACCGGGTGGCAAAATGGCTCGCTGTTGTCGCCACCGACAATACCAGACGCCCGGATTGCAGACCTTTTAACTCATTAATCACCATTTCAGCATCAGCAAGCAAATGACTAATACTCTGGCTATAGCTGTATATTTCCTTGCCCGCCTCAGTCAAATGCATTTTTTTGCCAATTTGCTCAAATAAAGCCAGCCCCACCATCGATTCTAACTGTTTGATTTGCATTGAAACAGCAGGCTGACTAAGGTATAACTCCTCAGCGGCACGGGTATAGCTTAAATGTCTGGCAGCCGATTCAAATACCCGTAATTGCCTGAATGTAATATTTAATGCCATTATTGCTTCCCTTTAGAACGTCAAGAACAAATAGAATGTCAAGAACAAACCATAAGTATTTACTTATTATAACAATCAAAAACATTTAGTGTTAATTATACACTATTAGCATTATAGTAAGCACCACTGGTGATGATTACCAGATCAAATTCGTAACCCTTAATTAGGAGACAACACAATGGCATTAGACCAAACCGCACGTTATTCAGATCTGACTCTGGATGAAGATACCCTGCTGGCTGAAGGCAAACACGTCCTCGCCGCATATAAAATGGCACCCGTTGCCGGCCACGGCTACCTGGCAACAGCGGCTCACTTTGCGGCAGAATCTTCAACCGGTACCAATGTTGAAGTCTGCACCACTGACGACTTCACCAAAGGCGTTGATGCACTGGTATATCATATTGATGAAGCCACCGAGGAAATGCGTATTGCCTACCCGGTTGAATTATTTGACCGTAATATTATCGATGGTCGCGCCATGCTGGTTTCCATGCTAACCATGATGATTGGTAATAATCAGGGCATGGGTGATGTAAAACATGCCAAAATGTATGACTTCTGGATACCGCCCAAATTTCTTGAACTGTTTGACGGTCCGGCAAAAAATATTTCCGATATGTGGCGTATTCTGGGTCGCCCGGTTGAAAACGGTGGTTATGTTGCCGGCACCATTATCAAACCCAAACTGGGTTTACGCCCACAGCCATTTGCCGATGCCGCTTACCAGTTCTGGCTGGGTGGTGATTTTATTAAAAATGACGAGCCTCAGGGCAACCAGTTATTCTGCCCGGTAAAAGAAGTAATTCCTCTGGTCGCAGACGCACTGGCTCGCGCTCAGGATGAAACAGGTGAAGCCAAACTGTTCTCTATGAATATTACCGCTGACGATTACCATGAAATGTGTGCACGTGCTGATTTTGCCCTCGAAACTTTTGGTGAAAATGCTTCCCACGTCGCTTTCCTGGTTGATGGTTTTGTCGGTGGCCCGGGGATGATTACCACTGCCCGTCGTCAGTACCCGAACCAGTTCCTGCATTATCACCGCGCCGGTCACGGGATGGTTACTTCACCGTCTGCAAAACGTGGTTATGATGCTTATGTACTGGCTAAATTTTCCCGCCTGCAAGGGGCTTCCGGTATTCATGTCGGCACCATGGGTTACGGCAAAATGGAAGGCTCACAGGATGACAAAATCATTGCTTATATGATTGAACGCGATGAGTGTCAGGGTCCTGTCTACTATCAGAAATGGGATGGCATGAAAGCCACTACCCCGATTATTTCCGGTGGCATGAACGCGCTACGTTTACCTGGCTTCTTCGAGAATCTGGGCCATGGAAATGTTATCAACACCGCGGGTGGTGGTGCTTACGGCCATATTGACAGCCCGGCAGCTGGTGCAAAATCTCTGCGTCAGGCGTATGAATGCTGGAAAGAAGGTGCTGACCCGGTCGAATATGCCAAAGAGCATCATGAATTCGCCCGCGCATTCGAATCCTTCCCCGGTGATGCCGATCAGATCTTCCCCGGCTGGCGTGAAAAACTGGGTGTTCATAAATAGTTACCGACCATGAACAGACATCTACTGTGGCCACTTCCGACGCATAATCTTTCGGCCACGAGATATAGTTATTTGGAATAACCAAACGCCTATATCTTGTAACCAGGAGTTTATCTTAGAGTCTCATGCACCGGAATCACCCTCGTGACGACGTTGTTCATGGACAGTAACTAAATAAATCGAACCCTGGTTAAAAACCCCCGCCCTGCCGGGGGTTTTTTTTCACCCTGTAACTGCTCATTAGAGCCTGCCCATGAGAACATACACCATGACCGATATTGAACAATACAAAATAACCGAACAACCCTTTTATGCTGAACAGGAAGATGAAATTGCTTTATATGAAGCGGCTTATGCGGCGCGCCTGCCGGTCATGATTAAAGGCCCGACCGGCTGTGGTAAATCCCGTTTTATTGAACACATGGCATGGAAACTGGGTAAACCGATTATCACCGTCGCCTGTAATGAAGACATGACAGCATCGGATTTAGTCGGTCGTTATTTACTCGATGCCAACGGTACCCGCTGGCTGGACGGGCCATTAACGGTGGCCGCCCGCATTGGTGCCATCTGCTATCTGGATGAAATTGTCGAAGCCCGTCAGGATACCACCGTAGTCATTCATCCACTTACCGACCATCGCCGCCAGTTACCGCTGGATAAAAAAGGCGAACTGGTGAACGCGCACCCTGATTTTCAACTGGTTATCTCCTACAACCCCGGTTATCAGAGTTTGATGAAAGATTTAAAACAATCGACCAAACAACGCTTCAGCGCACTGGATTTTGATTATCCACAGCCACAGGTAGAAACGGAAATTGTCGCCAGAGAAGCTGATATCGACACGGATATGGCTGAAAAACTGGTAAAAATTGCCCATGCTGCACGTAACCTTAAAGGTCACGGCCTGGATGAAGGCATTTCCACCCGCCTGCTGGTTTATGCCGCCACCTTAATCAATAAAGGTATCGAGACCAAAGCCGCCTGTCGCATGGCACTGGTACGGCCAATTACCGATGATGCCGATATTCGCAGCACCCTGGATCACGCCATTGACAGTATTTTTGGCTAACCTGGAAACCTGAGATAACCCCATGTATACAGAACAGATTCAGGCTTACCGTGACAAACTGCAATGTAATTTTCCGCAGATAGAAGAATGCTTCGAAGATTATGTCAAGGACTGTCTGCGCAATTTAAGCAACCAGGGTATCGAACACTACCTGTCGGGTGCCTCACTCATCTGCATGATTGGTCGTGGTTGGGAACCGGTGATGATTTACCTGGAAGAAATGCCCGCTATTGCGCATCGACTCGGCGAACCCGTGCTGAAAATGGTCTCCCAGTGTGTCTGGGACATGTCACGTACCCCTAACGGCAATGCCATCCCGCCTTTTATGCAATGTCTGCCGGAAGCCACCCGCCGCCTCGGCACACTGGAACAGGTGCAGCGTTTCATTGCGATCATTTTTGATATGATGGAAAAAACCACCGGTTCTATCCACGGTTTTCACACCACTATACCCAGTCCCGGATTAACCGAACTGTTAAACCACAGCCCCTATCTGTTAAACCAGTTATCGCTGGAAGGGCTGAAAAACTGGATCGATTACGGCGTCCGCAATTACAATAATCACCCTGAACGCCAGCAGGATTATTTCAGCCTGCAATCGGCCGACAGCAAAGCCATGTTACAGCGTGAACGCCACGGCACCTTATACATGGACAATGAACGCCAACTGGAAATGTATTTGCGTAGCATGTGGGAAGATGAGGCTTATTTTGTGCCTTATTCTCCGGGTTTTGATGAACTGCGCAAACCGGTGCCCTATTACGACCATCTGGGTATCCGTGTCCCCGATGTCTATGACGATTTCAACGGTGTCAGCGGGCTCAATCGTTACCGCATAACCATCGCCCATATTGCCGCTCACCGAAAATGGACAACGGCTATTATTGCCGATAATTTCAGCCCGTTTCAGCGCCTTGCCATCGAACATCTGGAAGACTCACGGGTTGAATATCTAATGTTGCAGGCCTGGCCGGGCTTGCGCAAATATTTACTGGCCTTACACCCGAAACCTGTCGAAGGTGCCTGTGATACGGAAAAAGAATCCTGTGTCCGCCACCGCCTGGCAATGTTATCACGCGCCATTCTGGACAAAAATCATGGCTACAGTAACCCGCTTATTCTGGATTTTGTCGAACGTTTTTATCAGGCAGTCGAAAAAGCGGGCAGCAGCACAAAAGAAATGGCCGATATTGCGGTTTTATTTACCGCCCGCAGCCGCCTGCAAAGTGACCAGTCTCCACATATACGCTTCGAGGATACCATGGTTGATTACCGTGATGACAACCGCCACATGTGGATGTTTATTGAAGAAGGCGATGAAGAAGAAGCCTTTGATGACAAGCGCGAAACCGATATCGAAGAACATGAACTTGATGGCCTGCCACCACGGCATTATGCCGAATGGGATTACGCCACCCAAACCCATAAACCCGACTGGGTCAGCCTGTACGAATCCATTCACCCATCAGCCAGCGCCGCGACGATTGATGCCATTCTGGACAAACATAAAGACCTGGCCAAACAGCTAAAAAGAATACTCGACATGCTCAAACCACAGCAGTTTGTGCGGGTGCGTTATCAGGAAGAAGGCAGCGAACTGGATCTGGACGTAGCGATTCGCTCGCTGATTGATTACAAATGCGGTGCGCAACCCGACCCGCGCATCAATATGAGCCATAAACATGATGGCCGCGATATTGCGGTGATGTTATTGCTGGATTTATCCGCATCACTCAAAGACATTCCGCCGGGTGCCACACAAAGTATTCTGCAACTCAGCCAGGAAGCTGTTTCATTACTGGCCTGGACCATTGAACAACTAGGCGATAAATTTGCCATTGCCGGTTTTCATTCCGACACCCGGCATAATGTCCGCTATTATCATTTCAAAGGTTATAGCGAACATTTTGACGACACCGTCAAGGCCAGACTTGCCGCCATGGATGCCGCTTATTCAACCCGTATGGGTGCAGCCATCCGTCACGCCTCACATTATCTTGAAAATCAGTCAGCAGATAAAAAACTCATGCTGATTCTCACCGATGGTGAACCGGCGGATATTGATGTTGATGACGACCAGTATTTAATCAGCGACACCAAAAAAGCCCTCGATGAAATTTCCTCAAACGGCATCGCCAGTTATTGCATCAGCCTGGATAAAAAAGCCGATGATTATATTCAGGATATATTTGGCCCGGGCGGCTATAGCGTGATTGATAACATAGAAAAACTACCGGAAAAATTACCGCTATTATTTACCGCCTTAACGTCCTGAGAAACAGAATACATACTAAGATGTGCACCTGTGGGTCTGGCTCCATCGAGGTATTTATCGCTGGTCATGCTTCTGGTCAACGGTGACCAGGCCGACAGACCGATATCTTCCGCCAGAGAAATCTCGCTATGCTGATTAAAACTCGAATCGGATGCCAATATTCGCATTACTGTCCAGATTATGATCATCACCACGATTCGGGTCGATGCGTAAATACCGGTAACCGACATAGGCTCGTGCACTTGGGGTGACTTCATATTCCAGCGCTGCCCGATATTCACGTACGCCGTCAAATTCCGCAAAACTGGTAATAGGTGGCGCATAAAAACCTTCGCCCAGTATTGCCAGCGGGACTTTACCGGGGAAGACATAACGTACCCGTGCCCCAATGGCCACAGCACCACCATTGATATTACTACCGGGTTTATCAATGGTTCCGCCATAAGCCTTTATACCTACGCCAA
This sequence comes from Gammaproteobacteria bacterium, assembly GCA_015488885.1. Taxonomy (GTDB): domain Bacteria; phylum Pseudomonadota; class Gammaproteobacteria; order SZUA-229; family SZUA-229; genus S010-25. The sequence continues at coordinate 15,700 of WFMW01000015.1, read as the reverse complement.
AATGCAGTGCTTTAACATCACCAGCATTGGAACCGCTGACCAGCACTGAGCCGTGAGCAATCACATCATTATTATCATTAATCAGTGCGCCAAAACCAATATCAGCACCGCCATAACCAAAACTGGCGTTCTGTGTCAGATAACTAAGTTCTGCACTATTACTACTCAGCCGAAAATCAATGGCACCCGCATTAGCATTACTTACACCACATGCGAACAATACCGGTACCATTATTTTAAAAACTTTTGCTTTATTAAGCATTTATACCAACCCTCTGTGAATATTGAGATAATGAAAATATAAAATACTGGAAACCATTTTAACATGCGCTTCCAGAGAACATGAACAACCGATCGATGATCTGTAAAAACAGACACTTTTCCTGCTTATCCGTTCACCCGAATTTATTCGGATAACCCTAACACATACCGTATATCCGCCAGCCTCTGTTGTACACATTTATTTCCCTCTTCTATCGCTTCTTTTGCCCGATAAAACTCCAATGGCCGAATCCGAGAAATTTTGGGTGAAAGTACAATATCTGGTGGGTCACCCGCCATGCGACTTCGGGTAACTCTGTTTTGAGTAATATTAATAGCATCAGCGATTGTCTCAAATAAACCTGGCGGCTGCTCACCGCTTTTCTCAGTGAATATTGATGGCACATACTCGCCCACTATATCGGTAATTTTATGTATAACACCCGTTTTCTGCCGAGTTACATGTTTTGATTTATGTTTATTTTTTCTCATGAGATCATCATTCAGATTTACCGCTATAACAACTTCTGCACCCAGCGCACGACAGATTGAAACCGGAACCGGGTTGACAAGACCGCCATCTATAAGCCAGTGATCGTTATTTCGTACTGCTGGAAACATACCAGGTAACGCCATAGATGACCATGCAGCATTAAATATCGACCCTCTGGTTAACCACACTTCTCTGCCAGCTTCCAGATCAGTGGCAACCGCCGCATACTGCTGTGTAAAATCTTCTATTTTTAAATCCGTATTGACCACATATCTGTTTAAAAAACGATGTAACCGTCGAGTATTAACAAAACCATTTAAAGAGGGATGAATTTCATAAAATCTGACCGTTTCAAATTTTGTCAGTGAACGCACCCAACTTTCCAGCTTTTCAAGATTGCCCGACACATAAGCAGCACCAACTAGAGCACCGATAGACGCACCACAAACGATATCAGGCTCAACCCCATATCTGGACAATGCATTCAAAATGCCTATATGAGCCCAACCACGAGATGCACCACTCCCCAGTGCCAAACCAACTTTCATATCAATATCACCAATACTTTTTACCCATCATTTGAAGATATTCTACACTTTATCAGCAAAATATTTAGGTTTACCTGACAGAATCAGTATTACCCGTTAATATCATTACTTTAAGACAACAACAGGCCAGACAATGAAAAAATATGATGTATATGGACTTGGTAACGCCCTGGTGGATATGGAATTTGAAGTTCATGATGCGTTTTTACAGCAGAATAATATTGATAAGGGCGTGATGACGCTGGTTGATGAAAAACAACAACACGACTTAATGTGTCAGCTTGATGCCTTTGGAGGAAATAAAGCCAGTGGCGGCTCAGCGGCCAATACATTAATCGCCATTAGCGCTATGGGCGGAAAAGCCTGTTATAGCTGTAAAGTTGCCGATGATGAACTCGGCCATTTCTACCTGCATGACCTGAGTGCCGCCGGGGTTGACTGCAACCGGGACAATACACATAAAAACGGCATTACGGGTAAATGCCTGGTCATGGTATCCCCGGATGCAGAACGCACCATGCACACTTTCCTTGGCGTTTCCTCTGAACTGTCGCCAGCCGAACTGGATGCAGATGCCATAAAAAATGCCCACTACTGTTATATGGAGGGTTATCTCACTACGTCTCCCAGTGCTAAACAGGCAAATATTGAAGCCCGTAAAATAGCTGAAAATAATGGCATTAAAACAGCACTGACCTTTTCCGACCCATTTGTTGTTGAACACTTCCGTGATGATTTTACGCAAACCATCGGCGATGGTATCGACCTGCTATTCTGCAATGAAGCTGAAGCCTTAAGCTACACACAAAAAACGTCCATTGACGATGCCATTAACAGTATTAAAACCTTCGCCCGTCAGTTTGCCATCACTCTGGGAAAAGCAGGAGCTGTCGTTTTTGATGGCAATAATCTGCTGGAAATAGCCCCCTATTCAGTCAACGCTATTGATACCAATGGTGCAGGTGATATGTTTGCAGGCGCTTTTATGTATGGCATTACGCATGGTTATGATTTTGCCAGAGCTGGCGATCTTGCCAGCCAGGCCTCATCTAAAATTGTCAGCCAGTTTGGCCCACGGCTTAAAACTGAAGATTATCAATTACTTATTAATGGATCACTGAGTTGCTAAGAAAACGCTGCATAGCATGAAACTCAACACCTATGCACTGGAAGCGCATAGGTTGATAATGTTGTTATCGGAAATGATGCCACATGTGTAGCAGCTAACACTACAAAAGCATCGTTTTAACCGACTATCAACTTAAGCCCAATGAGTAAAGTAACAATCTCAAAACTGCGTTTAATGACTCGATTGCCTTTTACAATGGAAAGATGCGCACCAATATAACCACCCATAACCGAACCCAGCAATAAAGCAGGTATCCACAACCAGTAAATATTACTTAACAAACCCAGCGTCAATGCACCGGTTCCATTCCAGAAAAGTCCAACAAACACCAGTGTGTAAGCTACTGCAAGTTTATAATCATGACCAAACCAGCGGATTAACCACAGCGTAACAAACAGGCCGGTACCCGAGGTAAGCGAGCCATTGAGAACGCCAATACCAAACAGAACCAGGCCACCGATAACAAAGCCTGAAGCATTTCGGTGCCTGGGCTGATAATGCTGCCCCAGCCCGGGTGAAAAAAATGAATAACCACCCAGTGCAATGGTTAATATCCCCAGTGAAAATTTAGCGATATTATCGGGTATCTGAAGAATAAAACTGGCACCAATCACCACACCGGGCACACCACTGATAATCATCAACCAGGCAAACTTGCGTTCCAGATGATTTCCCTTAAGGTGCCTGGCGGTTGCCCCTATACCCAATGCGATGGTAGCCACTTTATGCGTCGCCAGCGCAATCGAAAATGGCAGGCCAAGAAAAATAAGCACCGGTAACTGAATCAGACCGGCACCACCACCCGAAAGCGCTGAAAAGGTATTTGCCAGCAGAGAAATAATAAAAATAATAAGCTGTTCAGCCATTATTCGATTTTAATTGATAAACACTGTCTTTGTACTAATAATCTTCTAACAGGTATATTCTGATCTAAAAATTATAATTCAGCGTGTAAAATGCCTACAGGCAAGCTATTATCATAAAATGTATTTTTTAAGTAACATTAATCATCGTGTATTTTTCTGACACCAATATTTACTATTAAATTTATGATGTTAAGCAAAAATTATAGCGTTTCCATGAAATATTCGGGTTAATCATGCCTGTCAGAATGATATTTTTTATTTTTCTGCTGACCTGTTATACATCTTCTATACAGGCCAGAGTGTATAAGTGGGTCGATAAAAAGGGGCAGGTTCATTTTAGTGATAATATTCCGGTTGAATATATCAAAAACAAACATGAGGAACTCAATCAGCAAGGCGGTATAATCAAGCAATTCCCTGCCGCAGAAACACCAGCACAAAAACAGCAAAGAATACGCCGTCAGGCCGAACAGGAAAAAGCCAGACTTATCGAAAGAAAAAAACAGTTGCGTGACCGCGTACTGCTGGACACCTACACCACGGAACGTGATCTGATTCTGGCAAGAGATGCAAGAATGGATGCCATTAACTCACAGATCAGACTTGCTGAATCAATTATTAAAGACTCTTCGACAAAAATAAAAGCCTTAAATCAACAAATCAAAAACATTAAAAAATCAGGACGTGTTGTACCTAAGGACTACTTTCGACGACTAGCCAATGAAAAACAGACGGTTCAACTTCATACCACGGTTGCAGCTGAAGACAAAAAACGACGCCAACAGATTGAACAGCAATTTAGTGATTATCTAAAACGTTTCAGAGCACTTAAGGTACAACAAAACAGCCTGCGTAAAGCATTGCTTAAGGAGAAAGGCCTGTAATTCTCAACTGATATGGGCATGGATGGTTTTCGCCCAGGCCAGAATTTTCTCACCGGGCATGGGTTTGGCAATGTAATACCCCTGCGCTATATCACACCCCAGTTGCTTTAATAAATGCCAGGTAGACTGGTCTTCAACACCCTCTGCCACAATGCTCATACCAAGTTCATGACCTAACATGGTGGTCATTTTCACAATTGCCAGTGCTTCCGGGTCGGAAACGGCGTGTTTCACAAATGACAGGTCAATTTTTAATTCGGTAAACGGAATACGGTAAAGCTGTACCAGAGAAGAATAGCCGGTACCAAAATCATCAATAGATAATGACATCCCTTTCATACGGATGCGAGTAAGAATATCCAGCGACCGGGCTAGTTCCTGCATTAATGTGGTCTCAGTCACTTCTAATGTCACCTGCTCCGCGGCCAGACCACAGGCGTTAATTCTTTCACTGATATATTCGGGAAAATGCAGGTTTTTAAGACTGACCGGGGGCATATTAATGGCTACATTAATCCGCAAGCCCTGCTGCAGCCATTCACCAAGCTGCTGTAAAGACTTTTCTATCACTACATCGGTAAGCCGATCAATCAGGCCACTCTGCTCTGCCAGTGGAATAAATCGGCCGGGCATGAGTAAACCATGGTCGGGATGTTGCCAGCGTACCAGGGCTTCAACACCAGCTAATTTACCATTGCCAAATTCTACCTGTGGTTGAAAATGTACAACCAGCTGATCCGTTTCAAGCGCATTTTTCAATGCCTGTTCGCTAATAGCACCTGATCTTGTCTGCCCGGTCTGACTCTGATTCTCAAGCGGTAATAAAGCCAGATTATTCAATAAAAGTTCTATCTCATCATATCGAAAAGGCTTGGCCAGCGTACCAGCAACAAACAGGCCCTGTTCTTTAGCCAGTTTCCTGGCGGAATTAAGAACACTTTTATCATAGCCGCTAATTAAAATAATGGCGGTTTTTGCATTCAGTTCCGCCATCACGCGCAGCAACTCGATACCATCACGTTCGGGCATAAATAAATCGAGCACCACAACGCGCGTATCGGGATGATAACAGGCTTCAAACTGTGAAGCTTCATCAATAAATTCGGCATCAAACCCGGCGAGAACCGCAATATTACGAATGAATTCTCCGATATCGGGTTCATCATCAACAATTAACAAGTGGGGTTTATCCTGCATTTATCATACTCCATTAAAAGTGGTGCCGGAAGGGAGAATCGAACTCCCAACCTCGTCATTACGAGTGACTTGCTCTACCAATTGGAGCTATTCCGGCGGTGCTAAACAACCTCTGGATATTTTAGCGGAAAATGATCATAGAGTGGTAATTTACTGTCTATAGATGTATTACCTGTAGATAATACCGCCTGCCAACATCAATGTTCCGCGTTCATCTGATAGGCAGAGGCATCCATTCGGGTATTTTGTTCCAGTACAACAGCTGCCATTAATTCAGCTGAAGCCGCACCCAGTACAATACCGTTACGATAATGCCCGGCATGTATAAACAAACCTTCAATCTGTGGATGCGGACAGATATAGGGAATACCCTGTTCAGTACCCGGACGCAGCCCCGCCCACTGGCGTTCAACCGGTAAATCTGCCAGCATGGGTACCAGTGACACAGCTGCCTGATGTAATTCAGTCATCGCTGACACCGAAACCGTTTTATCAAAATCAGCTTTTTCCAGTGTGCTGCCAGCAAGTATATGGCCGTCTTTACGTGGAATAACATAATGGCCTTCTGCCAGTACCATCGTCTTCAATAAACCCGGTTCACCATGAAACATGATCATCTGGCCTTTTACCGGCTGTACACTAATTTCCCGGGTGGCAGTCCCGAACTGTGCGGTCCAGGCGCCACTGGCCAGCACAACCTTATCGGCAAAAAAGCTTTCATTCTCACTGCGCACACCGGTTATTTTATTATTTTCAGTCAGTATTTCGGCCACTGGTGTATGTTCTTTACAGGCGATACCCAGATGTTCAAAACTGCCTTTCAGCGCTTTTACCAGCCTGGGGTTACGTATCTGCATAATCGCCGGCAGCCATAGACCATGTGTCACATTGCTGGCAGTGGCCGGTTCAATACGGCTTACCTGACTGCGTTGCTCAATTTTCTGTATCTCGACACCCCAATGCTGCCCCCACGTCAGGATAGTCTCAACAGGCGTATTATTCAATACAAACAGACCGCTATGCAGTAATTCACTATCAATGCCGGTTTCATCAAGTAATTCAGCCACCAGCAAAGGGTAAAGCTGCTTGCTGCGTTCCGCAAGCCGATTTACCGCATCGGCATAATTCCAGGCATACAACGGTGAAATAATGCCCCCACCTGCCCATGAGGATTCACCCCCCAAAGCCGCACGCTCCAGCAGCATAACATCCATACCGGCTTTATATAAGGCACGTGCGGTCAACATACCGATCACGCCACCACCCACGACAATACAATCAGGCATAATGTAAATTCCTGTTCCGCTTAGCCCGGCAGCTTTTCACGTAATACATCACGATCAAACCACCATTTATCAGCGGGCACAATCGCCCCCAGCACCAGTGATAGCCGGGGCAGGAATATGGCCGGATCACGCAGTTGCAACCGCTCCATCCAGGCATCCATGGCCGCCTGATCGTTAACGGAAGAATGCGCTTCGGCAACATTTGCCAGCATTTGTTGCGTTAGAAAAATAAGGCTCTCATGCTGGTCTTCCGCGGCACGAATATCTGCAATATAATGCGCCGTAATGGCTGCAATAGCCGCACCGTCCGCAGCAGCAGGTGTTTCATCGATCAGATAACCCAGTAAATTAATACTTAGCTGAGGTTCTACCGGATAAGTAACTGCCAGCCAGATACCATGCGCCAGCGCTGTTAACGATGCAGGCTGTGCCGTTTGATAAAGCACATCACAACTTTCCACTGCCGCCTGCCACTGTTCATTATTAATAAAAACCTGCATCGCACTGCGTGCCTTTTCCCATGCCTCATCTGCACGATCAACCCCTACCAGTGCTTCAGCTACATCAAGTTGCAAACGAGCCCGCACCAGAGGGTCGGCATTATCATCCAGTGCAGCGTAAGCTTCCTGTTTTTCCTGTAGATATTTCTGGATTTCTGCCACCGACTGATCGGGTTCAATGATGTCTATTTCTGCATCAGGGTTCTGCTTTACTGTCATTGTTCTGCACCGGTAAAAATTAATGTCACTATTATACCTGAACCTGCCATACATAATGTACCCGTACCGGTCATGGTAATTTAGCTATAAACCTCGTAGAATTATACAATGTCCCGTGGAAAACTGACCGAACCTAAAGTTATCACCGACCTTAATCAGCATACTGTATGCCTGTTGCCGGTGGGTTTTTATTTTAATGATGAACGCTGGGAAAAAATCTGGCAGCGTTATGACGAAAAGGGCAGCACCCTGTCAATGGCGGATCTTAAAGCACTTTTTCCTGATGAAAAAACCGTACAAAACCCTTCTACCGAAAAAGGCGATTTATTCAGTCATAAAGATGAAAATAATCAATGGCAAAAATAAATCTTTTAGAACAACGTTCATAAAAATATAACAAAATTCGTGGGTATATCTAACCGGGGTTCTGGGTTAACGACAGAATGACTTAAACCTTGCCGTAGCCCCTTCACAGGCTGGATCATTGATCTTTTTTATTTTTTTTTTGATATAGCCACTGCTGGTAACTCTGTCACTGTTGTTGATGCTGCTGGCTTTACTGACTTTAACGGTAAAGTCTGCTGTTGTGCCAGTTCGCGTTGTGTTGCGGCTTTAATCTCCTGCTGATGTTGCACCTGCAGTAATTTTTTATTAATTAATCGCTGTTTTATCTCAGCTAAAGTCGCTCGCTTTTTTGCCGCTTCTGCTGCAGCCTTCGCTTTCTCAGCGGCCAGTCTGTCACGTTTCAACTGTGCCTGCCGCTGCGCCCGTATTCGTTGCTTTGCCCTTCTGGCCTCTTTTTTAGCTCGTTCTTTACGTGTTTTTTTTGTTGCCGTTATTTTTTTAACGACCCGTGCCTTTTCATGTGCCGCCGCATTTAATGCTGCCTTAACCTGAGCAGCTTGCTTTGCCAGTCTTTTTTCATCAGCCAATCTGGCTGCCAGCATAGCTTTTTGATGCTGTAGTATTTCATTCTGCTGTTTTAGTTTACGTTTCACCTGCTCTAACTGATGACGAATTTTCTGATGACGAATTTTATTACTTTTCTCTATCTGGGAATATTGTTGAAACTGGCCAGACATCATCTTTGATCGAGGGGAATTAATCACATAAAAGACAGCCCCGACAATAATTAATATCAGAATAAGAAAGATATACCAGCCCCAGTGCCGGGATGGCTGATCGACCAGTTCAGGATGTATTATTTCAACCCGGTTAAGCGGTGGCGGCTGATCACTGCTACTCTCATCAGGCACTTCAGTATCAGCATCGACAGCGGTTTCGATAGCAATGGTTCGTGTTGCATTTAAACCAGTGTTAACCCCGTCAATATTTTCAGTCACTACATCCGTTTCAGCAGCTCCAGGCTGTTTAAAAAATCGATTTTTATCCTCAGGCGTTTCAGTCTCTTCTGCTACCTCGGCTGATTTAAAAAAACGATTTTTATCGAGTGGTGCATCGACAGGTACTTTCTGTATAACGACAGCATCAACATCGGGTTCATCTATCGATGATTTGTCCTTCCTGCCCGGTTGTTCATTATTTTCATTGCCGACTGGATTGTCTATCGTTGGCAATTTCTCTGCATTATCAACATCAAGTTCATCAACGTTTATTTCATCAATCTCTGGTTTTATCCAGTGAAATTCTTCCTCAAGTACGTCCAGTTTCTGCTGGCTGAGTCGGGGATGATCACGATTCACAATCGGTACAACACTGTCTTTCATCCGCTCCTGAACCATTTCATCAACCAGATCAACATCAATGACTGTTTGTTGATCGGCAAAGCCGTACACCATCACGGTATCACACAATAAATTGATTAATCGAGGTGTGCCGCCACTAAAATTATAAATGCGAGCACAGGCAGCAGGGCTGAAAATATCATAGCTGGCACCTGCCGTTGACAGGCGGTGCTGAATATAGGCACAACTTTCGGATAAATCCAGTGAGCCAAGGTGGTAATCAACACCTATACGCTGTGCAAACTGCATTAATTCAGGAATACGCAGGGTATCTTTTAATGCTGGTTGTCCGGCAAGAATAATTTGCATAAGCTGGTCTTTTTCGGAGTTGACATTCGACAACATCCGCAACTCCTCCAGCGTATCCGCCGACATATTTTGCGCCTCATCAACAATTAGCAGAACTTTTTTGTTGCGGGCATATTCGGTAATCAGAAAATCCATAAACTTCTGATGCATTTCAACCTGGGATAGACTGGCATCATGCTGGTTAAATGCTGATAATACCCAGTCCAGCAAACTACCAAACGAACGGTGGGTATTGGTAATCATCCCCACCGTGTAGGAATTATCAATCCGCTCAAGCAACTTCCTTAATAAGGTCGTTTTACCGGCACCGGTTTCACCACTAATAACACAGAAACCAATGTTATTCATCAGCCCGTATTCCAGCAATGTCAGTGCAGTCTGGTGCTTTTTACTCAGATAGAGAAATGCCGGGTCGGGCAACATTGAAAACGGCTTGTCCCTGAGGCCGTAAAAATCTTTATACATAATGGTAAAATCCTGTTTTATTCACTCAATATCAAATACTTACTAATCAGTGTTCGCCTTAGTCTGTATCTTGTAACAAATATGTCATGCATCTTTTAAATGATTCCTCATATAATAGACCATTTCCTTAATAATGGACCTGTTCCTTAATAACCGCCCCTTAAATAATGTAAGCTTTCATACAACGACTAACACCGATATTTTATTACAATGCAAACCCCAGATAACAAAAATCACCGGCCCGACAGCGTAGAAGAGCAAATTTTACAGGAAAGTATCGTCAGCGCTGCCGGATTAAAAGCGAATCAGGTCATTATTGGTATCAAAGGTGACCCCTCCCTGCGTGAAAGCGCCCCGCTACGCAAGCGCTATAACAGTAAAGTTGACAGTCTGTTTGATCAACTTGAACCACAGCTTGAGGACTTATTTCTTCATCGGGGGATATACCGTTTATTTATCGGCTTTAATAGCGGCGAAATTCGCACCAACTCAATTTTTGACCCGTTACGCAAAGAAATTCATGATGCCGAAAAACTGGTGGATAGCAAATACATCCACCGACATTTTCCGCCCATCGCCTACAACGAGAAAATAGACCTGATGCGCCAGCTCTATGCCACGTTACGCCAGTCACAGCAGTATCGAGCCATGCCTGATTACTGGCAAAATATTCTTAACCAGCGCTCGGATAACTGGCAACCACTGGAACAGGAGCATATCCCGGCCATTCTTTCCACCGTCAACCACCTGCGCAATATTGAAGAATATTATCTACGCAACATTAGCATCTGCATTGTGCAGGGCATTGTGCGTATGCAGTTTAACTGTGATGGCACACAGATTATTGATGCCCATCATTTCAAGCAGTTTTTGCAGGAAAATATTTAACAGAGCCTTTTAAAAGAGCCTCTTGAGCAGGTATTTCAGTGATACTTCTCGGTGGTAATATGCCCCGGTTCACGGCGTAGATGTTTACGTAAGCCGCGCCCTGCCAGTACCTCGGAGACACTGCTTATCATTGCCGAATTACCACACATCATAACATGAGAGTCGGTCGTATTAATGGAAATACCGGTACGTGCTTCAAATTCTCCCGATTCCAGTGCTGCAGGAATGCGTTTATGAATCGCACCGGCAACAACTTCACGGGTAATAAAAGGGACAAAAACAAACTGTTCAGGATGTTGTTGCTGTAGCTGTGTTATCAATGCCTGATAAGATAGTTCAGAAGCATTACGTACCGAGTACCCCAGCACAAGTTTTTCAAATTTCTGCCAGCTGGCCGGTGATTTTAAAATAGCCAGAAAAGGCCCCAGCCCCGTTCCTGTTGCCAGCATCCATAGATGCCTGCAATCGGGCACTTCATCAATCGTAAGAAAACCATTCGCTGACTCTGTCACCAGAATCTGATCACCTTTCTCAAGTGCTGCCAGATGAGGTGATAGCGGCCCTTCAGGGACAATATTGAAATAAATTTCAACATAAGGTTCCGTGGACAGACTAACCATTGAATAGGGCCGTGCTACGCGCTCACCGTTTATATCCAGCGCCACCCGGATAAATTGCCCCGGCTTACAGGGTGCAATTTCAACGTCTATTTGCAATGAAAATAAACGGTAATTCCATTGTATTTTTTTATGTACAACACCCTCTAACCAGTTAGCCATAAGCCCTGCCTCATTCGTTCTTTAGAATAATACTTTCTTACGCAAATTTTTGGTTTTACCATGTCGAGTTTTAGTTTCCAGACGTCTTCGCTGTGAATTTTTTGTGGGCTGCGTAGGACGACGCAGACGCGACCTTACCATTGCTGATGCTATCAATTTACACAGTCGCTGCAGGGCCGCTTCACGATTACTCAGCTGGCTACGTGTTTGCTGTGCTTTAATAATCACCACACCATCATTACTTATACGCTGATCAGGCAAACTTAATAACCGCTGTTTTAACCACAACGGTAAACTGGATGCATGAATATCAAAGCGAAGGTGAATAGCGGTGGCAACTTTATTGACATTCTGCCCGCCAGCCCCCTGTGAACGTACCGCTGACAGTTCAATTTCATTATCATTGATATGGATATTTTTAATTTTCATTTACAGTCGAAATTTGGGATAAAAAAGCGATACAATACAATTTCGCCATACAACACGATTTATATTATCAATAATAAACCCCGAAACCAGTTATGAAAGCAAATGAAATTAAAAAAGGCCAGATTCTTTCTCTGGATGGCAAAAATATTCTAGTAAGAAAAATTTTTGTTCAGTCACCCTCATCACGTAGTGGTAGTACCCTGTATAAGGTTTCCGGGCATAACATTAATTCAGGGCAAAAATTTGAGCACAGTTTTAAAGGCGATGAGAACATAACACCCGTTGATGTCGCTCGTCGCACGGTTCAGTTACTTTACCACGATGGTGACGGTTACACCTTCATGGACACTGAAAATTATGAGCAGTTCACCCTTAATGACAGTGCTATTAAAGATGAAAGTGTTTTCCTTACCGATGGCATGGCGGGTATTACCGCTTTAATCAGTGAGAGTGCTTTGCTGGGCATTGAAATACCCAATACCATCATTATGGAAATTACGGATTGCGCGCCCTCAATGAAAGCCGCCTCATCGTCTGCACGTACCAAGCCGGCAACCATGCCAACCGGCCTGGTGATTCAGGTACCTGAATATCTCACACCAGGTGAAAAAATCAAAATTAATACCGAAACACGTGAGTTTATTTCTCGTGCCTGAGACTTGCACGCCCACATATATCGAGCCCATTAACCAGCAACAACAAGCCCTGGTTATAGAAAAAACCCGGCAATATATCGAGCTGGCAAGCGATTTTTATGCCCGACCATTTAAAAATATCGACGTTTTATTTAACCTGAGCGGACGCAATGCCGGTATGTACCGGGTTTGTGGTCAACAACGCTGGATACGTTATAACCCGTATATTTTTGCGCGTTATTTTACTGACGGCCTGCACACCACTGTACCTCATGAAGTGGCGCATTATGTGACCGACCGACTGTATAGCCTGAAAAAGATTCGACCCCATGGCATAGAATGGAAAAATGTAATGCATGTACTGGGCGCAAAACCGCAAGTGACCGGCAATTACAGCCTGGCAGGCATTCCACAGCGTCGCCAGAAGCGTTATGCCTATCAATGCGAGTGCAGGCAGCATCAAATCAGCGCTATTCGCCACCGACGTATTGTCAACAAGCAGGCAAAGTATTACTGTAAACAATGCAAACAGCTTATCGAGGCTGTTGCCGACTCATTTTGAATAATAACAAAACTGAAAATAAAGGACGATCTATGAAAAAAGAACAACCCACCGGTTCCTATTGCAATTTATCACCACCTTCGTATGAAGGTGTTGATATTGTAGAAATAAAACCCGACCCGTCACCGGAAGATTATCTGGCAGCAACAAAACTGGCCAATACGATTGCCGATGAAAAGCTGGAGAATTCTATGCTACTGTCCTGGTATGATCGTGACCGGGATTTTGAATCGCCCCAGCATTCCAGTGAATGTCACCTTAACAGCGCGGTACCCGGCTATGTGGATTATGGCCTGTACCATGGTGCGACCCTGAAAATTGACATAGAAAACGGTCGGTTTGTATTTTTTTATTTACCGGTTGACCTCTAATGATGATGACCATCTGCACCATGAACATGACCATGTGACATTTCTTCTTCCGAAGCGTCACGCACATCAACAACATTAACATCAAAGCTTAATGCCATGCCTGCCAGAGCATGATTGCCATCAACCATTACGGTATCATCATTGATCTCCGCAATGGTAACAACAATAGCCTGTCCATCAGGGCTTTGTGCATGAAACTGCGCCCCCACAACCAGCCCGCCAGCATCTTCAAACATTTCTTTAGGTACAGACTGAACACGCGCTGGATCTCGCTGCCCATAACCTTCCTCAGGTGATACGGTTACCTGTAATTCGTCCCCGGCTACTTTACCGGCTAACGCATTTTCCAGCCCGGGTATAATATTACCGGCACCATGAAGATACACAAAACTACCATCATTTGACTGGTCGATAAGGTTGCCCGCCTCATCCTTTAAGGTGTAGTGTAAGGTTACAACAGAATTGGGTGAAATTTGCATAGAGCCGACTCATTATAATTAATAATTAGAAAACTAAAGAATAGCAGATAAATACTGCAACGAAAACCCCGTTATATTGAAGTTGTCATCAGCATTAATCCAGTGATATTAATTAAACCTTTCATAATTGTTTATGGCATAATTTCCTGATCAATAAATAATAATAGAAAAGGCTAAAAAATGACAACCAGAATAATAGCTTCCAATATCAACCCTCTTCAACGCCCCGGACAACAGACAGCACTATGTTATTCGATTGCTCAGTTCCTCATTATTATGCTTGCCATTATTCCATTCAGTCCCGCTCAGGCGAAACCGAGAACGGATTTTCCTTTACTTAATATCAATGCAGGGGAAACTAACATTCTGGACAATACCGGCCATTCTCAACGTTACGGTCTGGAATACAGGTTTAAATCTTTTGCTGGCCCATATGGCTTTCGCTTAATTCCATCAGTCGGTGCAGCAGCCTCCAATAATAATGCCTACTTCATTTATACCGACCTCAGACATGATTTTTATATGAATGACCAATGGTTACTGACACCCAGCTTTGGTATCGGTTTATTCCGTAATGGTGATAATTTTAACCTGGGTGACAATAAAGAATTTAGATCCGGTATTGAACTTGCCTACCGTTTTGATAATGATTACCGAGCTGGTCTGGCTTTATTTCATATCTCCAATGGCGGGCTTTCCAGCCGTAACCCCGGTACGGAAGTACTGGTTTTTTCAGTCAGTATTCCGATAAAATAACCAACAATACCATATTGGCATTACATACCATTGCCAAACATTTCATGATGAATAGAGGTATTTTCTCGCATGGATTTTAACGCCACCGCATAACCGGTAAGAATATCCAGCGCCCAGCTGATACGGTCTCTATAATATGTATCAGCTGATTGATTATTGTCAGCGGGGTCATCATTGAGTACCGTTTCCACATTACGCAGGATAATTTGTTCCGGTATATAACATAGGCGGTTATTTTTATAGCTGCTCATGCGTAACTCTGCTACCGGATAAGCGCCACCATCAGCGGATGATACGGTAACGATTAATGCCGGTTTATGCCCCAGTTCGAAGCGGTTAAACATTAAAAAGAAATTCTTCAGGCCAGCCGGTACCTGACCATGCCATTCAGGAGAAATAACCACAAAACCATCACTTTCAACCAGCTGTTTTCTTATTGGTGACAGTAAATGATTCCAGTTTTCATCATCTTCCCAGACTTTCTGATCCCACAACGGCAAGGGATTATTCGCCAGTGAGAATACCGACGCTTCAATATCTGCAGGCCTGGCATTGAGGGTCTTTTCAATATATCGGGCCACTTTTTCACTCTGGGAAGGATCTCGATGACTGCCGCTGATAATAGTTATTTTCATTTTTATACACCTTTTTTTGTTGCTCAGAGAATATCAATGCTGATTCCGTGTACAATAACACAGCTACCCCTGTCAGGTTTAACCAACTTTAATGATGCGTGGAATTATCCCTCCAGATCCGGAAACCAGTGTATCGGGCCTTGAATATGCCGTGGTATATGTACCCAAACGCAGCCGTAATCGTTTTTCATCCAGTTGTGTACAGATTAAATCCTCTGCTGCCGAAGCCCTGGATGCAGCCGACCCTGAAGAAAAATATTTTGC
>WFMW01000014.1 GCA_015488885.1 Gammaproteobacteria bacterium | reverse complement strand
TTACTGATATATTTGGCCATAAATTCTTCTATGGCTTGCTGGTTAAGGGTTTCATCTTTGTTAAATGGTATGACTTCATAATCCTTTTGGTAATCTGGCGCAAGCTCTGCAGTGATTTCAATTCGCTCAGCCAGCTTCTTGGTCGCTTTTTTATACGCTGATTTAACGATTATTTTCCCACAACCCAGAGCTTCTTTTGTACACTTTTTAAGATCTTCTTTGATAAGTGTTTCTTGCTCTTCATCAAAGTAATAACAATTCTTTGAGGTTGTTACTGACAACGGTTGCTCTTTGTAATCTAAGCTGGCAATAAAAGGTTTAATATCTTGCTCAAAATAATCGAATAGTGATGTGTATTGCTTGTTGTCAAATTCAGTAACCTTAAAAAGGGTAAGTTCTTTTTCTCCATTACTAATTTTACTTGGCTCAAGCACCTCAGAAGTAGTACGTTTCATTTCACCCGTTTTTTTATCTTCTTTAATTGGCAGGTGTGATTCAAAGGTAAGGCCATTTACGTCAACATTTGTTAGCTTGATAGCTTGCTTATTAAAGTAAAAGTGTTCTTTATCAAATACACGTGCATAGTCGTTGTCTTTGTACTCTTTCAAAGTTTCAACTACTTCCAACCTATCAGTTTCTGCGACTTCCCTCTTTTTCGAACCTTTACTTTTTTTCAGCTCAGTCCATTTCTCACTAGCATTAATCAACATGACTTTGTCTTGATAGTCGGGGCTTCTGTTTTTATTTAATATCCACAAGTAAGTGTGAATTCCCGTGTTAAAGAATTCATCGATAGGCAACTGGATAACTGCTTCAACAAGCCTGCTTTCAAGCATCCATTTACGTATATTACTTTCTGCTGAACCAGCATCACCACTAAATAGAGTTGACCCATTATGAACAACCACGCCTATACCATTAACATCCAGCTTGGAAATCAGGTGTTGCATAAACAATAATTGCCCATCGGATATAGAAGGTAAGTATTTAAAACGCTCGGTTTTATCGTTTTGAATATCTTTGGCGTACCCAGACCAGCTAACACCATAAGGAGGGTTGGCTACTACCACCTCGAATTCTTCGTTATAAAATTTATCATCGACCAGAGTATTACCATGCTCTATTTTAGAGTCAGGTCTAAAGCGACTTTCGATTTTAGCTAAAGCATAAAGGGCATCGTTCCAGTCCTGACCAAATGTTTGTGTAAGTCGTTTGAATTTTTGATTGATTCGGTCTTCAACACCAAACAACATGTTCCCGCCACCGCAGGTACAGTCGTATATTTTGAGCAACTTGTCTGATTCTTCAATTTTTGAAGCTATGATTTCACTAATAAGGGCGATAACGTCCTCTGGAGTGTATTGTTCCCCTGCCGTTTCTGCCGAAATATCTGCCCACTTACGTTTAATGTGCTCTTCTAATGTGGTGATCTCAGAGTTATTGAAGGGTTTGAGGTCAATTTCAGCCCACAATTTGGTATAACCCAATAACACTTTTTTAGCTTTTAATTTGGTGATAACACCTTTGATATCTAAGAACTTTTCACCATCACCTGCATCAACACCAAGTAGGTCTTTGGTCTCCCCATCAAAACCCTTTAAATAAGCATCAAAGTCAATATCAAAAGATTTATCATTTTTACAAATATCAGCAAGTGACTGGCCTTTCTCAAAGATGAAGATGTTGTAACCTTGCCCCTTGTCTTTAATTAGGTCATATAGGTCTTCTTGCTGAATACTGGCAAAAACATCTTCACCAATTTCCTTTTTTAACTCATCAAACATGCGAACCAATCGGCTTTCAATCATAGCTAGTGCGAAGAATGGCATCATGAACGATGGCCATTCTGACTCTTTAATACCACTACCACGTAAAAGGTCTGCGGTTGCCCAGATTTTTGATTCGTATTGCAGAATATTTATTGACATACAGTTCTATTCCAATTCTTGTTATTATTATTCCGCTGAATACTACACTGCATTTGTGAGCTAACCAATAACAGTTTGAATTAAATGGTTAATCTAGTGAATATACTTCTTGAATCCAGTACTTCCCCCCACCACAAGACCGGACAACACCCAGAAAACTCACTAAACCCAAACGCCAAGTATCCTCACCCAGATTACTAGCAATGACGATTACTTACAAATATAATTACTATCGATTACGAGTCTTTACGACTGCGCTGCACAGGATATGCACAGGGGGCTTAAATGACAGGCACAAAAAAACCGCTATGAAAGCGGCCTGATTTTTGTAACCTATTGATTTCAATAGATTTATATTGGTGCCCAGGGCCGGAATCGAACCGGCACGCCCGTTAAGGCGAGGGATTTTAAGTCCCTTGCGTCTACCTATTTCGCCACCTGGGCAGATGACTTTCTTTACATACCCTGACATTTTCCATGTACACAAACCAAGGTAGTTCTTCAAACTACTGTCTACCACATTGGCGTTCCGGTCTGCTAACACTTGTAGCGTGCGAAGTATACAGCAAGAGCCCATAACAATGAATATAGTAATTTAAAAAGTTTACTAAACTGAGTGCATTATTATCTCAATTAATGCCATTTTCCAAAAGATGAATTTTTCTTATGGTCGCACGTCTTTATTATGCTGACCAACCTGAGGTCAACTACCACCTTTATAATTTATAAGGAAGCTATGAATAATTCCGAGCCGTAAGAGACTCATCCACGACTTGTTCAACGGTTTCCACATACTGAGGAGAAAACTATGATAAAAATAACCCCTACAGGTCGTATGCCGGTTCTGGCGATGCTGGTTGCGCTATGCGCAATTTTGAGCAGTCATGCCGCTATCGCCGCTAAAGATGTTGGTAAAGGGCATGATCATCGTACCTTTCTAGCAAATGGCAACATTGTCTACGGTAAAATTAACGACTCCTATTCCGCTGATCTGGTTATGTATCTGGCAGGTAACCAGTTCATGGTGATGAAAGATCTTATCGGTGCCTTTCAGAAACATAACCCCGATATCAGCTCAGTATTTGTGGAAACCATTCCCCCAGGGCAGATACTTAAAGGACAAATTCTGAAGCAGGGTAAAATTGCCGGGCAAAAAATTGCGCAAAATCCTGATCTTTTTGCCAGTGTTAACGTCAATCACCTCAAGACACTGCACCGCAAGAAGCTGATGAACGACTATATGATTTATACCCACAATAAACTGGCACTTGAGGTACTCGAAGGTAACCCTAAACATATCAAGGGGCCGAAAGATCTGGCTCGTGATGATGTGGTGGTCACCTTGCCCAACCCTCTGACCGAAGGTATATTCAAATTCTATGGTTCTAAAATGCTCAAGATACTGGGTATCTATGAAAAAGTCACTGACAATAAAAAATGCAAAAGCTGCTGGGCTATCAAAGGCAAAACCTGGTTTACCTCACGCCACCATCGAGAAACACCCATACGCCTGCTCGAAGGCAAGACGGATGTTGGAGTCGTATGGACGACAGAAATTATCTATCAACGTCAGATTGGCCGGAAAATTGAGGGTATTGCTATCCCCGCCCCATACAATATGGCCAGTAAAGTTGGTTATGCGATTGGAGCCCTCAAAACCGGGCGCAACCCGTATAATGCCATGCGGTTCCTGTCATTTCTTGGCACAAACGAAGCCCAGAATATCTATGCAAAACATGGATTTATTACCGCCACGCTAAAACAACGGCAGCTCAAACCCATCCCCGGAAAATAACGGCAGGCAATAACAGAAAAGGTTCAACCTGAGCTGGAATAATACCACTACCAGGCTTTTGTGCTCATACGTTTACTGTTATTGTGAAACCGGAAAGAGAAAAGGCTTAGCATCACCGCTAAGCCTTTTTTGTTGGAGGCGGGACCCGGAGTCGAACCGAGGTAGATTGATTTGCAATCAACTGCATGGCCACTTTGCTATCCCGCCATAATCACTGTTTTTCTGTATCGACCACCTGTATCAGCTATTTGCCCGGATTAACGTTAATTTACCCGGAAAACAAAAAACCCTGCACCACCCGTAGTTGGGCTAACAGGGTTAATGCATTGGCCTGTAGCATTTTTGCTACGGTGTTAATATGCTTAGAGCGGGTGATCGGTCTCGAACCGACTACCTGAACCTTGGCAAGGTTCCGCTCTACCAAATGAGCTACACCCGCTCTAAGCACACTAATTTTTTGCTCACAAACCAGTCAATCAGCCTGTGATTCAGCCTTGTTTCAGGTGACAGGCAAAAACTGAACCCCGACACTCAAAACAGTGGAGCTATTCTATTCATGCCAGCTCTGGTGTCAAGAAAAATCTTGCAAAAAAGCGATTTTTGCATAACTAACAGGATCAGGCAGAATTTTTAATCGTTCCCCATGCGGAATACAGGTAGGTTACCAGTGAGAACAGGGTGAGAAAAGCCGCCCAGACCAGAAAACCGACCCCGATGAGGAATGTGGGCAGGCCGAACACGTCCTTTTCGTAGATCATGATCCAGATGGCGAACATTTGTCCTACGGTTTTTGCCTTACCAAAGAAGGATACCGCCACCTCATTACTTTTTCCCTTCGCTGCCATCCATTCACGCAATGAAGAAATAATGATTTCACGCGATATAATAATCAGCACAGAAAACACCAGCCAGTTGTTATCACTGTGTTTACTGAGAATGACGATCAATGCGATAACCACCATCAATTTATCAGCCAGTGGATCAATAAAACTGCCCAGTGCGGATTGCTGGTTAAGTTTACGTGCCAGATAACCATCGAACCAGTCGGTAATGGCTGCCAGCCAGAAGATCAGGGCAGCAACACCATGTGCCCAGCTATAGGGCAGATAATAAACCACCGCGAATACCGGTATCATTAGCAGACGAAACAGGGTTAAGGTATTGGGAATGTTCATGATTGGTGAATATTTTAACAGAGCTATTCAGGTTCGACTAGGAGTCTGTCCGAGAAGAGACTACTCCCCGCTATGAAATCGGTCATAAATATTTTGTGCCAGTTTTTTACTGATACCATGAATCTGCGCCAGATCAGCCACCCCGACCGAAGCTACTCCCTGCATACCGCCAAAATGTTTAAGCAGCGTCTGGCGGCGTTTTGGTCCCAGCCCGCTGATACCTTCAAGTGGTGAGGTACGGCGTTTTTTTGCACGTTGGGCACGGTGTCCGCTAATCGCAAAGCGATGTGCCTCATCCCTGACCTGCAAAATTAAATTAAGTGCTGCCGACTCAATGGTTAAATATAAATCAGCCCGTCCATCACAAAACACCAGTTTTTCCAGCCCGGCTTTTCTGCCCTCACCTTTGGCGACACCCAGTAATAATACCGAGTGGATATCAAGCTGCTGAAAAACCTCGACTGCCTGCTTTAACTGGCCTTTGCCACCATCAATAAACAGAATATCCGGCAGCTTTCGGTCGATTTTTTGTGTTGTACGGTAACGCCGCTGCAGGGCCTGGTTCATTGCTGCATAATCATCACCAGGGGTTATATTGCGAATATTATAACGGCGATAATCGGTTTTTAAGGCACCTTCTTGGGTAAATACCACACACGAAGCGACAGTGGCTTCACCCTGAGTATGGCTGATATCAAAACATTCCAGTCGTAGCGGTGGCGTTTCAAGTTGCAGAACCTGCTGTAAATCCTCAAACCGCTGCAACATACCGGTACGTGAAATCAGGCGGTTTTTTAACCCTGCCAGCGCGTTGGCACTGGCCATTTCCAGCCAGCGCGCACGCTGTCCGCGCACCTGACTACGGAGGCTTACTTTATGCCCGGCCTGTTGGGTCAGCATCTGTTCAATCAGAGTATTATCCGCCAGCGTCTCGGATAAAATAATTTCACCCGGTAACTGATGTTTCAAATATAACTGCGGAATAAATGCCGATAATATCTGCGCACCATCCATCATTTCGGGCAAGGCCGGATAAAAACTATGACTTCCCAGATTAAGCCCGTGACGAATATAAAAGATGGTCACACAGGCCTGCCCGGCCGCACTGCTACAGGCGATAATATCCATATCGCCGTGTTCGGCACTGATATTCTGCCGCTCACTCACTTTTCTTAGCTGAATAATCTGGTCACGATAAACCCCGGCTTTTTCAAAGTTTTGTCTGCTGGCTGCTTTTTCCATTGCAGCGATCAGTTGGTTAATAATCTGTTCACTCTTGCCCTGCAGAAACAGAATGGCATGATTAATATCCTGCTGATAGGCCTGCTCACTGATATATTTCACACAGGGTGCGGTACAACGTTTAATCTGATATTGCAGACACGGGCGGGAACGGTTTTGAAAGGTGCTATCTTCACACTGACGAATACGAAACATCTTCTGCAGCAGGTTGATACTTTCACGCACTGCACCGGCATCAGGGTACGGGCCAAGATACAGGCCCGGTTTTTTATGCGCCCCCCGATGCACGGCGATACGTGGGTAAGCATCTTTACTGGAAATAAAAATATACGGATAACTTTTATCATCACGCATTAACACATTGTAGCGTGGTCGCAACTGTTTAATCAGATTGCTTTCCAGCAGTAGTGCTTCACTTTCAGTATGGGTAATAGTGATTTCAACATGGTGAATATGTGAAACCATAATAGCGGTTTTCGGGCTTAAACCGGTGGCGCGAAAATAACTGCTTAAGCGTTTCTTCAGGTTTTTTGCTTTGCCAACATAGATGACTTTATCGCTACTATCCACCATGCGATAAACACCGGGTCGGGTACTTGCATTTAGCAGAAAAGCAACAGCATCAAAGACGGTGTCTTCGGGCTGAGTAGTAGCGGGTGGATTTTTCTGTTGTGAAGACATGGCTGGCGTTTTAAATCTAATAAACGTGACTCGGACAGCCTTGTATCTATGGCATATTTATATCAATTTACTTATATCATATTGCTTTCATTGATTGCGCCGTATTTCATTGCCAGATGCAACATTTCGATATCTGATGACACATCAAGTTTTTCATGCAGACGCGCACGATAGGTACTGATAGTTTTTGGACTGAGATTCAGAATGTCCGATATTTCCTGCGTACGGATACCTTTGGCAATCATCATCAGCACCTGAGTTTCACGCATGGAAAGCTGTTCGAGCGGATTCTGCTCACCAGGTAAAACCGACAGCGCCAGTTTTTGCGCGATATCTTTGGCAATATAATGTTTACCTGCGTAGACATCTTTAATCGCCGTAATCATTTCCTCTACCCCGTTACCTTTGGTGAGATAACCTTTTGCGCCACCATTGAGCAACTGTTTGGGTAAAGGGCCATCACTATGGACAGTAACAATGATAATACCAATATCAGGCCAGCTTTTACTGATACGATGGGTGGCTTCAATACCACCGATACCTGGCATATTCACGTCCATAAGTACCACATCAATATTGCCATCGTATTGTCGGCACAGCTTGACGGCTTCCTCACCACTATTCGCAGTCGCAATAACATTTATCTGTTCATTGGCTTCCAGGAGGCTCCTGAATCCATGACGTACCAGATCGTGGTCATCAACAATTACAACACGTATTACTGTTTCAGATAAACTTACTGACATTTTCAGTTACCGAATAGAAGGAACATGATTCCAGAGGATTTTGATAATGAAGGATAATAGCAGATTTTCTCACTGCCAGCATTTAAACGGATGGCGAATAAGATAATTATTATAATAATGAGGGTCTTCACTTACTTCATCGCCAACCCAGTCAGGCAACTGAATAGTTTCATCTATCGCCTTTAGTTCCACTTCAGCCATTTCCAGACCGGCATTATCCCCGGCAAAAATATCAATTTCCCACAGATGCTCATGATATGGTACCAGATAGCGAGTTTTTTCAATAATTCCCCCATCACATAACGTGCTTAACATATGTTCAGCATCTGCAACAGGAATGGGGTATTCATATTCTGTGCGATAAATCGACATCGCCGCACTTTTAATATTCAGCATGGCTTTGTCATTAGCAATACGCACTCGCACCGATGCCCGTTGGTCTTTTTTTAATCCACTCTGCAAATAACCCTGTCGAATCGTTTTTTTGCCGGTAATATGTTGTTGCCAGTTATTTGTAGCCAGTTTAAATTTTCTTTCTATTTCAGTTGCCATCGCATTACACTTGATTAAGGTTATTTCTAATAAATGACCTATTATAATCCAGAAACATTTTTATTATGTAACCTTTGAATATAGCAATAAACAGATTGCTGAAACAGATGATAAAGATAGCTGTTATTTAAATCCATCATCCCTGAAAACACCATCTAAAATCAATTATTTATTGAACCGGTTTTTTTAACCGCGGTCAGAATAATTGTGTACTACAATCATGCTATGGCTTTTTGATAATACAACTGCCCAGCCAGCTACCTTGCTATAAGTATTATTGCGAGCAAACGATTCAACCATATTTTTTTCAGCAGGTATTTTGAATGTTTAAACTTGCCCGTATAAAAATTTATTTATGGGATCGATTTATTCACTGGTTAACCTACGAACCAGCAAATTATCAAACCCCGTTAACCAATTTTGAGCGCTTGCGTTATGAACTGCGTCCGGGGGACGTTATCCTGGTTGAGGGGCGTTCCAATATCAGTGAAATTATTCGTGCTATTACCCAGAGCATCTGGACTCACTCATTTTTTTATATTGGCCGCCTGCATGATATTGATGACCCGGCAATGCGTGAACGTATTGTTAAATTTCGCGAATGCAGCATGGAGGATCAATTGATTATTGAAGCACTTCTGGGCGAAGGCATTACCATTAAAACACTGGATGAATATAAAGGGGAACATCTGCGTATCTGTCGGCCTCGGGGGATTACCCGTCCTGATGTACAGAAAGTCATTAACTATGCGATTAACCAGCTCGGCGTTGATTATAATGTCCGACAGTTAATGGATCTAGCCAGATTCATGTTTCCCTACTGGTTCCTGCCCAAACGCTGGCGTTCCAGCCTGTTTGAACACAACGCCGGGCGAACCACTAAAACAGTGTGTTCAACCATGATGGCGGAAGCTTTCGCACGTGTGCGTTTTCCCATTCACCCCGTATTGTTTCGTGACGGTAATGGTAAACTAAAAGTAAAACGCATAAACTCACAGCTGGTTACCCCCCGTGACTTCGATCACTCACCCTATTTTGATGTGATTAAATATCCCATGCTTGACTTTGATGAACTGGGTATTTATCGAAAACTACCCTGGGATCAAACTGGCGTGCATTATAATAAATTTGGTGACGCCTATATTTCTGATCCGAATGAATTAGCTGAACTGGAACTGGTACAATCTATAGAAAAGGATGACATACTGGACAATAATCAACCACAGGATGAAAAGCAGAAATAAATCAACCATAACTGAATGAACCATAAAAGCTTACAAATATCTATAATATTAGGTTATAGGTTATATGACATATTTATTCTTTATCATCCATCCTGTTAGTAAGACAACGATAACGAGAAAAAATAATGATCTACTGGATTTTTGCACTGACTTTACTGCTGTTTTGTTCCTCCTATTTGCGCCTGGCATTGATACAGTGGTCAGTTTTGCTGGGTATTGGCGTACTGGCTTTTAATTTATTTTCATCTGCCAGTAATACTGTTATTACTGTCGTCTGGTTAATTTATCTAGTCATTATTATTCCATTAAATTTACCTTCCATAAGAAAAGTTTTTATCAGCCGTATAATATTTCGCGGCATGAAAAAAGTCATGCCTACCATTTCAAAAACCGAACAGGAGGCACTGGATGCCGGTGATGTGTGGTGGGAAGCTGAACTGTTTAACGGCAAACCGGACTTTGATGTTATTCGCAAATTAAAAGCACCGGAACTAACAGAAGAAGAACAGGCCTTTATTGACGGCCCGGTTGAAAGCTTCTGTAAAATGCTGGATGACTGGAAAATCACCCAGCAGGATTATGACCTGTCAGCAGAAGCCTGGCAGTTTGCCAAAGACCATAAATTTTTCGCGATGATTATTCCGAAAAAATATGGCGGTCTGGAATATTCCGCCTACTGTCATTCACAAACCGTCATGAAAATCGGCAGCCGTAGCGGCTCTGCGGCAGTGACAGTCATGGTGCCTAATTCACTTGGCCCGGGTAAGCTGTTAATGACCTATGGCACTCAGCAGCAGAAAGATTATTATCTCCCCCGCCTGGCACAGGGTATCGATATCCCCTGCTTTGCTCTTACCGGCCCCGATGCCGGCAGCGACGCCGGTGCCATGCCCGATAGCGGCGTTATCTGTCGAGGTAACGATGAAGACCAGCAGGCTATCATCGGGATCCGGTTGAATTTTGAAAAACGCTATATCACCCTGGCACCGGTCGCCAGTCTTCTCGGTATTGCCTTTAAACTCTATGACCCCGACCACCTGCTGGGTGATACCGAAGAACTCGGCATCACCCTGGCATTGATTAAACGCGACACCGAGGGTGTTGACATTGGCCAGCGTCACTTCCCCTGTAATCAGGCTTTTATGAATGGCCCGGTTCGAGGAAAAGATGTTTTTATTACCCTCGATGCCATTATCGGCGGCAAGGATTATATTGGTAAAGGCTGGAGCATGTTAATGGAATGTCTGGGTGATGGCCGGGCGATTTCACTCCCCGCACTGGGTACGGCGGCAGGTAAAATGTCGGCCAGATATACCGGTGCCTACGCGCGCATTCGCAAACAGTTCAATATGCCCATCGGTCAGTTTGAAGGCGTGGAAGAAGTTTTAACCCGGATTGCCGGTCAGGCCTATGCCATTGATGCCGCCCGGCTGATGATTTTATCGGCGCTGGATAACGGTATCGTCCCATCAGTATTATCCGGTGTGGTAAAACAGCAGAGTATGGAAAGAATGCGGCATATTGTTAATGACTCGATGGATATTCATGGCGGCCACGGCATCTGCATGGGGCCGGGGAATTTTCTGGGCCGCGCCTATCAGCTTATACCGGTTGGTATTACCGTTGAAGGCGCGAATATTCTTACTCGCACGATGATTGTTTTTGGTCAGGGTGCCATGCGCAGTCATCCTTTTCTGCTGAAAGAAGTGGCTGCCGTACACAACCCGGACATGAACGCCGGTTTAAAAGCCTTTGACCGGGCACTGTTTTCACATATCGGTTTTGTCATCAGTAATGTGGCACGCAGTTTCTGGCTGGGGCTGGGTGGTGCCCGTTTTGTCAGCGCACCAGGCAATCATTCTACCCGTTATTATTACCGGCAGATCATTCGTATGAGTGCGGCGTTTGCCTTGCTTGCCGACATCTGTCTGGCGGTACTTGGCGGCTCTTTAAAACGGCGTGAAAAAATATCCGGCCGCCTTGCCGATATACTGAGCAACCTTTATTTTTGCAGTGCCGCGCTGAAACATTATGAGGATGAAGGCGAACAGCAGGATGATCTGCCACTGTTGCGCTGGGTCTGTGAAGAAACCCTGTTCAATACCCAGACCGCAATGAAAAATATTATGAAAAACCTGCCTGCAAAATTTATCGGAAAATTATGTAACCTTATTATTTTCCCCTTAACCAAACCATATCAGCAGCCCGATGATAATCTGGGGCATAACGTCGCGCAGCTTATTCTCACCCCCACGCCATCGCTTGAGCGTTTAAGCAAAGGGCTGTTTAGCAGCGATAATCCCAATGATGCAACCGGGCGAATCACTTATGCACTGGAGCGGGTACTGGCAACGCAGGCGATGGAGAAAAAACTACATCAGGCATATAAAAACGGGCAACTGAAAAGCCGGGGATATGCGGCGTATGATGAAGCCAGAGACAATAAAATTCTTTCTGATAATGAATATCAACAGTTACAGGAAGCGCGTGCCGCCGTCCGTAATGCAATTAAAGTTGATGAGTTTTCCTTCACGGGATGGAAACTGGAAACGCCATAAACTATTTAGCTGGGGATTTTTATGAGCAACAAACTAATGCACAAGCAACAGAAAGTTTATATTGTCGATGGCAGTCGTACCCCGTTATTAAAAGCACGGGGCCAGGTCGGGCCATTTACTGCCGGCGACCTGGCTGTGAATGCAGCGCGACCCTTATTATTGCGCCATGATTTTCCACTGGATGCTTTTGATGAAGTGATTATGGGTTGTATGATGCCGGGCGAACGCGAAGCCAATGTTGCCCGTGTGGTCGCCTTACGCCTGGGTATTCCGCAAACAGTTCCAGCCTGGACGGTACAGCGTAACTGTGCATCAGGTATGCAATCAATCGATTCCGCCTGGCGCAATATTAAATATGGTGATGCCAATTTAATTCTTGCCGGTGGCGCTGAATCCATGAGCCATGCACCGGTTTTATTTAATCACACCATGGTCAACTGGCTTGGAGCTTTCATGAAAGCCCGCAGCACCGGCCAGCGGCTTAAGGTATTATCCCGCTTGCGACTGGCACATTTCAAACCCGTTATCGCCCTGCTTTACGGTTTGTCTGATGACACCGTAGGTTTGAATATGGGTGAGACCGCCGAAAATATTGCCAACTGTTTTAATATCAGCCGTCAGGAAATGGATGCCCTGTCCGTAAGCAGCCACCAACGTCTGGCTCATGCTCAGGATAACGGTTTACTTGAAGAAATCGAACCCATGTATGATAAACATGGTCATTTTTACGACCATGATGATGGCCTGCGCCGTGACACCAGTATGGAAACACTGGCAAAGTTACGTCCTGCTTTTGACCGGAAATACGGACTGGTGACTGCGGGTAACAGCGCACAGATAACCGATGGTGCGGCCTGGGTCATCCTCGCCAGTGAACAGGCCGTCGAGCAATATAAACTGCCGGTTATGGCAAGCATCGAAGATACGCAGTGGGCTGGACTTGACCCGGCTGTTATGGGGATGGGACCGGCACATGCCATGGCACCGATAATGCAGCGCCACCAGTTTGCTATCGACGATATCGACTACTGGGAAATCAACGAAGCTTTTGCCACCCAGGTGCTGGGCTGTCTGAAAGCCTGGGAGGATGAAGACTACTGTAAAAACCACCTCGGGCTGAACCAGACACTTGGCAGGATTTCATCCGAGCGGCTCAATATTGACGGGGGCGGTGTCAGTATGGGGCATCCGGTCGGTGCCAGCGGTACCCGCATTGTCTTACATCTGGCAAAAATCCTGCAACGCACCAATGCCAGACGCGGCATGGCCAGTCTGTGCATCGGTGGTGGTCAGGGCGGCGCCGTACTTATTCAAAATGCGGCTTGAACCATCATGGCGTTGAATGGTACGGTATTATATTAGTGCAGAGGCGTATTTAATGAGCAACAAGATGACAACAAAACAAGCTGATAATCTTAACCACTGGAAACTGCGCTATGACGAAAATAATATCGCCTGGTGTCATCTCGACATGCTTGATAGTCGTGCCAATCTACTGTCGGTTGCGGTTATTGAAGAACTCAACAGCCTGCTTGAGCATTTTGAAAAACAGCTGCCACAGGCAGTAATCCTGTTATCTGATAAAAACAGCGGTTTTATTTTTGGGGCTGATATCAGTGAATTTACCCCGCTGGAAACACAACAGCAGGCACTGGATTTTCTGCATCGCGGTCATGCCCTGATGAACCGGATAGAAATACTGGCCTGCCCAACCGTAAGTATGGTTCATGGTAACTGTTTTGGCGGCGGTACAGAACTGTCGCTGGCCTGTAATTATATTGTTGCCAGTGACGATGCCAGTACAAAAATCGGTTTACCCGAAATCAAACTGGGCATTCATCCCGGTTATGGCGGAACGGTGCGTTCCATTGAACACTGCGGGCCACTGGCGGCGATGAATATGATGCTGACCGGCAGGGCGGTAAGCAGCCGTGCGGCGAAAAAAATCGGCCTTATTGATGAATGTGTCCCCCTGCGACAGTTAAAAAGAGCCGCCCTTGCCTTTGCCCTGCGCGCCCCGGCACGTAAACCACCCCGTCTGCTGACACGACTTGCCAGTCACGCCCTGTTCAGACCCCTGCTTGCCAGTCAGATGCGTAAACAGGTCGGCAGAAAAGCCCGCCCGCAACATTACCCGGCACCCTATAAACTGATTGACCTGTGGCAGCATTATGCCGGTAACCGAACCCGAATGCTGGAGCAGGAAGCGCTGTCGGTGGCATCCCTGACCACCACACAGGCGGCCAGAAACCTGGTAAAAGTTTTTTTCCTGCAAACAAAGTTAAAAGACCAGGGCAAAAAAACCGACTACAAACCCGCACATGTGCATGTTATCGGTGGGGGTATTATGGGTGGCGATATTGCATCCTGGTGTGCCATTCAGGGGTTTTCTGTCAGTGTGCAGGATCAAAGCCCGGAACGTCTGGCAAAAACCATGCAACGTGCGCAGGCTTCCTTTAAAAAGAAATTCAAACGTAACCGCAGGGCTGTTCGTGATGCCACCGACCGCCTGATTCCCGACCATCGTGGTGACGGCATTACCCGTGCCGACATCGTTATAGAAGCTATTTTCGAAGACGTTGCGGTTAAACGGGAACTGTATCAGTCTATTGAACCGAGAATGAAAACTGATGCTATTCTGGCCACCA
Organism: Gammaproteobacteria bacterium; assembly: GCA_015488885.1. Taxonomy (GTDB): domain Bacteria; phylum Pseudomonadota; class Gammaproteobacteria; order SZUA-229; family SZUA-229; genus S010-25. Next base: position 11,884 of record WFMW01000014.1, on the reverse strand, counting down.
ATACCTCCAGCATCAAACTGGAAGACCTGAGTGACTGTCTGCAAAAACCCGGCCGACTGGTGGGTCTGCACTTTTTTAATCCGGTCGCCCTGATGCCGCTGGTGGAAATTATTCGCGGCCCGCAAACCGATGAACAGGTAGTCGCCCGGAGCCTGGCTTTCGGTAAAAACATCGGCAAACTGCCACTGCCGGTAAAAAGTTCGCCCGGCTTTCTGGTCAACCGTATTTTAATGCCCTATATTCTTGAAGCCGTTACCATGGTAAGCGAGGGCATACCGGCAGAAATTGTTGATAAAGCGGCCACCGATTTTGGTATGCCGATGGGACCGATTGAGCTGGCGGACACGGTGGGGCTGGATATATGCAAATCGGTTGCCCTGATTCTGTCCACGGCGCTGGGTATGGCCTTGCCCGATAATCTGGATACCATGACCAAAGCGAATCTACTGGGCAAAAAAAACGGCGAAGGTTTTTATAAATACCGTAACGGCAAGGCTGTTAAAAATAAAAATGTGCACAGTGACAATATCCAACAGGTACAGGATCGCCTGATTTTACGCCTGTTGAATGAAGCGGTTGCCTGCCTGCGTGAAGGCATTGTTGAAGACAGTGAGTTGATTGATGCCGGGGTTATTTTCGGCACCGGTTTTGCTCCCTTTACCGGCGGCCCGTTGAATTACATCAAACAACACAACAAGGAAAATCTGCAAGCCACCATGGCGACGCTGGAAAATCGTTTTGGTGAAAAATTCAAACTTGATGCAGGCTGGGAGTTAGTATAATCCATAATTTCAGGCATAATTATCCGCCTGCTTTACCGGCTGTTGGAAACAGACGATAGAAGTTTTCCCGGGTCACAGCGGCAATATGTTCGACCGTTGTTCCCCTAATCTCTGCCAGTGTTTCGGCAACCTGTCGCACATAGGCCGGCTGGTTCTGTTTGCCGCGGTAGGGTACTGGCGCCAGGTAAGGTGAATCGGTTTCAATCAGTAAAAAGTCATCGGGAATTGTTTTTGCTATGTCACGCAGCTGATCGGCATTTTTAAAGGTAATAATACCGGAAATTGAAATCAGCAGACCCATTGCCATGGCCTGTTCTGCAAACGCGGCAGACTCGGTAAAACAATGGATAATACCACCGCAATCCACTGCATTTTCCTCTTCCAGTATCGTCAGGGTATCTTCCGTCGCATTGCGTGTATGCACAATAACCGGTTTGCCGACCTGATTGGCAACCTGAATATGCTGCCGGAAACGTTGCCGTTGTCTGTCGGTATCACCGTCATAATGAAAATAATCCAGTCCACTTTCACCAATGGCAATCACCTTTTCATCCTGCGCCAACCGATATAAATCCGCCGGATCAAAAGCTTCAGCCTGTGTATCATCCACAGTCGGATGAACCCCTGCCGAAACCGATATTTGTGGATAGCCGTTAACCCGTTCGCGCAGCGCAGGATAGCGTTGCATATCGATGGACGCACAGAGCATATGTTCTACCCCATGCTCAGTGGCCTGCGCAATCAGCGTGGTAAATTGGTGCTCGAACGCATCCAGTTTAATGAGATCAAGATGACAGTGAGAATCAACGAGCATCGTTACATGGTATGCGTAATACGCTCGGATTTTAATGTTGCAGCAAGGTGGGTTTCTATTTTACTGCGGGTAAGCCCTTTATCCTGTTCCGAGAACTGTACGCCGACACCACTGGCACGATTTCCCTGGGCACCATGAGGTGTAATCCAGATTATTTTACCTGCCACCGGTAATCGTTCGGGATCATCCATCAATGTCAGTAACATAAAAACTTCATCACCAAGTTTGTAGGCTTTATTGGTCGGGATAAATAAACCGCCATTTTTAACAAATGGCATATAGGCGGCATAAAGTGAGTTTTTATCCTTGATACTCAACGATAACATACCTGGTCTTGTTGTCTTTCCCATTGTGTATCTACCTGATATATAGTCTGATTTATGGTCTGCTTGATGATCTGGTTTGCGGTTGAAACAAATGCTTCCATGATAATAGCAGATTTTCCCATAATAATTGCGGATTCAGAGCAATCGAACCCTGTTGCAGGGTTTGTAAAAGCTGTGTCTGCAAACGGAATAATCCAGGTCTATCCACCAACCGGGCAAGCTGCGTCAATGGTTGAATACTGGCCTGATTGATGACCTGCTCACAACTATCAGGCGCTATGGATAAACGAGCCAGATCATTAACCCAGTCCAGCATCCAGCCTAGCAGGCTATGTCTGTCTGCCTGTGATAATTTTAAGGCATAGTCAAGTATGTCTTCATGCCTGGATTCTGCCAGTAAAGCACTGGCCAGCAATTCACGCTGAGGCCATTGTCCAGCAACCTCAAGTGTCGTTAACGGGGCGTGATGGGAAAGCTGGAAGGCTTGCTGACAGCTTGCTGTATCGCTAAAGTCACCCTTTAACTGTAACCAGTTTTCAACCTGCGGAAAGCTCGGTGAAACAAATTTAAATTGCTGACAACGGCTACGAATGGTTGCTGGCAGACGGCTGGTATCGGTACTGAGTAAAATCAGCAGCGTGTTGTCGCCTGGTTCCTCAAGTGTTTTTAACAGTGCGTTGGCGGCAGCAGCATTCATTTTATCTGCCTGTTCGATAATCGCGATGCGATAACCGCTCATCTGGCTGGTCTGACTCAGTTTACTGCATAAATCTCGAATAGACTCAATACGGATGGTTAATATCGGATGCTTACTTTTTGAGTTTTTGGGTGGGGCTGGTTTGATGATATAAAAATCAGGGTGTGTACCGGCTGCTACCATTGAACATTGATGACATTTTCCACACGCCTGACCGGCAACATCGTCGCTTAAAGGCGAACGACATAACAGAGCCTGACCCAACGCATGGGCGAATTCGGTTTTCCCCAGACCATGACTGCCAGTCAATAACATGGCATGAGGTAAATGCTGCTGTTGCTGTAAAACCATCACTTGCGACCATTGTGACTGCAACCAGGGATAGATAATAGCCATAAAATCGTTGCTGTAAGTCGTTCTGTTAAATTTGAATATCAGGAATCTGTCGGTTTTATATCATAATCACGCAGAGATTATTTGATAACTTATCAATGCCTGACGAATCTGCGCCTGTACCTGTGATAAGTCAACGGCGGCATCAATCTGACATATCCGCTGAGGATGCTGCTGTGCCAGATTACTATAAGCCTGACGAACACGCTGAAAAAAATCATCTTTTTCGGTTTCAATTCTGTCTGGCGCGCTGCGCAAACCGGCACGAGCCCGACCAATGGCAACCGGCGCATCCAGAATAAGGGTTAAATCAGGCCGTAGATCGCCCTGCACCCACTGTTCAAGCTGAGCAATTTTTTCCACACTCAACCGTCGGCCACCACCCTGATAAGCATAGGTGGCTTCGGTAAAACGGTCACACAAAACCCATTTTCCTGCGGCCAGTGCCGGACGGATAACTTTATGTAAATGTTCGGCGCGTGCGGCAAACATCATTAATAATTCGGTATCAGCACTCATCGCCTCTTGCGCATGGCTTAATAACAGGCCACGCAAGGCTTCACCAACCGGCGTACCGCCCGGTTCCCGAGTCAGCACACAATGGGCACCCTGCGCTTCCAGTAAAGCCAGGATATATTGCAGATTGCTGGTTTTACCTACCCCTTCAATACCTTCCAAAGTAATAAATTTATTCATTTCATTTTCTGACCTGAAGCATGCCTGTATGCCTGTTTACCATCTATTCATTTCCTGTCTGTACGTTTCCGGTCTGTTCGTCTCCTGCGTGTGCGTTTACGACGCTGATATTTGTCCACCGCTTTTTCATGTTGAGTTAGATTGCTGGAAAAAAAGTGTCTGCCCGAGCCGTCTCCATAGGCAACAAAATACAGCTTGTCGGTTTTATCAGGATGCAACACAGCATGGATTGCAGCACGTCCCGGCATGGCAACAGGTGTCGGTGGTAAACCATAGCGGGTATAGGTATTGTACGGTGTATCCTTACGCAAGTCTTTAAAGCGAATATTGCCGTCATAATTCTTTATCCCGTAAATAACACTGGCATCGGTCTGTAAACGCATTTTTCTGTTTAAGCGATTAATAAATACCCCGGCAATCAGGGGCCGTTCCTCTTTCACAGCCGTTTCTTTTTCAACGATAGAAGCCAGTATCAGTGCCTGATAGGCATTTTTCAGTGGCAGATTTTTTTCACGCTGTTGCCATTCCTGCGTGAGTATCCGCTGCATGGTTTCATAAGCTCGCCGCAATAAATCAATATCTTTCATCCCTACGCTGATATCATAGGTATCAGGAAAAAAACGCCCTTCAGGCAGCTGTGCAGGATGGCCCAGCCGCGTCATAATCGTTTTTGTCGGGGTATGGCTGAGCGTATGCACCAGAAACGGATTTTTTTCCATTTGCGCCAGCATTTGTCTGAATGTTATGCCTTCAATCAGGGTGATTTTATGCTGCACCACCTCACCATTAACCATATGTTCAAGCAACATCGCCAGCGTTTCAGCATTTTTCAGCACATACTCACCTGCCTGTATATGTCTGCTCTGATTATGTAAACGTCCCCACAGAATAAAATATTGCGGTTTATCTAAAACGTCCTGTGCAACCAGTTGTGCAGCAATGGTGCGCACCGAATCGCCGGGTTTAACCTGCACCGTTACCGGCTGTGTCAGACTTATGGCTGACTGCATGGTATGGGTCAACTGAATGATATAATACGCGATGATCCCGGCTATAATGATACTCACCAGAACCATCACCGGCAGCCATTTTTTAAAGTTGCTGAATATCATCCGCTTTTATCGTCTGTATTAATCGATGCAGTTTTTCAGTGTGTTCACAGGAAGCTGACTGCCAGCTTTGTGAGCCATGAACCAGTGATTTTACCGGCAAAAGTTCCAGCACACTGTTACAGATAAATAATTCATCCATAGCAAAAATTGCCGCCAGGCTTAAATCGGTGATTTGTACTGGCAGCCGGTTTTGTTCCGCCACACAGAGAATATTTGCGCGGATAATCCCGGCCACACCACTATCATTCAGCGCGGGAGTCAACAGGCTTGCGCCCTTGAATGCAAAAATATTACTCATCGTGCCTTCGATAACCCGGTCATTGGCATCCAGCATCAAGCCTTCTGTGTACTGCTGTTGCCATTCATTTCTGGCCAGTACATTTTCCAGTCGATTCAAATGTTTTATCCCGGCCAGCGGCGGATTGATCGACACCGTCTGCTGACACACGCATAAAGCCGCCGCCTTGCTGGTATCCTGTTTCACCGCGCTAAAATACCTGGGTGCCAGCCCGGGTGAAAACAGAACGATGCGTGTTGGACTGACAGTTGCTGGCGCAAGATAACCGCGTTCACTACAGCCCCGACTCAAAATCAGTTTAACAACCCCGTTAGCCGATAACTGTTGTTGCCGGGCGCATAATGAACGGATATCCTGTAACCATAATGCCTCTTCGGGACAGTCGATGCCCAGCACCTGTGCACCGTGTTGCAGACGTTGATAATGCGCAGCCCAGAAGGCCAGTTTATGATTCTCACAGGCAATGGTTTCAAACACGCCGTCACCATAATGCAAGGCTCGATTCTGGACTGAAATATAATCACTGGCAATACCATTAATCAGGCAGTTCTGCATTGTTCGGCCCTGCTTTTTTTAACCCTGTTCATCTGTTCTTTTAGCCCGTTTTCTTAGCCGGGTTTTCATCCGCCTGAAAAACCTTTAGCAGACCTCTGGCTTTCGCCCGGGTTTCCGCCAGTTCATGTTGCGGGTCTGAATCGGCCACAATACCCCCGCCCGCACGAAATGAAATCCAGTCGTGCTCACGCACCATGGTACGAATCAAAATATTAAAATCCATATCACCGTCAATATTAATATACCCCAGCGAACCGGTATAGGCACCACGCGGCTGCTGTTCCTGTTCAGCCAGAATTTCCATACAGCGCACTTTGGGGCAGCCGGTAATCGTACCGCCGGGAAACAATGCTGTTAATACCTCGACACTGGATTTATCCGCACGGCATCGGCCACTGATATTCGACACAATATGATGCACATGCTGCCAGCTTTCCAGTACCATCAATTCATCCACCCGGATGCTTCCCGGCTCACAGACTCGTCCCATATCATTGCGCTCCAGGTCAATCAGCATAATATGCTCCGCCTGTTCTTTTGGATGCGCGAGTAAGGCATCGGCCATACTGGCATCGATCTGCGCGCGTTCAGAACGCGGTCGGGTACCGGCAATGGGTCGGGTTTCAAGCCGATGACCACGCTTGCTTAGCAGACGTTCCGGTGAGGAGCTGATAATAGCGGCATCCTCCAGACACAGTAAAGCCGCAAATGAAGCCGGATTATTTTCAGCCAGCAGATTAAATAATAGCAGATCATCGACCGGCTCAGCCAGTTGCACCCGCCATAAACGCGATAAGTTAGCCTGAAAGATATCACCATCATAAATATATTGCTTGATCCGTTCAAGCTGTGCCAGATAGGGCGCTTCCGGTGACTCAATTAATGGCTGAATAACTGATGGCTGAATGGTAGCAGACGATTGTGGCTCGCTCGCCTGCTGGCTGCTTAGCTGTACGCAGTCATGTTCAATTGTAGCCAGAAGTGCAGCCGAGGTTTTTTCCGCGACAATATAACACTGCCGGGTGGTACGATCACGAATAACCGCTGCCGGTATGCGGATGGCAATCGCCAGTGGCAAATCACTGTTTGCCGGTGGCAGCTGTAAACAGGGTTCAACTTCAGCGGCCATTTCATAGCTTAAATACACAAACCAGCCCCCATAAAAAGGCAGTTCAGGTTTGGTTTCGGCATCAATGACGGTTTTTTGCTGTTCACAAAACCTTTCAAGTTCAGCAAAAAAGCTGTCATGGACAGGTGGCTCAGACAGACGCTTTGCCTGCGCATTTTTATCATACACACTGTAATATAACTCACCGGCTGAACTCAGTTGTAGCGAACGCTGCGGACAGGCAAATACAATATCATAACGGCCACTGGCTTTTTTCAGACCCGCTTTTTTCAGACCTGGCGTTTTCAGAGCGGTCTTCTTCAAGTTAGCCGTGTTCAAGTCGGCTGATTGATTTACAGCCTGGCAGGCAGTGCTGACCAGTGCAGCAGGATAACGTTGACGATTAAAATGCACCAGCGTATGGATATCCAGACAGGCGGGGAAAGGACGAATAATTATGGACACAGAGAACGTGTGCTCCAGTATACTAAGGCGAACACTAATCAGGCAATATTCAGGGGTTCAAAAATAGTTCAGATCAAGGCACAGCCTGCAAGCAATGGTTATTCCATTGGTAAGAGATGCAACGCTGGGCTGAGCAATTTTTGAACCCCCAAATCCTGAAAATGTTGAAGGATCACTGTCTATTTTACACAAAACTATCAGGCAAACTTTTTGAATATCAGGGTGCCATTCGTGCCGCCGAAACCAAATGAATTGGACAAAGCATAATTCAGTTTCATTTCACGCGCGGTTAATGGAACATAATCCAGATCACAACCTTCGCCAGGAGTATGCAGGTTAATCGTCGGCGGTGCCACCTGGTCTTTAATCGCCATCACTGAGAATACCGCTTCAATACCGCCCGCAGCCCCCAGTAAATGGCCAGTCATGGATTTGGTCGAACTGATAGCCAGCTGGTTAGCCTGATCACCAAAGGCAGCTTTAATGGCATTTGTCTCCGCCAGATCACCTGCCGGCGTTGACGTGCCATGCGCATTAATATAATCCACATCATCAATATTAATCCCTGCATCATGCATCGCCAGTTGCATACAACGCCCGGCTCCACGACCATCAGCGGGTGGAGTGGTCATATGATAGGCATCACAGTTATAGCCAAATCCGGAAAATTCGGCATAAATACGCGCCCCGCGTGCTTTCGCATGTTCATATTCTTCCAGCATCAATACCCCTGCACCATCACCTAAAATAAAGCCATCGCGGTCTTTATCCCAGGGACGGCTGGCTGCCGCCGGATCATCATTACGGGTAGATAAAGCGCGTGCCGCAGCAAAGCCACCAATGCCTAATGGTGAGGATGCCCTTTCAGCACCTCCAGCAAACATTACGTCAGCATCGCCATAGGCGATAATCCGTGCGGCTTCACCAATATTATGTGTACCGGTTGAACAGGCCGTCACCATGGCGATATTCGGCCCCTTGACCCCGTAACGGATGGAAACATTGCCAGATACCATATTAATAATGGAACCCGGCACAAAAAACGGTGAAATCTTCCGCGGCCCGCCTTTCAGCAACTTTTCATTATTAACTTCAATCATTGGCAAACCACCAATACCCGAACCAATCGCCACACCGATACGTTCAGCATTTTCTTCAGTGATTTCCAGCCCGGAATCTTGCAACGCCTCATCTGCAGCCACCATACCGTACTGAATAAAAGTATCCATTTTCTTCAGGTCTTTTCTGACAATCACCTCGCCAGTATCAAAGTTTTTTACGGTACCGGCAATTTTAACGGGAAAATCAGTCGTATCAAAGCTGTCAATCGCCACCACGCCAGACTGCCCGGCAAGGATATTGCTCCAGCTTTCATTCAAATTTAGACCGACGGGTGAGACAATACCCAGTCCGGTAACAACAACACGTCGCTTAGCCAAGATTTACCCCCGTTAGAAATAATATTGGAAATACTATTGAAAATAATGTAATACCTTGCAAACCATTGGTCAGGCGATGACAGCGTTAAAATGTTCCTGGCCATATAACTGAGAAACATATCCTGAAAATACATAAATCAGATGGCAGTCACACTCAGGTAACTGCTATGAATAACTACCATAAAATACCTGAAGGTATATATCGACTTGTTACAAGATGCCGATTCATGACTTATTCAGCCATGCTCTATCTCAGGCGGAATTCCAGGAGTCTGGGCCGTAGAAATGATCGAAGCAAAAATTAGCCAGGGGCCAATACCTCAGTTTATCGAACGAGGCGAATAGTCGTTCTATTTAAGGAGTTGGATAAGCTGAGATAATGGTTCATGGCGGATTTGCAGCCGGTTATTTTCTACGTCCCGGGCTCCTAGCTGCTGTGGCTATTAACGTAATCGATGGCCTGCTGAATAGTGGTAATTTTTTCAGCATCTTCATCTGGAATTTCACATTCAAACTCTTCCTCAAGCGCCATCACCAACTCGACAGTATCCAGTGAATCAGCACCCAGATCATCGACAAATGATGCTTCATTAGTGGCCTGTTCTTCAGTTGCACCCAACTGCTCAATGACTATTTTACGAACGCGTTCTTCAGCTGTGCTCATTAAATTTTCCTCTTGGTTTATACAGTCTGATTGATTAAACCGCCCTGTCTTTTAGCAGCCGGTATTACCAATTCAGTATTTGAACTTTCAAGTTGCGCTATTCTAGTTAAAATAAGCACAGCTTGCCAGTGTAAATCGAGATAAAAGATTTATACGAATTTACACATAAATTTTTATTTAATCAATATTTTATCAGTTAATGTTAATATTAAACGTCATTAGCAAGCATCACTTATTTTTGCAAAATGACCGTTTTTTTCTATGGCATATACATTCCACCATTTACATTAATGGTTTCGCCAGTAATATAAGCGGCCTCAGATCCCGCCAGAAAACATACCGCAGCGGCAATATCTTCAACATTACCCAGGCGATTCAAGGGTATCTGTTTGATCAAAGCCTCACGCTGCACGTCCGGTAATTCACGCGTCATATCGGTATCGATAAAACCAGGCGCAACACAGTTGACGGTAATATTTCGTAAGCCGATCTCCCGCGCCAGTGATTTGCTAAAACCCTGCATCCCGGCCTTACTTGCCGCATAATTTGCCTGCCCAGGATTACCCGTTAAACCGACAACTGAGGCAATATTGATAATCCGGCCTTTTCTGGCCTTCATCATGCCACGCACACAGGCTTTGGACAAACGGTAAATGGCCGTCAGATTGGTATCAATAACATCCTGCCACTGATTCTCTTTCATCATCATTAATAGATTATCTCTGGTGATACCGGCATTGTTTACCAGAATACTCACCGCAGAGAATTCATTATTAACTGCTTTAATCACAGCGGCAATGGAATCAGTATCCGTTACGTTCAGGCACATACCTTTACCGCCCGATGATGCCAGATAAGTGGTTATTTTTTCAGCCCCGCTATCGGTGGTTGCGGTACCAATAACACGAGCACCACGTTCAGCCAGGCGTTCGGCAATCGCTTTACCTATCCCTCGACTAGCCCCTGTCACCAGAGCCACCTCACCTTCAAGTTGTTTGTTCATTTATACTATTACCTATTAACATATAAACATATACTTCAAAAAACTTACCACTGCCCAGCATATTTAACCCGAATATTTCATGGGAATGCAGGATTTTGGGGAAATCTCAGTGTGTCAGTTTTGTCGATTCGCCGAAAAGCATAGCCATAGCTATGGTTACAGGCGAATCGGCAAAAATGGCCGCTGAGATTTTCCCAAAAACTGCATAGCGGGCAACAGGTACATCGTGTATTTTTCTAATATACCAATATTTATTAGTATATTCATTATGTTAAGCCATATTTATAGCTTTCCCATGAAATATTCGGTTTAATACTGACTTTTTATTGCATTGAATCCAGAAAACGATCCATTGAGCGCATTGAATCAAGTGAAAAACTACTCACATTAGCATTAATTCTGCGGGTAAGGCCACCGAGTACTTTACCAGGACCACATTCAACTATCACTTCAGCACCATCAGAAATAATGGCAATGGATTCTGTCCATCGCACCGGATTATACAGCTGTTTAGTCAGTGCATCTCGAATGGCATCCGGTTCATCATGCGATCGAGCATCAAAATTATGAATCACCTGAGTAACTGGTGTTTTAATCTCAATGGTTTGCAAATATTGTTCAAGCTGCTGCGCAGCCGGTTGCATTAACGCACTATGCGAAGGTACACTAACCGGTAACGGCAGGGCACGTTTTGCGCCCGCTTCTTTTAATGCCTCATTAGCCTGTTCAACCGCCGCACGATTACCGGCAATCACAACCTGCCCCGGTGAATTAAAGTTTACCGCTTCGACCACCAACCCGGTATCTTCCGCTACTTGCTGACAGGTTTCAATAACCACATCATCGGATAAACCGATAATCGCCGCCATTGCTCCCTCACCTTCCGGGACTGCCTGCTGCATTAACTGACCACGTTTGGCAACCAGTTTAATCGCATTTTCAAAGGTCAGCGCCTGTGCAGCAACCAGCGCCGCATATTCACCCAGACTATGACCGGCAAAAACAAAAGGCGTTAACATACATTGCTGTTCCATTACCCGCATCACCGCAATATCGGCAGCCAGCATAAGAGGCTGGGTAATTTCAGTCCGGTTGATTTTCTCAACCGGACCATGACAGCAAATAGCCCATAAGTCATAACCAACTATGGCAGAAGCTTCGGCAAAGGTTTGTTCTATCTGCGGCCAGGTTTGTGCATAATCAGCTAACATACCTGTTGACTGCGAACCCTGACCCGGAAAAACAACGGCTATATTAGCAACATTCATCTGACACCTTTTTTGGTTTTTTGTTATAGTGGTTTATATTACTGGTTTATTATTGCCACTGGTTTACCGGCTACCACGCTCTGCATGGTAGCCTTCCACATCTGTTTACGTTGACCATAACGTATGCATTCCCACGCAGAGCAATAGGAACGAGATAAAGAATTAAACATTAAGCATTATAATTAGCTTAAGCCTAATACATCCTGCATATCATATAACCCTGCTTTTTTATCTGCTAACCAGCAGGCGGCACGCACCGCACCA
>WFMW01000013.1 GCA_015488885.1 Gammaproteobacteria bacterium | reverse complement strand
TTTTATGGGTCAACAGTTTTTCCATTGTAACCAGTCATCCAGTTTATCGACCAGTGTTTCCAGGCCGGTCTTTTTTAGTGCGGAAAAAGCTTGAACACTAGCCTCTATGTGTTCCTGTTTGAGTTGTTTCCTTACCTGATGAAGGCCTTGTTGTTGGGCATTGCGTTTAATCTTATCGGCTTTGTTAAGTAATATATGTACAGGTAACTGGTAATGCATGCACCAGTGGAGCATTTGCTGGTCATAATCATTAAGTGGATGACGTATATCCATAATAATTACCAGTCCCTGTAATGATGTCTGCTCGCTCAGGTATTGTGCCATTAATGCTTCCCATTGTTTTTTTATTGCCAGCGGAACCCTGGCAAAACCATAGCCGGGTAAATCAACCAGGCGATGATCATCATCCAGGTTAAAAAAATTTATCAGCTGTGTTCGTCCTGGTGTTTTGCTGATGCGAGCAAGGCCTTTGTTATCGCATAATGTATTGATTACACTAGATTTACCGGCGTTTGAGCGACCGGCAAAAGCGATTTCTACCCCGCCCTGTGGAAATTGTTTTGCTGTGTTTGCACTAATTAGAAAATGAGCCTGTCGATAATACTGGTTTTGCATAATGAAGTGTTGCAGGTTAATAAACAATAAAGCAGTGTACCCTAAAATATTGGCTGGAATCTATGAGTAAGGTCTGTCGGAGCCGGGACGGGGTAAAAATTAAATAGCAGTATTGCCAGGATGATTTTATAAGTTGTTTATTTTATTGATATTTTTTCTATTTTATTGATATTGCTCGAGGGAAAAATAATGCGCGGTTGTTAGTGAGTGGCCAGTGGTGTAAAATCTGCGCCACTTTATTGCCCGAATTTGGGCCCGGTTGCGTGGAGTTTAATATGATGAAACAAGTTTTTTTAGGTCTGTTGCTGGTTATTTCTGTGCTGTCGCAGAATGCCTTTGCGTTAGGTGATGTCGCAGCAGGTAAAATAAAAGCTGCTGTCTGTGGTGGTTGTCATGGTTTAGACGGTAATAGTCTTGTCGCAACTTACCCGAAACTGGCTGGTCAGAATGAGCGATACATTGTTGAACAGCTGGCCGCCTTTAAGGCCAATGTCAAGCGTAAAAATACGCTCATGCTTGGTATGGCTACGCCGTTAAGCAAACAGGATGCGGCCAATCTGGGGGCTTATTTCCAGTCGCAAAAAATCAAAAGCACGGCACCGTTTGATGCTGCTAAAATTGCGCGTGGACGTGAACTGTATAATGGTGGTGATTTGCAGAAACATATTCCTGCCTGCAAGGCATGTCATGGTCCAACCGGTGCTGGCAATGCCGGCAGTGGTTATCCTCAATTAACGGGCCAGTATGTGCCGTATGTAGTCGCGCAGTTGAAAGCATTCAAAGCTGGAACACGTACCAACGATGTGAATAAAGTGATGCGGGTGGTTGTGGACAAACTGTCCGATGATGATATTCAATCACTGGCAAATTATATCGCAAGTCTTAAGCAATAAATGTTGCCTGAATAATCTGGATACTGTGAAAGGGATGGCATTGCCATCCCTTTTTGGATTATATCACTGGCGGTTATATTACTGATAAAGAATCATGCCATTACTTGAAGTAAAATCACTGGAATGCAGACGCGATGACAGGCTCCTGTTTGAGGATCTCTGCTTTTCTCTGTCAGACGGGGAAGTGTTACAGATAGAAGGTGCTAATGGCAGTGGTAAAACCAGTCTGCTACGTATTTTATGTGGTCTGCGTCAGGCTGAGTCGGGTGACGTGTGCTGGCAGGGTCAGCGTTTGCAGGAGGCACGCGAAGATTATTATGCCAGGATGGTTTATATTGGCCATCTGCCATGTATAAAAGGTGATTTAAGCGTTGCTGAAAATATTCGTGCCTTGCTGGACACGCGTTCACAGGCTGTGTCTGTCGATGTGATTGAGCAGTCACTGGCCAGGGTTGGTTTAAACGGGTTTGATGATGTGCCGGGAAAAGCACTGTCATCGGGTCAACGACGGCGGATTCTACTGGCATTTATTTTGCTGGCGAAGGCAAAACTGTGGATTCTGGATGAACCGCTTACCGCGCTGGACGTTTCTGGTGTGGCGTTGGTGGAAGCTATGATTCTGCAACATCGCGCTACCGGTGGCAGTGTTATTTTTACTACCCATCATGGTATGGCGCTGGATGGTGGAATGCGCTCTGTTGCTCTGGGTGGTGCGTCGGCACATAAACAAACCAGCCAGACAAGGTCTACGACAGAATTATGTTAACCGCATTTTATCATTTACTGTTACGTGATTTGCGGCTTGCATTGCGATCCCCTCATGAGCTGGCAAACCCGCTGATTTTTTTTGTACTGGTTGTGAGTCTGTTTCCGCTTGCTGTATCGCCAACGCCCGATGCATTACGGCAGATGGCTCCCGGCGTTATCTGGGTTTCAGCTCTGCTGTCGGTGTTATTATCACTGGATCGTCTGTTCAAGCAGGATTATGAGGATGGTTCACTGGATCAGCTGATGCTGAGTCCAAATCCATTAATGATACTGGTACTGGCGAAGGTGTTTGCGCACTGGTTGCTGACCGGTTTGCCACTGGTATTAATCGCACCATTGCTGGGTCTGTTTATGTCGGTACCCAATCATGCTCTGCCAGCATTAATCTTTAGTCTGTTACTGGGTACCCCGGTATTGAGCCTGATTGGCGCAATCGGGGTATCGCTTACCGTTGCGGTGAACCGTGGCGGCGTTTTACTGTCTCTTATCGTGCTGCCGCTATATATTCCAATATTAATTTTTGGCGCCAATGCGGTAGATGTGGCCATGGATGGAATGCGTGTCAGTGGGCAATTGCTGTTTCTTGGTGCGGTACTGGCACTGGCTTTGTCTCTGGCACCGCTGGCAACAGCAGTGGCTTTACGTATAACGGCTGCCCGCTAAAATGTCAGAGAATAATAAGATAAGCTGGCTTATAATCAGGCGTTACGTTATAAAACAGGGCGCAAGAGGTGCGTTTCCTTTCTTCTTTTTATATGTTTTCGGATATATTTTTGGAACCCGTTGTTCTAATATAGCGTTAATTAGATAAGGTATAATTATGTGGCACTGGATACAGCGTTTTTCATCACCCAAACATTTCTATGTGATATCAGCAAAACTGATCCCATGGTTTGCGGTGCCGACTGCTCTGCTGATGATAGTAGGGTTGTATCAGGGGTTGTTTGTTGCCCCACCTGATTATCAACAGGGCGAAAGTTATCGTATTATGTTTGTCCATGTGCCAGCGGCATGGATGTCTTTGTTTATTTATGTCGTTATGGCCGTGTCTGCTGGTATTGGCTTAATCTGGCAGATCAAGCTGGCGGACATGGTCGCGGTGGCAAGCGCTCCGATTGGGGCATCATTTACCTTCCTGGCACTGGTGACTGGCTCACTGTGGGGTAAACCAATGTGGGGAACCTACTGGGTATGGGATGCGCGGTTGACCTCGGAATTAATATTATTATTTTTGTATTTTGGTTATATGGCATTGCAGTCGGCTATCGAAGACCAGCGTACTGCCGATAAAGCCAGTGGTTTGCTGGCTATTGTCGGGGTGGTTAATATCCCGATTATCCACTATTCAGTGGTCTGGTGGAATACGCTGCATCAGGGTGCTACGGTTACCAAGTTTGCCAAACCTTCAATAGATATTCATATGCTGATACCACTGTTGTTAATGGCGCTGGCATTTCAGCTGTTTTATTTTGCAGTTATTCTGGTACGCACACGTAATGAAGTGTTGTATCGGGAAAGAAACCGACGCTGGGTGCGGGAGTTGATCGAACAATTATGAACTGGTCAGAATTTTTTGCCATGGGCGGTTATGCCGTTTATGTGTGGTCATCCTATGCATTAGCTTTCGTGGTAATTGTGGGTAATGTTGTATTACCGTTAATGCAACGTAAAAAAGTTATTGCCCGGATTAAACGAGCCATCAGGCGAGACGCTATATTGCACGACAATAGCATTGCACGGTAATAGTGTTCAGGGTGCGACAGCAAGTTAAATGTCTCATTTCCATGAAAAATCCGGCTTAGTATGCGGATTGATATAAGGTAAAGTTATGCGTAAAAGAAGTCAGAGAAAACTGCTGGTGGTAGGCGTTTTAATCGGCGTTATTATTGCCACCGCACTGGGCTTAAAAGCCTTTAATCAAAATCTGCTGTATTTTTACAGTCCATCACAGGTAAAAGCCGGTGAAGCACCTGCACACCATTCATTCAGAGTTGGTGGAATGGTAGTAAAAGGCAGTGTTAAACGTGATACAAAAGATTTAGGTGTGCGTTTTGTGGTGACCGATAATGCCGCTACAGTGAAGATAAAGTACACCGGAATACTCCCTGATCTATTCAGAGAAGGACAGGGAATTGTTGCTATGGGGCGGATAAACCCTGATGGTACCTTTGTTGCCGAACAGGTACTGGCCAAGCATGATGAAAAGTATATGCCACCGGAAGTCGCTGCTGCACTCAAGGCGGGCAAAAAGCTTAAAGCCGAACAACGTAAAAACGGTACCATTTAATTTTTCAGTGTGCTTGTATCAGGAAAGCTAAACCCTAAAGCAACATACAAATACACAATATAACATAGAGAATTTTTATGATTCCAGAATTTGGCCATTTTTCATTAATACTTGCTTTTGCTGTGGCAGTAGTGCTGAGTATTGTGCCGATTATTGGCGCAGCAAAAAATGATACAGTCATGATGTCGATGGCGCGTCCGGCAGCATTAACACAATTTTTATTTGTTGGTCTGGCCTACGCCATTCTAACGCGCGCCTTTATCGTACATGATTTTTCTGTGTTATATGTGGCAGAAAACTCCAATATGGTACAGCCACTGCTCTATCGTATCTCTGGTGTCTGGGGTGCACATGAAGGTTCCCTGTTATTATGGACATTGATTCTCTCCGTGTGGACAGTCGCCGTGGCAGCATTCAGTCGTCATTTGCCGGATGTTCTTGTGGCAAGAGTATTAGCGGTAATGGGCATGGTTAGTGTTGGGTTTCTTACTTTCATGTTGTTTACCTCAAATCCTTTTGAACGCATTTTTCCAGCACCAATAGATGGTAATCAGTTAAATCCATTACTACAGGATCCCGGTCTGGCGATGCATCCTCCGATGTTATATATCGGCTATGTGGGTTTTTCAGTTGCTTTCGCTTTTGCAGTGGCCGCATTGTTAGGTGGCAAGCTGGACGCTACCTGGGCGCGTTGGTCGCGACCGTGGACAACGGTTGCATGGGCCTTTTTAACGATTGGTATTGCGCTAGGCAGCTGGTGGGCGTATGACGAACTTGGCTGGGGCGGCTGGTGGTTCTGGGATCCAGTAGAAAATGCTTCATTTATGCCCTGGCTTGCGGGCACCGCGCTGATTCATTCATTAGCCAGTACCGAAAAACGTGGTGTATTTAAAAGCTGGACGGTTTTATTAGCTATTCTGGCTTTTTCCCTGAGCCTGGTGGGAACCTTTATTGTACGCTCAGGTGTACTGGTTTCGGTGCATGCTTTTGCAACCGATCCGCGCCGTGGTGTTTATATCCTGGCTTTCTTATGTGTTGTTATTGGTGGCTCGCTAGCGCTATATGCCTGGCGTTCAGCGACCGTAGTCAGTCGTGGGCGTTTTGACTGGTTTTCGCGTGAAACAGCATTATTATTGAATAATATTGTTTTTGTCACCGCCGCCGCTGCAGTTTTTGTCGGCACCATGTATCCTCTGCTTGTTGATGCTTTAGGAATAGGTAAAATTTCAGTTGGCCGACCTTATTTTGATGTCATGTTTTCCTTGATTTCTATTCCCTTGCTGCTGCTGTTGGGTATTGGCCCGATGATACGCTGGAAAGGCGATAGCTGGCCGAGGATTGCCAGAATAGCAACCACCATTTTCATCATCTCACTGGTACTGGGTTTGTTAGCACCCTTTGTGTTCGAGGATGGGCTAAACATAAAAACCGGTCTGGGACTTGCTGGTGCATTATGGGTAGCATTAACTGCATTGCGTGATTTAGTGGTACGTATAAAACAACATCGTCACCTGTCCCGATCTTATCTCGGCATGGTGCTGGCACATCTCGGGGTTAGTTTATTTGTTATCGGCATTGCCATTACCACCACATATAGTGTCGAAAAAGATTTACGTATGGATCCGGGCACAAGTTATAACATTGCCGGTTATGAATTCCGTTTTGATGGTATCAAAAAAACACCCGGGCCAAATTATGTGGCTAACCAGGCAACCATAACCATCCTGAAAAATAAAGAAAAAATAGGCGTGTTACACCCTCAGAAACGAACCTATGGTGGCCGAGGAAACCCGATGACCGAAGCATCCATTGATATCGGTCTGTTCAGGGATCTTTATGCTGCTCTGGGTGAGCCATTAAGTAATGGTGCATGGAGTATGCGAATTTATTACAAACCCATGATTCGCTGGATCTGGGCAGGTTGTCTGTTTATGGCAATGGGTGGTTTTATCGCAGTTAGTGACCGTCGATATCGTCAGAAAGTTAAACAGAGAATCAGCTTTAGACGTAGCAGAGAAGTGCTGGTTGAATCATGAAACAACTTTTTTCAATTATACAGGCAGCTTCTGTGATGAGGTGCTTCAACTTGTAGATTTTAGACCGGTTTCTGGTACAGAGACTGTTCCATCTATTTTAAAGTAACAATATATGAGTGATACAAAACCATCAACATTCCGGCGTTTTGCGCCATTAATCTTTTTTATTATACTGGCAGCATTACTGGGGTTTGGTCTAACGCTAAATCCACGCCTGGTACCTTCACCGCTGATCAATAAACCTGTGCCAAAATTTACCCTGCCCTTACTGAATCAGGCCGGTAGTTTTAGTGATAAAGATCTAAAGGGGCATATAACGCTGGTTAATGTCTGGGCGAGCTGGTGTTTTGTCTGCCGTCAGGAGCATGCGGAAGTTAAAAGACTAAGCCGTCAGGGTATCCGAATTATCGGTTTTAATTACAAAGATAAAGCGGCTGATGCCAAAGCCTGGCTACAACGACTGGGTAACCCGTACCGAAAAGTTATTGTTGATAGAACCGGTCGGGTTGCGATCGACTGGGGTGTTTATGGTGCGCCAGAAACATTTCTGGTTGATCGGCATGGGATCATTCGTTATAAAGTGATTGGTTCCCTGGCCGACCCCGATAACCTGAAAGCTTTACTTAAAAAAATGAAGGCATTGAAGTAATGAAAAAGCAGTTTATAACGGGTTTAATGGCATTTTTATTTATTGCCTGCGCCACTGCTGCGCCCATTGAAACATTCAAATTTGATTCCAGGCAACATGAACAGTTATTTCAAAAATTAAGTGAGGGACTACGCTGTCTGGTATGCCAGAATGAAGCGATTGCAGAGTCCAATGCTGATCTGGCCAAAGACCTGAGGCGACAGGTTTATAATATGATAGAACAGGGTAAAACAGAAGATCAGATCAAAGCTTATATGGTACAGCGTTATGGTGATTATGTTCTGTTTCGCCCACCATTTAAACCACTTACCTGGTTATTATGGCTGGGACCGGGTCTCTTATTTGTGCTGTCGATAATATTTGTGCTGAAGATAATTCGCCACAAGGCGGATAAACCGGAAGAGGATGAGTTGAGTCCTGCCGAGCTGGAAAGAATTAAAAAACTGCATACAGAAAAAATGACTACCTCTGTGGATCAGGAGACTAAACATCAATGAATATCGAGTTCTGGGGTACCCTGCTACTGATGAGCCTAATAGCCATTACGCTACTCGTCATCCCCTTGTTGCGAGTACGCCAACGCAGTAAAGTTGCTTATAGAGAAAGTAACGTAAGCATTTTTGATGATAAATTAAAAGAGCTGAAAGTAGATCTGGAGGACGGTATCATTGATCAGGCACATTATCAGTTCGCGTGTAATGAACTGGAACGAGAGTTGCTGATTGATGTCGCGGATGAATCTGTAGACAGGGCTACTGCCTCGGTGATGCCGCTAAAACGTAAGCCTGTTGTCGCAGTAATCATTGCCGTATTTGTGCCAATAACTGCTGTCGTGCTTTACCTTAATCTAGGGATGTATTCAGCCATGTCAGAAGCAACACAGGCGCAGACTGCCGAACAGGGACAGACGCAGGCACAAATGGCTCGGCAGCATCAAATGTCGATTCCTGAGATGATAAAAAAGCTGCAGCAGCGAATTGATGCACGTGGCGGCAGCGTGGAAGACTGGACCATGCTAGGGCGCGCCTACGAATATACAAAAGATTATGCCAAAGCAACACAGGCTTTTGGCAAAGCGCTGGCTCTGTCACCCAAAAATACCGATCTTATGCTGGCACAGGCAGAAAGCATGGCGTTGCAGAATAACAAGCAGTTTGGCGAGCCATCAAAAAGGCTGATCTTAAAAGTGCTTAAACTGCAGCCGGGAAATATGAAGGCAATGTGGTTTGCCGGCGTGGCAGAATTTCAGGCAGGGGATTATCATAAAAGCATTAACTATATGACTCTGCTGGCAGATACAGGCACAGTGAAAAACGCCAAACTAAAACAGATTATTCTCGGTTATGTAACGGCAGCACGTAGAAAGTTAATAGCTTCTGGCGAAAAAATGCCGGAACTTGAAAGTATGGAGGCGATCAAAAAAATCAGAGCAATGAGTGTTGCGACGACACAAACAACCAGGCCAGCACGATCAAGCTCATCGGCATCATCACAACCGGCAGTATTACATATTCATGTAACAGTAAGTAAAGAAGTAAAACAGCAGTTTAAAGGCGATGCCGATGTGTTTGTCTATGCGAAAGCGCAACAGGGGCCAAAAATGCCGCTGGCAGTTAAGAGGATGAAATTATCCCAGTTTCCTGCAACGATAGTATTAAGTGACAGCATGGCAATGATGAAAGGAATGAATATGAGTGCATTTGGTAAGGTCATTATTTCGGCCAGAGTGACTACTTCCGGTTCAGCTATTGCCAGGCCGGGTGATTATATCGGCACTGTCAAGGTCAATGATGTGCATACAGATAAAACTATCAATGTAATAATTAAACAACGGATTTGATAACAACGGTTCAATACTATCTGGCCAGTAATAGCAAATTCAGTCACAGCATATATAGTAACAGTATATTTAGTAACAGCATATTAAAAAATAATATTTCTGGATAATATTCAAAGAGTAAAAAGTATGAAAAAGTATCTATTATTTATTTTGTTTTTATTTTCATTCAGCACGCTTGTCCACGCTGAGCAGTATAAGGAAGGCGTCAATTATGCGGCCATTGAACCTCAGCCAACGGAAACGGGCAAGAATATTGAAGTGCTGGAATTTTTCTGGTACGGGTGCCCGCACTGTTACCATTTTGAACCTTATATTAGTCAGTGGAATAAGACCAAACCGGCAAATGTAACGTTTATTCGTATACCAGCGGTTTTTCGTCCCAGCTGGAAAGTACAGGCGCGAGCTTATTATGCCTTGCTAGATATGGGTGTGATAGAACAGGTGCATGATAAAATATTCGATGCAATACACAAAAATCACCAGCGCCTGGATACCGAGCATGATATGGCAAATTTCCTTGCTACTCAGGGTATAGATAAACAGAAATTTATCGAAGCCTACAATTCATTTAGTGTTGATACACAAATGCGCAAAGGGATTAAAAAGCTCACTGCTTATAAAGTTGATGGTGTTCCAGCTGTTTTTGTCAATGGCAAATACAAATTAAGTGGACAGATGGCAGGCAGCTATGAAAATTTGATTAAGATTCTTAATTATTTAATTAAAAAGGAAAGTAAACATACATCGGCGAGTAAACGCTAACAGTAAACTCGACGCCCGTATTGATGGTCTTGAACAACCATCCTTTTCATCTGTTTCAGTAATAAACGGATGAAAGTGACTATACTGTTGTAAATACATTTGGGAGAGATTAAATGAAACAGATGAAGCAGGCTTTGATAAAAACGAGTTTTTTATTGTTAATGGTTTTACTGGCGGCTTGCAGTAAGGAAGAGGTGAAGAAGGCAGCACCTGTTGCTGACTGCGTTTTCCCGGATGATCCATCAACGTCCGCACCGGGCTGGATCTGTGACCAACCCGTAGAAGGTATCGCCGTCTCAGCTGTTGGTACGGCTGAAAAGTCAAAGGCGGGTTATAGTTTTATGAAAAATATGGCGGCAACCGACGCCCGTGTACAGCTGGCGCAGGCAATGAAAGTACATGTAGAAAATATGGTTAAGCTCTATGCGGAAACTACCGGCGCTGCAGATTCAGAAACCGTCGATAAGGTAAATACTTCGGTGACCAAACAGATAACCGATGAGAGTCTGGTTGGGTCTAAAATATATAAAACACGTACCAGCCCAAAAGGAAATCTATATGTTCTTGTTGGCATGGATCCAGCTGCAGTAAAAACAGAAACAGTCAATGCACTGAAGACCAGCATGGGTAACGACCGTGCCTTGTGGCAACAGTTTAAAGCCCAGAAAGGTCAGGATGAGCTGGCTGCTGCCATTGCCGCGCAGAAGTCGAATCAATAGATACGCCTGAATGCCATGTATTTTGTGTGGCAACCAGTAATATTGAAAGCCGGTTAAAGTCATCTTCTTATTATGACTTTAACCGGCTTTTTGAGTTATAAGCAGCAATATTATGAAAAAGAAAATACATTTTTATCTGCTTAATATAGCTGCCGGTATCCTGCTGATAGTATCGCGACCCTGGTTGGCTGTAGCTGCTAATTCGGATTTTCTTCAATGGGCGCAGCAGCAACAGCTAGGCGTACAGCAACAGAAACAGGCATTTGAACAATATAAAGATAAAAAAGATAAAGAATTTACTGCCTTTTTAAAAGCACAATGGATCACTGTCGATTTAAAAAAAGGCCAGCAGCGTGATATAACCCCCAAGCCGGTTGTTATGCCAGTAGCACCACCAGAACCGGAAATCTCCACCCCACAAAAACCACAGTCAGTCCCGAAACCAGTGGTTGTTAATCTGCCGCCATCGACACCACTGATACCACCAATACCTGTACCGGCTGACGTCGTTCCAGTTATCCCACTATCAGGTGAAAAAATAACCATCGAATATTATGGCCGCTCATTAAGTTTTTATTATGATCGTCGATTGCAGATTCAACTGGCCTATCCTGTTGGTAAAAATGCCATCAGTGATTACTGGTCAGGGTTGAGCCATGCAGATTATGATAGGCTGCTGGTGCAGTTAAATCAGCAGAAAACGGGGCTTAAGTTGACAGACTGGGCTTACGCCGTACTGGTGCATAAAATCAGTGATGCGATTGATGGTTCAGGTAGTAATGAAAGTGCACTACTCAGCTGGTTTCTGCTGACCAAATCAGCCTATCAGGCGAGAATTGCCTACAGTAGAAATAAGGTTTATCTGTTAATTCGTACACAGCAGAAATTGTTCGATTTACCCTATTTTAGATTTGCCGGCAAACGCTATTATGCAGTAAGTTTTAATAATACCAGGCAATTTCCAGGCGAGGTTTATACCTATGATAGCCAGTATCCGGGTAACGTAAAAGCATTGAATATGAAAGTAACTGCAGTGGTTGGCGCCAATGCAAAAGTCAATCGCCGGGAATTATCCTTCCGTTATAAGGGACAACTTTATTCTATCAAGACAGGTTATGATCAGGGGCGGATAGATTTTTTTAGATCCTATCCGCAAATGAGCCTGCCATTATATTTTAGCTCAGGTGTTGAAACTGAAATAGCCAAACCTTTAAAACAACAGCTTGCTAATGATATGAAAAACATGTCTGAACAACAGGCAGTTAACTTTCTGTTACGTTTTGTACAGACTGCCCTGCACTATAAAACGGATCAGCAGCAATTTGGTGAAGAGAATTATCTGTTTCCTGAAGAGACGCTGTATTATCCCTATTCAGACTGTGAGGACAGGGCGGTATTATTTGCCTGGCTGGTGAAAAATCTGCTGGGCCTGGATGTCATTGGACTGGATTACCCTGGGCATGTAGCAGCGGCTGTGTATTTTAATGAAAAAGTTAAAGGTGATAGTGTTAACTATAAAGGCAGAAAATATATGGTGACCGATCCAACGTATATCAATGCCGATGCAGGGATGACCATGCCTGATTATAAAAAAATCAAACCCGTCTTAATCACCTATTAGTAATGGAAACAGCCTTTGATTCCATTTTTATTATTAACCTGACCAACATTTACTGACATTCTTCAAAGATAAGTGCGGGACAGGTTTTGCAGATAGATTTATCCAGCCGATAATAAATTCGTCGAATGGCATCCGCTTTGGAATCAAAAAAATGATGACCGCCAATTTTACGAATAAAAGAAGTACGAGCCGCAAATTCATAAACCGAGGCTTTCAGGCCAACAAAATATAAACCACCACCCAGCCTGCGTAATTTTGCGTTTTCAGCGACCAGTGCTTCTGCACCCGCCATATCAATAAAGTTAATCCCTGTACCAACAACAAGAATATGGTAGATTTTTTCATTTTCAACTATCTGGCTTATTTTGTTCTGTATCTGATTGATTGAACCAAAATATATCGACATATCAATGCGTATAATCTTTAATTGTGGGCACTGTTTTAATGGTTTTTTCTGAATATTAATTAACTGACGCCGACCGGATTTTTCATCAACATCGATGGATAAGGTGGGTATATGGGGTGATGATGTTTTTGCCAGAAAAAATATCAGTGATAATAAAACACCCATATAAATCGCAAATTCCAGCTCAAGGAACAGTGTAGCGAAGAAGGTAGTGAGCAAAATAGCCGTTTCAGAGCGGCTGTTAAGTAAAATTTCCTTTATATGATGAAAGTTAATCAGATTATAGGCAACCAGTAGAATTACCCCGCCCATTGCAGCGACAGGAAGGTAGGCGGTTAAAGGTGCAATCAGCAACACAATAGCCATTAATAAAATGGCGGCAAAAATAGCCGACAAAGGTGTTTTTGCCCCGGCTTCATAGTTAATACCTGAACGGGTAAAGGAACCTGAGCCAGCATAACTGGAAAAAAAGCTGCCGCAAATATTAGAAATGCCCTGACCAATAAATTCCTGATTTGCATCAATACGTTGTCCAGATTTACTGGCTACTGCCCGGCTGATCGAAACGGCTTCAATCAGGCCCAGCAAGGCAACAGCAAATGCCTGAGGCGCCAGTTGACGAATGGTTTCGAGTGAAAAGGCGGGGCTTGAAAACGGCGGCAAATGAGCAGGTATTTCACCTACCAGCCTGATACTGCTGGTGTAGTCAGCTAAAAACAATGCCAGCACACTACCCACAACCATACCAATAAGCAGGTTAGGGATTTTTGGCGTAAATTTTTTGATAAGTAATGCGACAAGTAGCGTGATCAGGGCAATGATTACCAGATAATAGTTAATCTGGCCAAGGTGAGAAAAAATAGTTGACCATGTTGTCAGAAAAGATTGCCCTTTTGGCATAGGAATACCCAACACATGCTTCATCTGGCTACTGGCAATCAGAATGGCCGCCCCGGCAGTAAAACCGATGACCACGGTGTGAGAAACAAAGTTAACCAGTGTGCCCAGACGTGCCAGACCAAAACCAAGCTGATAGACACCGGCAAGGAAGGTCAATGTAAGGGTAAGGTTAATAAACTCAGCGCTACCAGGCTCGGCATAATTACTGATAGATGAAAAAACAACAATGGAAATGGCAGTAGTTGGCCCCGAAACCAGATGACGAGAGGATCCAAATAAGGCTGCAAAAATAGGCGTAACCATGGCAGTGTAAAGGCCATACTCAGGCGGTAAACCCGCAATAGTCGCAAATGCGACACCCTGCGGAAGTACGATAACCGCACCGGTAATGCCCGCCAGAAAGTCGGCTTTAATGCTGGATGGGGTAAGCAGGCGAAACCATTGTAAAAAAGGAAAAATACTAGCAGGATTAATATTCATAACGGTACTGTTTGGCCGTAAAGCAGCACTGATACCGGGACAGCGCCCCAGGTAAAAATTTGGCAGGCAATTTTGGGTTACCAGTGGTAACTGAAAAAAGTATTAATACTAATCGTAGCATATCGTATAAATTTAATCATCTCCAGAATACTGATATATCGACAATAACGTCTGTAATTGACCGGTTCTTATGCTCTACATGGGGAATCCGGTCACTGTTTACGTGGCTCGTTACGTATGCATTCTCACGCAGAGCATGAGAACAGGATATATCCTCAGAGATGCTCTGAATAAGTCATAAAAATAAGGGCTGCTAAAGAAGATAGGGTTGTTAAAAAGGATAAATCAGCAACTAAAGTTTTCACATTATTAGCCGATAAAAGTCCGTAGATAGAAGGTTTTGTCGTAATGGAAAATATTAATAGAGTAAAAATATGCTAAGACCACAGCGAATACAAACCGGCAATTATCACGATAGTGCGGCAATAAATAACTCTGATCATTTGTCAGAAAAGGATATGCAGCGTGTAGCTGAATTTATCAATACGCAGGTTGGTATTCAGTTGCCGACAACAAAGCAGTCACTGGTTGAAGGGCGATTGCGAAAACGCATCATTCAGCTGGGTTTTGATGGTATTCATAGTTATCTGAATTATGTGCTTAACAGTACGGAGGGTATTAATGAGCAGAAACAGCTCATTGATGTCATTACCACCAATAAAACCAGTTTCTTTCGTGAATCAGCGCACTTCGACTATTTGATAAATACCGTGGTAGCCGAAAAATTAAAACGCATAGATCAGCAAGCTGAAAAAACGTTACAGGTATGGAGTGCAGGTTGTTCGACGGGTGAAGAAGCTTATACGCTCTCAATAGTGCTGGCTGATGCGCAATTGCGAAACCGGGGTTTTAACTACAAAATTCTGGCAACGGATATTTCACCCTCATGTTTACAAAAAGCAAGTCAGGGAATTTATACTGAACAACAGATAAGTGCTATGCCGGAGCAACTCAGAAAAAAATATCTGCTAAAAAGCCGTGATCCAGATTCGGGTCTGGTGCAGATGGGGCCGGAAATAAGGCGATCAATACACTTTGATTATTGTAATTTAACGGATAGAAGTTTTGCTATCAAGCAGAAAATGGATATTATTTTTTGCCGTAATGTCATGATTTATTTTGATAATAAGGTGAAATATGCACTGGTAAAAAAATTTGAACAGCAGTTAGCGCCAGGGGGATATTTATTTGTCGGCCATTCAGAGTCACTGAATGGATTACAAACCGGTATGCTACAGGTAGCACCGATGGTTTACCGTAAAGATAGTAAAAAATAGCGTTTACCATAACGATATTCAACAATAGTGGAAAATAGTGATGCAGGAGATAGGTAAAAAAATAAAAGTCATGCTGGTTGATGATTCTGCGGTGGTAAGGCAAACATTAACCGAGGTATTAAGCTGTGACCGAAAAATTGAAGTTATTGCAGCCTGTCAGGATCCTTTTATGGCAGCAAAAAAACTTCGTACTATGGTTCCAGATGTAATGATTCTTGATGTGGAAATGCCACGCATGGATGGTATCACTTTTCTACGGAAGATTATGTCGCAGCATCCACTTCCTGTCATTATCTGTTCCACACTGGTAGAAACTGGTGCTGATACAACCCTGAAAGCACTGGAATATGGTGCGGTGGAAATTATTCAGAAACCCGTGCTGGGGACAAAAAAATTTCTTCAGGAAGCGCAGATAAAACTCACCGATGCGGTAAAAGCCGCAGCAAATGTACGGCTGAAAAAATTAACCATCAATACCACGGGCGCGGCAAAAAAATTAACCGCTGATGCCATGCTGCCAGCAATAAAAAACCGGGCGATGGCAGTAACCACAGATAAAATTATTGTTATTGGCGCGTCAACCGGTGGTACTGAAGCAGTCAGAACAATATTGCAGGTCATGCCGCAGGATTGCCCGGGTATTGTTGTGGTACAGCATATGCCCGCAGGATTTACCCGTTCATTTGCCGAACGTCTGGATGAATTATGTCATATTCATGTAAAGGAAGCAGAAAATGGTGATCGTATATTACGTGGTCATGCTTTAATTGCGCCGGGTAATTTTCACAGTATGATAAAGCGTAGCGGGGCGCAGTATTACGTTGAGGTAAAAGAGGGGCCATTAGTCTCACGGCATCGACCTTCTGTTGATGTACTATTTCGATCAAGCGCGCACTATGCCGGTAAAAATGCCATTGCCGCCATTCTTACCGGCATGGGTGATGATGGTGCCAATGGGATGAAGGAAATATTTGATACCGGTGCCTATACCATTGCACAGGATGAAAAAACCAGTGTAGTGTATGGCATGCCTGCTGTTGCGGTTAAAAAAGGAGGGATAATAGAAAGTTTGCCCCTGGCGAAAATTGCCCAACGCCTGGTTGAAGCAGCCAGCCATGATTTTAATAATAAATCACTGGAGCCTCGGCGTGAGCTGCAAGGTTAAATAATGAAATTTTTTGAACCGGAAATACAGGAGTATATCGCATCCGACAGCCCGCCTGAAGTGCTGATAGTTGATGACAGCAGCGTCATTCGTCGTGCCATTGCCAACCGCCTGCAGATTGGCGGTTTAAGGGTGAAGCAAGCTGCTGATGGCAAACAGGCATTAAGTCAGATTTATGCAGCCCCCCCCGATCTGGTTCTACTGGATATTGTTATGCCGGGCATGGACGGCATGGAAGTGTTAAAAATAGTACGCCAGAGTCTTTCAAAATTACAGTTACCGGTCATTCTGGTTACTTCACGTACCTCAACCCGTGAACTTGTCAGGGGTTTGGATGAAGGTGCTAATGATTATATAACCAAACCGGTTGATTTTGATTTATTGTGGGCGCGTTTAAGTAATCAGATCATGCAGAAAAAAGCAGCAGAATATATGAATGCTGTAAAAAATAAACTGGAGACCGAAGTCAGGCAACGTACCCGGGAGTTACATGAGAATAATAAAATACTCCAGCAGGAAATTCATGAAAAACGTCTGATCGAAAAAAAATTACAACGTCAGGCAAATTATGATGTGTTAACCGGCCTGCCAAATAGAAATTTAGCGACTGATCGTCTTGAGCAAACCCTGATCAAGGCAAAAAGAGAAAAACTCAAACCCAGTGTGGTGTTTGTTGATCTGGATAATTTTAAATATGTTAACGATACACTTGGCCATGCTGCTGGTGATGACCTGTTAAAGGAAGCTGCCATCCGGCTAATCGATTGTGTAAGAGAAAGTGATACGGTTGCTCGCCTGGGTGGCGATGAGTTTTTATTAATACTTGATGATATTAACAACCAGTCTGGCAATCCGCGTGAACTGGATCTGAAAATAATAGGTGAAAGAATTATTCGGCGATTTTCCAGAAGTTTCCTGCTTGAAGGTCAGGAAGTTAATATTTCACCCAGTATTGGGTTCGCCGTTTATCCTAAAGATGGCAAAGACGAAGTCGCCTTAATGCGACATGCAGATGCAGCCATGTATCGGGCAAAAAATAACGGCAAAAATACATTCTGTTTTTATTCGCCCGAAATGACCGCGCAGGCAAAACTACGTATGGATGTTGAAACCCAGTTGCATCACGCACTGGAACGTAATGAGTTTTCACTGGTGTATCAGCCAATTGTTGAAGCAGCAAGCGGAGAAATTGTAAAGGCCGAAGTATTATTACGCTGGAATAATGAAATGCTCGGTATGATTACACCAGATGTTTTTATCCCTGTGGCAGAAGAGACCGGACAGATTGTGGAGATTGGTGCATGGGTAATAAAAACAGCCTGTCATCAGGTAAAACACTGGCGTAATGGCGGCTGGGATGAAATGTGTATAACCGTTAATGTTTCAGCACGACAATTTCATCAGGATTCTAATCTGGTAGAGGCCGTTACTACAGCATTAAAAACCAATGTATTAACCGCAGATGCCTTACAGCTAGAATTAACAGAAGGTATTCTAATGCGTGAGAATCAATATAATGTTGCCATTATGCAGGCACTGGAGACGCTTGGAATTAAACTGCTAGTGGATGATTTTGGTACTGGTTATGCTTCATTATCTTATTTACAGAAATATAATTTTGATACCCTGAAAATTGATTACGGCTATATTAAAAATATACTCATCAACCAACAGGATGCCAGGTTGGTTAAGGCTATTATTGCAATGGCAAACAGCCTGGGTCTGGATGTAGTATCTGAAGGGGTGGAAACCCGGGAACAGCTGGACTTTCTAATTAAAGCGCATTGTAAATACATACAGGGATATTATTTCAGTCCACCCGTTCCGGCAAAAGCATTCGAGGTGCTTTTTCAGAAACTTAATTCAACCAGAGCGACACCGGGTAGTCAGTTATTACTAATTTCTTCATCCAGTCATTCATAAATAACATGTCAACAATAATATGTCAACCCAAAATCATGAAAAAATAATCCTGCATCCAGGTGATTTCTGTTTTACTGAAAATCCGGTGCATATACACACCCTGCTAGGTTCCTGTATCTCTATAACCTTATGGCATCCAGTATCACATATTGGTGGTATGTGTCATTTTACGCTGCCTAAATATATGGGAAAACGACTACCCAATACTAAACTTGATGGTCGCTATGCTGAAGATGTTATGCAAATGTTTAAACAGGAAGTAGCAAAACGACATACTGATATTACTGAATATGAGGCCAAGATATTTGGTGGTGGAAATATGATGCGTGATAGTGGCGAAAATATCGATGATACGGTTGGCACACGTAATGCTGCTGCCGCCATGCAGCTGTTAATGGCTGAGGGCGTAAATATACTGGTTGCTGCGGTGGGTGAGTTTGGTCATCGCCGTCTGGTTTTTGATGTAGAAAAAGGTGAAGTCTGGGTAAGACATATTCAGAAAGAAGCCGATACAAACATTAAAAATAGTGTTGCATAAAAATCTCGTGCATATCAGTCATGTAGTTGGTGACTGCCCTAAAGTTTCTGCCTTTCCCGTCGATAAATAAATAGTATGGTACAGGGATGTACCCTTAATATATTTATGCATGTTTTTTATGTATGCATTAAAGATGCGATGCCGGGCTTTTCAGGGATACCGATAAGCCTGGAAAATAATAATGAAATAAAAGGTGAATTCTATGGCGACAGTTCTGGTTGTTGATGATTCTGTTTCAATGCGGCAGATGGTCAGTGTTACCCTGAAAACGGCAGGGTATGAAGTAATTGAGGCGGGCGATGGCCAGCAGGCCTTGCAGAAAGCGCAGTCAGGGACGGTGGATCTGGTATTGTCTGATGTCAATATGCCGGTGATGAACGGCATTGACCTGGTTAAAAATCTGCGTGCAATACCCAGTTTTAAATTTACTCCCATTTTAATGTTGACCACTGAATCTGGAGGAGATATGAAAGGTGCTGGTAAGGCTGCCGGGGCAACCGGCTGGATTGTCAAACCTTTCAATCCAGAACAGTTGCTAGCCACTGTTAAAAAAGTCGTCAGGTAAAGTCATGGCTGTTGATATGGAACAATTCCATCAGGTCTTCTTTGAAGAAAGTGAAGAAGGCCTGGATATACTTGAGCAGGGTCTGTTAAGCCTTAATGAAGGTGAGGTGGATACTGAAATTATCAATAGTATTTTTCGTGCAGCACATTCTATAAAAGGCGGTAGTGCGACCTTTGGTTTTATTGGCATTGCTGAATTTACCCATGTTATGGAAACTCTTCTTGATGAAATGCGCAATGGAGAGAGGGCCATCACTCAGAATGTGGTGGATATATTATTACGTGCTGGCGACTGTTTGCGAGACATGATGCGTAGCGAGCAGGAGGGAACTCAGTGTAATGATGAAAATATAAGCGCATGTATGCAACAAATGGAGCAGTTGCATGAATCGGTGGCTATGCCTGATACCGGTGTTGTTATAACTATGCAGGAAAAAGATAACTGTGGCTGTTGGGAAATTGAATTCAGGCCCTTTCCACATTTTATGCAAACAGGTAATGATCCGATACGCATGCTCAATACACTGGCTGATCTGGGCGAAATTTCTCTTCTTCTTCATCATAATCAGCTACCATCGTTTGGGGATATTAATGCCGAGTTCTGTTATCTAAGCTGGACAGTCAGGCTTT
>WFMW01000012.1 GCA_015488885.1 Gammaproteobacteria bacterium | reverse complement strand
GTGGCTAAACCAAGGAAGACAAACAGGCCGATAATATCGGTAACGGTGGTGAGTACGACACTGCCAGCAATGGCGGGGTCGATATGCAGCTTTTGCATAATGAGCGGGATAAAAACACCTGAAAAAGTCGCGATGCATAAATTGATAATAATGGCTGCTGCGATAACGATGCCAATATGCATGTTATGAAACCAGAAGGTGGCTATGGCCGCAATCACCAAAGCCCAGATGATGCCATTTAACAAGCCAACGATAATTTCTTTACTGATTAACCAGTTGCGATTATTTCTGCTTATCTGATCAAGTGCCAGCCCGCGAATTACCAGGGTCAGGGTCTGTGAGCCGGCAATGCCACCCATACTGGCAACAATATTCATTAGTACGGCAACGCTAACGACTTTTTCCAGCGTGGTTTCAAAATTTGATACCACCCACGATGCCATAAATGCAGTAATCAAATTAATCCCCAGCCATACGGCACGGCGGCGGGCGCTGGGAATAACCGGTGCGAACAGATCCTCTTCCTCGGTTAAGCCGGCCATGCCCAGTACTGAGTGATCTGCTTCATCACGGATGACATCAACGACATCATCCACCGTAATCCGCCCGAGTAATTTCATTTTTTCATCCACCACGGGGGCAGAAACCAGATCGTGGGTTTCAAAAATTTTGGCAACTTCAGTGCTGGACGTACTGGCTTTAATGACTTCAATATCACGATCCATAACTTCGGTTACAGTCATATCCGGGTCATGAGTCAGGATGGTGGATAAAGGCAAAGTGCCAACAAACAGGTTATTTCGTGTGGTAACAAACAGGTTATCGGTATTTTCTGGAATGTCACCCAGTAGACGCAAATACCGCAATACGACATCCAGAGTAACTTCAGCACGCACGGTAACCGTGTCGGTGTTCATCATCCCGCCGGCACAGTCCTCGGGGTAGGAAAGCACGGCTTCCAGGCGTTCACGGTGCTGGGTGTCGAGAGAGGTAATAACCTGAGTGGTGACACGATCCGGCAAAGACTGAATAAAGTCGGCCAGGTCATCAATGTCCATACCTTCGGTTGCAGTAACCAGATCATTTAAGGACATGTCACGAATTAATGTCGCACGTATTTCTTCACCCAGCTGAATCAGTACCTCACCTTCCTTGTCATGATCGACCAGTTCCCAGATAATGCTGCGTTCGTCAGGGGGTAATGATTCGAGCAGGTGGGCGATTTCTGCAGGGTGCAGCTCATTCAACATGCTGCGGGCATGTTGAATGGTGCCACTTTCCAGTGCCTGTGAAAGTACCTGAAGCTGGACTTCTGTTTTTTGCTGGCGTTCAGTATCCATAGAATAAGAATAGACTGGATTATTTTTTTTGCGCAGTCTAACAGATATAGAAGAAATCTGGTTGGTTAATGGGGCTGAAAAAACACCAGGATAAAGCTTTTATAATGATGTCAGGGCTATCTACTGCTGGTGATTTATCTGTTCAACAAGCGCTTCTATTTCACTGCTTTCATGCATGGCAAGAGCCAGCCGGGATTTGCGTTTAAGTTGCTGGATGCTGCTATTGAGGATGATATGTTTGATTTCCAGCAGTGTATTGGCCTGCACGCTAAAGTATTTTAGTCCCATCCCAAGCAAAAGCCGGGTGTAACGGGTATCACTGGCCATTTCACCACACATTGATACTGGAATACCGGCACGGTTACCACTTTCAATAACCATATGAATAAGTTTTAAGACGGCTGGATTTAGCGGGTTATAAAGGTAGTTGACTTCTTCATCAATACGATCCAGTGCCAGGGTGTATTGAATTAAATCATTGGTGCCGATAGACAGAAAATCCAGTTGTTCAGCAAATGCGTCAACGGTAAGTGCGGCAGCAGGTACTTCAATCATCGCGCCGACAGGAAGTCTGGTGTTATATGACAGTTTTCTTTTGCGGAGTATTTTTTTGGCTTCATCAAGCAATTCTTTAAGCTGATGAATTTCTTCGATATTGGTTAACATTGGAATCATCATGCGTACCGGGCCGTAGGATGAAACACGCAAAATAGCCAGTAACTGGGGCAGAAAATCCAGTGGTTGCTTCAGGCAGCGGCGGATCGCACGCAGCCCCATCGCCGGGTTGTGTGCCATGGGACCCTGATCAATGGTGTCCTGAATTTCCTTGTCGGCACCCAGATCCATGGTGCGTATAGTCAGTGGTTTGCCTTTTAATGCAGTAACGGCGCGTTTATAGTTTTTAAAATGGGTGTTTTCATCGGGCCATTGATTGAGTTCGATGAATAACATTTCAGTACGATACAGACCAACACCGGTATCATCATATTTTTTGAGGGTTTTAATATCTTCCGGCCGGTCGATATTGCCATGCAGAGTAATCGATACTTTATCTTTTGTGGTGACCGGTTTGCCGGTTAAATTATTAAGTTGCCGTCGTTTGGCCAGCTGGTCAAGACGTAAACGGTTATACTGTTTTAGTGATCGCTCATCAGGGGTGTTGATGACAATACCCTGATCACCATCAAGGATCAAAATTTCATCGCTGTGAATCAATTGCCTGGCATGATGTAAACCCACTATGGCGGGAATACCCAGATTCCTGGCAATAATGGCGGTATGCGATAACGGGCCGCCGAATTCGGTAATAAAACCGGCAATTTTCTGATGTTGTAAGGTAATGGTATCGGCAGGGGCAAGATCATCGGCAATGATAATTCGGCCTTTTAGATTGACCGCCTGAGTGCCGGTTTCTTTTTTTGCCAGACACTTCTGAATACGGTTAACGACATGGAGGACATCATCTTTGCGGGTACGTAAATAAGGGTCTTCCATTTCATCAAAAACCTGCACCAGGCGTTCAGACTGAAGATGCAGCGCCCATTCGGCATTACAGGCATTCTGTTTGATATTGGCAATAGTGCCATCATTGAATGCCGGGTCTTCCATCATTAACAAATGGGTATCAATAAACACGATGATATCTTTGGGCGTGTCTCTGGAAATATTTTTTTTAATATTGTGGAGTTGTTTACTGGCCTGGGCAATGGCCTGTTTAAAACGTTTTATTTCATTATTAAGTTCCGATTTTTTCAGGGTATGCTGGCTAACATCGATTTTTTCACGGGTAATAATATGGGCTGGCCCTGTGGTTATGCCTTTGGATACCCCGATGCCGCTGATATAGATACTCAAGTGACTACTCTGCTTCGTTAAAGCGGTTATTAACCAGGTTTTCGAGACAGTCCAGGCTTTTTTCTGCGTCATTACCTCTGGCAAAAATGGTAATAACATTGCCTTTTGCTGCCGCTAACATCATCACACCCATAATACTCTTGCCGTTGACACGACGGTTATCTTTTTCAATTTCAATATGGGCATGAAAAGATGAGGCAAGCTGTACAAACTGTGCTGCTGCCCGTGCGTGCATACCTAGTTTATTAATAATTTTAATTTCACGACTGACGGTCATTGGAGTATCTCAATGTTGTTGTATGCCATTACGACCACCACTAATGGCTTTTGCTGTTAAGCTATCCAGTGGCTCATCTCGGTAATTTAACAGGCGTACCAGCATGGGTAGATTGATGCCGCTGATGAAATTACTGGGAAATTTATCGCTTAAGGTCTGTGCAATATTACCGGGTGTGCTGCCATATAAATCAGTAATAATAATTAGACCAGATTGTTTATTCAGTTTCTCGATTGCCTTGATCGCTTTGTCTGTACAGATTTTTATGTCTGCCCCCATGGGAATTTCGATAAAAGCAAGGTTTTCTGCGGGTAACTGCAAAATGGCGTCAGCTATCCGATACA
The DNA here is from genome assembly GCA_015488885.1 of Gammaproteobacteria bacterium. Taxonomy (GTDB): domain Bacteria; phylum Pseudomonadota; class Gammaproteobacteria; order SZUA-229; family SZUA-229; genus S010-25. The sequence goes on along the minus strand of WFMW01000012.1, from coordinate 105,647 downwards.
GGTGACTGGCTATACCTTTATGGGTAACAAAATATAAAGCGACACTCATCGTAAACGGGTCTCATTAAGTAAGTTCGCGGTGACGCAGTGATACATTATCAAGTTGTGCTTTGAAATCATCATGTAACTGTTCGGCAATAAAAACTGAACGGTGCTGGCCACCGGTACAGCCAATTGAAACGGTCAGGTAAAAACGATTTTGCTGGGTAAATCTGGGAATAAGAAAACGCAGAAAATCACGCAGGTATTGTAACATTTCCTGTACGTCCTGTTGTGATTGTAAAAATTTAATCACCTCAGGATCCTGACCGGTTAAAGGGCGTAATGCCGGTTCCCAGTGAGGATTAGGCAGACAGCGTACATCAAACACAAAATCAGAATCGACCGGGGCACCGTTTTTAAAACCGAAAGACTGGAACAATATTGACAGGCTGCCATGCTGGCGTCGGACGACCAGCGTTTTAATGTGTTCACGTAACTGGTGGATATTGGTGTAGGTAGTATCAATATACAAATCTGCAGCCAGCGCAACATCTTTCAGTAGTGTGCGTTCTATTTCTATGGCTTCGCACAGGGGTAGACCTTTACGGGTAAGCGGGTGCTTGCGTCGGGTATCACTAAAGCGTTTAACCAGGGTTTCTCTTTCCGCCTGAATATAGATGACTTCTATATCTATGTCACTGTGCCGTAGTTCATTGATGATATGACTGAATTCATGGAGATCTTCAGCATGACTACGGGCATCGATACCGACGGCAATATTGTCGTAGAGACGAATTTTCTGTGTTAATAGCTGGCTGACGAAACTGGATAGTAGCCCCAGAGGCAGGTTATCAACACAATAATAATCTTCATCTTCCAGCGTGTGCAGGGCAACGGTTTTGCCAGAGCCTGACAAGCCACTGATAATAATAAGTTTCATTGAAGAAGTGTAACGAATTATTCTAACAAGTTCCAGCCGGGAGACGGTTTCTATACAGTCTGCTGATTATTATTATATTTACTTGCCTGGTAACTATGCCTGGTAATTATTTATTGATTGCCTGCTGCTGTAAGTCAATTAATTGCTGACTGGCATCCTGGCCACTGGCATGGAGAATGTGGTTATGCACAGCGGCTTCGGCCAATACTGCAAGGTTACGTCCCGGTGCGACAGGTAATAGTGTTTGAGGTATATCAATACCAAGTATAGCGCGATGATCTGTCTGGCTTTGCAGGCGGTCTATTTTGCCGCGGTCCTTCACATTCATCCGTTCCATATGCAGGATAAGGCGTAGATATTTATGTAACTTTAAAGCATTTTCACCATACATTTCGCGAATATTCAAAACCCCCAGACCACGCACTTCCATAAAGTCTTTCAGTATACCAGGGCTGCGGCCATCAATGATACCAGGGCCAACTACGGCAAATTCGGGTGCGTCATCGGCAATGAGGCGATGTCCACGGGTAATGAGTTCGAGTGCCAGTTCGCTTTTGCCAACACTGCTTTTGCCGGTAATTAATACCCCAATACCCAGTACTTCCATAAATACACCATGAATAATTTCTTTTTTTGAGAACATGGCATTTAAAAAGTAACGGGCAGTGTCTATCACTTCATTACTTGGGGCATTGGAGCTTAACAGTGGCACATTATATAAATTGGCAAATTCAATTAGCACCGATGGTATGGGTATGGCATCGGTCAGAATAACGGCAACAAGTTTTTCGGTAAAAACCTGAGTAAGTATATTCAGGCGAAAGCTTTCTTCCAGATTGTGCAGGTAGTCGCATTCTGTTTTACCAATAACCTGAATAAGGTTGGTGTGAATGAGGTTGAGGTAGCCAATGAGGGTAGAGTGTTCGTTAGCATTGACTTCATGCAGCGGCAGACCGGGGTCTTCAGAACCGGCAACCCACTGTAGCTCAATCTTGCTGGCAAGATGAACAATAATCGATTCGGCAGTAAAAATTTCTTTCATGAAGCCTGCGAAGTGAGTGCCTGGGTAGTGAGGTAGTTATATATTTCATCGGCACTGGATGATGCGCGTATCGCTTTACATAAAACAGTGTCGCTAAAGGTTGACGCAAGACTGGCAAGAATTTGCAGGTGTTGCTCGGTGCAGTGTTCTGGAACCAGCAGGGCAAAAATCAGATCCGTTGGTTGTTTATCGGGGCTGTCGAAATCAACCCCCTGTTTCAGCTTAATGAAAGCACCGGTAGCCTGTTTGACTCTATCAGTGCGGGCATGAGGCAGGGCAACGCCGTGCCCCATGCCGGTTGAGCCAAGTTTTTCCCGTTCGATTAATAACTGGAAAATCTGTAGCGCACTGTTTTCATTTTTTGCGGTTTCATCATTGGCGTTTTCCTCAATGTTTACATGTAATGATAACAGCTCGGCAAGTATTTCCAGTACACGTTTTTTACTGTTAACGTCGATATCACTAATGATGCTATCAGGTTTAAGTAATGTCGATAAATTTATCATTGTTTTATCAAAAGTTTAACGTTTAAATAATTGCCAGTGGTGTTTTCTCACCCTGTCTGGTGATGTTAACTGACTGTTATATCTCTTCCATTGAATAATCTGCCGCCTGCTTGTTATGCAGGTGATTGGTTAATTTTTCCTTGTGTTTTTTTACCTGTCTGTCAAGTTTATCGACAAGTGCATCAATGGCAGCATACATGTTTTCATTATCATCAATGGCCTGGGCATGAATATCATGGCCGCTTATATGTACGGTGGCTTCAGCTTTATGGCGAAGACCTTCTACCGTAAGCGTGACATTAATATTAACGACTTTATCAAAATGCCTTTTCAGCTTTGCCATTTTTTCATTAACATAGTTGTTTAAGGCGTCAGTAATTTCAACATGGTGACCACTTAGATTTATTTGCATAATAATTTCTCCACAATTGTGCAATGGGTAGGTGTCCAGATTAACCGCTTTATTCTAACATTGATTCTAACATTTCTGATCATAACATTTATATATCATTCGTTGTCACGCAAGGCGTTTGCGCTCGTTAGAGGGTGGTATCATCATGGATTCTCTGTATTTTGCCACAGTCCGACGGGCAACATTAATACCTTCCTTGACTAAAAATGATGAGATTTTATTGTCACTCATCGGTTTTTTCGGGTTTTCATTTTCAATTAGTTTTTTTACCATTGAACGTATGGCAGTGGCTGAACATTCACCACCATCAACGGTGCTGACGTGGCTGGAAAAGAAAAATTTGAACTCGTAAACACCGCTGGGGGTATGCATGTATTTGTTTGTGGTGACGCGTGAAATGGTTGATTCATGCATCTCCAGTTCTTCAGCAATATCACGTAATACCATCGGTTTCATGCCTTCGTCACCGTATTCAAGAAAAAGTCGTTGTCTTTTGACAATGGCTTCACCAACTCGTTGCAGGGTATCACTACGACTTTGCAGACTTTTTAGAAACCAGCGTGCTTCCTGCAGGCTGTTACGCAGATAAGTGGTGTCTTTACCCCGACCGGCTTGTTTAAGATGTGATTCATATAACTGGTTGATTTTTAATTTTGGTGTGGCTTCAGGGTTTAGGCTGACCTTCCATACTCCATTGATTTTGCGGACATAAATATCAGGGATAATATATTGTGCCTTATTCGCCGAGATTGCATCACCAGGTTTTGGGTTAAGCGTCTGGATAAAAGTAATCAGTTCGTGCAGGTGTTGTTCATTGCAGCGCAGTTTCTTTTGTAGCCGGGCGTAATCATGGCTACCGAGTAAATTCAGGTACTGTTTGATAATGATGCGGGCTTCACTCAGGCACTCGGTTTGTTCATCAAACTGATCCAGTTGTAACAGCAGGCATTCACTCAGGTTACGGGCACCCGTCCCAACCGGGTCAAAATGCTGGATTCGATGTAAAACTGCTTCGACTTCATCATCTTCAATATCCAGCTCACCTTGCAGGCTTTGATAAATCTCTTCAACTGATTCAGTTAGATAGCCGTCATCATCAATGGCATCAATAAGGGCGGTTGCAATGATCATATCGGTATCACTGACTGGCGAGTTCTGTAATTGCCAGATCAGGTGTTCCTGTAAGGTATTGCCTGCAATGCTCTGATTTTCCAGAAAATCGTTACCGCTATTATCGGTGTTATTATTTGTATTTGCTGGCAGGCTGATATCGTAGGTATCCTCCCAACTGGCATCAACACTTAGTTCATCAGGTAATGACTGGTTATTTTCCATATCCAGATGCTGATCATCCTGGGCGGTAATGGTCTCATTACTCGCCTCAGGGTTGTTCTGCTGTTGATCAGGCGGGTTTTCGCCAGGCGATTTGTCTTCAATCGTATTTTGATACGCTTCATCATCCTGTTCCAGCATGGGGTTTTCTTCCAGAGCCTGCTGAACTTCTGTTTGTAATTCAAATGTGGAGAGCTGCAACAGGCGGATAGCCTGTTGCAGCTGTGGTGTCATGGTAAGATTTTGAGACAGTTTTAACTGCAGTGAGTGCTTCATCTTAAACTAAAAAATATCATCCAGAAATACATTGGTTTATCACAATAGTCACCATAAGAGGTCGATTTATGACTTATTCAGAGGTTCTCTTTATCTTTATAGTCGAAAATTACGCCCAAGGTATACATCCTGTACTTCTTTATTAGAAAGAATTTCATCAGGCTGGCCCTGTGCGATGATTTTACCGTTATTTAGTATATAAGCACGATGGCATATACCAAGTGTTTCACGTACATTATGGTCGGTAATCAAAATACCAATATTGCGCTCGATCAGATGAGTGATGATTTTCTGTATTTCAATGACCGAAATGGGGTCAACACCGGCAAAAGGTTCATCCAGCAGGATAAAAGCCGGTTGGGTAGCAAGGGCACGGGCAATTTCAACGCGTCGGCGTTCGCCACCAGACAGACTGATGCCAATACTGGTACGAATATGCCCAATCTGGAGGTCATCGAGAAGAGATTCCAGATGTTGCTGACGCTGTTTTTTGCTGAGTTGTTTTTTTAATTCAAGGACAGCTAAAATATTGTCTTCCACGCTGAGTTTACGAAACACCGATGCTTCCTGAGGTAAATAGCCCAGCCCGCGTTGAGCCCGGGCATGCATGGGTAGGGGGGTCAGGTTGATGTCGTCCAGCATAATTTCACCCTTATCAGCCATAATCAGGCCAACCATCATGTAGAAACAGGTTGTCTTGCCGGCACCATTTGGCCCAAGTAGACCGACAACCTCACCACTCTTTACGTCGAGTGAAACGGTATCGACCACGGTGCGGGAGCGATAGCTTTTTACCAGATTGTGTGCGCTAAGTGTTGACAAGGGAATATCCTGGCTTATTTAATAACAAAGTCTAATGACATAAGTGGCTGATTTGAGCGAGCTGAGTTGATATACAGGCGAGGTGAAAAACAGGCGACAAATAAACATCAGGGTGTTTCTCTTTGTGGTGTCAGCGTAATATTGACGCGCTCTTTTTCCGGTACTGACTGGCTACTTTTTGTATTGGCGATTTTGCGGCCTGCTACCACAGTATGCTGGCGGGTATCATAGACAATTCTCTGGCTGCTGACGGTACGTTCGGGCTGGCGTAATCTTGCATTCCCGGTTAATACCAGTAATTGATCGTGGTCCGTGTAAACGATATGCTGACCGGTGGCACTGATCGGTTTGCCGGTTTCAGTCACTGTGGTATAAGCGGCGGGATTGCCGTCAACATTAATGCGTTCGATCCGGTTGTTTTTTTGTATCAAAATCGCATGGTTGCCGGTAAGTATCCGTTTTCCCTGAGAAATTTTTACATGCCCATTATAGATGCTGGTGTGTGAGTTGATATTCATTTTTACATGATCAGCGGAGATGTATATCTTTTCAGCCCGCTCCAGCTGATCTTTTTGTGCATAGGTGTCACTCACTACAGCAAGCAGGCAGAAAAAGCTGAGACCGGTAAAGATTATTTTAATCGGGTACTTTTTGCACGGTAATTTATTTATCATGGCGATTCTAAAAGTTATTTTGATTAGTCTGTCTATCACTTGATGGTGTGTTGAGATAAAAACCATGTACATTCCGGTTTAATTCAAAGACATTTTTACGATGGTAAAAAATCATTCCAGTTGACTGCATTTTTGACTGTCCATTAAGAAATTCTATAGGGCTGTTGGTTGAAGCTGTTTGTGTCAGCGTGTTAATAAGCATAGTCTGGCTGGTGATTTTTATTGCCTGTGGCTGATTTTGCTGTTGCATCACGACATTATTGCTGAGTTTGATAGTATTATTTTTCTGGTTGATAATGGCTGTTTTCGCAGTAATCAACCACTGGTTATTCTGCTGTAGAAATTTAAATACGGGCAAAAAAGCGGTTGCATTCTCCGAGTTATGGTAACGTTCAATGCGTTTACCACTGAGTATATAATCGATCTGTCCCAGCGAGTTCAGGGCGGTTATTTTAAAGTTATCCATAAATATTTCCAGATAGGGCTGCTTTATCACCGGTTGCAAGTGGTCATTATAAGCACTACGGTCGGTGATTGACCACCACACAATAATGGCGGCAATAATGAAAATGATGCCACTGATTAGTGTTTTCACCGTTAACGTATCGGGCTGGTGTCGGTAGGCTGATGCAGATAAGTGTGGAGTTTATCGTTTAACAGGCCTTTAGCTTCGAGGATAAATTCGCAAACATCACGCACCGCACCCTGTCCACCGCAACGCGGGGTGATCCAGTGGGCATGCTGTTTGACAAAAGGGTGGGCGTTTTGCACTGCAATAGCCAGATTTAATTGTGACATAATGGGCAGGTCAACCACATCATCGCCGACATAGGTGATCTGCTCACGCGTTAAATTCACTTCTTTTAATAATGTCTGAAAGGCCGGTGTTTTATCACGATACCCCTGGTACAGCAAGCTCACCCCAAGATCGGTCATGCGATGTTCGACAACACTGGATTTGCGCCCGGTAATCACCGCAACGTTAACCCCGCACTCCTGTAACATCCGCAGGCCATGGCCATCAAAAGAGTTAAAGGCTTTATATTCCTGGCCATCATCGCCAAAAAACAAACTGCCATCGGTCATTACGCCATCAATATCAAAAATAACCAGTTCAATATGACGTGCTTTATCAATAATATCCTGCATAGTGTTTTTCGGTTCAGATTTAAACAAACAGGGCTAAGTATAAGCAATCTGTCCTGTTCTCGCCAGCGGACAGGCTTGTGGGGGTTTGATATACTGTTATTCATTTTAGTTGAAGCGTAACCTGGTTGAAGAATAATCATGAGTAACAATAATAACGAAACAGATAGGGGCGCAGGTGTTAATGCTGCCTGGGGTGGGCGTTTTAGTGAGCAGACCGACGCTTTTGTCAAACGCTTTACCGCCTCCGTCTCTTTTGATCAGCGTATGTATAAGCAGGATATACAGGGTTCCCGTGCCCATGCACGTATGCTGCATAAGATTGGTGTTCTCGACAGGCAGGATGTCGAAACCATACTGCAGGGGCTGGATACCATCGAGCGGGAAATTCAACGTGGTGAGTTTGACTGGTCAGTCGCGCTGGAAGACGTGCACATGAATATTGAAGCGCGGCTTACTGAACTGGTTGGCGATGCCGGAAAACGCCTGCATACCGGGCGTTCGCGCAATGATCAGGTTGCCACCGACATCCGTTTGTATCTGCGTGAACAGATCGGTTTGATTATTGCAGAAATCAAACGTTTCGAGTGTGGCCTGCTGGAGGTGGCCGAGCGTGAAGTGGATAGTATTATGCCGGGTTTTACCCATCTTCAGGTTGCCCAGCCGGTCACCTTCGGTCATCATCTAATGGCATGGTTTGAAATGTTAAAGCGTGATGCCTCACGGTTTGCCGACTGTTGTGTGCGGATGAATATTTCACCACTGGGTGCTGCCGCGCTGGCAGGTACCAGTTACCCCATCGACCGGGATTTTACCGCTGAGGAACTGGGTTTTACCGCCCCGGCACAAAATTCTCTGGATGCCGTCAGTGACCGGGATTTTGCCATAGAATTCTGTGCAGCGTCGGCGATTCTGATGACCCATCTGTCGCGAATGGCGGAGGAACTGGTATTGTGGGCATCAGCACAATTCAATTTTATTGAATTGCCCGACCGTTTCTGTACCGGTTCATCGATTATGCCGCAGAAAAAAAACCCGGATGTGCCGGAACTGGTGCGTGGCAAAACCGGGCGTGTCAATGGTCATCTAATGTGTCTGTTGACCTTGATGAAGTCTCAGCCACTGGCCTACAACAAGGATAATCAGGAAGACAAGGAACCCTTGTTTGATACTATCGACACTGTTCAAGGTAGTTTGCGTGCATTTGCCGACATGATACCGGCCATTAAGTGTAATCATCAAGTTATGCGGGCGGCGGCCAGACAGGGTTTTTCCACCGCTACCGATCTGGCGGATTATCTGGTGCGTAAAAACCTGCCCTTTCGTGATGCCCATGAAATTGTTGGTAAAGCCGTGGCCAAAGGTATCGCCGAACATAAAGATTTAAGCGAATTGAGCCTGCAGACATTACAGCAGTTTTCTGACCGAATCGATGAGGATGTGTTTGAGGTGTTAACCCTGGAAGGTTCCGTGGCGGCAAGAAAGCATATTGGCGGCACAGCACCTGAACAGGTGAAACGAGCCATTGCACAGGCAAAACAGGATTTATCAGTATGACAAAAAGCCCTGTATCTATATTTATCCAGGTGACTCTTTGCCTGTTACCACTAACCGCCTTTACAAAAACTGTCACTGATACTGATACTAATCAGGATTTTCACGCTATTCATCAGGATTAACAGTATGCTTTTTATCTGTTTCAGAGGGTGTCGCAAAAGTCCTTCCTGGACTTTGCGACACACGAAAAGGAAAAAATGCGATTTTCCCTTTTCTCGCTGAAACAACGACTTGGCGTCGTTGTTTCAGGCAGCACATCCATGTACTGCACGAGCTTGTCGCAAAGCTATTGCTTTTACGACAACCTCTTTCAGAAACAGGCCTACTGGTAGTGAATGATTCAGATGATCAGTAAAACATCATGTCAGCAAAACGTAAAAAATATGTTTTAATCACTGCTGTTGCAGCTGGTCTTGTATTGCTTGTTCCTGTTGCCATGCTTGTTGTACTGGCAACGATTAATCTGAATAATTATAAACCCCAAATAGAACATTATTTCCATATCTTTACCGGACGTGAACTCAAGCTGGGTGGTAATATTGCTATTGATTTAATCAATCGCCAGTTAATTGCTCGTCTGCAAATTGACCACGCCAGTATAAGCAATGCCCCATGGGGGCTGAACCAGCCCATGCTTGATGTGGGAAAACTCAAACTCGAATTACCGTTAAAACCGCTACTCAAAAAACGGCTACTCATTGATATTGTACAGATAGAAAACCTCCGAGTTATTGTCGAAAATAATACGGCAGGCATTTCCAACTGGTTCTTTAATCCAGAACCGACTCATGCGCAATCCGCAGTAAGTCCGGCAGAAACAACCAGCAATACGCATGTTCTGCAGACTATCAGTCGCTTTCTACCGGTTATCAGACAGTTAACATTGAATAATATCAGGATACATTATATCGATCACCAGGATACTATTGACTCGCGTGTATGGATTAAATCGCTCAGGCTGAAGGAAGAAAAAAAACACCTGAGTATGATTGAAGCCACAGGGCGTATTAATGACGAGAAATTTAATTTTAACGGTAAAGTCAGTCGTGTTTCTCACATCTTGAAAGATGACCCGCTGAATGCTTTTTTATACGGTAATGCAGCAGGCATCGCTTTATATGTTGAAGGTAAGGTTACACATCCTTTAACGGCATTTGACCTGAATCTTGATGTTAAGCTGAAAACCGATGATATCAATAAAGTTATAACGGTTACCACGGGTAAACGTTTGCTGGCAGCTGCTACGCCATTAACGATTCATGGCCATATAAACAGTAAAAATCAACAGTGGACACTGGAAGATTTAGATATGCAACTGGCAGATAGTGATATTCATGGCAGGCTGGCTATATCACTGGATAAGCCGGTGCCAATGTTGTCAGCAAAGCTGTATTCTAATCGCATTAATCTGAATAAACTGAAACTTAATGCAAACAAAGTACAACATAAAAGCAGACAGAAAAAAAGCAGACAGAAAAAAATAGAAAAAACCACCAGGCAACTGCTGGCTATTCCTGCCTTATCACTACGCTTTAAGCAACTTGAGATGTTCAATGCTAATCTTGATGTTGATATAAAAAAACTGCTGGCAGGTAAAATAAAAACAGCCAATAATCATCTGCAAGCACGGCTACAAAAGGGTAAGCTGGATATAAGCCATTTAAAATTTGATTATTCACAGGGTAGTGTCAGTGCGCAATCAAGTTTTTACCAGCAGTCTGCCCTGAGCACTGCAAGTCTGAATTTAACCATTAATAAAATTAATCTGGCTACTGTATTAAAATCTTTTGGTGTAAAGGCCATTAAAAAAGGCGGGCTGAATAGCCGTATTAAACTTGTTTCAAAAGCAGATAATCTCCGTGATCTGGTCAATAATGCGCATGGTTCGGTAACTATCTCCGGGTCAAATATTATCACCGGGCAAACACTGGTTAAAAACAGAAAACCGGCTTATATTATTGTCAGGCGGGCACAGCTTGCTTTTTCTGCAATAAAAAAACCAGCAAAGTATTCGGTGACCGCCACCATCAACCGCAGGAAAGTATCTGCACAGGGAAAGCTTGATTCTATCTATAAAATAATCACCGCAAAACCTTATACAATAAGCAGCCATCTTCAGGGGGTAGGCGTAAACAGCAATATTAAAGCCGATTTTTTACAGGCTTTTGATCTTCATGCCATAACCAGGCAAGCTATCAGGATTTATGCTGATATTAAAATTAAAAATCCGCTTGTCAGTCTGCGACAGGCAAAATCTTTTTTGCCCAAACTAAAACCCGATGTTATTAAACATATGCCTGTCTTACCGGTTTCAATCAAAACAAGGCTAGAAAAAACCAACCGGCATTTAAATTTTACTGATACATTTATTGTTGTGGGTAAAAATAATCTACACGGGAATATTTCAATCAATCGTTTGACAAAACCTGTCAGTATACGGGCAACGCTTAAATCCAGTTATATCAATCTGAATCAGTTTATAAGCAAGACTAAAAAGGTTTTCTCAAAAAAAGCCTCAACGAAGCAACATAAAAAAATAAAGCTGTTTTCCGATAAGCCATTTCCCGATAAGCTATTTAAGCTGAAATCTTTAAAAAACATTAATGCTACAGTTAAACTTGATGCAGGAAAGGTTGAACTTAAGTCTTATACAGTAAATGAATTACATGTATTAGCCTCAATAAAAAAAAGCATGGTTAAATTTTCTCCACTCGTATTTGATTTTTCTGGTGGCCATTTTAGCGGTAATGCCAGCATTACCCGGCCTGAAAAACCTATAATTAAAACTTCATGGATAATTAAGCATTTTGACTATGGTAAATTTCAGCAAACACCTGGTCAGGAAGGAATTATCAGTGGAAAAATGGATGTAAACCTGAACCTGGCAGCTACTGGAAATTCACCCCATAAACTGGCATCGTCACTCAATGGTGATGTATTGATAAGAATGCAGGATGGCAGACTTAACAGTCATGCACTTAATCTGTTTTCGACCAATCTTGCTAATTTATTGCCCCTGCCCGGCAATAAGCATAAACAGAGAATACGCTGTGGTGTGGTTAATGTTAAAATTAAACAGGGTATTGTGACGTCACAAGCTATTATTTTTGATACCGGGCTGGTTTCTGTGTTGGGTACCGGAATGGCCAATCTTAACCAGGAAAAACTGGATTTTTATATTGAACCCCACGCGAAAAATACTTCTATTGCCAAACTTGCTTTAATCCCGGTTGATATTAGCGGTACTCTGAGTTCTCCAACCATCGAACCTAACCTTGCTGGTACGACGCTAAGCACTGCTAAAAGTGCTATTCATATTGGTCTGGCCATTGCCACCGGTGGTATCTCTCTGGTGGCAGAGGGTTTAACCCGTAAAGTCTATGACACAATTATCGATGCTAATGATTACTGTGCCATTGCTCTGTCCGGTAAACCGATAAAAGTTGTTCATATTAACCTTTTACCTGCCAACTGATCTCTAGGAGTCTGTCGGACTTAACACAACCTACTACGTAAAAGCCGAATTTGGACATATTCCCCGTTATTTTTCGTTAAATAGTCGTACTATTCGCCTCAAAATAACGAAAAATCTGCCTCAAATCGGCTTTCCCTCGCTACGATTGGTTAAGTCCGACAGACTCCTGGGCGTCTATTAAACAATGCCGGCACGTAATACATCGTGCATATTAAAAGCACCGATAAGTTTATTTTCATTATCAATCACCAGAATTGCATTGATACCGGCGTCTTCCATGGTTTTTAGTACACTTGCCACCAATGTGTCGGCTGTGGTGGTGTGACAGTTTGCGGTCATTACCTCTCCGACAGAGGTTTGGTTGACATTAATGTTTTTATCCAGTGAACGACGTAAGTCCCCGTCTGTGTAAATACCCAGCAGGGTATTATCGGCATCGGTAATTGCGGTCATACCCAGGCCTTTTTCACTCATTTCCAGTAGGGTCTGGGAAACAGTAGCATTACGTGGTACTTTCGGGATACGTTCAGCAGTATGCATAATATCAGCAACGTGCAAAAGTAAACGTTTACCCAGGCTACCACCAGGATGGGAGAGTGCGAAATCATCTGCAGTAAAACCTTTTGCCTGCAACAGGGTGACGGCCAGGGCATCGCCCATTACCAGAGCAACGGTGGTACTGGAGGTTGGCGCCAGATCATGCGGGCAGGCTTCCTTGCTGATACTGACATCAAGGTTGATATCAGCAGCCTTTGCCAGGGTTGAATTGGCATTGCCAGTCATGCTGATCAAGGGTATGCCAAAACGTTTCAGAATAGGGATAATGGTGGCGATTTCGGCGGTGTTGCCTGAATTGGACAGAGCAAGGACAATATCATTTGGGGTGATCATGCCTAAATCACCATGACTGGCTTCGCCCGGGTGGACAAAAAAAGCCGGGGAACCGGTGCTGGCCAGGGTGGCGGCAATTTTGCCGCCAATATGTCCCGATTTTCCCATGCCGGTAACAATAATGCGTCCCTTGCAGTGGAGTAGAAGGTCACAGGCGGATGCAAAATTCTGGTTAATCCTGGTTTTTAATGCAGCGATTTCATCCAGTTCTGCCTCAATAACCTGTTGGCCCAGATGTTGATAATCTTCTTTATTGAATTTTTTACTGGTCATTGTGGTATTTTTATAAAGGTCATAAAGTTATTTAATTACGGTAAAAAAGAGTAGCAGTTGATAGAGGCAAAAGGCGGTCAGTAAAATGCCGCCTTCAATTCGATTGATCCGCCCTTTGCCTTTAAAACCATAAGCCATAATAAAAAGGGCAATGGTAAGGATAAATAATATCGGGATATCGCGATCCATAATACCGGGTGCCAGTTTTGCCGGTGCAATCAGGCCGGGTATTGCTAATACTCCCAGAGTGTTAAACAGGTTTGAGCCTACCACGTTGCCAATGACAATATCGTGTTCATTTCTGAGTGCACCGGTAATTGAGGCTGCCAGCTCGGGTAAGCTGGTACCAATGGCGATAATAGTAAGACCAATAATCAGGTCACTGATACCCAGTGCATGGGCAATATTGACTGCGCCCCATACCAGAATTTTGGAACTGAGTGTTAATAATAAAAGCCCGGTAATTAGCCAGAAGGTTGCTGCCTTCGTTGACATATGAGCGGGTAGTTCTTCAACAATTTCTTCGGTGAAGGCATCTTCATTTTTATTGCGAATCGCTTCACGTGTCATCCACCACATAAGCAAACCTAACAGGCTGATCAGGACAAAACCATCAAAACGGTTCAGGGTCATGTCACGCATCAATGCCAGTGCAACCAGCATGGCCATCAGCAGGATAGGTAATTCTTTTTTTATAATACGTGAGTGGACATTTAGCGGTGCGATCAATGCCGCCACACCAAGTACCAGAGTAATATTGGTAATATTGGAACCAATCGCATTACCAATGGCCATGGCCGGGCTACCATCATAAGCAGCAAAGAAGGCGACCATGATTTCTGGTGCTGACGTACCAAAACCGACAATGGTCAGGCCAATGATCAGCGGGGGCACATGAAGGTTGCGTGCGGTTGCCGCAGCACCGCAGATAAATCGGTCGGCACTCCAGATTAGCAGGATAAAGCCACTAATAATGGCGAGTGAATCAATCAGCATAAAAAACACATTAAAAATAATTAAATTAACCCGCGAAGGTTACGCTATGTCCATGCTTAAGCCAATAATTTTATGAAAATGATGGATAAGTCATCGATTGCATGGGCATGGGTGTGTTCGGACTGGTGTATAGATGTTAGAATCCGCAACATTCTTTCAATGACATACTTTCAATTAAATATAGGTCTGGCTTCTTGAGTAATAATTCTGGCAGCGATATTCTGGTCACCATTACTGATTTATCTTTCAGTCGCGGTGAGCATAAAATCTTTGATGGTTTAACCATGGAAATTCCGCGTAAGGGTATTACCGCAATTATGGGGCCGAGTGGTACTGGTAAAACGACATTGCTCAAACTTATTGGCGGCCAATTAACACCCGATGCCGGTCTGATTGAGGTTGATGGCCTCAATGTGCACCAGCTAAGTAGCGTCGAACTGTTTAAGTTACGTAAACGCATGGGTATGTTATTTCAATCTGGTGCTTTGTTAACCGATTTAACCGTATTCGAAAATGTTGCTTATCCACTGCGTGAACATACCAGATTGAGTCAGCCGATGATTCATGAACTGGTTTTGATGAAGCTCAATGCAGTGGGTTTACGTGGTGCAGCGCAATTGATGCCTGCGGAACTATCCGGTGGTATGGCCAGGCGGGTGGCGATGGCAAGGGCGATTGCACTCGATCCGATGATGATTATGTATGATGAACCTTTTACCGGCCAGGATCCCATATCAATGGGCGTGCTGGTACGTTTAATTGGTGAATTAAACAGTGCACTTGATGTTTGCAGTATTGTGGTTTCGCATGATGTGCCCGAAACTCTGTCCATCGCTGATTACATCTATCTGATTTCTGATGGCAAGGTGGTAGATAAAGGCACACCGGAGGCGATGAGTAAAAGCCAGTCGGCGTGGACACGACAGTTTATTGAGGCTCTGCCCGATGGGCCGGTACCTTTCCATTATCCCGCCCCGCCGTTAATGGATGACCTTTATCAAATGAAAGGATTAGAATAACCATGTTTGCATTATTACAGAAACTGGGTCATTTCATTATTACATTTTTTCAGCGACTGGGACGTGGCCATGTGTTTTTACTCCAGGTATTCGCCAGTTGTGGCAGCCTGCTGGTTCGCCCCGGGCTGTTAGTTAAACAGATGTATTCAGTGGGCGTGCAAACCCTGATTATTGTTGTGGTTGCAGGTTTGTTTGTTGGTATGGTGCTGGCGCTGCAATCGTATTATGCGCTGGTTGATTTTGGTGCCGAAGATTCAGTGGGTGTGATGGTTGCGCTATCGCTGGTGCGTGAACTGGGGCCCGTGGTAACGGCCTTATTGTTTGCCGGGCGTGCCGGTTCGGCATTAACTGCCGAAATCGGTTTAATGAAAGCGACCGAACAACTTTCTGGTATGGAAATGATGGCAGTGAATCCATTGCAAAGGGTGATAGCACCACGATTTCTGGCCGGTGTTATTTCTATGCCAATGCTGGGTATTATCTTCTGTGCAGTGGGTATTATAGGTGCTTATTTTGTTGCGGTTATTTTGCTGGGGCTGGATTATGGTTCTTTCTGGTCACAGGCTCAGGCGAAGGTGGATTTATACCATGATATTTATAATGGTATTTTAAAAAGTTTTGTCTTTGGCGTGATTGCCAGCTGGATAGCCGTGTTTGAGGGCTATGACTGTATTCCCACCTCTGAAGGACTGGGGCAGGCAACGACACGTACTGTTGTGCATAGTTCGCTAGCAGTTTTATTCCTTGACTTTGTATTAACGGCAATTATGTTTTCAAAATAACCGCGTGTCCAGAAAATAACTGTCCAGAAAATAACTGAACATCAAGACTATGGTTTGTTGGAGTAATAAATGAATACACGAAAAGTTGAAATTACTGTTGGGCTATTTGCTGCTGGTGCGATTGCCGCTTTTTTTATGCTGGCAATGAGTGTGAGTAATATGAGTAGTTACAATGATGATAAAGGTTATGTTGTAAGTGCAGATTTTGATAATATCGGTGGTTTAAAAGTGCGCTCCAGAGTATCCGCCAGTGGGGTGGTGGTTGGTCGAGTGACAGACATTGAATACAACAGTAATAGCTATGAAGCTGTTGTTAAAATGAAAATTGATTCAAAATATAATAAATTTCCCACCGATACTGCTGCCAGTGTACTGACATCGGGGCTATTGGGCGAACAGTATATCGGTCTGGATCCCGGGGCGGAAGATCAATATCTTAAACAGGGTGATACTATTGAACTGACACAGTCTGCCATTGTCCTTGAACAGATAATAGGCCAGTTTCTTTACGGTAAGTCTTCTGATGATAAAAAAACGAAATAGAAACTCAATAGAAACTCAATAGATAGAATAACGATATAATGAAAATGATATTACGAAAACAGCAACGGAGCTGGTTATTGTTATTGGTACTAAGTATCGTTCTGCTGAATACAAAAACGATTCTGGCCGCTGATGCTGGCTCACCTGTAGAATTATTAAGAACCATTTCCAGTAATGTGATTCAAATACTGGTTAATGAAAAGGCAACGTTAAAAGCTCATCCAGATAAGGTATATGAAATTGTAAATAATTATATTTTGCCTAATCTTGATGATATTACCATGGCCAAGCTTGCGCTGGGGAAAAACTGGCGCAAAGCGAGTCGCGCGCAGAAACTGAGGTTTATTAATGAGTTTAGAACCTTGTTGATAAGAACCTATAGTAAATCCCTGTTAGAATATAAAAATCAACAGATAAATTTTTTTCCACTCAGGTTAAAGGGTAATGCAAAAATTGCTTCTGTCAGAGCAGAAGTTATTCAGCCGGGTGGCCCACCGGTACCACTGGTTTATCGTGTACGGCTTAAAAATAATACCTGGAAAGTTTACGATATTAAAGTAGATGGGATTAGTCTGGTAACCAGTTACCGTGGTACGTTTACGCAGGAAGTTCGCAAAGGGGGCATAAATGGTCTGCTGAATTATTTGCACGAAAAAAATGGTAAGTTAAAACCTTTGCAAGACTCACTTACAAATAAAAAAGAAGCTGAGAATACTTAGCGGGTATACAAAGTTCTTGTTTTTTCACGAGTTGATTTTATGAAAACAGAGGTTCAGGCTGATATAAATCTTACTGATAAGCACAGCTTTGTATTACAGGGCGTGCTCAATTTTGTAACGGTACCCGCATTAGTCATGTCTGCACAAAAAGCCCTGCAGCATTTACCCACTAATCATTTTGAAGTGAATCTGGAAAAAGTGAAAGACAGCGATAGTGCGGGCATTGCATTATTACTTGAGATAAACCGTATTGCCCTGTCACTAAATAAAACCATGAAGATCAGCAATATGTCACCACAAATGGAAATAATAGCCAGAGCTTATGGTGTTGATAAATCTTTAAATACTATGACTCTGAACACGATGAGTGAGTCTTAATGGTGTCGCCTGACGCCAGCGTTTCTTTATGAATAAATTAATCATCCATGGTGGTAGCCGTTTAAAAGGGGATATACGTATTTCTGGCGCAAAAAATGCCGTTTTACCTATCCTTGCTGCCACATTACTTGCTGATAGTCCTGCCATTATTGAAAATGTTCCGCATTTACATGATGTTACCACCACCGTCGAACTGCTTGGCTGTATGGGTGTTATGGCAAGTATTGATGAGAAGCTGAGTATAGAGGTCGATGTTTCAAGTATTGAAAACTATACCGCACCTTATCACATGGTTAAAACCATGCGTTCATCCATTCTGGTACTGGGGCCATTGTTAGCGCGTTTTGGTGAGGCCGAGGTTTCCCTGCCAGGTGGCTGTGCCATCGGTACCCGTCCGGTTGATCTACACATTAAAGGTTTGCGTGAAATGGGTGCTGACATTGAGGTCAGTAATGGTTATATTCATGCGCGGGCAGGGCGACTTCAAGCGGCTCGGTTGATTATGGATATCGTTACCGTAACCGGTACTGAAAACCTGATGATGGCCGCCTCACTGGCTGAGGGTACCACGATTATAGAAAATGCGGCGCGCGAACCCGAAGTGGTTGATCTGGCAAATTTTATCAATGCTATGGGAGGCAAAATCAGTGGTGCGGGAACCGATACACTGAGTATCGAAGGGGTGGATTGTCTGAATGGCACCCGCTATCGAGTGCTGCCCGATAGAATTGAAACTGGCACCTATCTGGTTGCCGCTGCGATTACGGGTGGTAAGATTACTGTTAAAGATACCTGTCCCGAGCTGCTGGATTCGGTGCTGGAAAAGCTCAGGGAAGCGGGAGCAAAGATTGAAATTGGTAAAGACTGGATAACACTGGATATGCAAGGTCGGCGGCCAAAATCTGTTAATATCCGTACTGCACCGTATCCGGCGTTTCCCACCGATATGCAGGCACAGTTTGCGGCCTTAAATACAGTTGCTGATGGCACTGCAACCATTGTTGAAACCGTATTTGAAAATCGTTTTATGCATGTGCAGGAATTAAAACGCATGGGTGCCGATATTGATGTGGAAGGTAATACGGCTATTATTCGTGGCGTGGAAACACTGACTGGTGCCCCGGTAATGGCAACCGATTTACGTGCCTCGGCAAGTTTGATTATTGCTGGACTGGTGGCGACGGGTGAGACAGATGTGCAGCGTATTTATCATATTGACCGGGGCTACGAGAATATCGAAGAGAAACTGGCCTTACTGGGGGCAAAGATACGCCGAACACCTGCCTGATAAAGCCTGTTTGATAAAATCTATCTGATAAAATCTATCTGAGAAATACATTTTCTGACAGGCAAGGTATTAGTAAAATACATTCATTTATTACGCAAACATTTATGACTCAAGCCGACACCCAATGACCGATTCAGTAAATAAAATAACCATTGCCCTGTCCAAAGGACGTATTTTCAAAGAGACCCTGCCGTTGCTGGCAGCGGCTGATATTGTGCCTGCTGATGACCCTGAAAAAAGCCGTAAACTGATTCTTGATACCAATCATGATGATATAAAACTACTTATTATCCGCGCCACTGATGTGCCAACTTACGTCCAGTTTGGTGCTGCTGATCTGGGGGTAGCGGGAAAAGATGTATTGATGGAACATGGCGGTGAGGGTTTGTATGAACCTCTGGATTTAAAAATTGCACGTTGTAAATTAATGACGGCAGGTCTGGTCAACCCCCGGCCACGCATCAATGGGCACCTGCGGGTGGCGACCAAATTTACCCGGGTGGCAAAACGTTATTTTGCATCGCGGGGTGAACAGGTTGAATTAATCAAACTCTATGGTTCGATGGAACTGGGGCCGGTCGTTGGCCTGTCTGATTTAATTGTCGATGTCGTGGATACCGGTAATACACTGAAAGCCAACGGTTTAATACCGGTTGACCATATTGCTGATATTAGCTCGCGTTTAGTGGTCAATAAAGCATCAATGAAAATGAAACACCGGCGTATTGCAACGATTATTGAACAGGTTCGCCAGGCGGTGTAATTTTACGATGTTGAATATTAAATTATTATCTTCGGCAAATGAAGATTTCTGGGTACAGCTTGATGCTGCACTGGCCTGGGAAATGAATATTGACAGTCAGGTATCACAGACTGTGAGTGCTATCCTGGCTGATGTAAAGCAACGCGGCGATCAGGCACTACTGGAATATACCAATCGCTTTGACCGTATGCAGTTGCATACTGCCGAGGCGCTGGAAATTTATCCTGACCGTCTGCAGCAGGCATTAGCTGATATCAATAAAGATCAACGTGAGGCACTGGAACTGGCTGCCCAACGTATTGGTCGCTATGCTGAACGGCAAAAGCTACAGTCATGGAGCTATACTGAGGCAGATGGAACAGTGCTGGGGCAGAAGGTGACCCCCATGGATCGGGTTGGTCTGTATGTGCCCGGTGGTAAAGCCGCTTATCCCTCTTCGGTTTTAATGAATGCGGTTCCGGCAAAAGTTGCCGGGGTAGCAGAACTGATTATGGTCGTGCCAACCCCTGATGGTGAGAAAAATAATCTGGTTCTGGCAGCAGCAGCTATCGCCGGGGTGGATCGTGTTTTCACCATTGGTGGTGCGCAGGCCATTGCCGCACTGGCTTATGGTACTGGAACCATACCCAAAGTCGATAAAATTACCGGCCCGGGCAATTCCTATGTCGCCACAGCAAAACGTATGGTATATGGTGTTGTGGGCATTGATATGATTGCCGGTCCATCTGAAATTCTGGTGGTGTGTGATGCGAAAACCAATCCTGACTGGATTGCCATGGATCTGTTTTCGCAGGCTGAACATGATGAAGAAGCGCAGTCCATTCTGGTCTGTCCTGATGATGCGTTTATCGAACAGGTAAAAAACAGCATGGCTAAATTGCTGGTCAGCATGCCACGCAAGGCAATTATTCAGGCTTCGCTGGAAAATCGTGCGGTCTTTATTCAAACCGATAATATGGATTCTGCGATTAACATTGCCAATCATATTGCCCCGGAACATCTCGAACTATCGGTAGAAAATGCCGAGTCATGGGCGCAGAAAATTCACCATGCCGGTGCCATTTTTATGGGGCGCTACACGGCTGAAGCCTTAGGCGATTATTGCGCCGGGCCTAACCATGTGCTGCCAACTTCGGGTACTGCCCGTTTTTCCTCGCCACTGGGCGTGTATGACTTCCAGAAACGCAGCAGTTTAATTGGTTGTTCCGCCGCAGGTGCATCGCAACTGGGTAAAGTTGCTGCTGTGCTGGCTCATGGTGAGGGTCTGAGCGCGCATGCGGGTTCAGCTGAATTTCGTATTAATACCAATGCGGACAAAACGTCTGGTTAACCTTGAATACATAACCTTATGAGTGCAAACATTGATATGAGTCATCAGCTTAGCCTGACTGATTTACATAAAAAGAAACAGGCTGGTGAAAAAATTGTCTGTCTGACGGCCTATGATGCCAGTTTTGCCGCTTTACTGGATCGTTGCGGGGTGGATGTGGTGCTGGTTGGTGATTCACTGGGTATGGTTATTCAGGGTCATGACACAACTTTGCCGGTTGATATGCGGGCGATGCTTTATCATACCCGCAGTGTGGCCAGGGGTTTGCAGCATAGTCTGTTAATGGCGGATATGTCGTTTCTGAGTTTTACCTCGGTAACAGAGGCTTTGCGCAATGCCGGACGTTTAATCAAGCAGGCCGGGGCACAAATGGTCAAGCTTGAAGGTGGCAGTGAGCAGGCCAGTATTATCCAGGCTTTGAGCACGCAGGGTATCCCGGTCTGCGCGCATCTTGGCTTACAACCGCAACATGTGTACAAGCTGGGTGGGTATCGGGTACAGGGACGTGACCAGCGTAGCGCAGAGCGGATGCTGGATGATGCACTGGTATTGCAACAGGCAGGTGCAGATTTAATGTTACTGGAATGTGTACCGCAGGCACTTGCCGCTCAAATTACCGATAAACTGACGATTCCGGTTATTGGCATTGGTGCAGGTGCACACTGTGATGGTCAGATTCTGGTGTTATATGATATTCTTGATATCAGTTTTGGTTTACGGCCTAAATTCAGTAAAAATTTTATCGAATCGGCGGGCAGTATTGAAACCGCTATCAAGGCGTATGTTGAAGCCGTTAAATCAGGGACTTTCCCAGCTGAAGAACACAGCTTTCATTGATTTGAGTATGCAGGTTTAATGGTTTTGTACGCTATTTCTCCTGCTTCGTTTGCCTTATGTTGATTACCCGTTCAGTCAAAGCCTTGCGTAAACATCTTGCCGACTGGAAACAGCAGGCTGAGAGCATTGCGCTGGTGCCAACCATGGGTAATTTGCATGACGGGCATCTGTCACTGGTCAGGGCGGCAAAAGAGCAGGCAACACGCACGGTTGTGAGTATTTTTGTGAACCCACTACAGTTTGCTCCTAATGAAGATTTTGCCAGTTATCCCCGCACTTTCGCTGAAGATATCGACAAACTCCGGCAATATCAGGTCGATGCTGTTTTTGCGCCGGATGTCGGTGAAATGTATCCTGATAACGAGATTTCGTCCACCTATATTGACGTGCCGGGGTTATCAGACTGTCTTGAAGGTGAATATCGTCCCGGCTTTTTCCGTGGTGTTGCCACCGTGGTAAACAAGCTCTTTAATATGGTGCAGCCGGATATCGCTTTTTTTGGTGAAAAAGACTATCAGCAGTTACTGGTGATACGAAAAATGGTGAAAGACCTGAATATACCGGTTGAGATTCAATCTGTGGCCACAGTGCGCGAAACGGACGGGCTGGCAATGAGTTCACGCAATCAATATCTGCAACCGGTGCAACGTATGCAGAGTGGTATTATTTACCAGGCTATGCAGACAGTGCGTGATCAGGTTATGCAAGGCGCTAATTTCACCGATATTGAACAACAGATGATCCAGCAGCTGACTCAACAGGGTTTTGTGGTGGACTATTTAACGCTTCGTGAGCCTGTTTCACTGCAAAAACCTGATTGTACAGATAGCCTGAACTATCTGGAAAAAGCTGGTTCAAAGGTTTGTAACTCATTGATTATACTAGCTGCTGTCAGGCTGGGTACAACCCGCTTAATCGATAACCTGCGTTTCAGCTTGAAGCCGGTGGATAGATAAACGATAATATACTGTAAAGTACGCAGTTAATACGTGCTTTCGAGTATATTATATTGTTTCAGGTGGCTAAATTCGATAGATGATAAATATGGAACTGACTTTACTAAAATCCAAACTGCATCATGCCCATGTGACCCACTCCGAACTGGAGTATGAAGGTTCCTGTGCGATTGACGCCGATCTGTTAAACGCAGCGAATATTATTGAGTATGAGCAGATTCAGATTTACAATCTGCACAATGGCCAGCGTTTTACTACCTATGCGATTCAGGCAGAAGCGGGTAGTGGGCTGATTTCGGTTAATGGTGCCGCTGCACATAAAGCGAATCCGGGGGATCGGATTATTATCTGTAGTTATGCGGGGCTATCGGCGCAGGAAGCCACCAGTTTTAAACCCACTCTGGTCTATCTGGACGAAAATAATCAGATTATCCGTACGTCTGCTCAGATTCCTGTGCAGGTTGCCTGATAGCGTCAACAGATTAATTGTGCCTGACCGGTTTATT
The DNA here is from genome assembly GCA_015488885.1 of Gammaproteobacteria bacterium. Lineage (GTDB taxonomy): Bacteria > Pseudomonadota > Gammaproteobacteria > SZUA-229 > SZUA-229 > S010-25. Next base: position 82,202 of record WFMW01000012.1, on the reverse strand, counting down.
GAGGTTTGGTGTGTATTATGGATGACTGGCTCTCACGCTCTGCGTGCTAATCCATCTCTCAGTCAGACTTTTCCCGTTCTGTATGTATTTCCACGCAGAGCATGGCAACGAGATGATAGCCAGTCAATTTTATAGCCAGTCAATTTTAGGCTCTCCTTACCCGGTATTACGCATGCCGGCAGCAATAGCATTGATGCTGCGTAATAAAGGTTGTAGCCACTTTTTACGTTCATTTTCATTTGCAGATGTATCACGGTAGCGCCCCAGCAATTTTACCTGAATATGGTTAAGCGGGTCGAGATAGGGGTCGCGTCGCATCAAAGACAGGGATAACGGCGGTATGTCATCAAGCAGGTGGGTCAGGTTAGCAACCTGTAGTGCAATGCTGCGGGTGCGTTCACATTCATCGGTAATGAGCTGGTAAACGCGTTCACGTGTTTCAGGGTTATGACACAGCGCTGCATATTCGGCAGCCGTATTCATATCAGCTTTATACAGAGCCATTTCAGTGTTACTTAATAAGGCTCTGAAATAAGGCCATTGCTGATACATAGCCTGCAGGGTTTGCAGACGTTCAGGTTGATGGTCGATCCATTGTTCCAATGCTGAACCGATACCATACCATGCCGGTAGGGTGTGCCGTGATTGTGCCCAGCCAAAGACCCAGCCAATGGCGCGTACCGAGCTGCGTGAGCGATCGCCGGGTTTGCGGTGTGATGGACGCGAACCGATATTCAGCAGGGCAATTTCACTGACCGGGGTGGCTTCATAAAAATAATCCATAAAGCCTTCGGTCTGCTCGGTAAGCTGGCGGTAACTCTGTTCCCCTCGTTGCATCAGCTCACGCATAATCTGCCGGTGTTCTTCTGTCTCGGGGTTGGTGCCGGGCAGCATCTGATGGCGGCTGGCCAGCATTAAACCGGTAATCCCCAGCGTGAGTTCGTAAACTGCGGTTTCGGCATTGCTGTATTTATTCGACAGAACTTCGCCCTGTTCAGTAAATTTAATCTGCCCGTGAACCGTACCGGCCGGTTGTGAGAGGATGGATTCATACGTTGGCCCGCCACCACGGCCAATGGTACCGCCACGACCATGAAACAGACGACAGTCTATCTGCCGGGCATCGGCCAGGGAAATAACTTTCTGCTGGGCTTCATACAACTGCCATGATGAAGCCAGAATGCCGCCATCTTTACAGGAATCGGAATACCCCAGCATGACTTCCTGGCGCTTGCCAGAGGCTGACAATAGTTGATGATAGGTTTCATTCGCAAACAGCTGGCCGAGTACGGCTTCAATCCGGTGCAGATCTTCAATGGTTTCAAACAGTGGCGAGATATGAATATTGCAGAAGCAGTCAGGGGTTTTGTTTTTATCCTGCCGGGTTTCTTCATGCCGATGGCTGTCAACCCAGCCAGCCAGACCGCTGAGTGAGGCCAGCCACATCACTTCCATAATGTGACTGGCTTCATGGGTCATGGAAATGACATATTCACCAAAGGCGTGAGGGCTGATTTCTGCGGAGAGTTTTTTTATGACGGCAAAGACGTCCAGGGTTTCCCGGGTTTTGTCACTGAGTGCAGTTTTATCAATATGCAGGTGCTTACCGGCCTGGCGGATTTGTTGCGACAGGTAATTCAGGCGTTGCTGTTCGTCACAGGTGGCATAATCCATCGCCGGATCGAGCTGTTGCAGAATTTCAATAACCGCATCGGTATGTACCGCCGATTCCTGCCTGACATCAAGATGCATCAGATAAAAACCAAAGGTTTGAACCAGGCGGATAAAATCTTTTAAGGCAAAATCAGCGATACGGTTATCGCCGTGGCTAATTAGTGAATCATTGATCACCAGCAGGTCATCCAGCAATGCCTGTTCAGATGGATAGGCGTGTGGATACAGGCTAAGGTCTGCGCTCTGGTCATTGATCAACGCCCGGGTTCTGTCCAGATTCTGTTGCAGTCGGTAGCGCATAAAGGCAATTTTACGGCGATAGGGGGCTTCACAGTATATCGTGGGTTTACTGGTAAAAACTTCAAAACGTAGCGGTTCGTCGCGGTTCAGGCTTTCAGTGAATGCGCGGCTGGGTGTACATAGCTGGCTGGAATGGGTTAACTGACGAAACAGGTGGCGTAAACGACGTACATATTCTTCGAGCACTGTTTCTGACTGCAAATAGATGGCTAGCGCGGTGGTTTCCGCTTTCACATTAGGATTGCCGTCACGATCACCGCCGATCCAGGAACCAAAATGCAGAAAGCTGGGTAGTCGAACCTGAGCCTGCGGATAATATTTGAGTAGCTGACGTTCCAGATTCCGATAAACGACTGGTATGGCCTGAAACAGACTTTCCTTAAAATAATACAGGCCATTATTAATTTCATCACGCACCTGTGGACGTGTCGTACGGACTTCATCGGTTTGCCACAGAATCTGGATCTGAGTTTCCAGCTGGTTAATCACTTCCTCGCGTTGTTTTTTCCCCAGCCGGGTATCGTTCAACTCTTCGTTGGTAAGAAAAATTCGGCGTAGCGCGTGTAAAATCGTGCGTGGTTTGGCTTCGGTGGGGTGGGCGGTAATGACCGGAATAAAAGCCAGTCGGTCGAGTAAGGTTTGTAAACGCTCACTGGACATCCCCATGTTTTTGAAATCCCTTAATGCAGAATCAAAGGAACCACGCCAGAGTATTTCATCGCTGCGCATTTGCTGGCGGCGTAATTGCAACTGGGCGGCTTCCTCGGCCACATTCACCAGACTGAAATAGGTACTGAATGCCCGTACTACCTGTGACAGAGTGCTGGCATCCAGCGATTCAATCAGGGCCATCAGATGCTGACGATGGTTTGGGTCGTCCTGTTGATGCAATTCGATAAAGCCCTGGCGTAATTTTTCAACGGCATCGTAAACTTTTGCTCCGGCGTGAGATAACAGCACATTACCGAGTAAATGGCCGAGTAATTTTACCCGCGCACGTAGCTGTTTATCGATAGATGCGGTATTGTGCAGGCCAGCAGCCTGAACCGGTGTTGAATCATGGCTTGACGGCTGATGGTTCGCTCTGGCAGATGAATCATCGGCAGTGGAAGGGTTAGCGTTATAATGGGTGGTCATAATATCCAGCAGGGGTAAAATAAAGCACCGATGAAAAACCGGCGATGATAAAAAATGCGATAATAACAAATGAATGGGCAATTATATCGCATTTGTAGTAATGTCAGTCAGAAAAACAGACCATCGTGATATAAAATAATCCGTTCCGTAAGGTTCGTTGTTTCCGCAAGAATGTTTCCGCAAAAAAACAGGAATGATGTCAATACAATTATGTCAACTTTAATACAGTCTCCCGCATGGCAAGCTTTGCAAGCCCATTTTAAGTCAATAAAAAATACCTCGATGCGTGATATGTTCGCGCAGGACAACCAACGATTTAATAAATTCAGCACGCAGATGGATGATATCCTGCTGGATTTTTCCAAAAACCGCATTAATGACGAAACCTTCAAACTGCTTTGTGAACTGGTGAGAGAACGCCATGTCTTCGACTGGCGCGATAAAATGTTCGCTGGTGAAGCCATTAATATTTCAGAGTTTCGTCCAGCCCTGCATACTGCCTTGCGTAATCGCAGTAACACCCCGGTTTTTGTCGAGGGTGAAAATGTTATGCCAAAAATTAACCGGGTGCTGGCGCAAATGCGCTATTTTAGCGGACGGATACGTGGCGGGCATTTGCGTGGTTATAGTGGCCATCTGTTTAAGGATATCGTCAATATTGGTATTGGCGGCTCCGATTTAGGTCCGCATGTGGTGTGTGATTCGATGAAACCCTATGCTCAACGCGGTCTCGATGTGCATTTTGTCTCCAATGTTGACCCGACCCATCTCACTGAAATATTAAAACGGGTACAGCCTGAATCAACCCTGTTTATTGTTTCGTCAAAATCATTTACTACGCAGGAAACCATGTTAAATGCACATAGTGCACGTAACTGGTTTATCAACCATACCAATGACAAAAAAGCCATTGCCAGACATTTTGTTGCCGTTACCACCAACCGTGAAAAAGCCACGGAATTTGGCATCCTGGAAGAGAATATGTTCGAGTTCTGGGACTGGGTGGGTGGGCGTTATTCACTCTGGTCTGCCATTGGTCTGCCGATTGCCTTATATATTGGCATGGATCGCTTTGAGCAACTACTGGATGGCGCGCATGCCATGGATCAGCATTTCAAAACCGCGCCCATCGAAAAAAACATGCCGGTTATTATGGCCTTGCTTGGTATCTGGTACAGCCATTTTTTTGCGGCACAAAGTTATGCCGTTATTTCCTATAACCAGTATCTGCGCCGATTTTCGGCTTTTTTACAGCAACTGGATATGGAAAGTAATGGTAAAACCATCAACCGTCAGGGCCAGCAGGTTGATTATACGACCGGGCCGATTGTCTGGGGTGAAACCGGCAGCAACTGCCAGCATGCTTTCTTTCAGTTATTCCATCAGGGTACCAGGCTGGTGCCGGTAGATTTTCTGATTCCGGCCAATACCTGTAATCCGCTGCGCAATAAACTGGGTAATCAGCATGAAGTATTGCTGGCCAACTTTTTTGCGCAGACCCGTGCTCTGATGCGGGGTAAAACCGAAGCTGAAGCACTGGCAGAACTTGAAGCCAGTGGGATGGCGGCTGAAAAGATAAAAGCCGTGCTGCCGCATAAAATCTTTGCAGGTAACAAACCCACCAATTCCATTATATTCGAACGCCTTGATGCGCGTACTCTGGGTTCATTGATTGCCCTGTATGAACACAAGGTATTTGTACAGGGTATTATCTGGAATATTAATTCCTTTGATCAATGGGGGGTGGAATACGGCAAACAGATGGCCAGCGATATTGAAAATGTTATTGCTGAAGGTAAGGAGACGCAACGTTATGATGATTCGACGAATCATTTAATGAATTACTGCCGGCTATTGCGTGCAGAGTTTCCCTAACTTATTTCTTCAGCGCCCAGTCTATATGTTCTGTAACCATGGCTTTGTTGTCAATATTTAAACCGGCTTTTTTATTTAATAAAGCCTGTTTAACCGCCTCGGTTTGCGGGGCATTACCCAAAGCCACCGCAATATTACGCAGCCAGCGGGCATAACCGATCCGGCGTATGGGTGAACCTTCGGTGCGCCGCAGAAACTGCGTTTCATCCCAGTTGAACAGGTCGATTAAATCTGCCGCATCCAGTGGATGACGGGTAAAGAAATCGGTTTCACCGGTCGGTTGGGCAAAGCGGTTCCACGGACAGGCTAACTGGCAATCATCACAGCCGTATATCCGGTTACCCATGGCTGCGCGCAATGCAGGCGGAATGCTGCCGTGAAGTTCGATGGTCAGGTAGGAAATACAGCGCCGTGCATCCACCGTGTAGGGGGCGACAATAGCCTGTGTCGGGCAGCAATCCATACAGGCGGTGCAGTGACCGCAATGATTATCAATGCTGGTTGTGGTGACCGGTAAGGGCAGGTCGGTAAAAATTTCACCCAGAAAAAACCACGACCCGGCTTTATGGTTAATCAGATTGCTGTGTTTACCTATCCAGCCAAGGCCTGCTTTTTCTGCCAGTGCCTTTTCCAGTACCGGCGCGCTGTCAACAAAAACACGGTAACCCATTTTGCCAACCCTGGCCTGAATTTTTTCAGCCAGTTTCTGCAGGCGCTTGCGCATAACTTTATGGTAGTCGCGCCCCAGGGCGTAACGGGAAATATAACCTTTTTCTGCGCTGGCCAGCACCTTGTCCGCCCGTTCGCAATCTGGTGGCATATAATCCATGCGTACTGAAATAACCCGGCAGGTGTGCGCGATGAGCTGTTCCGGGCGGCTGCGTTTGGTGCCATGTTTTTGCATATATGCCATATCGCCATGAAACCCTGCCGCCAGCCAGTTATTCAAATGTGCTTCATGTTCACGCAGATGAATATCACTGACCCCGAGTTGCTGAAAGCCTGCCAGCGCAGCCCACTGTTTAATCTGTTTTAACAGGGTTTCATTGTCGATGTTGTTTCTATCCGGCATGGTGGTAGTTTATATTAAAGGAAAAAAGTTGGTAACTACTCGCTGTGTAGTTACAAAAGTTGGCCGTTATCCATTGCCAGCTTTTTACCTGTCTGTATATTTGTTATCTATTATCTATCCGGTTTTTATATTAAAATCTGCGACCTAATCATTATTTAACTGGAATAGCTGATGTCTGTTCGTACCCGTTTTGCCCCTAGTCCCACTGGTTATCTTCATGTGGGGGGTGCCCGTACTGCGTTGTTTTCGTGGCTTTATGCCCGCAAGATGGGGGGGCAGTTTATTCTGCGGATTGAAGATACCGACCGTGAACGTTCCACCGACGCGTCCGTGCAGGCCATTCTTGACGCTATGGACTGGCTCGGGCTGGATTACGATGAAGGTCCGTTTTACCAGACACAGCGCTTCGAGCGTTATCGTGAAGTCATCGCGCAGTTACTTGACAGCGGCCATGCCTATTACTGTGACTGCAGCAGGGAACATCTGGCAGCGTTACGTGAGCGTCAGATGGCGAATCATGAAAAGCCCCGTTATGATGGTTGTTGTCGTGATAAAAATCTGCCTGCGTCGGCGCATACGGTGATTCGCTTCAAAAACCCGCTGGACGGTGACGTAGTTATTGATGATCTGGTAAAAGGCCGTGTGGTCATCAATAATCGTGAACTCGATGATCTGGTCATTGCCCGTGCTGATGGCACGCCCACCTATAATCTTACCGTCGTGGTTGATGACTGGGACATGAAAATGACACATATTATTCGTGGTGATGACCACCTGAATAATACCCCGCGACAGATTAATATTCTCAAGGCGCTGGGCGCTCAGTTACCGATCTACGCACATGTGCCGATGATTCTGGGTGACGATGGTAAACGTTTGTCCAAACGCCATGGCGCGGTAAGTGTGATGCAGTATAAAGACAACGGTTTTTTGCCCGAAGCGTTGATCAATTATCTGGTACGCCTGAGCTGGTCGCATGGTGATCAGGAAATTTTCAGTCGTGAGGAAATGATCGCCCTGTTCGATGTGGTGGATATCAACACCTCGCCCTCGGCATTCAATACTGAAAAACTACGCTGGCTGAATCAACATTATATTAAAAACAAGCCGCCTGAAAAGGTGGCGAAACTGCTACAGCCCTATATCAAAAAAGCGGGCTACAGCACCGACAATGGCGCAGATTTGCAGGCGGTATTAAAGGTTTTTCAGGAACGTTGTGCGACACTGGTTGAACTGGCAGAAGAAATCCGTTTTCTGTATGACGACTTTGCTGAATATAATACCAAACAGGCTAAGAAGCAGTTTAAACCGGCAGTATTACCGATATTGCAAAGCCTGCAACAGCAGTATAGTGACTTGCAGAACTGGCAGGCTGAAGCGATTCATCAGGTTGTAGAAAACACGGTTAAAACTTTTGACGTTGGTTTTGGCAAGGTAGGCCAGCCGTTGCGCCTGGCGGTGACCGGCAGCGGTAAATCACCCTCCATTGATATTACGCTGGCGCTACTGGGTAAACAGAGAACCCTGCAACGACTTGAGTGGGCTATCACTTATATAAAAAAAGTTGACCGTTGAGCCTTGTTAGCAGGCAGGAAAACGCCAGTATTTGCCTGGCCATTACATATCGTTCTCATCGCTCCGTGTAGGAATGCCTCACCTGACACTCTGCGTTATTTGTAGATAGCACCGGCGGCGCTATGTGAAGATATACGCGGTTATATACCCTCAGCACTGCCTTTCATGATCCTCGCTTTATGATCCTTGTTCATTGTCGTTGAGTTGATATCCACCTTGACAGTTCTTCAGTTTTAGTTCATGTTTAGAAAGGATTAGACTGAACCAGCAGGGGGATATAATGTCGGAGTGGTAGTCTGACTGGATTATTTTTGAGTTATCTACGGTGTTGCTTTATAAGGCAGATCTGTTTTTGGTTCTTTGGAATAAAGCCATGTATAATAATATGAATAATAATATTAAAAATCATCGTCCAGTTTATCTAAATCTACTTAAAATTCGCTTACCCTTGCCCGGTATGGTGTCACTGGCGCACAGGGTGTCTGGCGTAGGGTTATTCGTTAGCCTTCCTTTCATTGTTTATCTACTCGATCTCTCGGTTAGCTCACAAAATGGTTTTCAGCAGGTTCAGCGCATTTTACATCAACCAGTGGTGGTGATTTTAGAAATACTAATTCTGTGGGCGTTTGCACATCATTTTTTTGCGGGCATACGTTTTTTGCTGATTGATGCCGATATCGGGGTGGAAAAAACCGATTCACGAACCGGTGCCTGGCTGGTGATTGGCGCTGAAGTGATAACGGTTCTGGCCATCGTTTTATACGGGGTGCTGTAATGAGCTTATATGTACTGGAAGGACTGCGACCGTGGGTGATACAGCGTGTGAGCGCGGTGTATATGCTGTTGTTCACACTTTATGTTGCCTGGTGCTTGCTGGGTGCGGATACCACGGTGAGTTATGCAAGCTGGAAAGGCTGGTTATTTGCCCCGTTTAATACGACGGCGGTCGGCCTGTTTGTTATCGCTGTTCTGTTTCATGCCTGGATTGGTATACGCGATGTGGTGCTCGATTATGTGCACAACATTATGCTGCGTATCTTTATTTTAGGTATGCTGATCGGTATTTTATTGGGCAGTGGTTTATGGGTGTTCCGTCTATTGCTGTTGTCTGTGGTCGCCTGAGGTTTTTTTATGAGTCAGATACAACGTCGTCAGTTTGATACATTAATCATCGGTGCTGGCGGCGGCGGGCTGCGAGCTTCGCTGCAACTGGCCGCTGCTGATGTGAATGTGGCGGTGGTATCAAAAGTTTTCCCCATCCGTTCACACACCGTCGCGGCTCAGGGCGGGGTGAATGCGGCACTGGCCAATGTTATCAATGATAACTGGCACTGGCATATGTTCGATACGGTAAAAGGCGGCGATTATCTGGGCGATCAGGACGCGATTGAATACATGTGTCGTGCTGCGCCCAAAGCGGTTTACGAACTGGAACATTTTGGCGTGCCGTTTTCACGGCTCGATAATGGCAAAATCTACCAGCGTGCCTTTGGCGGCCAGAGTCTTAATTTTGGTGATGGCCAGGCCATACGCACCTGTGCTGCTGCCGACCGTACCGGTCATGCTATTTTGCACAGTTTATATCAGCAGAATATTCGCGCCAAAACCCATTTTTTTGATGAATATTTTGCGGTTGATTTGCTTAAGGATAATGAAGGTCATGTACTGGGTGCGCTGGTTTTTAATATTCAAAATGGTGAGGTACTTGTCATCGAAGCCAAAACCACCTTACTGGCCACCGGTGGTGCCGGACAGCAGTTTAAAAATACCACCAATGCCTTAATCAATACCGGTGATGGTATGGGGATGGCCTTACGTGCCGGTATTCCGCTGCAGGATCTGGAGTTTTTCCAGTTTCACCCCACCGGGGTTGCCGGGCACGGTATGTTAATTACCGAAGCGGCGCGGGGAGAAGGCGGTTATCTGCTGAACAGTGAAAATGAACGTTTTATGGAACGTTATGCGCCGTCAGTGAAAGACCTTGCCTGCCGGGATGTCGTGAGTCGGGCGATTATGACCGAACTTCGCGAAGGTCGTGGTTGCGGCCCGAATAAAGATTATGTACTGCTGCGTCTCGATCATCTCGGTGAAGAGGTGGTGCAGAAACGCCTGCCCGGTATTCGCCAGACCAGCATTACTTTTCTGGGTATTGACCCGGCCAAGGCCCCCATACCCGTGTCGCCAACCGCACATTACATGATGGGCGGGATTCCCACCAACCGCTTTGGTCAGGTGGTAGTGCCGGTAAAAGATACCCCGGAGGAGCCGGTAGCCGGTCTGTATGCAGCCGGTGAATGTGCCTGCGTTTCGGTACATGGTGGCAATCGGCTGGGCGGTAATTCACTGCTCGATATTCTGGTGTTCGGACGGGCTGCGGGCAATCACATTATTGAGTATCTGCAGGAAAACCGTTATCACCGGCCCATGGATGAAAGCAGCGTCGAAGCGGCCATGCAACGCCTGCAACGCTGGGAGAACCCCAACCCCGATGGTGAACCGGTGGCGGCTTTACGTGCCGAACTCAAACAGCTGATGGAATCTCACTGTAGTGTTTACCGTACCGATGAGGTGTTGCGTGAAGGTGTGGAGAAAATCGAGCAACTGGCTGAACGCATAAAAAATGCCAGAATCGACGATCACAGCAGTGTGTTTAATACCGCAAAAGTGGAAGCGCTGGAGCTGGAAAATTTAATGTATGTGGCACTGGCAACCATGCATTCAGCCTATGCCCGTAAGGAAAGCCGGGGCGCGCATTCGCGCATTGATTATCCTGATCGGGATGATAAAAACTGGATGCGTCATACCCTGTATTCACTGGAACATGGTCTGGATTATAAACCGGTACGTACCAAACCGATAACCGTTGACAGCTTTCCACCCAAAGCGCGTACTTATTAATGTCATTAAGTCAATATCATCCAGCTATTTCCCGGAGTAAACAGCGGAGTATAAAATGAAATTTACCATTTACCGATATAATCCGGAAAAAGATACCGCCCCTTATACGCAGGATTATGAACTGGCTGATATTGCCCCCGGTACGATGTTGCTGGCGGCATTATTGCGTATTAAAGATGAGCAGGATGAAAGTCTGAGTTTTCGTCGTTCCTGTGGTGAAGGGGTCTGTGGCTCGGATGGCATGAATATTAACGGGGTAAACGGGCTGGCCTGTATCACCCCGATTGATTCACTGCAGGAACCGGTGGTTATCAATCCACTGCCGGGGATGCCAGTGATTCGTGACCTGATTATTGATATGGAACCGTTTTATCATCAATATCGGGCCGTCAAGCCTTATTTGACCGTCACCGATCCGATGCCTGACGTTGAACTCAGTCAGACACCGCAACAACGTGACCGGCTGGATGGCCTGATTGAATGTGTTTTATGTGCCTGTTGTTCAACTGCATGCCCCTCCTACTGGTGGAATCCGGATAAATTTCTGGGCCCGGCGGCCCTGTTGCAGGCTTCCCGTTTTATCGAAGACAGCCGTGACCAGAAACTGGAACAACGTTTGCAGGAACTGGAAGGGCCATTCAAACTGTTCCGTTGTCATACTATTATGAATTGCGTACAGGTCTGTCCCAAAGGCTTAAACCCGACCCGGGCAATTGGTAATATTAAAAGACGCATGGTTACCCGTTCATTATAATTCTGGATTAACCTGAATAATGCCAATTACAAAACCGGTTAATGAAAGCGTACAGGCAGTTTCACTGTCCGAACTGCGCTGGCAATGCCGACGGGGCATGCTGGAACTGGATATTTTGTTGAATACCTTTCTGGACAGAAAATATTCACAGTTAAACGAAACTCAGCATCAGGTTTTTACCCGGCTGCTCCAATACCCCGACCAGACCTTGTTCGACCTGTTAATGGCTAACATGCCATCCACAAATCCAGATATTGCCGAGATGGTGCAACAGGTACGTATGGCGATGGTCAATAAAAATCGGGTTAGCTGAGTCATTGCTTTAAAAATACCGTGAATTTATCCACATATGCACCATGATACTGCCGATATAACCCAATGCTATTACCGGTGTCCATTTTAAATGTGAAAAGAAGGTGTATTTGCCTTTTGTCTGCCCCATTAAAGCAACCCCGGCAGCTGAACCGATAGATAATAACGACCCACCCACACCAGCAGTAAGCGTGACCAGTAACCACTGACCAACAGGCATATGCGGGTTCATGGATAATACCGCAAACATCACCGGAATATTATCAACAACAGAGGATAATATGCCCACGGCGATATTGGCGTTGGTGGCGCCTAGGCTGGTGTAAACCAGGTTTGAAAATAATGATAGATAGCCAAGAAAACCCAGGCCACCAACACATAGTACAACGCCATAAAAAAAGAACAGAGTGTCCCATTCCGCGCGTGCAACTTTACTGTATATATCAAACGGTACGGAACTGGCAATATGACCTTTTTCAGTAAGGTGCGTTGCCGCTTTGTGGTGTTTGTTGTGGGTTCTTTTCAGGTAATAACCTAAAAACTGTAAATAACCCATACCCGTTAACATGCCGATAACCGGTGGCAGGCCAAGAAAATTATGGAAGCTGACAGCTGTAATAATGGTACACAGAAATAAAAAGATAATACGTTTTGCACCGCGCCGCATATGTACATGATCATTATGAGCATGGGGTTTTTCAGTCGGGACGGCAAAATGCATAATGGTTGCCGGTATTAAAAAATTGATCAGTGAAGGTACAAACAAAGCAAAAAATTCCCAGAATTCAACCCGGCCTTTTTGCCAGACCATCAGCGTTGTAATATCACCAAAAGGTGAATACGCACCACCTGCATTGGCAGCAATAACAATGTTAATGCACGATAAGGAAATAAACCGGGCATTTTTGCCACCAACAGCCAGGACAACTGCGCACATTAACAGGGCGGTGGTCATGTTGTCAGCCATCGGAGAAATAAAGAAGGCCAGTATGCCGGTAAGCCAGAATAATTGCCTAAAACTAAAACCTTTGCGTATCAGCCATGAACGTAAGGCATCAAATACCTTGCGTTCTTCCATGGTATTCACATAGGTCATGGCGACCAGTAGAAATAACATGAGTTCGGCATATTCAAGCAGATCGTGACGGACGGCTTTTTCAGCCAGTTCAGACATGCCATGTTGCGTATAATACCAGCCAATACAACCCCAGATAATACCGGCGGCAATCATTACCGGTTTTGATTTTCGTAGATTTGTGAACTCTTCAGCCATGACCAGCAGGTAGGCAAGGACAAATAAAATTAACGCAAAATACCCCAGCCCGGTATTCGTCAGGTCAACAGGTTGATGGTTCATTACTGTGACGGTTTCAACGCCGCTGGCAGCCAGAGCTAACTGAGGCAGAAAAAAACTGCTGCTAAGTATTAGCAGGGTAAATATTTTTTTTATTCGATGATGAAGCATAAATAGACGATCCGCAATAATTGGGTTTCAGACTATAACTATAGTTGAATAAAGGGTTAAAAAACAGATTCAAAGGACGGGTTTTCAATAGGAATTTATGGTGAGTAAAACGATTTACCCCGAATATTATTAATGTGTGTCAGTATATCGGCTGGTTGTCTGATACTGAAGTTAGCATTCCAGGCAAGTGGATTTTCATTGGCAGCGATATAACCGTAAAGGGCAACCATGGTTGTCATACCGGCATTGTGGCCAGCTTCAATATCGCGCTGTGCATCGCCAATATAAATACATTCATCCGGGCGGCTATGGCAAAGCTCGCAGGCATAATACATGGGTTGGGGGTGAGGTTTGCGTTTTTCAGTGGAGTCAGCACTGACAATACAGGCTGCCCGGGTATCCAGCTGCAGAGATTGCATTAGTGGCAGCGTTAACCAGCCTGGTTTATTGGTCACCACACCCCATTTGATTTGTTGTGTTTCCAGATCCGTTAGCAGTTTATCCATTTGTGCAAAAAGTTTTGATTGTACGCTGAGGTTGTTCTGGTAGATTTTCAGGTAACGTGTTTTCAGTTGTTCGAGCCGGTTATCGTCAAGCTGATGACCAAAGGCAAGCTTAACCAGTGCGATGCTACCATTGGATACCTGCGGTCGAATAGCTGTGTAATCCAGTGCGGGTTGATTCTCTTCCTTACATAATTGTATTAATGCCGCAGCCATATCCGGTGCGGTATCCACCAGCGTGCCATCAAGGTCAAATAATACAGTTGTAACAGGCGGCATAAGCAGAAAACGGCAGAAAATGATGGGGTGAAAAAGTCAGTAAGATAAAATACCCACAGAGGTAATCGGATGGGCACCTCTCGGTCAGGCCGGTTCACCCTCGGGTCGCCGATAGGCGATCATATAATTAACATCGACATTATGTGTTTCATGAAACAGGTGAGTAACAGGGTTGTAGGCGATGCCGCGAATATCAAGCAATTCCAGCCCGCTTTGCCGAGCCTGAATATCAAGTTCGGAAGGGCGGATAAACTTGCGGTAATTATGGGTGCCTTTAGGCAACATATTCATGATATATTCTGCACCGATAATGGCCATGGCGTAAGCTTTAGGGTTGCGATTAATGGTGGAAAAATACACTGTGCCGCCGGGTTTGCATAACTCAAAGCAGGCGTGGATGATAGAAGCAGGGTCGGGAACATGTTCCAGCATTTCCATGCAGGTGACTATATCAAAACCAGCCAGGTGCTCGCTGGCAAACGCTTCAGCTGTAGTTTGCTGGTAATCAATGTCCAGATTTTCTTCCAGGGCATGTAAACGTGCCACCGCAAGCGGGGCTTTACCCATGTCAATACCGCAGACCCGGGCACCACTCCTGGCCATGCTCTCCGTTAAAATACCACCACCACAACCGATGTCCAGCACAGTTTTATCCTGTAGCGGACTGCATCGATTAATAAAGTTCAGCCGAATCGGATTCATCTCGTGCAGGGGCTTGAATTCACCTTTCTGATCCCACCAGCGTGATGCCAGATCATCAAATTTTTTAATTTCGACTGGGTCAATATTGCTTGTATCTGTTTGCATTTTACATTAACTATTATGTTTAAGATGATGAATATATTTATATTTATTGTTCCAGTTTTATCTGCTGACTTATGATGTTGGCTCGCTGTATAATTTCATTTTCATCCAGCGTTGTTAGACAACGGTCGCGCAGGCGCTGTTTGCCCGCTACCCAGACATCAGTAACCTGCTCTCGTGAGCAGCAATAAACCAGGTGAGAAACAGGATCATAAACCGGCGAAGTTTCTATAGTATCAAAATTTACCGCAATAATATCGGCTGATTTACCGGTTTCCAGTGAACCTGTCATATCGTCTATGCCTAAGGCTCTGGCGGCATTGAGGGTAGCCATTTTTAATACGTCATAAGCAGGCAGTGCGGTCGCATCATGGGTGCTGATTTTGGCCAGCAATGCGGCGCTACGCATTTCACCAAACATATCCAGATCATTATTACTTGATGCACTATCGGTGCCCAGTACCATATTAATACCGGCCTGCTGCAGGCGACTGACCGGGCAGATACCGCTGGCCAGCTTCATATTTGATTCGGGGCAGTGGACAACCGTGCTGCCAGTGACAGCAAGGCGTTCTATTTCTGCTGTGTTCAGCTGGGTCATATGGACTGCGAGTAGCGTGGGTGAAAGCAGATTAAGTTCATCAAGGCGTTGTAATGGACGTTTGCCAGTTGTTTCTATTGCATGGCTGACTTCCTCGACGGTTTCATGAATATGCATATGCACGGCCAAATCGAGTTCACTGGCCAGCATAGCAATTTTCTGCAAAGGTTTATCGGATACGGTGTAAGGAGCATGGGGGGCAAACGCTGTGGTAATTAAATCGTGGCCTTTAAAATAGTCGCGTACCGCCAGACCCTTGTCAATGTATTCTTCGGCATTATTGGCCCACACGGTTGGAAAGTCGATAACAATTAATCCAACACAGGCACGGATACCCGCCTCAGCCGCCACCCGGGCAGTAATATCGGGGAAAAAATACATATCATTAAAACAGGTGGTACCACTGCGGAGCATTTCAGCAACCGCCAGTTCAACGCCATGCTGCACAAATGTTTCGTTGACAAAGCGGGCTTCTGCTGGCCAGATATGATTTTCCAGCCAGTCCATCAGGTGCAGGTCATCGGCCAGTCCACGAAACAGGTTCATGGCAGCGTGACTGTGACAATTAATCAGACCTGGCATTAATACATGGTCATCATAATATTTTTCAGTATGAGGCTGATATTTGCTGGTTGCCTGCGCGCTCGGCAAAAGGTCGATGATGTGTTCACCCACAATGGCAATGGCATAATTATCCAGTACCTGGCGATTGCCATTATCAGCCAGTGGGATAACCCAGCGACCATGCAGCAGAGTGTCAATGGATTTCATGGCGTGAAGATACCTGTTGTGCTGTCAGGGTGCAAGAGGAAGCAGCTAAAATAGTCGATAAAATTTGTTGGTTTTCAGGATTTTCATCCTGTATAGTGATATAACCTGTATAAAAATGCGTGTTAATCAAAATTATCTTTCTGGAGTCGTTATCATGAAAAATGGCCATTTTTTCACCCTGATTAAAAAAATTATGTACCCTGGACTGGCTGCCATTATAGCGACCAGCCTGTTACTGGGTATAACAGCCTGTGGTACAAAAGTCACCCGGGTTAAAGCAGACAGTGTGACTGACCTGAGTGGCAACTGGAATGATACAGATTCTCGCCTGGTGGCAAACGAAATGATACAGGATGCTTTGTCACGCCGCTGGTTGAATGATTTTAATCGTAAGTACCATAAATCACCTGCTGTTATTGTTGGCACGGTACGAAATTTAAGCCATGAGCATATTAATACACGTACCTTTATTGCCGATATGGAACGTGCACTGATCAACTCTGGTCAGGTGGATTTTGTTGCCTCTCGTACTGAGCGTGGTGAAATACGCGATGAACGTAAGGATCAGGACTTGAATGCCAGTGCGGCAACGCGTAAGGCAATGGGGCAGGAAACAGGTGCCGATTTTATGTTAACCGGCAGTATCAATAGCATTGTTGATGCCAGCGGCGGGAAACAGGTACGCTTTTATCAGGTTGATTTAACCCTGATTGATATGGCATCAAATCGTAAAGTCTGGCTGGGGCAGAAAAAAATCAAAAAGACCATTGAGAAAAGTAGCCTGCGTTTATAAATTAAACGGATATGGGCAAACAGAGGATATGGGTAAACAGAAGAGGGTATGGGTAAACAGAAGAGGGTGACTGAATTGCTGTCACGTGTTTTTTGCAGATTAAATGATTTATCTTTATATAGTCTGAAAGCTGCACTACTGATTGTGCTTGTCAACAGCCTGCAGGCATGTGCCACCTATCGCTCGCGTGCCTTGAGTATGCGCAGTAGTTTACTGCAGGGGCAACCACAACAGGCACTGGCGATTGCACAGGCAAAAGACCGTCGGCATAAAAATGTTATCGCCTCACTGGATACAGGTATGTTGTGGCGAATTAACCATCACTATGCCACCAGCAATAAAATATTCGAAATTGCCAGGCAGGAAATTGAAGCCTTATACGGCGTGAGTGTGACAGAAAATCTGGCGGCTGTTACCATTAATGAAACCTTGCGCTCCTATCAGGGGGATCATTATGAGCGGCTTCTATTGCACGCATTTATGGCCATGAATTATATTCAGCTGAATGATCTGGATGATGCGCGTGTGGAAATGTTGCAGGCGGATGTCAATATGCAGGCATGGCATGATACGTCATACAACGATGCCTTTGTGCGCTATCTGGCGGGGATGATTTTTGAAGCTTTGGGGCAGGATGATGATGCACTGATTTCATACCGTAGAGCCTATCAGCGCTACCGCGATAAAATTGGGCTTGAAGCACCGCGAGTGCCGTTTAATCTGCAACATGATTTATTACGTCTTACTACAAAAATGCACTTATGGAATGAGTATAAACAATATAAAAAAACCTTTGCTTTAAACCGCTTCCCGTCCTCTGATCATAGTCAAAATGATGGTCAGCTGGTCATTATTTTAAATAATGGTCTGGCACCCGTACGTGGTGAAGCAGCGATCAATATATACGCAAGAGAAGTTCAGAAACAGCTGCGGGTTGCCTTTCCTGTTTATCTTTATCCCAAAACATCATTGATGAGAGCCAGAATCCGTATTGATAATAAGCAGTTGGGGCTGGAGACGGTAGAAGATATCGATGCCCTGGCAAGGCATGCGTTAACCCAGGCTATGCCCGGTATTATGGCGCGGGCTATTGCGCGAGCAGTGATTAAATATCAGTCACAGCTATCGGCAAAAAAACACAGTGATCTTGAAGGTCTGTTAATGACAGTGACAAATTTAATCACTGAGCGTGCCGATACGCGTAGCTGGACAACCTTGCCAGAAGAAATTCAGCTGCAACGGGTATTTCTGCCAGCAGGCAGGCATAATGTTCATATTGATATGCGTAATGCAGCCGGTCAGGTGGTTGACAGTTTTGTGCAGACGGTAACCATAAACCCACATAAGCTGACATTTTTAATCCATCGCTGGATTGCGCCGGTAAAAAAACAGCCGGTAAAAAAACAGGGACGAAAAGAAAATGATAGTCAGTCTACAAACCGCTAAATACAGTGCAACAGGTCAAACCGGTTCGACCCTTGCACCGCTAACCCGGAGCGCCGTTCTAAAATGATTAAGTGTATCGGTTCGATGATTATGATTATGGGCAGTGTATTATTGACAGCCTGTGTGCAAACCAGTGGCATCAATCGTAGTGATAATGCCCCGCCATGGTTAAACGGTGAACCTGTGAGCTACCCGAATAGCCAGTATTTATCGGCAAGTGGGTCAGCCTCGAACCTGGAAACAGCGCAAGACCGGGCACTGTCTAATCTGGCAAAAATTTTTGAAGTGCAAATACAACAGGTTTCAAGTACGCGTGAGCACATTGAATCACAACGAAAAAATGATACTGAAACCGTCAGCAAACAACAAACTTACCACAGCAGTACAAATCTATACGCCGATAAAATGATTAGTGGGGCACGCATTGCCAAACAATGGTTAAACAGTGATGATTTAACCTATTATGCACTGGCGGTACTCGATAGAACCCAGGCAGGTAATAATATTCGCCAGCAAATGCAGCAACTGGACAAGCAGACTCGCTATCTCCTGCAGCAGGCAAAAAGCCGTTCTGATCGTCTGCTTGAAATTGCCGATCTGGCTTCAGCCTGGCAGTTGCAGCAAAACCGGCAGTTATTGCAGAAAACATTAAAAGTCATTGATTTAAAAGGCAGAGGACGCCCTCCGCACTGGCAACTGACTGAACTTAAAGAGTCATTAAATCACGCCATGCGTGGTTTACCACTGAACACTGGCGTCACTGAAGATACGGTTGGTGGTCTGGCAGGAATACTTCAGGGTGCTGCCAGACAGGCCGGGTTCCGTCCTGCGCCGTTAACTTCCCGATCGGGCTACTGGCTGGAAGCTGCCATGCAAACCCGGCCAACCCTGTATAAAGCTGGCTGGTACTGGTTGCAGGGTAATTTAAGGCTCACCTTGCGTACAGACGATAAGCAAACGGTTGTTGGCTATAAAAGCTGGCCGCTTAAAGTCTCAGCACAGAATGAGGCACAGCTAAAAGCCAGGATGTCACAGTTGATGGCTAAAACGCTTAAACAGGCGCTTTTTCCCAGCCTGCTTGCATTTATTAAACAATAATATATGACACGATAAAATGTCATATCACTGAGTTATATTCGTGGTGCTAATAACGAGGTAATTGTGTCAGTATATCAATACATTATTCAGTAAATTTATCTTTTATTTGGAATAAATTGACAATCATCAATGTTCTGTCCGATATTTTCGTTACAATTCCTGTTTCCGGGTGTGTTTCCGGTCTTGGAGATTTTTGTCGCCGAGATTTTATCTAGAAATTTTATCTAAAGATTATAAAAATTATGTCAACGATTCTTGCGGCCGATATTGGGGGAACCAAAACACATTTTGTTATTACTGATAATACCGGTAAAAATGTATTGTATAACAGGGTTTACCTGAGTTCAGATTATGCAACATTTTCGCAGTTATTACATACAGTTTTACATACCAGTGGCGTAGCGGGAAAACAGGTGGAGATTTTTTCGCTGGCGATAGCCGGTGATGTGGAAACTACTACGGTCAAAGTAACCAATCTACCCTGGCGGATTAACCGGCAGGCTTTAATGGAAGAATTTAAACTGCGTCAGGTTTATGTAATGAATGATTTCCAGGCTTCAGCCTGGGGTATTCCATGTCTGGAAGATACTGACAAGATTTGCCTTCATAAGGGGAAAGAGCTTGCCTCAGGCACACGGGTTGTGCTTGGTGCAGGTACCGGCATGGGGTTGGCATGGGTGCAGCAACTTGCCGGTAACCGCGAAGTTTTTTCAACTGAAGCAGGTCATATTGATTTTGCACCGGTAAATGCGCTACAGGTGAAATTATTACAGTATTTAATGGTCTGTTATCAGCATGTTTCCTGTGAACGGCTATTGTCTGGAGCAGGGCTTGAAACTATCTATCAGTTTCTAAGTGAAAAGCATACCGATGTTTCTGCTCTACAGAACAAGGCTCAGACAGAAACGGTTGCATCGGCAAAGCCAGGCGATTTTAATGCTGCCTGGGTAACTTCGCAGGCAGTGGCTGGCAATGAGACTGCCTGCCGGGCAGTGCGTTTGTTTACTGAAATTTATGGCGCCTATATTGGTAATATGGCGTTGATTTTTAAACCTGCTGGCGGCATTTATATTACCGGCGGCATTGCAGCAAAAATACAGCCATGGATGCAGTTGCAGGAATTTATTTCAGCCTTTAAAGCAAAAGGGCGCATGCAGAATCTGGTTGAGGCTATTTCTATTACACTGGTTACCAATGAAAGTGTGGGTGTGTTGGGTGCAATTTCAGCAGCAACCGAATTTTATCAGGAGAAAGTTTAATGACTGTTAACAGGGCTAAACAGGCAAAAAAATACCGCTATTATACCGACGCGAATATGGGGTCGGAATTAACCCATAAGGCATTGGTGTTAATTCTGGCAGGGGGGGCAGGATCCAGATTAAAAGGCTTAACCAAGTGGCGAGCCAAACCCGCTGTTCCTTTTGGTGGTAAATATCGGATTATTGATTTTGCACTGTCAAATTGCGTTAATTCAGGATTGCGTCGAATCGGTGTGTTAACCCAGTATAAATCACATTCTTTAATACGCCATCTGCAGCGAGCATGGAGTTTTATGCGGGCTGAAATTGGGGAATTTGTTGAAATTATACCGGCCCAGCAACGCCTGGATGAAGGCTGGTACCGAGGTACTGCCGATGCCTTATACCAGAATATAGATATTATTCGCCGTCATGCGCCGGATAATATTGTGGTGCTGGGCGGTGATCATATCTATTCGATGGATTATGCAAAAATGTTGTTTGATCATGTTGCCTCGGGGGCAGATTTAACCGTCGGTTGTATCGAAGTGGATAAGGAAGAGGCTAAATCCTACGGCGTCATGTCTATCGATGAACATTACTGTATCACCAAATTTAGTGAGAAACCGGCAGAGCCTGAAACCATTCCAGGTAAACCGGGTCAATGTCTGGCATCCATGGGAATTTATATCTTTTCTACGGCTTACCTTTATGCCTGTCTGGTCGATGATGCCGGAAATCCTGATTCTTCCCATGATTTTGGTAAGGATATCGTCCCGAGGAGTATTAAACGGGCCAATGTCTATGCCTATCCTTTTCTGGATAAACATGGTAAGTCGGCTTACTGGCGTGATGTTGGTTCAGTTGATTCGTACTGGAAGGCGAACATTGAATTATGTGCCGTGGAACCGGAGTTAAATTTATATAATCGAGACTGGCCAATATGGACCTATCAGTCACAAAGTCCGCCGGCCAAGTTTGTCTTCGATGATGAGGGTGCGCGTGGACAGGCGATTGACACTCTGGTTTCCGGTGGGGTGATTATTTCCGGTGCTAAAGTTAAACGTTCTATTATTTATTTTAACACCGAGGTAGAAAAAGGTACCCTGATCAAGGACAGTGTGATTTTGCCGAAGGTCATGATTGGGAAAAATTGCCGTATAACCCGAGCCGTCATTGATAAAGCCTGTGTGATTGAAGATGGTATGGTGATTGGTGAGGATCTTGAAGAAGATAAAAAACGTTTTTTTGTTACTGATTCTGGTATTGTACTGGTGACGCCTGAAATGCTTGGTCAGCACCTGTATGGTATGCGTGAACCCTATACACATGATAAGGCCAAACAGCTGGAGGCGAATAAGGAATTGCAGTCACCACTGGATGATAAAGAGAATGATGCGGAAATCGCATAATTTTAATGGTACGTACATAACCTGCTTTATATCCATTGTCACTAATAAATAACATACTGAAATAACGACTAAAATACTATTTATGCCTGAAAAGTCAAAAGTCAATTTCGCCCTGTGCTGGCACATGCATCAACCCTGGTATAAACATGGGCTTGATGGAGGTTATCAATTACCCTGGGTGTATCTTCATGCTATCAAGGATTATGATGACATGGTTACGCACCTTGAAGCGCACCCGAAAATGCATGTGGTGGTGAATTTTGCACCTGTATTACTTGAACAACTGGATGATTTTGCTACTCAGCTGGGGGCATGGCTGGCTGAAAAAAAGCCTCTGGATTGTCCGTTACTGAATTATCTATCGGGTGCGAAGACAGTACCCGCAGATATTGATGAGCGTTATTTGCTGATTACTATTTGCCGACGGGCGAATGCGGAAAAAATGATTAATCCGTATCCAGCCTATAAGCATTTACTGGAACCGGTTATCCCGTTACTCGGTGACCATGGTTATGATGAGTCAAAATGCGGTTTTCTGTCTTACCTGGATAAACAGTATTTTATTGATCTGGTTGTCTGGTATCATCTTGCCTGGCTGGGGCATAGCTTAAAACAGAATAGAGTTGCCCAGCGGCTAATGAAAAAAGCCCGTCATTTTACTGCAAAAGACCGGCGTGATTTAATCAGCCTGATTCATCAAAGTGTTGCAGGCATTATTCCGCGTTATCGAAAACTGGCTGAAAGCGGGCAGATAGAGCTCTCCATGACCCCTTATGGGCATCCTATTGTGCCATTATTAAATAATTTCGATAATATGGCCTGTTCTCAGTCTGGTGCGCCGCGGCCAGGGTGTGGCAATTACCCCGGTGGTGTTGAACGTTCACGCTGGCATTTCCAGCAGGGTATCGAATGTTTCAAGCAGTATTTTGGGTTACGTCCAAAAGGTGTCTGGTTGTCGGAAGGGGCTATTTCAGCTGACACCATGGCGTTGGTTGATGAGTTTGATTTTGAATGGACGGCATCGGGTGAAGGCGTGTGGCGGAACAGTTGCCGATTGTCAGGCGAAAATTCAGAGAAAATACAGAATAAACGTGCCCTGTTTCACTCGTATCAGCTACAGGGGCATAATGCAAAGATTTTTTTCAGAGATGATGGCCTGTCTGATTTAATCGGCTTTGAATATGCAAAACGTGATTCCATTGAAGCGGCTGAAGATCTTGTACAAAATCTGGTTAATATTGCTAATTTCCTGGGCGACAGCGCCTCGCGTCATGTGGTAAGCATTATTCTTGATGGGGAGAATGCCTGGGAATATTACCCGCATAATGGCTATTATTTTATCGATCATCTTTACACGCTGTTATCCAGTCACGAAAGGGTGAACAGTTGTCGTTTGTCAGATCTGACTCAGCAAACCCTGTGCCATTCATTAGAAAAACTCTGTCCCGGCAGCTGGGTTTACGGTTCTTTTTCTACCTGGATTGGCCAGAAAGATAAAAATCACGCCTGGGAACTACTGGTAACAGCAAAACGGGCTTATGACAATGTGATTGCACAGGGCAACTTAACCCGCTCACAAAAGTTTAAAGCGACAAAACAACTGGCGATATGTGAAGGTTCGGACTGGTTCTGGTGGTTTGGTGATTATAATTCTTCGGACAGTGTCAGTGATTTTGATGTGTTATTTCGCTCACAGCTAAAAAGTTTATATCAGTTTTTGCAGTTGCCAATACCCGATACATTGCAGATACCTGTGTCTTACGGTGGCGGCAGTGCTGAAAATGCGGGTACCATGCGGCGACATGATGAAACTCAGATATAAATTATATGAGTATGCCATCCACCAACCTGGGCGCTGATCTTTTTCGCTAAAAACCATGCATACTGAAGATTTTTATATCCGCAGAACGGGTGTATTATTACATCCAACCTCGCTGCCTTCTGGTAAACTGGATGGTGATGTGGAGCGCTGGCTGGCTTTTTTGCAACAGTGTGATTTCAGTGTCTGGCAGGTATTGCCTTTAGGTGAGCCACAAATTGACCTGTCTCCCTATCAATGTGTGTCTGCCTTTGCACTGAATCCTGTTCTGCTTGATGAATATCCCTCTGTTGATAAACATTCATCTGCTTACCAGTCGTTCTGTGAAAAGCATCAGTCATGGTTGTTTGATTACGCTTTATTTAAAATATTAAAAAGCCGTTTTCAGCAGGCTCCATGGTATCACTGGCCGGATAAATATAAATTTCGTGACGAATCTGTATTACATACAGTACGTGCTGAGCACCAGCATCGACTGGATGAAATCTGCTGGCAGCAATTTTGTTTATATAATCGCTGGCAACAGATTAAAACGCTGGCAGCGACAAAAAATATTTTGCTGTTTGGTGATATTGCTATCTTTGTCGCCCATGACAGTGTAGATGTCTGGGCCTGCCCGCAACATTATCTGCTGGATGAAAACGGCATGATGACAGTGGTGGCCGGGGTACCTCCTGATTATTTTTCAGCAACAGGACAACGCTGGGGTAATCCACATTACAACTGGGATTTAATGCAGGCAGAAGATTTTAGCTGGTGGGTAGATCGGTTAAACTATCATTTTGAATTATTTGATCTGGTGCGAATC
Organism: Gammaproteobacteria bacterium; assembly: GCA_015488885.1. Classification (GTDB taxonomy): domain Bacteria; phylum Pseudomonadota; class Gammaproteobacteria; order SZUA-229; family SZUA-229; genus S010-25. Next base: position 57,568 of record WFMW01000012.1, on the reverse strand, counting down.
GATCACTTTATCGGGCTTGATGCAGTATGGATGATTCCTGCTGAGGCAGAAACTGCCATCGATGGTTATTATCAGAAAGTTCCCGGTAAGGCCTTACTGGAAACGGTTAGACGTGTTACCGGACATTTACCTCTGGTGGCTGAAGATCTTGGTATTATTACTGATGCAGTACGCGCGCTAAAACATCAATTTCATCTTCCCGGCATGGCTGTATTACAGTTTGGTTTCGATGAACATGACGATAATCCGCATAAAATAAAAAATATACACAGTGATTGCGTGGTCTATACCGGCACGCACGATAATGATACCACTCTCGGCTGGTATCAGAAAATGGACGCGACGATGCGAGAAAAAGTATTACAACAACTGGGTATCACCTATGATAAACATTTGTTATCCGATCCCCGTCTGCAAAATACAGCTAATCAGCCCCATTATGGAAATCAGGTAGTGGATGGCATGATACAGGCAGCTATGCACAGTGCGGCCAGTTTATGTGTGTTCCCTTTGCAGGACTGTTTGCATCTGGGGTCAACAGCCAGAATGAATATACCAGGCACAGAAAATCATAACTGGACCTGGAGGTTTAAATGGGAACAGATAAACGCTGCTTTGTCCACACAAATGAAACAATGGGTCATGCAGTCGAATCGTGAGCAGCCTCAGCCTGTCCTGGAATAAAGCCCGGAACTGATTGGGGTAGTGATCCTGAGCTAGTGCTGGCCAAATCCATTAATGAATGAAACAATAGCAAATGATAATCTTAAAAAAAATACAACAGGGTAATTACCACGATCCATTTGAATCACTGGGTATGCATGAGGACAATGGTAAGGATAATCCTGGTTTTATTATCCGTGCCTTAATGCCCACCGCTGAAACTGTGGAAGTTGAAAAACTGGGGCCGATGACTCGTGTCGAAGGCAGTGATATTTTTGAAATAAAGTTCAGTGCAGAACAAAAACAGCTGCTACCAGCTCATTATACTTTATGCTGGCAGGAAAAAACGGCTTATGCAACACAGCCTGCTACCAGGCACTGCACAGTTTCACCGTATAGTTTTCTCCCCCAGACCAGTCAGTTTGATCTCGATCTGTTTGCTAGTGGTCGGCATTTTAATGTCTACCGTATCCTTGGCGCACACATAAAAACGCTGGATAATATCGAAGGTTGTCTGTTTACCGTCTGGGTGCCTAATGTCCGGCGCGTTAGTGTGGTGGGTGACTTTAATCACTGGCATGGTTTGCGCCATCCCATGCGCAGTCTTGGGCATTCCGGGGTGTGGGAATTATTTATTCCCGGTGTATCGATAAATGAAGCCTATAAATTTGAGATTTATACGAATAAAGGGCATGTTCTGATTAAAACCGATCCCTACGCACAGGCTATGGGTGTGCGCCCTGAAACTACCAGTAAAATTACGTCACCACAGGCGTATAACTGGCTGGATACCAACTGGTTAAATGAACGTCAACAATGGCAATGGCTACATCAACCTGTTGCTATATATGAGGTTCATGCGGGTTCATGGCGGCGTGATGAAAACGGCGAATTTCTCAGTTATACCGAGCTGGCTGATCAGTTAATTCCCTATGTAAAAAATATGGGCTATACCCATATTGAATTTCTACCCTTAAGCGAACACCCACTGGATCAATCCTGGGGTTACCAGGTAACCGGTTATTACGCACCCACTTCCAGACATGGAACACCGGATGAGCTGCGTTATTTTATCGACACATGCCATCAGCAAAATATTGGCGTTATTCTGGACTGGGTGCCTGCCCATTTCCCACGTGATGCGTTTGCGCTGGCTAAATTTAATGGTGAAGCCGTGTATGAATATGGTGAGCCGGAGAAAGGTGAACATCAGGACTGGGGAACGCTGATATTTAATTATGGTCGTAATGAAGTCAGAAATTTTTTACTGGCGAATGCGGTTTACTGGATAGAAGAATTTCATATTGACGGGTTACGTGTGGATGCCGTGGCCTCCATGTTATATCTGGATTATTCTCGTGAACATGGCCAGTGGATGCCCAATATTTATGGTGGTCGGGAGCACCTGGAAGCGATTGATTTTCTGAAAGAGTTAAATGAAATCGTCCATCAGCAATTTCCCGGCGTGGTCACCCTGGCAGAAGAAAGTACCGACTGGCCGATGGTATCCAGACCAACGGATGCTGGTGGGCTGGGCTTTTCCATGAAATGGAATATGGGCTGGATGCACGATACCCTGACCTATATGCAGACCGACCCGGTGTACCGGCGGTTTCATCAAAATCAGTTAACCTTCAGCCAGTTGTATGCTTACAGTGAGAATTTTATTCTGCCATTATCGCATGATGAAGTCGTCCATATGAAACGCAGTATGCTGGATAAAATGCCCGGCGATGTCTGGCAGAAATTTGCCAATTTACGCCTGCTATACGCTTATCAGTATGCTCATCCGGGTAAAAAACTGTTATTTATGGGAGGGGAATTCGGTCAGTGGAATGAATGGAATGAAGCGCAGGCATTAGACTGGATGGTTGCCGGTATGGACAAACATGCTGGATTAAGCAATTTAATTAAAGACCTGAATCATTTTTACTGTCAGCAGACAGCTTTTTATGCGCTGGAATTTGCCGCAGAAGGTTTCCAGTGGATCAGTTGTGATGATGAAGATAACTCGGTACTGTCATTTATCCGCCGCTTTGAAGATAATTTTATAATCTGTGTATTTAACTTTACCCCGGTAGTACGTAAACAATATTCCATTGGCGTACCGCAGGCGGGGCATTATATTGAAGCCTTAAATACTGATGCACAGTGGTATGGCGGCAGTAATACCGGTAATGCAGGTGGGCTTGATGCCCGGGCGGAACCCGACCATGGTTTTGACTATTCATTATCATTAACACTGCCACCATTGACTGCGCTGTTTTTTGTTAAGGAAGCAGAATGAAGATATTACTTGCTGCCAGCGAAGCATTTCCGTTTATAAAAACCGGTGGGCTGGGTGATGTTGTGCATAGTCTGCCGCTGGCATTGAAACAACTGGGTCACGATGTACGGCTGGTCTTACCGGCTTATCGCGATGTGTTAGCGGGCGTTGAATCACCCACTGAGCTGGGTAGCTGGATGATACCCGGGATGAAGCGCAGTCACAAAGTCATTTTATTACAGGCGCATCAGAATGGGCTGGGCGACTATCTATACCTGATTCATGTTCCGGCATTATTTGATCGTCCGGGTAACCCCTATGTGCATGAAGAGGGTTATGACTGGCCGGATAACGCTGAACGTTTTACCGTATTTAGTCGTGCGGTGGCCGAAATGGCCAGAGGTTTGCCGGGTAAGAAATGGTTGCCGGACGTAATCCATTGTCATGACTGGCAAACCGGTCTGGTACCAGCGTTTCTAAGTCTTCAACAGCCGCGTCCGGCAACTGTTTTTACGATTCATAATCTGGCTTATGATGGCCATTTTTCACAGCAAAACTTTATCGATCTGGGTTTGCCTGCAAGCTGGTGGTCAGTGGAATATGTCGAATTTTATGGTGGTCTGTCCATGTTAAAAGCCGGGATGGTTTTTGCTGATCGGGTTACCACGGTTAGCCCGACCTATGCTAAAGAAATCTGTACCCCGGCGTTTGGTTATCGTTATGAAGGGATACTGCGGAGTCTGGGGACGAAATTAAGTGGCATATTAAACGGCATCGATCTGACCATATGGAATCCCGAAACCGATACCTATCTGGCAAAAAATTATTCGGCAAAAAAACAATGTACTGCCGGTAAAGCTAAAAATAAACAGTTTTTACTCAACCGTGCCGGCTTTAATAAAACGGTCGACAAAACAGCACCGTTGATGGGTTTTATCGGTCGCCTGGTTGAGCAGAAGGGTATTGATATGATTATTCGCACAGCACCGGTTTTATTTGAAACCAGCAATGTGAATATGGTTATTCTTGGCTCAGGACATATGGCTTATGAAGCGGAAATACAGCAGCTGGCTGAAGATTATCCGGGACGTTTATATGTGCATATCGGCTATTCTGAAGAACTTGCCCATCAAATTGAAGCTGGCTGTGATATATTCTTAATGCCTTCCCGGTTTGAACCCTGTGGACTAAATCAGATGTACAGCTTACGCTATGGGACGTTACCCGTGGTACATCATACCGGCGGGCTGGCTGATACGGTCACCGATGCGCAGATCGATACCATTAAAAATAAAACAGCAACTGGCTTTGTCTTTTATCATGAAACGGATGAAGCACTGCGCGAAGCCATACAACGTGCGCTGGTTTTATACACGCAAAGCAGTGTCTGGAAACAACTATGTCATACCGCTATGCTGTCACCTCTGGGCTGGGAAAGAAGCGCAGCAGAGTATTTAAAACTGTATCGCTTAAGCATGGCCTCTGTGGCAAAATGACAGCTATTTTCCAGCGATGACTCATCAATAATAAATCTGGATATCAAGCATGCAAAAGAAAGACTGGATCAATACAACAGTAATCCCCGAAGTTGCCCCTTTAAAATCAGATGCTCATGCCTTATCTGAAGGCTTTTATCGTTATTTAAGAAACCACCTTGGTCACTTTCTGCGTTGTGTGCCTTTTTATCTGTATGAGGCTATGGCGTTTACCATTCGTGACCGCATTATGGAACAATGGAGTCATACCTGGCAGCGCTATAAGCAGCCGCGTACTCGTAAAGCCTATTACCTGTCACTGGAATTTCTTATTGGCCGCGCGCTGGGGAATAATCTGCTCAATCTTGATCTTGAAAAACCCACCAGCGAAGCCTTAAAAGTTTTTGCTGTTGATCTCGAAGATCTGAAACAGGAAGAACCGGATGCGGGTCTGGGCAATGGTGGCCTGGGTCGGCTGGCTGCCTGTTTTATGGATAGCTGTGCAACATTACAGTTACCGGTTATCGGCTATGGTATTCGTTATGAATACGGCATGTTTTTACAGCATATCGAAAATGGCTATCAGATTGAAGATCCCGACCACTGGCTGCGTGATGGTAATCCCTGGGAAGTTGCACGGGCAGAATACGAACAGACGGTTCACTTTGAAGGCCATACAGAACATTTCAAAGATGAAAACGGCATAGAAAGTGTTCGCTGGGTGGATACGAATGATGTGATTGCTATTCCTCATGATATGCCGATTTCGGGTTATCAGAATAAAACCATTAATACCTTGCGTCTATGGAAAGCCTCTGCAACCAGAGCATTCAATCTGGCTGAGTTTAACGCGGGGAGTTATTCAGATGCCGTTGAAGCAAAAAATAATGCTGAACATATTTCCATGGTATTGTACCCCAATGACAGCAGCGAGAACGGTAAGGAATTACGTCTGCGTCAGCAATATTTTCTGGCCTCGGCAAGTTTAAAAGATGTGGTACGGTTGTGGGAAGAAACCAATGGTGAGGATTATACCGAATTTGCCAAATTTAATGTTTTCCAGTTAAATGACACGCATCCAAGCATTGCCATAGCGGAATTGATGCGTATCCTGATGGATGAAAAACATCTAGCCTGGAATGAAGCCTGGGCAATTACCTCACAAACCATGGCTTATACCAATCACACTCTGTTGCCCGAAGCACTGGAAAAATGGTCGGTATCTTTAATGCAGCGTTTATTACCCCGGTTGATGGAGATTATCTATAAAATAAATGAAATGTTTTTACATCAGGTATCGCTAAAATGGCCGGGTGATACAGCACGTCAGGCCAGAATGTCCTTAATTGAAGAGTCCAGTGAAAAGCAGGTACGCATGGCTTACCTGGCTATTGTTGGCAGTTTTTCTGTTAATGGCGTTGCGGCATTACATACACGCCTGTTATGTGAAGGGCTGTTTAAAGACTTTTGTGAATTGTGGCCGCATAAATTTAATAATAAAACCAATGGGGTAACACCACGTCGCTGGCTGGCTTATGCCAACCCGTTATTAAGGAAATTGCTTAATCAAACCATTGGTGATGAATGGCCTGCTGATTTATCTAAAATTAAAGCCCTGCGAGATTTTATAAAACCGGAGCATAAAAAGTTTCAACAGCAATGGGCGGCCATTAAACAGGCAAATAAACAACGCCTTGCGCAGCTGGTTAAAAGCAGGTGCAATGTTGATTTTGATACCAGTGCTATCTTTGATGTACAGGTTAAACGTATTCATGAATACAAACGACAGTTATTGAATATATTGCATGTTATTCATCTGTACAGCCGGATCAAACGTGGTGATACTGATAACTGGACACCGCGATGCGTATTAATTGGTGGTAAAGCAGCGCCCGGTTATCATATGGCAAAATTAATTATTAAACTTATTAATAATGTTGCTGAAATTATCAATGAAGACCCGGATGTGGGCGATAAATTAAAAGTTGCATTTATCCCTAACTATAATGTCTCGGCAATGGAGATTATCTGTCCGGGCACCGACCTGTCTGAACAGATATCAACAGCCGGAAAAGAAGCATCAGGTACCGGAAACATGAAATTCATGATGAATGGTGCCATCACTATCGGTACCTATGATGGTGCAAATATAGAAATCCTTGAGCATGTTGGTGAAGAGAACTTCTTTCTGTTTGGGCTGAAGGCGGAGGAAGTTAGTGCCGCAAAAGAAGATTATATGCCACAGGATATTATCGATAATGACCCGGATCTTGAAGCGGTGATGGCGCTGCTGGATAGCGGTCACTTTAACCTGTTTGAACCGGATATTTTTAATGATGTGCTGGCAACTTTGCGCAATCCTTATGATCCGTGGTTAACATTGGCTGATTTCCGATCTTATATTGATTGCCAACAACGTGTTGCGGAATTTTATAAAGACAGAGATGCATGGACACGGATGAGCATTCTTAATAGTGCTGCCAGTGGCTATTTTTCAACAGACAGAACCATTGCTGAATACAATAAAGACATCTGGAAACTGAAAAAATTAAGCTGAACCCATCCCGTCAGCCATTGTCTGACAGCCTGATGAAAATAGGTGTTCAAAAAATATGACTATGCAAACAGAAAATGCCAAACCCATGCTCGGTAATGAAAAAGCGGAACCAACAAATATTGTTATTTTTGGTGCCACCGGTGATCTAACCAAACGTAAATTGTTACCAGCTTTAATCCGTATGCTTGACTGTGGCATGGTACACAAAGACAGCCGTATATTAGGTGTGGTAAACAATCGCACACGCGAAGTCTGGTTACAGCTTTTGTTTGATGCGCTCAAGGCTTTTTCCCATGAAATTACTCTGGATATGGATAGATGGAATGCCCTTTGCGAAAAATTAATTATGGTACCGGGTGATCTGGCGGATGATGAAACCTATGTTCGGCTAGCGGAATCCTTGCAGGTATTAGGCGGCAAAAAAAATGCCATGTTCTATTGCGCGATACCGCCACAATGGTACAGCAAGGTCGCGGCAGGTCTGGGCAAAGCCAATCTGGTAAGCGAAGATGAAGGTTACCGGCGTATTGTCATTGAAAAACCGTTCGGGATGAATCTTGAAACATCAAGAAAATTAAATAACGCACTACAGACCGAGTTTCATGAGAACCAGATCTATCGGATTGATCATTATCTAGGGAAGGAGAGTGTGCAGAATTTGCTGGTTTATCGTTTTGCAAACGGGGTGATGGAACCCTTGTGGAATCGTAACTATATTGATCATGTACAGATCATTGTTTCAGAAACACTGGGTATTGAATATCGCGCAAAATATTATGAAAAAGCCGGTGCCCTGCGTGACATGATACAAAGTCATATTATGCAGGTAATGACACTGGTAGCGATGGAACCCCCCGTCGAGTTTACTGCTGATGCGGTACGTGATGAAAAAATGAAAGTATTACGTGCAGTACGACCATTCAAGCCCGAAGATATCGATAAACTCACCGTTGCCGCGCAGTATGCAAAAGGCACGATTGATGGCGAAGAATGCCCGTCTTATGTGGCTGAAGAAGGTGTTTCACCCGATTCAGTCACCGAAACTTTTGCTGCAGTACGTTTTCAGATTGATAACTGGCGCTGGCAGGGGGTACCGTTTATTTTGTGCTCGGGTAAACGGTTACCCAAACGTGTTTCTGAGGTCATGATCCGGTTTCGTAAACCGCCGTTTAATCTGTTTAATAAACATACATCTATTCCCAAGGCAAATGCACTGGTATTCAGATTACAGCCTGATGGTGGTATCGTATTACGCATTAATGCAAAAAAAACCGGGCCAACCACCGATAGTGAAGTTATGGTCATGCGGGCACCTTATGCCAATAATAATGAAGTGGCGAATGCGTATGAGGTATTAATGCATGATGTTCTATTGGGTGATGGTACCTTGTTTTCACGTTCTGATGAAGTCAATGAATCATGGGCAATTATTGAACCCATATTAAAAGCCTGGAGTGAACGTGTCTCCATTGAACGCTACCGTGCTGGAACCTGGGATATTGCTGCAATGGAAAGATTGACACAGGGTTGTGTGCATGGCTGGCATACACCAACATGAGAATATGAAAGCACTGCAAAACTTTCATGTTTTTGCTACTGCAGAACAGCTGGCGATAGCTGCTGCTGATTTTATTCAGGACAGTATTAATCGTTGTATTCAGCACCAGTCATACTGTCGTATTGCCCTACCGGGAGGCAATACCCCGGCACTTTGTTTACAGCAACTTTCCCGGCGTGATTTACCCTGGTCACGGCTGATCTGGTATATGGGGGACGAACGTTGTTTACCCGTTGGTGACCCGCAACGTAATGACACAATGATTCGGCAGCAGTTATTCTCAACGCAGCAGGTTGGTGCAGGAAAATTCTACCCGATTGAAGCTCAGTTCGGTGCGCAACAGGCAGCCGCCGATTATGCCATGCGGCTGGCAGCGTTTGATCATTTTGATCTGGTTTTACTGGGCATGGGGGAGGATGGCCATACCGCCAGTTTATTTCCTGGAAATCCGGCGCTGCAGGATAAACGCAAGGTGGTGCCGGTGTTTAATGCGCCCAAACCGCCTGCTGAACGCGTATCATTAGGTTTATCAACCCTTGCCAGTGCCCGTTTGCGGGTGGTACTGGCAACGGGAAAAAATAAAACGGCGGCGTTAAATAAAATTCGTTCAGGTGACTTGTTGCCGATTAATCTGGTGGGTGAAAAACACTGGTTTGTGGATAAAAAGGCTGCGGGTTGAGAATTGTCAATTAAATAAATATTGTTGACTGTTAAACTTGATGCTTGATTATTAGCTATTATTGCTGTCCCGTTAAAGTTATCGCGGAAATATTTATATGGTTGTTTTGTCATTAATTTGTTAACGTAATCCGAGACATGAAACGGGAATCTTTTTCATGACACGTTGTGAATACATCCATGTACACTCGTATGCCGCATCCATGCGGCGTAATGGTCCTGAAAAAGATTACCGTTCCATGTATCTATATTGATAACTGGACAGCAATGATTATTTATCCAACTATAGCAGGGTCTTTATGTCAGAAAAAAATATTAATTATCCGCAATATTTTCGTGAAGCCAGCCAGTACGGGTTTCAGGAATATTTCGAAATTCTTGGTGAGCTGTCGCAGGAAAGTACCAGAAAAGGCCAGTTAACACGCCTGCAGAAAGAACTGATAACGCTGGGCATGGCCCTGTATAAGGACTGTCATCGCTGCATTGATATTCACACCAGAGATGCAGTAAAACTGGGTGCGGATGAGAAAAACAAAAGTCAGGTCAATAATGCTGTGTTATTTATGTTTGCCGCGCCTGCAGCTGACAGTATTTTATGGGATGACTGGGTAAAAAGCTGGAAGAAATTCAGTTATTCGAAAAAAATCGAAAAACATCGTCTGCGGGAAATGATTGCCCTGGCTATATCGGTTATCAAGCAGGATCGCGCACAGATTGATTTGCATCTGCATGATGGTCTGGCAATTGGTATAAGCATTGAACAGGTATTTGAAATTATACCGCTGGTATTACTGATGGACGGTGCACCGACCTTATCACAGATCCCGGCTTTATTTAAAAGTTATCATGCTTATCTGGATGCTGAACAGCAATCAGACAAATAATGTTTAAGGATACTTGCTATGACGATTAAAGAAATAACCACCAGCGCCTATACCGATCAGCGACCAGGTACTTCCGGGCTAAGAAAAAAAGTCACGGTTTTTCAGCAGGAAAACTATCTGGAAAATTTTGTTCAGTCCATCTTTAATGCGCTGGGTACGGTAACAGGTATCACCCTTGTACTGGGTGGTGATGGCCGGTATTTTAACCGTGAGGCTATTCAGGTAATTCTTAAAATGGCCGCAGCGAACGGTGTGGCAAAAATAATAGTAGGGCAGAACGGCCTGTTGTCTACCCCCGCTGTGTCAACCCTTATTCGACAACACCGGAAGCGGGATAATAGTGTGCAGGGCGGGATTATACTTTCCGCCAGTCATAATCCGGGCGGCCCGGATGCAGACTTTGGCATAAAATATAACATTGACAATGGTGGTCCGGCACCGGAAAAAATCACCGAAGCCATCTTTCAGCAGACGCTTGAAATCACGCATTATAAAATTTTTGAATCAGCGGCCATAGACATTGATCATATTGGTGAAAAACAGCTGGGGAAAATGGAAATTCAGGTTATTGATTCAGTAAAAGATTATGCTGACCTGATGGAAACCCTGTTTGATTTTGAGGTAATCAGGCATTATCTCCAGACCAGCCCGTTCCGCTTTTATTTTGATGCCATGCATGCCGTAACCGGCCCTTATGCCATCGAGATATTTGAGCATCGATTGTTAGCACCCGTCGGTACGGTACTTCGCGGCACACCGCTGGCGGATTTTGGTGGTGGCCATCCTGACCCCAATCTGGTGTATGCATCTCAACTGGTAAGTAAAATGAATGCCACAGACGGGCCCGATTTTGGGGCAGCATCCGATGGCGATGGTGACCGCAATATGATTCTTGGCCATCAGTTTTTTGTTACCCCCAATGATAGTCTCGCTATTCTGGCGGCTAATGCCACACTGGTTCCCGGTTATGCACAGGGTTTAGCCGGTCTGGCGCGTTCCATGCCAACCAGCCAGGCCGTTGACCGGGTAGCTAAAGCACTGGGTATTCCCTGTTATGAAACGCCAACAGGCTGGAAGTTTTTTGGTAATTTACTCGATGCAGAAAAAATTACCCTGTGTGGTGAAGAATCCTTTGGTACAAGTTCTGCTCACATTCGTGAGAAAGATGGTCTGTGGGCGGTTTTATTCTGGTTGAATATTCTCGCTATTAAACAACAGTCTGTTGCAGACGTGGTGATTGCCCACTGGTTGCATTATGGTCGTGATATTTACACCCGGCATGATTATGAAAAAGTGAACAAAGAAGGCGCAGAAGCATTAATGGCACAGCTAAGAGCGAATGCCAGCAAGATAAATGGCCAGCAATATGGCGATTATGAAGTTCGTCTGTGTGATGATTTTGCCTACACCGATCCGGTGGATGGCAGTGTCAGTTCCCATCAGGGTATACGACTTTTATTTACCAATGGTGCACGTATTGTCTATCGCCTGTCGGGGACAGGCACAGAAGGTGCAACGCTACGGGTGTATATAGAACAACCGGAAACGGATGAGACAAAAATTCAGCAGTCGATAGCACAATCGACACAAACCATTTTGGCCGAATTAATCAAGCTGTCACTGTCAATTGCTGACATTGAACAATTTACCGGTCGCACTCAACCGGATGTAATTACCTAAACGTCACATTGACAAACTTCATCAATGATCTTTTCTGCTTCAAACCAGTTATCCATTGGCTGGGCATAGTGCTGACTGTCTTTGAGCGAAAGGTAATACGCAGCTTCCTTTATCATAAGGTAACGTTGTTCATTCGATACGATAAATTTACTGTTCTTTGGTTTTGACACTTTTTTTGCCGCAGCTTTTACTGTCGGTTTCGCAGCAGGGGTGGTTTTCTTTGCCGTCTTTCTTACAGCGGGTTTCCTGGCGGCGGGTTTTTTCGCAGCTGGTTTCTTAGTGGCAGGTTTTTTCGCAACGGTTTTTTTCGTAGCGGTCTTTTTTGTCGATGTTTCAGCCGTAGTGGCTTTGCGTGTTGCCGTTTTAGTTGTGGCTGATTTGCTGGGTGTTTTGCTTTTCATAATAGTTATCCGTTCTTAAATTACTTAGGTAAATATCTCTGTCCTGTCACACTGATGTTGTACGATATTCTGGTGTGGAACAGGTTAATTAACAGAGTGAGTATTGTCGCCTTTTTTGCCGGTAAAATCCAGAGAGGTGCTGATAAAATCTTTTATGTTAATGATAAGTAACTGGAATAGTTATTCTATTTCAATTGCTTGGTAACATAGCTATGGAGAATTCTGGACGCAAGATATATATTCACGATTTGTTCATAGCTTCCTTAAATATTTTGATGAGAAAATAATACCGGGTAGGCCTGTATTTTACTATGGTGAAAATAGCGATGATTTAATACATCGCAGATTGCATTTAATCCTGCCTGTGTACAATTATTGCAGGTTAACTCAATCCATGCGTAATTTAACATAGTATTTGTATTATTGTTAATCAGTTTAATACCGGTAACAATTTTTATATGGTCAGTTAAGTCAGCAATATCATCACGGGTCATGTCCAACGGGATATGCTGAAGCAATATCAGCATCTTATTACTGTTATCTCTCATAATAAAATCTGTTTCTGAATTTCTGAAGTTAGTTTTTTTCTTAAATCACTTTTTTTAAATCAAAACAGAGTAATGACTTTAAAATATAAAATCAATTGATACAGATCAAGAAACAGATATATAAGGAAGCACTGAAATGAGAAGCACTGAAATAGAGCCGCTATTTTTTATAACCATGTGGGTTCTGTGACTGCCAGCGCCAGGCGTCTTCACACATGCGTTCGACACCAAATTCTGCCTGCCAGCCTAATAGTTCTCTGGCTAAGGCCGGATCCGCAAAACACATGGCAATATCACCGGGGCGACGCTCGATAATTTCATAGTTTACTTTTTTGCCCGAAGCTTTTTCAAAGGCTTTGACCATATCCAGCACCGAGTAACCCTGGCCGGTGCCAAGATTAACGGTAAGTATATGGCCTTCGGTATTTGCTTCCAGTGCTTCGATGGCTTTTAAATGGCCTCTGGCAAGGTCAACAACATGAATATAATCGCGTACACCGGTGCCGTCCGGGGTGTCATAATCACCGCCAAATATATTGAGTTTTTCGCGGATACCAACAGCAGTCTGGGAAATAAACGGCATCAGATTATTAGGTATATCATTGGGGTCTTCACCAATTAAACCACTGGCATGGGCACCAACCGGGTTGAAATAGCGTAGCAGGGCAATTTTCCACTGTTTGTCGGCAACGAATACATCACGCAATACTTCTTCGATAATCAGTTTTGAGCGCCCATAGGGGTTGGTGGCGGACAGCGGAAAGTCTTCTTGAATGGGAACCGTATGCGGGTCACCATAAACGGTTGCCGATGAGCTGAAGACAATGTTTTTAACCCCGGCGGCTGCCATTTCTTCAAACAGAATCAGGCTGCCGTTAATATTATTATCGTAATAAATCAGCGGTATGGAAACCGATTCACCAACAGCTTTCAAACCGGCAAAATGTATCACCGAACTAATATCATGTTGTTTAAAAAGGGTTTTCAGTAATGCCCGGTCACGCATGTCTCCTTCAATAAATTCAACCGCTTTGCCGGTGATGGTTTCTACCCGATTTAATGATTCCTTACTGGCATTACATAAATTATCCAGTACCAGTATCTGTCTACCCGCCTGGAGAAATTCAATACAGGTATGGGAGCCGATATAGCCGGCACCGCCGGTAATTAAAACTTTAGTCACAAAATTGTCCTCAAAATTGTTATCAAAACAGGGAGTATGGTTTATCACTGCAACCGGTCACTGTGCAAAACTCAGGATTATTAGCAATGCACTGTTTCAAATACACCGTTTTATTTATGGGTAAGTATAGTGTTTATTTTAATTAAGATGAATTTGACGACTATTTAAAAAATAAGTAACCACTCAGTGAGTAGTCAAATGTAACAGTAACTGCTCAGATTGCCGCTGAAATGAGTCAGATTAAGGTGAAAAATGTGAGTTTACATGTGTAAATGTCCATTTTTTTAACGCTGAGCTGGCTCATTTCAGCGGTTAGCTGGGTAGTTACAAAAATAATTTAGTCGGCAGCAGGGTAATCAGTATAGCCGGTTTCATCGCCACCATAAAATGTTGCTGGATCCGGGGTGTTTAAGGGCAGATTATGCCGGTAGCGCGTAACCAGATCAGGGTTGGCAATATAGGGGCGCCCAAAGGCAACCAGATCACAGTCACCCTGTTCAATGGCGGTTTGCGCGCGACTTTTGTCGTAACCATTATTGGCGATATAAATTCCCTGATAAGCGTTCCGCAGGCTACGATAATCAAGCTGGCTTTGTCCCTTCACCATGTCACCTTCAAGCAGGTGAATATAGGCCAGCTTACGGGCATTGAGCTGGTTAATAAAAAACCCAAAATGTGCTTGCGGGTTGCTATCGGACATGCTGTTAAAAGTGTTTTCGGGGCTGAGTCGAACGCCGACATAATGGCTGTCCCAGACGGTTAATACTGCATCTATCACGGCGTTTAAAAAACGCATCCGGTTTTCCCGGTTGCCACCATAGAGGTCATTACGCCGGTTACTGCCATCGCGCAGAAACTGGTCAATTAAATAACCATTGGCAGCATGGATTTCCACGCCATCGAAACCGGCCTGTTTTGCCATTGCTGCCGCGTGCTGATATTGGCCGATAATGGCCTTGATTTCATCGGCTTCCAGAGCGCGAGGTTGTACAAAGGCTTTCATTCCTTCAAAGGTAATCGCTTCACCCTCGGGTTTTATTGCCGAGGGGGCAGCCGGTTGTTGATGATCAGGTAATAAATCCGGGTGTGAAATGCGCCCACAAAACCATAATTGTAGAAAAATATGGCCATTTTCACTGTGTACTGCATCGGTTATTTTGCGCCAGCCTGTAACCTGTTGTAGATTGTAGATGCCGGGCGTACCGGGGTAACCGACCGCTTCGGGTGATACCTGTGAGGCCTCGGTAATAATCAGCCCCGCACTGGCACGTTGATGGTAATATTCAATATTCATTGCCTGTGGCACATTGCCTTCACCAGCCCGGTTTCTTGTCATCGGTGCCATGACGATGCGATTTTTGAGTGTTAATGTTCCCAGTTTGATCTCGGCAAACAGATTATTTTCTTTCATTTGTATATACTCCGTGCAATGATGATTATTTTTATTATATGACTATTTGCTGAGTAGTTACGATTAATTTAGAATCTAATGTATTTTAATAATGAATTCAATACTTAAAAAACTTGATCGTATTGCCCATAGCCCATGGTACTGGTGGTTTTATATTCTCAGTGGCCTGGCTTCACTGGCTATTGCCCTGTATTTTCAGTATCAGCGTCATGAGCTGCCATGTATTATGTGCATACAGGTGCGTATGTGGATAGCCTTGCTAATTATTGTATGTGTGGTCGGTTTGCTGACGCGACAAATAAAAATACCCAATCTGCTGATGCAGTTTTTTGTTGTGTTGATCGCGATCGGGCTGGTTGACCGTTCCTATCAGTTATTGGGAACAGAACGCGGGTTTATTATTTCTGACTGTGGTTTCAGTCTTGGGCTACCCGCCTGGCTGGCGCTGGATAAATGGTTTCCCTGGCTGTTCGGGGTGGAAACATCATGCGGTTATACGCCAGTGCTGGCGTTTGGTATTACCATGGCCGAGGCGTTGATGGTGCTGTCGTTAGCTTTGTTTGCAGGGAGTTTGCTGGTTAGTCTTGGCAGCTTGTTATCCATGAAAATAAACCGGGGAAGAAAATAAATCCGGGAAGAAAATGGCCTGGACTGAGTGGTTATCTTTCTATAAGGCGTCTGTCGGGTAAGCTATTATTTCAGCAGGCTTATCCGGGCTGATGCGGCAATAATTTCCCTGCTTGTACCAGTCACCCAGTACAATGCGCTGTACCGGTTTGTTATTGATATTCAGCTGATGAATGGCCGGGCGGTGGGTATGGCCATGAATCAGCAGGCTGATGTTTTGATCGATAAAAAGCTGCCGGGTTGCCGCCTCATTAACATCCATAATCTCCTCGGCTTTTAGCGCGTTACTGGATTTGCTCTGTTCACGAATAGAGTGTGCCATGGCATAACGTTCTTCCAGTGTTTTGCTGAGCGCCTGTTGTTGCCATAGCGGGTTCCTTACCATCTGACGGAATTTCTGGTAGGCAATATCATCAGTGCATAAACTGTCGCCATGAATCAACAGGGTTTTTTGACCGGCAATCGTCATTTTACAGGGGTCATTAATAAGTTCAAAATGGCAACGTTCGGCCAGTGCCTGGCCAATCATAAAATCGCGATTACCATGCATTAGATAAACCGGGGTGTGGTGTTTGTCAACCAGTTCAGCAATGGCATCAAATACCGGCTGACAGGCGGTTGCCGGGTCATCATCGCCCCACCAGACTTCAAGGAAATCACCGAGTATATACAGGCTGTTTGCCGAGGCGGCAATCTGCCGGGTAAAGTCGATAAACAGCTGCATGATCTGTGGGCGTTCAGGTGCAAGATGCAGGTCGGAAATAAACAGTGTATCAGTCATAGTTGCCGGGTTATAAATGGTTTGTTAACAATTGCTGGCAAATAATGGCTATAGCTTATTTCAGGACACGCTGTAACTATTTCCATGTAAGCTCGATACCCGCATCCCTGCGGCTGACGGTCCTGAAACAAGCTATAGCCGTTATTTATCTTATCTGTGATATATCAGCCCATCCTTTAGCCAACTTTGGCGTTATTAATCACCACGTCTTCCAGCGGTACATCACCATGTCCCTGATTGTTGCCGGTGCTAACAGCTGCAATCGCATCCACCACTTCCATACCATCGGTGACTTTACCAAACACACAGTAACCCCAGCCCTGGGCGGTCGGTGCGCTATGGTCGAGAAAAGCGTTGTCTTTATGGTTAATAAAAAACTGTGCGGTAGCAGAATGCGGGTCATTGGTTCTGGCCATGGCAATGGTACCGCGTTCATTGGAGAGGCCGTTATCGGCTTCATTTTTTACTGGATCACTGGTCTGTTTCTGTACCATGCCGGGCATAAAGCCACCGCCCTGAATCATAAAGTTGGGGATAACGCGATGAAAGATCGTGCCATCAAAAAAACCATCATTGACATAATTCAGAAAGTTTTCCACGGTTGCCGGGGCTTTGTCTGCATCAAGTTCAATGGTTATATTACCGTGGGAGGTATCGAAAGTAACTGTAGTCATAAATGTTTCCTGTTGGATTATAGTGAGTGGATTAAACCTGCGGATTCAGGTTAAAGTCAGACCTTGCCCTGTAATTGCGCCACAACGTGTTCATTTTCAAGGGTTGACGTGTCGGAGGTAATGGCTTTATTGGCGGCAATATCCCGCAGTAGACGCCGCATAATTTTACCGGAGCGGGTTTTTGGCAGACCATCGGCAAAACGGATTTCATCAGGTTTGGCAATGGCACCGATTTGTTCACCGACCCAGTTACGCAGTGCCTGTACCATGGCGCTGGCTGCTTCACCAGCAGGGCGCTCACCTTTACAGATGACAAAGGCAACAATGGCTTCACCTTTCAGTTCATCCGGTCTACCGACAACGGCAGCTTCCACGACAGCATCATTGGCAACCAGTGCCGATTCTACTTCCATGGTGCCAAGCCGGTGGCCGGATACATTCAGGACATCGTCAATGCGCCCCATAATCCAGAAATAACCGTCTTCATCACAGCGGGCGCTGTCACCGGCAAGGTAATATTTACCGCCAAATTTTGCATAGTAGGTATCGATATAACGCTGGTTGTCATTCCATACTGTTCTAACCATAGATGGCCAGGGTTTTTTAATTACCAGATAACCACCGGTATTTGCTCTGGTAATGGGGTCACCGGCTTCATTAACCACGGCAACATCCATGCCCGGCAGGGGCAGGGTACAGGAGCCGGGTTTGGTAGCAGTTACGCCGGGAACAGGGGAAATAACGATGGCACCGGTTTCGGTTTGCCACCATGTATCGACAATCGGGCAGCGTTGCCTGCCGATAACCCGGTGATACCACATCCACGCTTCCGGGTTGATGGGTTCGCCTACAGTGCCAAGCAGGCGCAGGCTGGACAGGTCATACGCGGCAGGTAGATCATCGCCCAGTTTCATCAGCGCACGAATTGCCGTGGGGGCCGTATAGAAAATGCTGACTTTATGCTGTTCACACATTTTCCAGAAGCGACCACCATCAGGAACCAT
This sequence comes from Gammaproteobacteria bacterium, assembly GCA_015488885.1. Classification (GTDB taxonomy): domain Bacteria; phylum Pseudomonadota; class Gammaproteobacteria; order SZUA-229; family SZUA-229; genus S010-25. The sequence goes on along the minus strand of WFMW01000012.1, from coordinate 39,178 downwards.
TGGTGAGCCTTCGTACATCACCACGGTTGCCCCGGCTGCCAGCGGGCCATAGGCAACATAGGTATGGCCGGTGATCCAGCCGACATCGGCAGTACACCAGAAAATGTCATTATCCTGTAAATCGAATACCCATAAATTGGTGGTCATGGCATTGAGCAAATAACCGGCGCTGGCATGTTGAATGCCTTTGGGTTTGCCTGTGGAGCCCGAAGTATAAAGCAGAAACAGCGGGTGCTCGGCATTGACCCACTCAGGTTCACAGCTGGATGGCTGATCGGCGATGGCATCATGCCACCAGATGTCTCGCCCGGCCTGCATGGCAATATCATGGCCGCTACGTTTGAGAACGATAACATGTTGAATACTGCTGCAACCTTTGCTTAGTGCCTTGTCAGCCGCCTGTTTCAGTTCGACAATTTTACCGCCACGGGTACCGCCATCGGCTGTAATTAACATAACAGCGCCGGCATCTTCAATGCGGTCGCGTAATGATTCGGCAGAAAAGCCGCCAAAGACCACAGAATGAATAGCACCGATACGTGCGCAGGCCTGCATCGCAATCACCGCTTCGGCAACCATGGGCATATAGATAACCACCCTGTCGCCCTTTTTTATGCCCTGAGCTTTAAGCGCATTGGCAAATGCACAGACTTCATCATGTAACTGCTGGTAGCTGATATGTCGGGTATCACCGTTTTCACCTTCAAAAATAATCGCTGTTTTAGCCGCCTGTGTGGCAAGGTGGCGGTCGATACAGTTGTAACTGACATTCATGGTGCCGTCATTGAACCACTGGTAATGCGGGGCGTTACTATCATCAAGGGTTTTGCTGAAAGGAGTATGCCAATCGAGTAATGCATTGGCCTGCTGTGCCCAGAAACCTTCGTAATCGCTATCGGCCTGCTGATGCAGTGTCTCAAGTTCAGCCATTTTTAAGCGTGCATTGGCTGTAAAGTTAGCAGGGGGTTCGAATAGACGAGTTTCAGTTAGGATGGAATTGATTTCAATATCTGACACAGTTGACTCCTCGGATTTTTCTAGATGGTGGATTATTAAGAATACTCTGATTATGGTTTTTCAGGATTATATATTATCTACGGCATAGTTGGCGATGATGTCTCGGGATTTTTCCCGCTTCCCAGTGATTCTCTGCCCAGTGCCAGATATCGTCAATACCTGTTTGTACTAAATCAGCTGGCGGTTGCTGACCCAGAAAATCCAGTGCTCGGATCAGGTTTTGCCGAGCAAGGCTGTTTTCTATTCTGGCCGCGCCGGTTGATTTATTAAATTTGTGACCGTTTTTATCCACGGCCAGTGGAATATGAAAATAGTCCGGCTGCGGGTAGTCCAGTAACTGTTGCAGATAAATCTGTTTTGGGGTTGAAGGCAGTAAATCTGCCCCGCGTACCACTTCAGTGATACCCTGCAGGGCATCATCCACGGTGACTGCAAGCTGATAGGCAAACAGATGATCCCGGCGTTTAACAATAAAATCACCACAGTCAGTCGCCAGATGAAATGTCTGCGACCCCATGATTTTATCGCTAAAGCTTATTGTCTGTGGTAGACACCGCAGTCGCAGGGCGTGAGGTCGGCTTTCAGGCAGTTGTTTATGACGGCAAAAACCAGGATAGACAGTATGGGCTGATTTGGCCAGTTGTTTGCGTGAACAGGTACAGGGGAAAATAAGTGATTGTTTGCTGAGTTGTTGCAGGGCATGCTGGTAATAAGCAATTCGGCTTGACTGATAAACGGGTTCACCATCCCAGATAAAGCCATGTTTTTCCAGTGTGTTCAATAGCGCGGTGTCAGCACCGTTTTGTTTGCGAGTGGCATCGATATCTTCTATCCGCAATAACCAGATTCCCTGATTTATCCTTGCCTGCAGGTAACTGGCCATTGCTGCCAGCAAGGTGCCGAAGTGAGCGGCTCCAGTAGGTGACGGGGCAAACCGACCGATGTATGTCGGGTTATTTACCGCGAGTCTGTTTTTCTTTGATTTCATCCAGACTTTTACAGTCGATACATTTGGTGGCAGTGGGGCGGGCTTCCATGCGGCGCAGGCCGATTTCAACCCCGCAGGTTTCACAATAACCGTATTCGCCATTATTGATTAATGCCAGGGTATCATCAATTTTTTTAATCAGTTTGCGTTCCCGGTCACGGGTGCGCAGTTCCAGACTGAATTCCTCTTCCTGGGTAGCACGGTCAGCTGGATCGGGAAAATTGGCAGCTTCATCTTTCATATGATCGACCGTGCGATCCACTTCATTCATTAATTCCTGTTTCCAGTCATTAAGGATGGTTTTGAAGTGTTCAATCATGCCTTCACTCATATATTCTTCGCCTTTCTTCGGGGCGTAAGGTTTAAATGCCCGATTGTCTGGTGATGCTACTTTTTTTGCTGTTGCTTTTGCCATGATAACTCCGCCTGGAAACGTTGTGTCTCTATAAGTTGTGTCGCTATAATAAGTCTGTAAAAAACATAAAATATCTGTGTGAATAATAATAGTCGCTGGTGTTCGCTATGTCTCTGTATAAAGCCTTAATTTATTGTTGTTAGGCCATTCTACCTGTATGACCCATAAAAACAGGACGCGTTTTTACCATAAAAACATAATTCTATGCAAGCAGTATAAGCATTTGCTTTTATAGATAGTCATACTTAAGCCGTTTTTTCTACCCGGGAGATAAGAGCACCCTGTTGTAACCGGGTTTCTATGCAGTCACCAATTTTTACCTGTTTGCTGCTGGTAATAGCCGTTTTATCTGCCTTCAGTGTAATGGAATAGCCGCGATCCAGTGTTTTTAATGGGCTAATGGCGTGTAAAGTGCGGGCATATTTACTTAAGCAATTCTTTTTATATGTCAGTATCTGTTGCATCTGGTTTAGCAGATGCTGGTTCTGCAGTTGTAAATATTGTTGCTTCTGTTTACAGATAAATACCGGGTTATGGGTAAACAGCTGTGTTTTTTTTTGCTGGAAGTGATTTTTTTTACGGGTTAACAGAAAAAGCCAGGCGCGGTTTAAACGTGCTGCCATTAACCGGCAGTCACGTTTTGCCTGGTCGATAATGCTGGCTGGATGTTGTTGATTGAGTCGTTTGCGTAACCAGTTATTTTTTTCTTTTCCATGCTGTATTTTTTCCAGTATTAACTGTTTCAGCCGCTGCTGATACCAGTCATAGTTCTGCAACCATGTTCGCACATCAGGCGTTACCGCTTCGGCAGCGGCTGTCGGCGTGGCAGCTCGTTTATCGGCGACAAAATCGGCAATGGTAATATCGATCTCATGGCCAATGCCACTGACTATCGGTATCGGGCAGTCAAAAATTGCGTGCGCTACAGATTCTTCATTAAACGCCCACAGGTCTTCCAGTGAACCGCCACCACGTACCAGTAAAATGACCTCGCATTGCTTATAGTCAGCCAGTTGCGCCAGTGCCTGACAAATTGCAGGGGCAGCATCCTTCCCCTGTACCGGTACCGGTAGCAGCTTAACCGGGATAGCCGGAAAACGGCGTTCGATAACGCTTAATACATCGTGCAGAGCCGCACCGCTGGCAGAGGTTATAATGCCGATGCTACTCGGGAGTTCGGGCAATGCCTGTTTGGCCTGTTCGCTAAACAGGCCTGCTGCAGCCAGCTTCTGTTTCAACTGTTCAAACTGGTGTCTCAATGCCCCGTCGCCAGCCGGTTCCATGCGATCAACAATAAGCTGAAAATCGCCCCGTGGTTGATACAGGCTAACTTTAGCTCGCACCAGTACTAGCTGGCCATTATCGGGCTGGAAAGTCAGTCGCCGGTTCTGCCCTCGAAACATGGCGCAACGGATCTGTGCCCTGCTGTCTTTTAAGCTGAAATATACATGCCCTGAAGCAGGTTGTGCCAGGTTGGAGAGCTCGCCTTCAACCCAGACCCAGGCAAAATGGGTTTCCAGTATACTGGCAACAGACTGGTTAAGCTGACTGACGCTGAGGATGTTGTCTTTATCTGGCGTTATCATGAGCTTATTAGATATGATTTCATCAGGGCTTTTATACGGCAAAACACCGAAGTTGTCACGGTTATTATGCTATTCTCGGATAAGTTTTCAGGGTATTATAGCCTTAAAAATATTGGGGGAATTATGTTGTGCGGTGATAAAGATTCATTACATTTAAGTAAACAAATTTGTCGCAGCCTGTTTGAAAACAGTCAGGATGCCCTTTTTATTGCCGATGCTGATACCGGTATTATTTGTGAGGTCAACCGTCAGGCAGAAAACTTAACCGGGTTCTCTGCTGCAACTTTAATCGGCATGCATCAGAGTAAACTGCATCCTCCTGAGCTTGCTGACATGTATCGTGAACGTTTCAGAACCCGTGCTGTGGCTGGAAAGGTTATCAGCGATGATCTGCTTATTCAACATAAAGATGGCCATATTATTGCGGTTAATGTTAGTGCCAGTCGCCTGGAACTGGGAGCTAAGGTATTAATTGCGGGTGTTTTTCGTGACGTTTCTGGACGCAAGCGGGAACAACAGGGACTTGCTGTGCTGGTCGAAGCCAGTCGCAGTATCCATGAAACTCTGGATGAACAACAAATTGTTGTTAAGCTGGTTAATTATGCACGTCGTCTGGTCGATTGTGATTCGGGTACGGTGGGCCTGTATCATGATGGAAAAATATATTTTCGTGAATACATTAAAACAGGTGAAGTCATCCCTGTTGAGTTTAATTTTCCTCCCGGTTATGGCGTGCCAGGGCATGTGCTGGAAACGGGGAAAGCCTATATCAGTGCTGATGCGTTGTGCGACCCTCATGTCATTCCCGAAATTCAGCAGCAGCTGGGTTTTTTTAAACTGATTGATACGCCGATTATTGATGCAAAAGGTAATGTTCTGGGTTGTTTTGAAATGCATGACCGTATTGATGGTGAGGATTTCGATAAACAGGATCTGGCTATGCTGCAATCCTTGTCGAGTATTGCATCGGCAGCATTGCAGAATACAAAATTACTGGAACAACGTGAACACGTCAGAGAACAATTAAGCAGTGTGAACCGTACTTTGCGTATGATCAGTGACTGTAATCAGGCACTGGTTCGTGCCACAGATGAAGCGACTTTATTAGCCACTATCTGTCAGCTTATTGTGAATGAAGGTGGTTATGTGATGGCCTGGGTGGGGGAAGTTATAGAGGATGATGAAAAGTGTGTGTTACCTGTTGCTCAGGCTGGTTTTGAAGATGATTATCTGCAGACAGTCAAAATTTCGTGGGCGGATAATGAACTCGGTCAGGGGCCAACCGGTCGTGCAATACGTGAACGTCATTATGTTGTCAGTCAGAATATCGTTCGGGATCCGGGTTTTCGGCCCTGGCGCGAACAGGCACTCAAACAGGGGTATGCAGCAAGTGTCGCTTTTCCCTTAGTGGTTGATAAAAAAGTGGTGGCCGCATTAAATATTTATGCTGCACAGGCAAATACCTTTCATGATGAAGAAATTGTGTTGTTGAAGGAGCTTGCTGGTGATCTGGCATTTGGTCTGGAAGTATTGCGTCATCGCCAGGCCGAACTGGCAATGGAAGCGCAGTTTCGTCAGGCGCAGAAAATGGAGGCAGTAGGCACGCTTGCTGGTGGTATCGCACATGACTTTAATAATATGCTTGCTGGAATGCTGGGTACTGTATTTCTGGTGCGCAAACAACTCGATGCTTATCCACAGGCACAGGAAAAGCTAAAACGAGTAGAGACCACTGGATTCAGAGCCGCTGAAGTAATTTCTCAGCTACTGACTTTTGCACATAAGGGTGAGACCCATCTGCAACCATTAGCATTAACGCCTTTTCTTAAAGAAGCCATTAAAATGGTGCGTAGTGGTGTCCCTGAAAATATTCAGCTTACTCTGGATGTACCTGCGTCTCAGTGTACCGTTAATGGTGATGCCACTTTATTGCATCAGGTTTTACTTAATCTTGTTAGCAATTCCAGTCATGCGGTGAGAGCTTGCGCACAACCTGAGATACATATCACCCTGGCAGTTTTACAGCCAGATGAACAATGGTTAAAACAGCATTCGGCACTGCAACAAGATTGTTATGCCCGGCTTACTGTTGCTGATAATGGCTGTGGTATTCGGGCAGAAATTCTAGAAAAGTTATTTGATCCTTTTTTTACCACTAAAAAAGTGGGTGAGGGTACGGGTCTGGGGCTGGCTATGGCATATGGTGCGATACAATCACATCATGGTGTTATTGAAGTAGACAGCACGGAAGGTCAGGGCAGTGCTTTTCATCTGTGGTTGCCATTAACAGAGGCCTCATCGCTGGAAACGCCGGTTACTGAAGAGCAGTTAAGCCCGAGCCAGGGAGAAACTATTCTACTGGCCGATGATGAATCTGCAATATGTGAAGTCACTCAGGAATTGCTGGAGTCCATGGGGTATCATGTATTGATCGCTGCTGATGGAGAGCAGGCGCTGGCATTATTCAACGACCAGCAGGCGCAGATAAAACTGGCTGTGCTGGATGTCGTCATGCCACGACTGGGTGGTGTGGAAACAGCACATCAACTACGCCGTCTGGCACCCGAATTACCCATAGTATTTCAGACGGGTTACGGTGAAGATCAGATCCAGCAGGCAATGCCACGCAGCTGTGTCTTAACAAAACCCGTGAATATTCCACAATTAAGTCGTGTGATACGGCAATTGCTTGATGCGTCACGGTGATACTGGAAATCAACGCTGGCTGTGATTGTGTAATTTGCCCCGGTGGCCTATAATTAGCGGCTTTTCAAAATCCGCTCCCGGTAGGAATTCTCATGCGTATAATCGAACAGGCACTCACTTTTGATGATGTTTTACTTGTGCCAGCACATTCGACGATTATGCCCAGAGATGTGTTACTGAAAACCCGGGTTAGTCGCGACATCGAACTTAATATACCGCTATTGTCTGCGGCCATGGATACGGTTACCGAGGCGCGCCTGTCTATCGCTCTGGCACAGGAAGGTGGCATGGGGATTATTCATAAAAATCTGACCCCGAAACAACAGGCAGCTGAAGTCCGAACGGTAAAAATATTTGAAAGCGGTGTGATTACCGAGCCGGTTACCGTGCCACCGGATATGACTGTACGTGAAGTGATTGCCCTGCGTGAAAAAAAACATATTTCCGGCGTACCGGTGGTGGCGGGAAAGACCCTGATTGGTCTGGTTACCAGCCGGGATGTGCGCTTTGAAACTGGTATGGATAAACCGGTAACCGAAGTTATGACGCCAAAAGAAAAACTGGTCACGGTAAAAGAAGGTGCCAGTCGTGATGAAGTGATTGCCTTGTTACAAACGCATCGTATTGAGCGCGTGCTGGTGGTGAATGATGACTTTGAATTGCGTGGCATGATTACGGTGAAAGATATTCAGAAATCCACCGATTACCCGAACGCCAGTAAAGACCGTGAAGGTCGCTTGCGTGTCGGTGCCGCCGTCGGTACCGGTGAAGGCACAGAAAAACGGGTAGATGCACTGGTTGCTGCCGGGGTGGATGTGGTTGTGGTCGATACTGCACATGGCCATTCACAGGCCGTGCTGGATCGGGTGCGCTGGGTGAAAAAACATTACGACGTACAGGTCATTGGCGGCAATATTGCCACCGGTGATGCGGCACTGGCGCTGGCCGATGCTGGTGCCGATGGCGTAAAAGTAGGCATAGGCCCTGGCTCAATCTGTACCACACGTATTGTTGCCGGTGTGGGGGTGCCACAGATTACCGCTATTTCCAATGTTGCCCGCGCCCTTAAGGGGACGGGCGTGCCGCTGATTGCCGATGGCGGTATCCGTTATTCCGGCGATATGGCCAAGGCGATAGCAGCCGGTGGTTACTGTATTATGGTGGGTGGTATGCTTGCCGGTACTGAAGAAGCCCCGGGCGACGTGATTTTATATCAGGGTCGTTCCTATAAGTCGTACCGTGGCATGGGTTCTATCGGCGCAATGAAAAAAGGTTCCAGCGACCGTTATTTCCAGGATAATTCTGAAGGCAGTGACAAGCTGGTGCCTGAAGGTATTGAAGGTCGGGTGGCATATAAAGGCCCAATTTCAGCCATTGTGCATCAAATGATGGGTGGATTACGCTCAAGTATGGGTTATGTCGGCTGTGGCAATCTGGATGAAATGCGTACCAAACCCCAGTTTGTCAGGGTTTCCGGTGCCGGTATGTCCGAATCGCACGTCCATGATGTCACCATTACCAAAGAAGCCCCCAATTACCACTCTGCCTGAATAAAGTTACCCGGATAGATGGCAGGGATAGCTGTAGGAGACACGCAGTTAATACATCCATGCAGGCTCGACACCCGCATCCCTGCGGCTGACGGTCTTCTACAGGTATCCCTGCCATCTGTCCAGATTGTTGCATTTAGATTTAGTTACTTGATTAAACAGTATAAATGAAAGATAACCCACTATGCGTGATATACATTCCGACCGGATATTGATCCTCGATTTTGGTTCACAATATACCCAGCTGATCGCACGTCGTGTACGTGAAGCCGGGGTGTATTGTGAAATACATTTACCTTCACTCAGCGATCAGACACTGGCCGATTTCAGAGCCAGTGGCATTATTTTATCCGGCGGGCCGGAATCAGTCACCATGGAGGAAGCGGATAAACTGGCCGCACCCGAGCTGGTATTCCATCTTGGTATCCCGGTACTGGGTATCTGTTACGGCATGCAGACCATGGCTGCCCAGCTGGGTGGAAAAGTGGCTAGCTCAAGTCACCGTGAATTCGGTTTTGCTCAGGTGCGTGCGCGTAACCACAGCAGCCTGTTAAAGGAGATTGAAGACCATGTCACCGATGAAGGCTATGGGCTGCTGGATGTGTGGATGTCACACGGTGACCGGGTAGAACAACTGCCAGAAGGTTTTGTCTGCATCGCCAGTACCGATAATGCGCCACTGGCGGGTATGGCTGATGAGCAACGTGATTTTTATGGCCTTCAATTTCACCCGGAAGTGACTCATACCAAACAGGGACAGCGTATTATCGAACGTTTTGTACATGATATATGCGGCTGCGCGGCAGACTGGACAGCGGGCAATATTATTCATAATAGCATTGCAAATATTCGTCAGCAGGTCGGTGAGGATGAAGTTATCCTTGGGTTGTCTGGAGGGGTTGATTCCTCGGTGGTAGCAGCACTGTTGCATCAGGCTATCGGAGAACAGCTTACCTGCGTATTTGTCGATAATGGTTTATTGCGTTACCGTGAAGGCGATGAGGTGATGGCCACTTTCGCTGAAAATATGGGGGTCAAAGTCATCCGGGTGGATGCCGAATCACGCTTTCTTGACGAACTTGCCGGGGTAGCCGACCCGGAACAGAAACGCAAAATTATCGGTCGGGTTTTTGTGGAGATTTTTGAAGAAGAATCACACAAATTGCGTCATGCCAACTGGCTTGCACAGGGGACAATTTACCCCGATGTGATTGAATCAGCTGGCAGTAAAAATGCACATTTAATCAAGTCGCACCATAATGTCGGCGGTCTGCCCGACAATATGACCTTAAAACTGGTGGAACCGTTACGTGAATTGTTCAAGGATGAAGTGCGTAAAATTGGCGTTGAACTGGGACTGCCCTCAGCGATGGTTTATCGTCATCCCTTTCCGGGGCCGGGGCTGGGGGTACGCATACTGGGTGAAGTCAAAAAAGACTATGCTGATTTATTACGCCTGGCCGACCATATCTTTATCGACGAGTTATACAAAAATGATTTATACGATAAAGTCAGTCAGGCTTTCACTGTTTTTATACCGGTAAAATCTGTTGGAGTGATGGGTGATGGTCGCCGTTATGATTACGTGGTGGCACTGCGTGCGGTAGAAACCATCGACTTCATGACCGCCCGCTGGGCACATTTACCTTACGAATTCCTGGGGCAGGTATCCACACGCATTATCAATGAAGTGGATGGTATCTCGCGAGTTACTTATGATATATCGGGAAAACCACCGGCGACAATCGAGTGGGAGTGACTGGAATTTATAACATATTGAAATATAAAGTAAAAATAATCAAAAAGATGATATAATCTGCATCATCAATGGTATTATTCATGGTATTTCTTGCATGTGGCAAGGCTGAAGACATCGATACCATGAGATGAAAATCGAGCTTGGCATGGTATCGGAGGGCTTGATTTGTAGCTGCTCTGAAGCAAGCCGGAAACCGGCAATCCCAGCACAGTGTTTCAGAAAAACAATACTGCTTTTCTGAAATTACTGGCAGAGTGGTGACTACATAACTTACTGGAAAATAAATTTTTTCAGTAGTTTTTCTTGTGAAGAAGGTTGGACCTCCCCGCAATGCCTGTGTCTATACTCTCCCGGTTTGTTGCTTGTAAAAAGTAACTAAGTACGTTACAGTATACCAAAAAGAAGGGGGGTTGTCATTGATTCAAAGTTTTCGGGACCGCTGGTTAAGGAATTTTTATCTGAAAGATAAAACCAGCAAGAAGATACCCGCTGAAGTTCAAGACCGGCTGTTTCGAAAGCTGCAGTTAATCGATGACGCGACCTGTGATCTCGACTTGCGGTCGCCTCCGAGCAATCATTTTGAAAAGTTGAGAGGAAATTTGGCCGGCAAGCATTCGATCCGTGTTAACAAGCAGTGGCGGTTGGTGTTTACCTGGTCAGGCGAACGAGGTGAGGCCCAGGACCTCTATCTGGATAATCACGACTATCGGTGAGGCATGCTATGAACATCACAAAACGACAGCCCGTCAGTGTCGGTGAAATGATTACCGAGGAATTTCTCGTGCCCATGTCGCTGACTCAGGGACAACTGGCTGAAGCAATGGGCGTCAGTCGAAAAACCGTTAATGAGTTGTGTACCAATCGCCGTGCAATTACGGCCGACACAGCACTGATGCTGGCGACTGTATTTGGGAATACTGCTGATTTCTGGTTGAATCTGCAGCAGCGCAACGAGCTGTGGAAAGCGCTTAACACACCAAAGCGGCGAGCACGGATCGAGAAGGCTAAACCGATTGCTGCTTAAGTTTTATTGGGTCTGAATGTCGCCGCTGCGGTTAAAGTGGCGACAGCAGTCCATCGGATGGAGCAAGGTAACTTTCCTAACGTGAAAGGTGTCGGTGCCGGCATCTATGAGTATGAGTACCGGATTGATTTTGGCCTTGGCTATCGGATCTACTTTGGCAAGGATGGGAATCGGTTGGTGATATTGCTCGCTGGTGGCACCAAGAAGCGCCGAGATGCGGATATATCCGCCGCAAAAGCGCACTGGCGTGACTATAAGCGCCGGAAACGGCAAGAGGTGACATGATGGCTCTGACGAAGGATTTTAAGGACACCATTCAGGCACGCGCCCAACGAGATCCAGTGTTTCGCAATGCCCTGCTGCAAGAAGGGATAGAATACCTGCTTTCCGGTGATGTCGATACCGGCAAGGCGGTGCTGCACGACTGCGCTTAATCGGCAATTTTTTCGAGCATTTTGAAGGATTTTCTGAACATGGTATTTTTCATGGTATTACGATTTATCAGGAAAATAAGTAATTGAAAATAAAAGCTAAAAAAGGCTTATTGATAATAGAGTGGGAGTGACCGGCACTCACTGGTATTGTCTGGCACCTGCAGGCATCACTCTTTTTATCCGAATGTTCAGTCGATCAGAAAATAAGAAATTATATCCATCTCCTTGTGCGGAACACCGATAATATCAATGCCTTTTTCGCGAATCAGGTAAAATACAACATGCCCGCCTTGCGGAAAACTGTAATAGCCATCAGCGATATCCGGGCGGTGCTTGCCCAGTTTCGGGTTTTCGGCTAACCAGTTAAAGCGCTTTTCGAGTGCTTTCAGGTAAGTGTTGCGTTGTTGCTTGCCCCACTGATGCTCTGTATACCGACCGATTTTTTTTAAGTCATCTTGTGCTCTCGGAGTGATTCTGTATCCGGGCATCAGGCTTTGTTATCCAGATCGTTAATCAGCGTATCCATGGTGAAGTTATCAATAAACTCACCGGATTCGGCCTGTTTAGCGCCATGGGCCAGATGACTTCGTAAAGCATTGAGCTTGCTTTTACGCTCTTCCATTGCGCGAAGTGCATCACGAACGACTTCGCTGGCGGAACCGTACCGCCCACTGGTAACCTCGTTCTTGATATAGACTTCCCAGTGTTCACCCAGGCTAAGACTTGTGGTTGCCATTTTGTTCTCCGTATATTCATATTTAATAAATATGAATATACGTCAGTATGAGATGAAAGGCAACTAGTTCACTGAATCTTTCGTTTTTTCGAGCAATAGGAAGCGAATTCTGAGTATGGTATTATCATTTAGCTGGAAAATAAGTCATTGAATACATAGGATAAAAAAGGCTTATTGATAATAGAGCGGGATTGACTGTAATTTATAAACTGTTGAATTTTAACGATTAAATAAATAGAATTGATGATATGATCAGTATCATCAATGATATATTCCATGGTGTTTTCTGCGGGCTGTAATGCTAAACCCAGCGGTACCATGAGAGGCAGATGGTGGCTGTCATGGTATCAGAGTGCATATGCTCGCGTGTTCTGGAACAATCCGGAAGCATGTGGCTAAACCAGCATGGAATCGAATTGCTGTGCGCCATCCGTGCTGGCTGATTCACCTGAGAACAAGATGGTATAGCCCATCGACTTGTAGCTTTTTTCGCGTTTATTGAACATGCGCTGGAGCATTGGAAGTCCGCAGTCAACGTAGTCGTGAATCGTCACTTGCGTTTTACCGTCTGATTCCCGATGAATCCTTCCTGCGTATTGCGCTAATGAACCTTTCCAGGCGATGGGCATAGCAAGAAACAGTGTGTCCAGCCTGGGCAAGTCAAAACCCTCTCCTACATACTTTCCAGTAGCAACCACAACCTGCGCCGAATGCAAATGTTCGTCAATATGCCTGCGTTCAGCGGCTTTCATTGCGACTTTCAATATGATGGAGTCAATACCATTTTTATTAAGCAGGTTGTTAAGGGTCTCCGCGTGATCACGCCTTTCAGTGAGGACGATTGGTTGCCTGCCTTCGTGAACATTATCAATCACATCGGACACGATGTGCTGAGTTCGCTTTTCATTTTCCATTATCCATCGATAGGCATCTGTAATTCTTGGCCGTTCCTCTGGCTGGGTAAGATGCAGCAGGGGTATATCATAAAGCCGATGGATATGTACTTCTTGTTCAAAACTTTCACCACTTGAGTTTTTCACTTTGTATCGGATGGGACCGGTAGCCATAAAGGTAATCTTCTGGTGGCCATCCTGTCTTTCCGGGGTGGCAGTAAGGCCGAGCACATATCTCGCTCGGACTTCGTTCAATACCATCTCAAAGCGCGGTGCGGAGACGTGGTGGCATTGATAAGCGCCATCCCTGGCGCTTACCCTGCGGGCGCAACGGTGTGCGTCCAAATATGTTCCAGACATATTTGTCATCAACGATTACATGTCCATAATCCTGAACAATGGGAGAAACAGTATTGTCTTTCTTGTTTATCAGGCTTTGATATGTGGCTATATCAATGAGGCCGGTGGGTTTTTTCTTTCCACCGCGGACGACGCCGATTTCCGCTTCTGGCAAAAACGAGCGTAGTCTTTCCTGCCATTGATCTTCAATGACATTCAATTCTGCATCGACAAATGAACTATTTCCCGCTTGTCTGGCTTCTCGCTGAAGTGGTAGGGCAATCAAGTTGCCAAATCCTCCTTCGGGCAGAATGTCCTGATTGGGAAACAATCGGTCATAGGAGTCGAAAGCCAGATTAGGGTAAACCTCCATGGCTTTATCAAGGAGACCAAATCCCAGCAAGCGTGCTTCATTTGCGGGAATTTTGTCATCAAAGAATATCCATAGGTGCGCACCATTCCCTGAACGTGAAATCTCGACTGCGTGCGGCACCCTGTATTCGCTACAGGCTCTGGCCATCGCTTTTACTTCATCTTGCCAGTTTCCTTTATCGAAATCGGAGGCCAGCAGGTAGCAGGTATTGTCCTGTAGCAATGGATATAGGCCAACAACCTGTTGTCCCGCCAGATGGCGATAGATGACCTGATCGGTTAATTCACTGAGCTGACGGTGATTGCAGTCCTGGCATTTTATCTTTCGCTTATTGCAGGTCCCCTGTACCCATTCATTGTTACAGGCGACGGAATACCCGCTTCTTCCTTGTCGATTTTGCCAGCGATTGGCAAAAATGTCGGTACGGCCACGAAACAGGCTTCTGAAAATCGCTATCTTTTGCTCTGGAGAAAATGAGCCCGAAACCGGTGGCGCTGGTTTTGAGGCTTGCAGTTTTTTTCTGAGTGCGATGAGGTCTTGCTTTTCCTGCTCAAGTTCAGCCAATCTTGCATCAATGGCAGTGATATCATGAAACTTTTTTCGCTCGGACATTGGTCAGGCATGAGCTCGCGGCGGCTTGATCAATGACTCAGCTGGAATACCCAGGCCTTCGTGGAGTTTCCAGATCATTTTTAAGGTAAGCGAGCGTTTGTGATTAAGAATCTCGTAAACACGGTTGCTTTTGCCGATCATCGGCTCCAGATCTTTTACAGTCAGGTTCTTACGTTCCATTTCGAACTTGAGCGCCTCAACGGGATCGGGCAAGTCCATCGGGAAATGCTTTGCTTCATAAGCCTCAACAAGTGTCGTCATGACATCCAGTTTCTCGCCTTCTGGTGTATCCGGCTCTGCCATCATCAGACTTTCAATTTCTTTCAATGCCGCGCGGTAGTCGGCATCCGTTTTAATCGGTTTGATGTCCATCGTTAATACTCCGGTCGTTAAATGGTTTGCACATCAATCTCGTCGTACTGCCTGGGGTGCCAATAAAGCGGATGTACACCACCCTGTAGGCGTAGTTGATCCACACCACAAGTCGATACTTGTTTCCCGCAATATTGAACACTACTCGGCCATCTTTCAGGATGCTGGCATTCCCGAAGTCCTGCTTTACATCGGCAGGTGAGCTCCAGTCGGCATGCAAGGCATGACGATGCCAGGCCAGGGTTGGCTCCCGGGCATCCAGATATTCCGGGTTCTCTTCCCAGAAGGCTTTCAGCGTCGACAGTGCGATGATTCTCATGTAACCGATATACTAGTCCCAAAATGGGACTTTAGCAACATTTTTTTGGTCATACGCAGATTTTGTTAACGCCATCAACCTGTATATTCTCTTGAAATAGTGTTTGAATGAGGCATTCAGTGCTTATGGATTTGTGGAAAAAAATGAAACTTTTTGAAGAAATTTCTGAGCATGGTATTTTTCATGGTATTACCGTTTGGCAGGAAAATAAGCCATTGAATATAAAAGGAAAAAAAGGCTTATTGATAATAGAGTGGGAGTGACGGGCACTGGCTGGCAACGTCTGGCACTGGCTGGCACCTACAGGCACTGTCTGACAACGACAGGCATGTTAGTAATGAGCTACCGCTACATCAACGATTCATAAGTCTCAAGTTCTTCACTAAAAATTAGCCAGTCATTTTCGGCGGTTGCATATTGTTCATCTACTTCAGCTTTTTGTTGCAGTATCTGCTGTAACTGCTGGCGATTTTTATCGCTGTATATTTCACTATCCGCCAAAGTTTTTTCCAGCTGAAACTGTTGTTGTTTTAGTCTGTCCAGCTGTTTTTCGGTGTGCTGGATCTTTTTGCGTAGTGGCTGAGATTTTTTACGATGTTCTGCGGCACGACGTTTACGAGCCTTTTTTGCACTGGCCGAATTGTCTGTAACCAACTGCGCTGATTCAGTCTTTACAGGGCGGGCAGTGGTTGAAGGATTCTGTTTATACTGTTCGCTCAACCATTTTGGGTACTCATCGAGGCTGAGTGGAAATTCATCGACGGTTTTATTATGCACCATCAGTAAGCGGTCGCAGCATGAGCGTAATAAATGGCGGTCATGAGAAACGATGATCATGGCGCCGGAAAAATCCTGTAAGGCCAGAGCCAAAGCCTGACGCATTTCCAGATCGAGGTGATTGGTAGGTTCATCGAGCAATAACAGGTTAGGGCGTTGATAAACCAGTAAAGCCAGCGCCAGGCGAGATTTTTCGCCGCCGGAAAAGGGTGCCACCGGGCTGATTGCCATCTCGTTGGAAAAACCGAAACCACCAAGAAAATTTCTTAAATCTGCTTCACGTGCACGTGGATCCAGCTGGTGTAAATGTTCAACCGGGGCATGTTCAGGCTGTAATTGTTCTAGCTGGTGCTGGGCAAAATAACCAATGCGAGTTTCTTTGCTAAACTGTCGTTCACCTCTGCTAATAGTGAGTGTATTAGCTAAAACTTTTATCAGGGTTGATTTGCCCGCACCATTCGGACCCAGCAGGCCAATTCGATCCCCGGGGTGTAAAACCATATCAAGCTGCTGCAAAATACAGGTTTGGCCATAACCAGCTTTTGCCTGCTCCAGGCGTAATAATGTATCGGGTGTTTTTTCCGCTTCCAGCAGTGAAAAATGGAAGGGTGAATCAACATGGGCAGGGGCAATTTCTTCCATGCGTTGAAGGGCTTTTAAGCGGCTTTGCGCCTGCCGGGCTTTAGTGGCCTGGGCGCGGAAGCGACTGATGTAAGCTTCGATATGGTTTCGTTGACGCTGTTGTTTCAGATATTGTGCCTGCTGGTTAGCGAGGCGCTGCGCACGGATATGTTCGAAGTCGGTGTAATTACCACGGTATAAGGTAATATGCTGGCCTGCTATGCTGGCGATATGGTCACATACTGAATCAAGAAAATCACGGTCGTGTGAAATCATTAACAGGGTGCCGCGATAGCTTTTCAGCCAGCTTTCCAGCCAGATGACGGTTTCCAGGTCGAGGTGATTGGTGGGCTCGTCCAGCAGTAATAGATCGCTGCGACACATCAATGCTTTGGCAAGGTTTAAACGCATCCGCCAGCCGCCAGAAAATTCAACCATTTTACGTTGTTCATCACCGGGTTTAAAACCAAGACCGAACAGCAATTGTCCGGCGCGACTGCGGGCATGGTAGCCACCGATTGTTTCATACTGAGTATGCAGGTCGGCCTGCAGCAGACCGTTATCGCCAGCTTGTGCAGTTTCCAGTGCGGCTTCAATTTTGCGTAGCTCACGATCACCATCCAGAATAAATTCAATCGCGATCTGTTTCGTCGCTGCGGTATCCTGTGCGACATGGGCAATAACCCAGTCTTTCGGGTACAGACAATCCCCTGCATCCGCCGATATACGATCCAGAATAAGTGCAAACAGACTGGATTTACCGCAGCCATTTGCTCCCGTAAGGCCAACTTTCTGCCCTGGATGAATCTGCAGACTGACCTCTTCAAACAACAGTTTGAGGCCGCGACGCAGAGAAAGAGATTGAAGCTGTAACATAGGGGTATATTATCGTGTTTTAAACCATGAATCGAATGCTGTTTGATATTGTCGAATGAACTTTTGCGGTTTATGGCTTTCTAGAGTGTATAGATAATTGTTTTTTCCAGGCGTACAATATTTCACTGTATCAATATTCGTTTACGGTTTACCAGTAGCAGCTTCTGGTAGCTGATAAAATCTTTTGGGTGGTTTTGTATCATGATGATAAAAAAAAACACGTTAACAGATAGTCAGCCTGCTTCAGACTCAGCCCATAGCAATATTTTTCCATTAAAAAAAACCATACCTTCGGTAACGGTTAAACATTCAACCCCGTTTGGTTCCAGCTTATTTTTTACGCAGGTTACCTGGCTAGATCGCTGGCTGGTACGAAAAATGCTGGCGGTGGTAGGCAACCCACCGGTACGTATTTTTCTCTGGGACGGGGTTGAAGCAACACCGCCCTGCGATACGCCTGTAGCAGAACTGGTGTACAGTGATCGCGAAGCGCTGATAAAAACCATTCTTAACCCCGAGCTGCACTGGGGTGATTTATATTCTAACGGGCGGGTTTTGTTTGCCGGTGATATGGTCGCTTTTCTACAGACCATATACCAGGGAATAAGCCGTCAGCAGAAGACACGTAGCCTGTTACGTCGTTTTGTATTATGGCTGGGTAATCGACGTATTTTCAATTCTACAGACAGAGCGCGGGATAATGTTCACCATCATTATGATATCGGCAATGATTTTTACCGGCTCTGGCTGGATACAGCAGAAACCCAGTATACCTGTGCCTATTTTTATCAGCCATCTTTGACTCTTGAGCAGGCGCAAACCGCGAAACTGCATTATATCTGTCGTAAATTACAGTTAAACCCCGGTGACCATGTTGTCGAAGCGGGTTGTGGCTGGGGCGGGCTGGCGCGTTTTATGGCAAAACACTATGGTGTTAAGGTCACCGCTTATAATATTTCTTCTGAACAGGTTCGTTATGCACGTGAACAGGCACAACAACAGGGTTTGAGTGAGCAGGTTGAATATATACTGGATGATTATCGAAATATACGCGGCCGGTTTGATGTATTTGTTTCTATCGGTATGCTTGAGCATGTTGGTCTTGCCGACTATGAAAATCTCGGGAAAATCATTCGGCGCTGCCTTAAAGCTGATGGCAGGGGGCTGATTCATAGTATCGGCAAGGTCATTCAGGCTCCGATGAATGCGTGGATAGAACGGCGAATTTTCCCTGGTGCTTATGCACCAACCTTGAGTGAAATGATGAAAATCTTTGAGCCCAACAACCTGGCGGTACAGGATGTTGAAAATTTACGTCTGCATTATGCCCGAACACTGGCGTGCTGGTTTGAACGCTTTAATCAGCATAAACAGGCCATCACCGAAATGATGGATGATGAGTTTGTACGTGCCTGGACGCTATACCTGGCCGGGTCAATATCCTCTTTTAATGTTGGTGAATTACAGCTTTTTCAAATTGTCTTCACGCATCTTGAAAATAACCAGCTACCTGCATCACGTTGTTATATGTATCAGGATGAATGGCAGAATAATACGGTAATAACACCTGCAAAATCACCGTTGTACAAACCGGTTGCAACAAATAAAGTGTCATTGAACATTGTCAGGGAAGAAAAAAATGAAACAGACTGATGTATTAATTGTTGGCGGAGGACCTGCGGGGTCATCATTAGCCTTTGCATTATCGGCATCCGGGCTAAACGTCTGTATTATGGATAAAGAAGATTTTCCCCGCCAGAAAACCTGTGCAGGCTGGGTGACCCCGGCAGTGATGAAAATGCTGAATATAAATCTGGATGATTACAAACAGGGAAGGGTGTTACAGAAAATTCAGGGGTTTCGCATCGGCCAGATCGGCCAGAAACTTGTGCATTCAAGCTATTCGGGTGAGCCAGTGAGTTACGGTATTCGCCGGATTGAATTTGATGATTATTTATTACGTCGTTGTGGTGCTGAATTATTACTGCAACAGCCATTTAAAAAAATGCAGAAAATAGCGGACGGCTGGCGTGTGAATGATGAGATTGAAAGCTGTCTGGTTATTGGTGCAGGCGGACATTTTTGCCCGGTTGCTCGTGCTATCGGTGCAAAGGGTGTGAGTGAGCAGGCGGTGGCAGCACAGGAAATTGAATTTGAAATGTCAGCACAGCAGCAGGCTGAATGTCAGCTAAATGAAGAGACGCCAGAATTATATTTTACCCAGGATTTAATGGGTTATGGCTGGGTGTTTCGCAAGGGTAATTACCTGAATATCGGTCTGGGTCGGGAAGATAAAAGTCATTTGAGTTCACATGTTAACAAGTTTTTTATGTACTTGAAAAAGCATAAAAAAATCCCGCAGGATATTCCCGATAAATTTAATGGCCATGCCTATTTATTGTATCCCCATGCAAAACGCAAAATGATAAATGATAATGTTCTGCTGATTGGTGATGCTGCCGGGCTTGCCAGTGCGCAAAGTGGTGAAGGTATTCGACCTGCGGTTGAATCTGCTTTTCTGGCTGCTGAAGTGGTTGTACGCTGTCAGGGTGATTACTGTCAGAAAAATTTGCAGCAATATAATCAATTAATACAGAACAGATTTGGCAGGCGCCAGCCTGATAGAGAATTAATGGACTATTTGCCTGCCAGGTTGAAAATGATACTGGCAGGCTGGCTGATGAAAACACACTGGTTTACCAGAGATGTTGTTATTGATAAATGGTTTATTCAACTGAACAGGCAGCCACTTCATATAAGCAGGCATTTATCATAATCCATCCGTTTCTTATGGCAGATCAGGCTGCTTATTGAAAGATTCTCCGGGGAATAGTGTTATAATCCATGTTCTTCCTGCTCTCTATTTTCATTGTCGTCCTGTTGATCTTTTCTGTTTTTCTATGATTTTAAATGTAATTAAAGCAATAAGACGTTATGAAGTAAGTCCTGTTTCACTCATTTCACTCTGTGTTATCTACATGATAATAGTAGATAACAACACATTCTGGTCTTCTTTGATTCACGTTATCAATTTATCAGGCATGGGCATGTATCTGTTTTTATTTGCCTGTGCCAGTTTTATTTTTTCGGTATGTTTCAGCTTTTTTGCTGTATTTGGTGTTGGCTGGTTGCTCAAGCCTTTAATAGTAATAGTGCTGATTATTGCTTCCATCACAGCTTATTATATGGATGCCTATGGGACAATTTTTAATGATGTAATGGTGCAGAATATTTTTGAAACTAATATTCATGAAGCGACAGAGCTATTTGATGAGGCTATATTCTTTCATGTTTTTATTTTTGGTATTCTCCCGGCTATTTTTATCTCCTTTGTAAAAGTCTCCTCCAGAAAAATTTTTCAGGCAATAAGCATACGCCTTGTTGCAATAATAATAGTCATCGCCATTGCAGGACTTTCTATATACTCTTCTTATAAAAACTTTAGTTTTATTTTTAGACAGAATAAGGAGATCAGTTTTTTTGTTAACCCTGTTTTCCCCTTGCGTGCAGTTTACCGCTATTACGAAAAGCAATATCATGCCAGGAATAATCACTTTGAAAAGGTTTTTAATGATGCGTATAGAATTAATCAGCTTGATACATCCGTGGTCACAACACATAAAAAAAATAAAAATATTTTTATTTTAGTGGTGGGCGAAACAGCCAGAGCGCATAACTTTCATCTTGATGGTTATAGCAGGCAGACAACCCCTGAACTGGAAAAACGTAAGGTAATTAATTTTTCCCATGTCAGATCATGTGGCACGGCAACGGCTGTTTCAGTGCCGTGTATGTTTTCAGATTTAAATCATGCGAATTTTGATGATAATAAAGCCAGATCTCGTCAGAACCTGCTCGATGCTTTAAGAATTGCTGGCATAAATGTTTTATGGCGTGAAAACAATCCTGATTGCAAGGGTGTTTGTGATCGCATAAAAACTGATGGTTATAAAGATATATATGTAGACAAATTATGTCATAACGGTCGTTGTTTTGATGAGGCTTTATTTCATGGTCTGGATGCTTATATTCGCAATCTGAAGGACGATGCAGTTATTGTATTGCATACTCAGGGTAGTCATGGACCGGCTTATTACCGAAGGTATCCAGAGGCTTTTAAAAAGTTTTTGCCAGAATGTCGTAGCTCTAACGTACAAAACTGTAAAGATAAAGAGGTGATTAATGCCTATGACAACACCATTCTCTATACCGATTATTTTCTGGCAAAAATCATTGATTACCTTAAAGAAAATCCAGTGACAAAAAACTCAGCCATGTTATATCTGTCAGACCACGGTGAGTCTTTAGGTGAGAAGGGGGTATATTTGCATGGCCTGCCTTATTTTGTGGCACCGGTTTATCAGACGCATATTCCGATGGTATTATGGTTGTCGAAAGGTTTTCTGGAAAGTAAAAGACTCAATGAAAATTGCATGCGAGAAAAATCAAACATTCATTATTCACAGGATAATATTCTTCATTCGATTCTCGGCATAATGGATGTTCGGGCAAAGCGGTATAATGCTTCGCTGGATATTTTTGCTTCTTGCCGACAGAAGTAAATCGGACAATAAAAAGTCAGGATAAATTATCCTGACTTTTTTTATGGTTGGACTAAAATAACTGTGTGTTAGAACTTTACATAAGCACCGGCAAAGGCACCATCGAAGGTAACATCGGCATTCGTACTGTCAATATTATCCAGGGTGAGTTTTTGTCTGCGGTAACCGGCTTCAACGCCAATATGAAAATCCGTGGTATAGGCAATTTTCGCGGTAATATCTGACAGCTTATTGCCCGAATACTGAATATATTTGATATTGGCACTGATTAAGATGCCGGGCCAGGGGCTGGCACCGACCAGTGCGTATACCATGGGGATGGTTCGACTGGTAGAATCGGTAGTGGTTACCCCCAAACTACTGCTGGTAACTGTATAATCAATATCAAGTTTACGAGCATCCAGTCCAAGATCAAGGCTAACGACATTATCCAGTACTTCATAATAGGCAATTAAATCCAGAACTTTTATGTTTACATTACTGTTTACATTGCCACTAAAATTAATATTATTAAAGGTAAAGGTTGCCGTACCATTGCCGGTATGTTTCATATTGGTATACATGACACGTAAATTTGGCAAAAAGGGGATCGGATGTTCCAAACTGGCAAAGAAATACCCCTGAGTTTCAGTGTTCAGAAATAAATCATTATTCATATCAATTGCTATCGGGTCAGACGTTTTCTGTACTGTGCCTGACGGGCTTTCATTCCAAACCCCGCCACCAGCGGTGACTGACAGGGTATCTGCACTGGCGATAGCAGGCAACAGGCACAAACTGGTAACAGAAAGAATGGATTTAATTCGTAGAGTGTTAAAATGCATAATAACTGGCCTTAAAATAATAAATGCTAGTTGATGATTTTTCAGGATTTTCACCGGATTATAGAAGATGATCAGCAATTTTTCTGCTATGAGCAGAAAATATTTACAGGAATCTGTAAGGATGAAAAAAATAGATTATCATCCTGGCTTGTTCAGAGCTTCTTTAGCTGTGCAATTTCTTCTTTTAAGCCTTTCTGCCGTGCTATATCTTTGTTTTTTTCTGCTTTTAATAATGCCTTTTCGGTATTTTTAATTTGTTTTAGCTGTAGTTTGGCCGCTCTGAGTTCTGATTCCATTGTCTTCAGTTGCAGGGTAAGCAACTGTTGAGTATCTGCCTGGTCATCAATGGCATGTTTATCAATAGATTGGGCTGGTGTGGTTCTAACTGTGCTGGTTTGATGATCGGGTGCTTTTTTTTTGGTTGTTTTTTTCAGGGTCGTCTTTTTTCTGGCTGAGGCTGCTTTGGGTTTACGTATAACTTCTGGACGTACCACTTCAATTTCTATTTTTTTTACGGTTGTATTACCTGTTAAGGTTTTGATTTTTTTTGGTGGGCGAATTTTGGGTTCACGTGCTTCCATTTTTGTATGGGTGATAGCCAGTTTATTTCTGGTACTGGCCTGTTCTGCTTCAAACATGGGTTTAACCGGGCTGCGTCGGGGGCGTAAGCCACGTAAGGCTGATTTAATACGTTTAATCACTTCATTAATATCACCCTGTGCATCGAGTATATGCAAAATCCCCTGCTGTTTGTAAAAATCGCTAACAGGCTTAGTGAGGTTCTCAAAAATTTGCAGACGGCGTTCTATAGCTTGTTCATTATCATCACTGCGATGTTGCAGAATGCCGCCACATTCATCGCAGTGATCGTCGATTGCAGGTGGTTGAGTGTAGAGGTTAAACAGAGTGCCACAGGAAATACAGGTGAGTCGCCCGGTCATGCGTTGAATTAACAATTCAGCATTTGCCTCAAACTGCAAGACAGCATCGATGGGTTTGCCGAGTTTATCAAGAATATCGTACAGTGCTTCGGCCTGGGCGATATTACGCGGAAAGCCATCGAGGATAAAACCCTGATCGGCATCCGGGCGACTGACACGTTCACGAATCATACCAATAACAATGTCATTGGGTACAAGCTGGCCAGCATCCATAATAGTTTTTGCCTGTCTGCCCAGCGGTGTTTGTGCCGTCACCGCAGCACGTAATAACTCACCGGTAGAAATTTGCGGAATATGATATTTTTCTTTCAGATATTTTGCCTGAGTGCCTTTTCCTGAGCCAGGCGCCCCAATTAAAATCAGTTTCATTGCTAGACTCCATCATGCTTTTTTAGCTTGTTTTAGTTTTTATCCGTATATTTATCTGTATAAAACGTATGATTATGAATACGACAGGTGGATTTTATCGATTGTTACACAATTGTCGAGCCACAAAAAGTGTAAAACAGATATAATTACTCATAAATTACTCATACTTGTGTCAATTACTCATAACTTGTGTCAAATTTTTATTAATTTTTATTAAATGGACGTTCAACAATCATTAATGGTTAATTAATATCAGGATCCTGTTGCTTGTCATAGCGTTGCTTATCTTAATATTCGAGTTATATGTCTTATAAATCCCATGTTTCTGATCATTCTTATGAAGTCTATCTATTTAGAATACGTGTCATTGTTGCTGTCATCATCGCGCTGATTTTAATAGGCGGTTTACTGGTTCGTCTGGCATGGCTGCAAGTTGTTGATTACTCTCATTTTTCAAAGTTATCAGAAAGTAATCGTATCCGTCTGATGGCCTTGCCTCCTAATCGCGGGCTGATTTATGACCGTAATGGTGTTTTGCTGGCAGAAAATATTCCAACCTATCATCTGGAAATTATTCCTGAACAGGTAAAGGATATGACTGCAACACTCAGGGAATTAAGTAAGATTGTAAGTTTAAGTGATGCGGACCTTGAAAATTTTCATAAACAACTCAAGGTTAAACGTTCATTTCAACGCATTGCTCTGCGTACACATCTCGATGAAAAGGAGGTTGCGCGACTGGCGGTAAACCGTTATCGCTTTCCCGGGGTGGATGTCAAAGCCAGGCTTAGCCGATATTATCCTCAGGGTGAATCGGCATCTCATGCTATTGGTTATGTGGGGCGTATTAATGAAAAAGACCTGCGCCATATCGATGTGGGAAATTACCGGGGATCGAATTATATCGGTAAAAGTGGTCTGGAAAAGTTTTATGAAAAACAGCTGCACGGTACGGTTGGTCATCAGGATGTTGAGGTCAATGCTCAGGGGCGTATTCTCCGTGTCATCGACAAAGTCGCGCCTGTACCAGGAAATGACCTGATTCTGAATCTGGATATGGCTTTACAAAAGCAGGCAGAAATCGCTTTAGGTGATCTGGCCGGTTCAGTCATTGCGATAGAGCCAGACACGGGCGCGGTGGTCGTTTTTGTTAGCAAACCTATGTTTGATCCCAATCTTTTTGTCCATGGTATTAGTTATAAGGATTACAATAAACTGCAACACGGTGATAATAAACCATTATTTAACCGGGCTATTTTCGGACAATATCCTCCGGGATCGACCTTAAAACCTTTTATTGGCCTGGGGGGGCTAGATACGGGATCCATTGATCCGAATGAAATCGTTAACTGTAAAGGTTATTATTTATTACCGGGTGATAAAACAAAGCGAAAATACCGTGACTGGAAAAAATGGGGCCACGGAAAAGTTAATTTTGAAACAGCGATAGAACAGTCATGTGATGTATATTTTTATGAGCTGGCTCATCGTATGGGGATAGATAAGATCCATGATTTCCTGGCAAAATTTGGTTTTGGTCAAAAAACGGGCATTGATTTATATGGTGAACGCAAGGGGATATTACCCTCGACAGAATGGAAAAAGAAAAATCGTGGTAAAATCTGGTATCCGGGGGAAACACTTATTGCTGGCATTGGACAGGGTTATATGCTGGTTACGCCAATACAACTGGCTTCGGCCACGGCAACGTTGGCCAGTCGTGGGGAACGTTTTCAGCCCAGACTACTCAAAGCCATTCATGTTGCTGATGGTGATAAAATTATCCCGCTTAACCCACCGCATGAGCGCATTAAACTACACAATAAACATAACTGGGATCGTATTGATAATGCGATGGAACTGGTGGTTCACGGCCCACATGGAACGGCGCGAGCTACCGGTTGGGGGATGAAATTTAAAATGGCAGGCAAAACGGGTACTGCACAGGTTTTTGGTATTGCTCAGGATGCAAAATATGATAAAGCAACCATTGCCAAAAAATTACGTGACCATGGTTTGTTTATTGGCTTTGGGCCGGTAGGGCATCCGGTACTGGCTGTTGCAGTTGTGGCCGAAAACGGTGAACATGGTAGTCATATGGCTCCGATTGCCCGTGATTTAATCAAAAATTATATAAAAAAATACATAACGACCAATGATGCGAAATAATAGCGCACAATTTTTTGATTCAGCCTATCAAAATCGTACTGCAAAAATTTTACGATTTTTACATATTGATCCATTATTATTATTTGGTTTATTGATGCTAATGGCTGCTGGCCTGGTAATTCTGTACAGTGCTGGTGACGGTTCGACGGCCTTGATAGAACGGCAGATGATTCGTCTGGCCATTGCTTTTACGGTAATGTTTGTGATTGCGCAGATTCCACAACAACAGCTTTATTTATGGGCACCATGGTTTTTTGCGGTGGGGATAACACTGTTGATTCTGGTATTGCTGGCGGGTGATGTGGGTAAAGGTGCACAGCGCTGGTTGAATCTATATGTGGTCAAGTTTCAACCATCGGAAATGATGAAACTGGTTACACCAATGATGCTGGCATGGTACTTATCTGAAAAACCGCTACCACCCAGGTTACCATCGTTATTAATTTCTTTAGTATTAGTTGCTGTACCGACACTATTAATTGCTTTGCAGCCTGATCTGGGTACGGCGTTACTGGTGGTCACTGCCGGTTTTTTTGTGGTTTATTTCGGGGGTATTCAATGGCGGGTTTTATTGGGTACCGGTCTGGCGGTACTCGCATCGGTGCCGGTTTTGTGGCAGTTTATGCACGATTATCAGAAACAAAGGGTGTTAACTTTACTTAATCCAGAAAGTGATCCGTTAGGGGCTGGTTACCATATTATTCAGTCAAAAATAGCCATTGGTTCTGGCGGGCTTTATGGGAAAGGCTGGTTTAATGGTACACAGTCGCAACTGGACTTTATTCCTGAGCGGACCACAGATTTTATTTTCTCCGTGTTTTCTGAAGAATTTGGCACCATGGGGGCGGTGGTTTTACTTTCTATCTATGCATTTATTATCATTCGGTGTTTATATATTGCCGCCAATGCACAGGATAGCTTTGGGCGTTTGCTTGCTGGCAGCCTGAGCCTGACATTCTTTGTTTATCTTTTTGTTAATGTAGGCATGGTTTCAGGTATTTTACCAGTTGTTGGTGTGCCTCTACCGCTGGTAAGCTATGGTGGTACGTCTATGGTGACCTTAATGGCTGGATTTGGTATGTTAATGTCAATTAGTACGCACCGCCGACTGGTAACGAAATGAACGATAAAAAAATGACGGATAAAAAAATAACAGGTTTTAATTTTACAGGAAGAGAGCAACACCGGTGAAAAAAAATATCAAATTGACATGTAACTGCCTGTTTTTAATCGGTGCAATTTTTCTATCTGCCAGTGCTTATGCCAATTATGCACAACGTGAAGATGTGCAGGCATTTATTACTGAGATGGTAACCCAGCATGGTTTTAACCGAGCAGCATTAACCCGGCAATTTGCCAGTGCCAAACGTCTCGACAATGTTCTTGAGGCGATCGCAAAACCCGCAGAAAAAACGCTCACCTGGGCACAGTATCGACCTATTTTCCTGAGTCGCAGGCGGATTAACAAAGGTAAAGAGTTTCTTCAGGCGCATCGTACATTATTGAATAGAGCGGAACAGAAATACGGGGTGCCGGCAGAAATTATTGCCGCAATTATCGGGGTGGAAACCTATTATGGTAAACATACCGGTAAATATACAGTGTTTGATTCATTAACAACGCTTAGTTTCGATTACCCACCGCGAGCCACTTTTTTTAAAAGTGAACTCAAAGCTTTTTTACTGTTATCCAGAGAAGAACACATTAATGTTAATGAAATGACCGGGTCTTATGCTGGTGCCATGGGTATGCCGCAATTTATTTCCAGCAGTTATCGTCAGTATGCGGTTGATTTTGATGGCGATGGTAAACGTGATCTGTGGCATAGTCTGCCTGATGTGGTAGGCAGTGTGGCACATTATTTCAGTGAACATGGCTGGCATCGAGGTGAAACCATCGCACATCGTGTGCAGTTAAAAAATACTGATATTGTCCCCGCAAAAAACAAACTGGAACCTTATGTCAGCATCAGTGTTTTACGTGATGAAGGGGTAACAGGTGTTCCCGGCCTGTCTGCTGATACGCAGGTAACATTACTAAAACTTGCTGGTAAAGAGGGTAATGAGTACTGGCTGGGATTAAATAATTTTTATGTTATTACCCGTTATAACCATAGTGCCCTGTATGCCATGGCGGTATTTCAGTTAAGTCAGGCTATTAAAAGCTATGAATAAAAGTTGTGATGCAGCGGATTCAGTTAGCGGGTATTCTGATAGCTTTGTACCGATGCAATTGACGAGTAATCATGGCGCGAGCAAAAACAGCTAAAATCCCCCTGCTTTTTGTTAATCAGGTTGCTTGCCAGCCATTAACCGGGGTTTGTACCTCAAGCAGTGAAGATTTATTACATTTTTCTTTTGCGTCTGTACTACCTCAAGGTCTGGTTTCGTTATGGCTGGTTCAATCGTTATGGCTGGTTCTATCGTTAACCTTTATGGTGTCTTCTTGCAGTGTTCGTGATAGCGCGCCAG
Source organism: Gammaproteobacteria bacterium (assembly GCA_015488885.1). GTDB lineage: Bacteria > Pseudomonadota > Gammaproteobacteria > SZUA-229 > SZUA-229 > S010-25. The sequence goes on along the minus strand of WFMW01000012.1, from coordinate 10,445 downwards.
TTAATTACCATAAACACTGGGATGAAATACCTGATGCAGTGGTACAACCGGTAACAAAAAGTAAATATGGTAATCCAGATAGCTATACCGTACTGGGGAAAACCTATCATGTTATGAAATCAGCAAAGGGTTTTTCGCAGCAAGGTATAGCATCCTGGTACGGACGTAAATTTCATGGCCAGAAAACCTCCAGTGGTGAAGATTATAATATGTATGCAATGACCGCAGCACATAAAACCCTGCCTATTCCGGTTTATGTCGAGGTGACAAACAGGGATAATGGGCGTAAGGCGATTGTGCGAGTGAATGACCGGGGGCCTTTTCATGAAAACCGGATCATTGACCTCTCGTATGCCGCTGCTACCCGTCTGGGTGTGACAAAAACAGGTACTGCAAATGTCAGTATTCGGGTTATTGATACCAACAATGGCGCATTTTCTCACTCAACATCGGCATCACAATTTAAAGCTCCAGTACAATCAGGAAATAAAACAGGAGATAAAATTTACGTTCAGGTTGCTGCTTTTGCCACGGAGGAAAATGCTCTGCAACAATTGGGAAAACTTCAGGGAGAGGGGTTCAGTGATGTACGCCTGCATATTGAAAGCAAAAAAGGCAGAACACTTTACCGGGTAAGAATCGGGCCTTTACCAACAACCCGGGTAGCCAGACAACTTATGGGACAATTGAAACAGCATAATCATCATAAGTTAAAAATAATCACGTATAATTAGGCGTTCTATTCATATAAGCCAATATACCAGTCAGTTCATATCCATATAACTTTTTAAAGTGAGTTTAATCTTGACTATTTTTAATACGACCGTTTTTAATATGACTATTTTTAATACGATTATTTTTCATACAAAAAATAATACAGCAAAAGTGACCCCGATAAAATTCGTTTTATCTCTGTTGTTGACCCTGTTTCTATTCAGTTATCTATCTGTTCTTTATGCGGCAGTTCCGGTGCCTGCACCACCGGATGTGGCGGCGAGAAATTACATTCTGATTGATTATGCCAGCGGCGATGTACTGGCAGAAAAAGCCGCAGACAAGCAGATTGAACCGGCCAGTATTACCAAATTAATGACCGCCTATGTGATTTATAATGAACTTAAAGCTGGTCGTCTGAAAATGGATGACAAGGTGACGGTGAGCGAAAAAGCCTGGCGTATGGGTGGTTCACGTATGTATCTGGAAGTGGGCAGCAAGGTTCCTGTGCATGAGTTATTAAAAGGCATGATTATTCAGTCGGGTAATGATGCGGCGGTGGCGCTGGCCGAACATGTCGCGGGTTCAGAAGATGCCTTTGTATCATTAATGAATCAGTATGCAAAAAAACTGGGGATGGACAGTACCCATTTTGTTAATGCCACCGGCTGGCCAGATAAGGCGCATTTGACCACAGCGAGAGATATTGCCACACTGGCCAGAGCGATTATCCGCGATTTCCCCAATCATTATAAACTGTATGCGGAGAAATCATTTACCTACAACCATATCAAACAGTATAACCGCAACAAGTTATTGTGGCGTGATAAAAGTGTTGATGGCCTGAAAACCGGCCATACTGATTCGGCCGGATACTGTCTGGTCACCTCGGCAAAACGTGCTGGTACGCGGTTGATTTCAGTGGTGCTGGGAACGAAAAGTAAAAAAGCCCGGGCAGATGTGAGTCAGTCATTACTTAACTACGGGTTTCGTTTTTTTGAAACACATTTGTTGTATAAAGCGGGCGCGGTACTGTCACAGCCACGTATCTGGCAGGGTGAACAACAGCATATTCCGCTTGGTCTGGCAAAAGATCTGTACGTGACTATTCCGACAGGGAGTTATAAAAATATGAAAGCCTCTGTGACCATTGATAAAACCATTCAGGCACCGGTTAAAAAAGGGGATGTACTGGGTGAGGTGAAAGTTTCATTGAATCATGAACCGCTGAATAGTGCGCCATTAATTGCCTTGCAAACGGTTAACAAAGGCAATCTTTTTCAGGTGGTTAAAGATTATTTTCTGCGGATGATCGAGTAACACGATGTCATCACCCATTTCTGCCGCCCGACAAACGGTTTATCTGAACGGTTGTTTTCTGCCGCTGGCTGAAGCAAAAATTTCGGTGATGGATCGCGGGTTTTTATTTGGTGACGGGGTGTATGAAGTCATCCCGGTATTTGGCCATAAACTGTTGCGTGGCGATGCCCATTTACGCCGCCTGCAACACAGCCTCGACCGTATCTCACTGCAAAATCCCATGTCTGATAGCGACTGGATGCAATTATTTGCCCGTGTGCTGGAAAAAAACCCGGGTGAAAACCGGGCTATCTACCTGCAGATTTCCCGTGGTGTTTATCCCTCCCGGGATCTGACCGTAAAATCGGGGTATCCTGCCACTATTTTTATGATGGTGTTGCCGGTAAAAGAAATCGATCTGGCGCTGCTTGCAAAAGGTATAAAAGCCATTACCATAGAAGACTTTCGCTGGGATGCCTGTGATATTAAATCCACCTCACTGGTCGCCAGTGTGATGTTGCGCCAGCAGGCAACCCGGGCAAAGGTTGAAGATGCGGTTCTGGTCAAACACGGTTATGTTACTGAAGGCACCGCGAGCAATCTTTTTCTGGTTGATGGTAACACGCTGATAACACCGCCAACAGGGCATCAGTTACTATCCGGTATTACGCGTGAGATTATTCTGGATCTGGCTACGGAAAATAATATTCCTGTTATCCAGCGTCCGGTCAGCCAGCAGGCATTGTATCATGCCGATGAAATATGGCTGGCCAGTTCAACCCGTGAAATTGCACCTGTGGTAAAACTTGATGACCAGCTTATCTCAAAAGGTGCTGCCGGGCCGATGTGGCAGCGTATGATGGGGTGGTATCAGTTACAGAAACAGGCTGGCAGATAGAGGAAACGATGTACGAGGTGGCTTAACTACCACGGTAGATACTAGTAAATACGAGGTTTCTATGAAAGCTAAAAAAGACAGCAATAAAGCAGGTGATTTACCTGTCCCCGACGCTACCGATGCGATTCAGGCCGATGAGATTAAAGCCGTTGAGGAAGGTGAAGTCGAAACCCTGTTTGAATTTCCCTGCCAATATCCGGTTAAAGCGATGGGGCACAGCTGTGACGAAATGGAAGCCGCAGTCATCGGCATTTTACGTCGCCATGTCAATGATTTAAGTGAAGGTGCCGTCACCGTCAGACCCAGTAAAAAAGGTAATTATACCGCGATTACGGTGATGATTACCGCGCACAGTAAAAAACAGCTTGATGCGATTTATCAGGATCTAACCGCCTGTGAGCATGTTTCGATTGCGCTGTGATTTTAGTAGATAAATCCTGATAGATAAACCTCAGCGGATAAGGGCGTGGAAATAATCAGCCGTTTTTATGAGCAGATGGATTATGCTGCCAGCTGGCAGGCGATGGCCAGCTTCACCGATACACGACACAGCCAGACCCCGGATGAACTCTGGTTTCTGCAGCACCCCCCGGTTTATACCCTGGGTAAAAATGGTGATCCCGCCAATGTGCTGGATGCGGGTGATATTCCGGTTATTGCCACCGATCGTGGTGGTCAGGTCACCTATCACGGGCCGGGACAACTGGTGGTGTATACCCTGCTGGATTTAAAACGCCTGCAACTCGGCGTTCGTGATATGGTCACTCTACTGGAAAACAGCGTGATTGCCTTATTGTCTGATTATGGTATTGCGGCATCATCTCAAGCCGATGCGCCCGGCGTGTACGTTAAACATGCTAAAATTGCCGCGCTGGGTTTGCGCGTGCGTAAAGGCTGCTGTTTTCATGGGCTGGCTCTTAATGTGGCGATGAATCTGGAACCTTTTCAGCGGATAAATCCCTGTGGTTATCAACATCTGGCGATTACCCAGCTCAGTGATTTTATAGAAAACAGTAATTTTAATCAGGTAAGGCAGGGCTTGCAGCAACACCTGCTGACTTTAATTAATGCCCGGAAGAAATAGTTTATATCACAGAATAATGACGCAAAAAACAGCATACCGGGTGGTTACCGGTGAAAAACATAAAGGTGAAAGCAAGGTCGCGCGCATTCCATTAAAAGTGCAGCAAACGGCTGAACGCCTGCGTAAACCGGCGTGGATACGGGCAAAATCGCCGTTTCATCCCGAGGTTAAAAAATTAAAGGCGGTGTTGCGCGAGCAAAAACTGTTTACGGTCTGTGAAGAAGCCGCCTGTCCGAATCTGGGTGAATGCTTTGGTAAAGGCACAGCAACCTTTATGATTATGGGCGATATCTGTACCCGTCGTTGCCCGTTCTGTGATGTGGGTCACGGTCGTCCTGATTCACTGGATAACAATGAACCTTTGCATCTGGCGCAGACTATTGCCGCCATGCATCTACGTTATGTGGTGATTACTTCGGTAGATCGTGATGATCTACGTGATGGCGGCGCAGCGCATTTTGTTGCCTGTATTGAAAAAATCCGTGAATGGAATCCAACGACCGAAATAGAAATTCTGGTGCCTGACTTTCGTGGCCGCCTGGATGTGGCACTGAACCTTTTGCAGCCATCACCACCGGATGTCTTCAACCATAATCTCGAAACCGTGCCGCGATTATATAAACAGTGTCGCCCGGGTGCCGATTATCAATGGTCACTGGATGTATTGAAAAAATTCAAGCAGCAGCATCCCGAGGTAATGACCAAGTCCGGTTTAATGCTGGGGCTGGGTGAAACACACGAAGAAGTGCTTGCCGTGATGCAGGATATGCGCGCTCATCAGGTGGAAATGTTGACTCTGGGGCAATATTTACAACCGAGTCAATATCACCTGCCGGTACAACATTATGTTACCCCGGAAGCCTTCAGGGAACTTTATGACATTGCTATGGCCTCAGGTTTCATTCATGTCGCCAGTGGCCCGATGGTACGCTCGTCCTACCATGCAGATCTGCAGGCACATGGTAAGTTTGATAAATGAACCAAACGATTATCCTTTGACCTTTTTTCAGTAATCATTTCAGGTGAGTAGAATTATGGGTTTTATATTCAGGCCGGTACGCTGGGTGCTGGCACAGATTATTATTTTTATCGACTGGATGACCCGGCCAAAACCGGTACAGCGTCCACCCGAAGTCCAACAGAAAATTAATGAGCAGACACAGGCCATAGTGTTATACCAGTTTCAGCAATGTCCGTTCTGTGTAAAAACACGTCGTCAGATTCATCGCCTGAATCTGAATATAGAAAAACGTGACGCACGCAATGACCCCAAATGGAATCAGGAACTGATCACAGAAGGTGGAAAATATCAGGTTCCCTGTTTAAAAATCAAAGCTGATGATGGTTCTGTTCAATGGCTGTATGAATCGGACAGAATCAATCAGTATCTGGAACAGCGATTCGCTGAAAAATAAATCTGTAGTATCACTGTGATGATATCGTTCCGACGCGGAGCGCGGGAACGATAACAAGTCTCCGCGTGGGAATAATAATCAAGTCAGGTTGCTGCAAATGATTCAGTCTCATAACGGCTGACTTGCATGTCAGCGGGCCAGCCCTCGGCAGGCAGGCCGGCTTTTAGTTTAAGGTGACGGACAAACTCGGTGGCACGGGGTAGTTGTTCCCATACCGAGGGCAGGAAGGTGCCGCGATGGCTGCCGGATGCAAAAATCAAGCCGTCTTTACCGGGTCTGATCTGTGCCAGCAGGTCGGCTTCCGAGCTGACATGCATCGGCTCGGGCTGGCTTAATACCGAGATATGAATCTCCAGCGCAGCCATTTCATTTTGACCCAGTGGCGGAAAACGCGGGTCGCGAAAAGCGGCGGCGTAGGCATTTTGTGCGACATCCTGTGCCAGCGGTTGATAAGCTTCAAGGCTGCCGATACAGCCACGCAGCTGGTGGTTTTTTTCCAGGGTGACAAAGCTGGCACCCGGCTGCTGGAGACGGGGAGCAAAATTTAGCAGCTCAGGGTTTAGCGGCTGTCCCTGTTGCAGGCCGGTTTCTATCGACTGCCGGGCGATGCCTGACAGTTGCTGGCGTTCTGTTTTATTTAACATAAGTCATCGATTTTGTTTCCGGGAGTCTGTCGGGCTTAACCAATCGGCTTTTACGCAGTAGGTTGTGTTAAGTCCGACAGACTCCTTGTTTACGGGTAAAAGACCCAGGCACCATAACCGACCACCTGATCACGTGGCCCGGCGGTATCGCCTGAATTTCTCAGATCAAGCGTTTTAACCTTTAGATGATGTTCGTGGGCAGCGCGGAGTAAACCTTTTAGCGGGTTTCTGCCACAGGCACTTTCCTCTTTAATGGCGTATTCATCCAGTGATTCAATGGCACTGGCAGTGCGTGCGTCCATTTTTCTTGCGGTGGCATAATCATGGTAATGGCTTAAATCTGAACTGACAACAATCAATGTGTCCGCCTTTCCCCACAGCAGGTCAAGCACCTCGGCCACTTCACTGGCGCTGGCTTCACCAACAACCAGTGGTAGCAGTGTAAACTCACCCAGTGTCTGCTGTAAAAAAGGCAGTTCAACCTCCAGTGAATGTTCCCATTGATGCGCCTGATCGAGCCGCTTGACCTGAGGTAAGGCTTCCAGTTGTTTGATTTTTGCCTGGTCGAGGGGAATATCACCTAGCGGGGTTCGGTAACTGTCTGCACTGCTGGTGGCAATGCCATAAAAAGGCACACGATGTGATGGCCCGAGCAGGACAACATGATTGATCTGCGCGGCAATCGCTAACAGCTGGCTGAAAGCTGAAGCCGCGATTGGTGCGGAATACACATAACCGGCATGAGGGACGACCAGTGCTTTGGGGATGATGTGATCGGTACCTGAATGCTTGCGGCCTGTATCCAGATATTGATGAACCTGATATTCAAGCTCATTCGCATCAGCGGGATAAAACTGACCGGCAACAGCTGCTTCGCGTATTTGTTTCATTATTGCCTCATAGAAAGTTTAAAGAGCTTGTCCGAGAATAGAATATAAAAATCGCCACCCCCTTGTAATTTATTATGCTGCCAACATTAATAAATTTAAAGGGTATAACCTTATAAATAACCTGAGATAAACAACAATGGTGGGTCATGGCAATGAACAAAAATGAACAACAGATTCTGGCTGAAACCGATGAGCTTGATCAAAGTTCGATAGTGCCAACCCGTTACTGGCATACCCTGGATGATGGCCGGGCGCAATGTGATTTGTGCCCGCGTTTCTGCAAATTGAAACCGGGGCAGCGTGGCCTGTGTTTTGTCCGGGCCAATGTGGACGGTAAAATAGTTTTAACCACGTATGGCCGTTCCAGTGGATTCTGTATCGATCCGATTGAAAAGAAACCCTTGAATCATTTTCTGCCCGGTACCCCGGTTTTATCCTTTGGTACCGCTGGCTGTAATCTGGCATGTAAGTTCTGTCAGAACTGGGACATCAGTAAATCCCGTGAGTTTGATACGCTGGCTGCAGCGGCAACAGCGGAAACAATCGCCCGGACGGCCGCGCAAACCAATTGCCGCTCGGTTGCTTATACCTATAATGACCCGGTCATTTTTCACGAATATGCTATTGATGTGGCGGCGGCCTGCCATGAAAAGAATATTAAAAATGTCGCAGTGACTGCCGGTTATATCTGCGCGCAACCACGGCGGGAATTTTTTGCACAGATGGATGCCGCAAATGTTGATTTAAAGGCCTTTAATGAGGACTTTTATTATCATCTGACCGGCGGACATTTGCAGCCGGTACTCGATACCTTGCGCTACCTGAAACATGAAACCAGTGTGTGGTTTGAACTGACCACCCTGATTATTCCCGGCAAAAATGATTCAGCTGATGAAATAACAGCGATGACACAATGGGTGGTAAAAGAACTCGGCCCCGATGTGCCGATGCATTTCACTGCCTTTCATCCAGACTATAAAATGCGTGATATTCCACCGACACCTTCAGCAACATTAACCCTGGCATGCAAAATTGCACTCGATAATGGGGTTCGTTACGCTTATACCGGCAATGTGCATGACCGCTCGGGGGAAAGTACCTATTGTCATCAGTGTGGTCAGCGTTTAATCGGGCGTGACTGGTACGAACTGTCTGAGTGGCATTTAGTCCTGAATGAACAGGGTAAGGCAGTTTGTGATCAATGCGGCACAGCCTGTGCCGGTGTCTTTGAAGCCTTGCCGGGGCAGTGGGGTGATAAAAGGCAGCCGCTGGTGTTATAGATTATGGCGATATAAATCACTGCTGTCGCGTTAATATGATTCGAGGTCATCAACCAGTCTTGATCCTTGATTTCCAAACTTCAGTAAAAATGCCTGCTTATGGTGGCGGTGGCAGCTTGTTATCTTCAATATATACGATATAAACGTATATTTATCTTGATTTCCTTCTTTTTAATCGTATTATTCAGGTATGAAAGAATTACTCTACCAATATAACCCATGGTGGGAAGAAGCGCCGGACAACAAGCATCTAAAGCCACGCGAAAAGTACCTGCGTGAGCTGAGAAGCTATCTGGATTTCAGGCAAATAGTTGTCCTCACCGGTCTTCGCCGTGTTGGTAAAACAACACTGATGAAGCTCATAATTGAAGAACTAATTATAAGTGGCATCCCGGTAAACCATATATTATATGTCAGCTTAGATGACTATCTGCTACACAAAAATAATATTTTGGAAATTGTTAATGAATTTCGAAAAGTTCATAAGCTTAAGATCGAAGAAAAAATATACTTGTTTCTGGATGAAGTAACTTATAAAGAAGATTTTCATACCCAACTAAAAAATATCTATGATTCACAAAACACAAAAAGCTTCGTCGCTTCTTCTTCGGCATCAATGCTCAGAGACAAAAAAGCAAGTTTGACAGGTCGTGCAATAACACTTGAAATCAAGCCGCTCGACCTCGATGAATATTTATTTTTTAAAGGTGTCACAATAAAAAAGAGGGACCATCAATTATACAAATCATACTTTCTGGAATACTGTAGAGTTGGTGGTTTGCCGGAAAATGTCCTGAATCCAAATCGTGAATATTTAATGAATCTGGTCGATGACATAATTCAAAAAGACATAACGGCATTTCACGCAATTAAAAATCACCAGATAGTGAGAGACTATTTTACCCTCTTAATGGAACGAAGTGGAAAACAGCTAAGTATAAACAAAATTGGTAAAATTCTAGGGATTTCACCAGACACATCAAAAAGATACCTTGGCTTCTTTGAGTCCACATATCTTATCCATCTCCTTCCTCGCTGGGGAAAAATAAATAAAAAGATATTATCAGCAAAAAAGATATATGCTTCCGATCTAGGCATTAAATATATGTTCATGGGAGAAAGAGATATTGGTAGTTATTTTGAAAATTACATCTATTTATTACTGAGAAACAAAAAAAATCTCTACTATCTATACGAAGATACCATAGAAATTGACTTCTATACTGAAGACAAAATTTTAATTGAATCAAAATTTTATTCAGCGTTAAATCCAAAGCAGGAAAAATTATTCAACCAGTACCCTGCAAACAAAAAACTGGTCATTGATTCAGTTGAGAAGTTGTCAGCATTGAATGGAGTTTAAGATAACATATAACATATATGAATCGTAACTCTGTCCAGGAATACTGAAAAAATTTCCCGGGCCATCCCTCATTTCTTTCAATTCGGACACCCATAAAATTATTATTACCAATTAAATCAAATCAAATTATTATTACCAATTAAATCAAATCGCGGCTTTCTTCCCATCTCTCATCTCCTTGTGATAGTTAATCATTTAGAATTTTGTATATTAGAAATGATTATGCTCTGGCACGTATTTTTGTAACGATCTTCCCAATAGGCACCTTTGCGATTTTTCTTGCGGTTATAGTGCTGTGCTGTACAGCTGGCAATCAGTTGCATGCTTTTTGCTAATTCACCGTTATCCTGGTCTTTAACAAGCAGATGAATATGATTTGAGGTAACAATATAGTTCAGCACACATAGATCATATCGCTTCTTTGCCTCAAACAACCAGTGTAACCAGCACTGGCGGTGTTTCACAAACTTCAGCAAAAATTCCTGCTTATGGCAGCGGTGGGTGATGTGCCAGATATGACCGGGCAAAAAATGTCGATTGGCGCGTGGCATTGGCTTCTCTCCTTAAAGCGGTGGTTTTACCCCTAAAACAGGCGGTCTAAGCCTGAAACTCATGCCTATTTTAAGTGTTTTTTATTTTTATTCAATCACTTAGCGTGGTCCGGCCCCATGCAGCCCCCTATGATTTCCTGTTTTTGAAATAATGATACATGGGTTTTACCACCGAAATACTAATATTATTTCCCATTTACCCAGTTATCGAGTCTAAGCCCCTGAATTCGCTCAAATTCTTTACAGTTGTTCGTTATGAGTATCAGCCCCATTGAGCGAGCATGCCCGGCAATCATCATATCGTAAG
>WFMW01000011.1 GCA_015488885.1 Gammaproteobacteria bacterium | reverse complement strand
CTGGTTTCCAAAACAAATTTAAAAGGGATTATCACCTATTGTAATACCGATTTTATTACCATAAGTGGTTATAAGGAAAACGAGCTTATTGGCAAAAACCATAATATGGTACGCCATCCTGATATGCCAGCTGCAGCCTTTGAGGATTTATGGAATACTGTCAAGGTCGGTAAAACATGGACAGGACTGGTTAAAAACCGTTGCAAGAATGGTGATTTTTACTGGGTTAAGGCCAATGTAACACCGCTTATGGAGAATGGCTCAGTAATCGGCTATATGTCGGTAAGAACGCGTCCTGCAGGTGATGAAATCAGTACCGCAGAAAAACATTATGCCGATATCAATGCTGGTAAAATAAAGCACAAGTCAGCTGTTTTACAGAAAATAAATATTTTCAATCGACTGTCGGTCGGTCAGAAAATTATGCTGATGGTTAGCCTGTTGTTATTAAGTACCACTGTCTTTTCCGGGCTGTTTATTTATGGACGGATAGAACAGCTTGGTTTCACCCGAACAGAACTTGCCGGGGTTAACAATATCCTGCCTTTACGGCATTTACTTACAGATATTGCTGTGCATCGTGGTAAAACCAATGCTTATCTGAACGGTAATACCGGCTATCAATCTCAGCTCACCCGGCAACGTCAAAAAATAGTCGGTGATATCAACGATATTGATAAACGTCTATCAACTGTGGACAACCATACTATTACTGATTTATGGAATAAGATAAAAAACGACTGGCAGCAGCAGGGGGGGAATTCTGAGCATATTGTCGCAGCAGACAGTTTTGCCTGGCATACAGGATTAATCAAACAGATTATTTCGCTGGCACTAACGATGCGCAATGCAGCAAAGCTAACTACTGACCCTGATCAGGACAGTAATGAGCTGGCACGTATCGTTACCGATATATTGCCTTTGATCGATGCGGTTGGCCAGGCACGGGGCATTGGTGCCGGTATTCTTTCGGCACACAAAATGTCCCCCATGCAGAAAAGCAGGATGGAACGCCTGGTGGTGCTAGTTAGCACGCATCTTGACAGGATAGGTAACGGGCTGTCCGAAATGCTCGAATATAACCCGGCGGTTAAAACCACGATTGAGCAACCGTTAAAAATATTTCAGATGGCTAACCATGGTTTTTCAAGTCTAACGGAAACCGACATTATAGACTCGACAACATTGAATTATAAAGCCGCCATGTATTTTAATAAAGGCACGGCGGCCATAAAAAAAGCTGTCGAGCTGTTTAATGTTTCATCAGGGCAATTAACAAAATTATTAAACAGGCGTTTAAGCACCTTGACAACACAATTATACTGGTCCATGGCAATAGTGTTAATGGTGATTTTGCTTGCTGTCAGTCTGTCGTTGCTGGTAAGCAAGAGAATCAGTCATGGACTCAATCAGGTAATTACCACGTTCAAATCCATCCTCGGTGGTAAATTTGATAATGATATTGTTATCAATGGTAATGATGAAATTGCAATTACTCTCGATGGCCTAAAAGCATTACAGACCAGGCTAGGTTTTGATATTAAAAATACGGCGGAGATTGCGAACAATAGCGGGCGGATAAAAACCGCACTGGATGTTGCCAGCAACAATGTCATGTTGGCGGATGTTAACAATAATATTATCTATATGAATGATTCGGTGCAAGCCATGTTAGTTAGTATTAGTGATGAACTGACATCGGTTATCCCCGATTTTGATGCTGAAAATTTATCGGGAAAAAATATTGATAAACTACTGGCAAAAATTTCATCAAACTGTCCGGCATTACAAACTTTAACCACCAGTTGTACAAAGAAACTGTCTGTAGCAGGCATTGATTTACAGATTATTGCTACCCCTGTTTTGGATGATCAGGGACAGCATCAGGGAACCGTTATTGAATGGGAAAATCAGACCGCTCACAACCGAGTTGTCCAGCATCTAATTGCTGCTGCAGAACAAGGCGATTTCAGCCAGTTCGATACTGGAAATCATCAGGATGAAAGCTATCTTGATCTGGCTGCAAGCATCAACAAGATGTTATTGATTACCAGTAAAAATATCAATATTGTCCTACAGGGTATGGAGCATATAGCACAGGGGGATCTGGTGTTCAGAATAGAAGGCAATTATAAAGGCGTATTTGGGGAACTACAGAGTGGACTGAATAGCAGTGCCGAAAAAATTGGTTCAATGATAGTAAATATACAGGCTAACGCCGATAATGCAGCGATATCATCAACACAGGTTAGTGATACGGCAAAACAGATTGGTCAGGGTTCATCGGAACAGGCAGCTTCACTGGAAGAAATTTCATCTGCAATGGAGCAGATGACTGCCAATATCCGCCAGAGTGCAGATAATGCGGGGCAGACAGAACAAATTTCACAAAAAGTTGCGAAGGATGCAAAGGCTAGCGGTGATTCGGTTACAAAAGCCGTAACGGCAATCAAATCCATTGCTGAAAAAATTTCCATCATTGAAGAAATTTCACGTCAGACTAACCTGCTGGCATTGAATGCTGCCATAGAAGCAGCACGAGCGGGTGAACATGGTAAGGGTTTTGCGGTGGTTGCCTCAGAAGTTCGCAAGCTGGCTGAACGTAGTCAGAAAGCAGCGGGAGAAATCAGCGAACTGTCAGTCAGTACGGTTGAAGTAGCTGAACATGCTGGAGAAGGTCTGGTTAATCTAGTGCCGGATATTCAGAAAACCGCTGAACTGGTACAGGAAATAAGTGTGGCCTCGCGTGAGCAGGATAGCGGCGCCAGTGAAATTAATACAGCAATTCAGCAACTGGACACAGTAGTACAGCAATCAGCGGCTGCCTCCGAACAGTTGGCCAGTGCAGCCGAGCAACTATCGGACGTGCTGGCGGCACAACAGCAGGAAATGGCATTCTTTACGACCGGCGCAGAGCCTACTGACGTAAGTCATGTTGCCAGCACAACGGCAATAATTAATCCAGAAAAAACCGAAACGAATACATCGGTAACAAAGGTGATACGTAATGAGCGTATAGCTATGGGGGAGAAATCTTCAGCTATGCCGGAAAGTGACGGAGCTACGGGTGGTGTTAACCTGAATATGGATGATGACTACGACACCTCGAATTTTGTTCGTTATTAAGATGCCCTTAAGGCATAAACAAAAATAATCCCTGCCACTATATGATGATTTGTTATGAAAAATAATATATCGATAACCAAACTGGATAAAACTTCACAGCAGCAAGTAGTGCAGGCCGGTACTGCACGTGAAAAAATAAGCGTTTCCAGTGTAAAGCGTAAATCATCATTGTGGCAGCGATTTAATCTGTTTGCAAAAATGAATCTTTCATTGAAACTGGTTCTGGTAATTGTTGCGCTGATGTTACCGCTAGCATCATTATTCTCTGATTATATCAATGATTATAGCCAGAAAATAAAATATGCTGGCCTGGAAATACAGGGGGCAATGTTTTTGACACCATTAAATCCCATGCTGATAGATATAGAAAGACATCGTGACCTGGAAAGCAGGATATTAAATGGTGATCAAACTGTAGCCAGCCAGCTTGTAACGGTGAATGCAGTCGTCGATAAAGATATTCGTATCATAGATAAAAAAATTGCAGAGAAAGACTGGTTCGGGGTAAGCAATAAATGGCAAAAAATAAAACAACAATGGTTAAAGTTAAAAACAGGTTCATTGTCGGCTCGTGCATCGACGGTGTTCGAACGACATAATAAGTTGGTTGAAAATATTCAGAATCTGATTACACAAATAGCCGAAAAATCCTATATGGTGGTGGATAAAAATATAGACCGTTATTATCTGGTTAATGTAATAAGCTGGGAGCTTCCTCAGCTGATTAATAATCTAGGCATTCTACGCGGTACGGTGTCCGGTATTATGGCAAGACATACTATAACAGAGGAGAGCAAATATGATCTGATTAACCGGGTTAATAACGTACGTAAAGATATAAGTATTATTGATAAAAAGCTGAAACTTGCCTTTGCAGTCAATCACGCCATGGTCGAAACCCTTGCGAGTGAAATTAAAAAGGCAAAAAAAATAAATTTGGCGTATATCAATACAGTAATGGCTATGGCTTTTAATGACCATGCAGTAAAAACAGCTGATGTGAATAAAAATAGCAGGTTGTTTCGTCTGGGTAGCCATGCAATAGAGGCGACTGCCGGTCTTTATGTTACTTCACTGAAGCTATTTATACATATGGCATCAGCAGAACAACATCGACTGAGCACTAATTTGCATCGTCGGATTTTTTATATTGGTACAGCGGTTATATTCAGTCTTGCCTTTGCCATGTGGATAGGTGTTGGCATGGTTTCGGGTTTAAAACAATTACTTGAATTATTTAAAAAAATTGGTTCTGGCCATTTTGATAATGAGGTGAAAATAAAAACCAGAGATGAAGTAGGTCATGCTTTGCAGGAGCTTGAAACTATGCAGAATAAAATCAGCCTGGATCTGTCTGCAGCACGGGAGCAGGCGGTAAAAACGGGAAGAATATCATCAGCACTGGATAATGCTTCAACCAGCGTGATGATGACGGATGAAAATGGTTGCGTTTTATATATAAACAAAGCCTGTTATGCCTTATTTGAAAAAATTACACCGGTGCTGCAATCCCTGATTATAGATTTTAAAATAGAGAAACTTATTGGTAATGCGATAGATTTTCTTCCTGATATTAAGGAATTGCACCCACATAGATTGCAACAGCAACGGGGCAACTGTAAAGCACAGATAGAAGTTGCGAATATAACGCTCGATGTAAAGATTACGACTATTACTGATGAAGCTGGCGGTTATACCGGCAGTGTTATCGAATGGGATGATAGAACGGCAGAAATAAATATTGAAACTGAACTGGCGACCGTTGTTCAGGCAGTAGCCAATGGTGATTTTAACCGTAAACTGAATTTTGTTAGCGATAGTCAGTTCTATAATCATTTGGGTGAAGGTATCAATCTTATTGTTGGAAATACCGGAAACAGCATTAACGATATAGAAAATGTACTAACCGCCTTATCACAGGGTGATCTGTCAAAAACAATGGAAGGGAATTATGATGGTGTTTTCGCCCAGCTTAAAAAAAGTGTAAACAGGACTGTGGACAGGCTTTCCAGCGTTATTCATTCCATTCAGGTGGCTGCCGAGCAGGTGGCGATGACTTCCAGTGATGTAAATAATGTAGCACAGCAGGTTGGCAGTGGATCTTCGGAACAGGCAGCATCGCTTGAGCAGATTTCCTCTGCCATGGAGCAAATGGCCGCTAATATAAGTCATAGTGCGGATAATGCATTGCAAACAGAAAAAATTGCCAATGAAGCGTCGGCTGATGCAGAAGTAAGTGGCCGGATTGTGGTAGAAGCAGTCAGCTCAATAAAACAGATTTCCACAAAGATTTCAATTATTGAAGAAATATCCAGGCAAACCAATTTACTGGCGTTAAATGCAGCCATTGAAGCTGCACGTGCGGGTGAGCATGGAAAGGGTTTTGCTGTCGTAGCGGCAGAGGTACGTAAACTGGCAGAGCGTAGCCAGAAGGCAGCGGCAGAAATTAGTGAATTATCTGGTGACACAGTAACTGTCGCCGAACTGGCTGGGGATCGTTTAAATGATCTGGTGCCGTCAATTCAAAAAACAGCAGGGCTGGTACAGGAAATAAGTGTCGCTGCGAGAGAACAGGACAGTGGCGCCAATGAAATAAACACAGCCTTGCAGCAACTGGATTCTGTGGTACAGCGTTCAGCTGTTTCAGCTGAAAAAATGGCATCTTCCGCTCAGGTTTTAACTCAGGAGTCGGATAAGCAGAAACAGTCCATGAAGTTTTTTTCTCAGGGAGGGGCTGATTAATTTATGGATGAGTGATCAGATCTTCCATCAGAATAAGCCTGGTAACGGTTGGCCATTAAGAAATATATTTTGAACATATAAAATAAGAGGTATGAAAGAGAATGAAATGAAAAATCAGATTCAATGTATCTGGGGCGATTTATCTATTCTTAAAAAGTTTTTGCTTGCATTCGGTGTGCCGGTCATTGTAATGGTTGTTGCAAGCGGTGCTATTATGCTTAAGCTTGATCGTCAGGATCAGTCATTAAAGGTATTGAACAGGCAAAGTGAACTTCGTTTGCATAAACTGGAGCAGTTAAATAATGTGCTGGATGCAGGTGCGGAGTCGTTGGGTTTTTATCTGCTGAGTAAGAATAATGCGGACAGAAAGAATTATATAGCATCATTGTTAACCATGCAGAAACTTGTTGCCAGAATAAAATTATCATTATCAGGGAATTCTCATCAGAATGAAACGGATAGCAGGATACAGCGTAAAGTAGAACAACTTCAGCAAGCGATTAATAAAATAACAAGCTATAAACAACAGTTTATTTTGTATGCTAAAAATGATATGGAAAACTTCCCGGCAATAAAATATTCCTCTGCACATATCAATCCATTAAGTAGAGAAATCCTGCAGTTGATTTCACAGATGATTTCATCTGAGAATGATGAAGATGTGTCTGCCAGCAGAAAGGCATTCGCCAGTAGTTTGTATGAATTACGTTATGCCTGGAACAGAATTATTAGCGAAATGCGCCTTTATCTTGCCTTCAAAAGCCCGTCGGCACTTATTAATATTAACCTGTATGAAGCGCAGGCCAGGAAAACATTTAATCAAATATCTGCCAATGATGATCTGTTAACACTGGAGCAGGCGGATGCAGTGGAACAACTGAAAAAAGTTCGGCTCACTTTTATGGATAATTTGCGAACCATGATAACCATCCATAGTTCGCAGAAATGGCGGTCAGATGCCTATCTGATCCAATCTGAATATACCGGTGTGTTGCAGCAGGCGCGTAAGTTAATTTTATCACTGGTTTCTATTGAGCAGGGTATGATTAACAAAGTCAACCAGACTGCCGAATTTGCTATGCGCAATAATACAGAACAGTTTGCTCTTATTATATTTATATGTGTTATGACTATTTTGCTGTTTTCGTGGTTGATTGCCCGAAATATCTCGTTACATCTCAACCGAGCAGTTACTGTTTCTGCGCACATTGCAAACAAGCAGTTCGATAATGATATTGATACCCAGCGTAAGGATGCAATCGGATGCCTGTTGCACTCGCTTTCAGTTATGCAGACACAGCTTCGTGATCGTCTGAAACTTGATGCGATAACCGCAGCAGACAATGAGCGCATAAAAACGGCACTGGACAGGGCATCGATGTGTGTAACGATGAATGATGATAGTGGCAGGCTTATCTATATGAATCATTCTGCTATTCATTTATTCCAGTCGATTGAGTCGGTTATACAGGAAGTGGCACCGGAGTTTTCAGCAGACAACATGTTGGGACAGGATTTGGGCTTTTTGTCTAATGTGCCTGAATTACGCAACTTTGATAGCCTTTATTTGCAGGATAACAAACAGTTATCTATTGATATTGGTAATTTGTATCTGGATATATCCATGACACCGGTGATTGACCATGATGATTATCTCGGTACTGTTATTGAATGGATCAACCGGAGTGCAGATGTTCAGGTAGAAAAACAGATTGAAATGATTGTCAAATCAGCTACTCAGGGTGATTTTGATGGCGCCATTTCGATTAAAGGCAAGGAGGGTTTTCACAAGGTGATGGCGGTAGGTATCAATCAGTTGCTAGGTGTTACCCGCTCGGCGATTGAAGATGTTGGTGATGTTATGCGGGCATTGGCATCCGGTGATCTGACTAAAAAAATGGATGCCGATGCGAATTATCAGGGGATACTGGGACAGCTCAACAATGATGTCAGTACCACCGTCGAACAACTGACACAGGTTATTTCTACGGTTTATAAAAATGCGGATCAAAGTGCTGCTACGTCGAAGAAAGTAAATGAAGTTGCCCAGAAACTGGGCATGGGTGCCTCGGAACAGGCTGCATCACTGGAACAGATTTCCGCTTCGATGGAAACGATGGCTGCTAATATCAGCCTCAATGCAAGCAATTCGGAGCAGACTGGAGGCATTGCGCGTACTGCGGCCATTAATGCCGATGCAAGTGGACAGGCCGTAATGCAGGCGGTTAAGGCAATGAAAAATATTGCACAAAAAATCCGTATTGTTGAAGAAATTGCCCGGCAAACTAATCTGCTGGCGTTAAATGCGGCCATTGAGGCGGCTCGAGCTGGCGAAAATGGCAAGAGTTTTGCTGTGGTCGCGTCCGAAGTGCGCAAGCTGGCTGAGCGTAGTCAGAAAGCAGCGGCTGAAATTAGTGAACTGTCATCCACAACGCTGGTGGTTGCAGAACAGGCAGGGGATAAGCTAACCAGCCTGGTGCCTGATATCAAGCAAACTGCTGAACTGGTAGAGGAGATCAATGTAACGGTCCGTGAGCAGGAAAGTCGTAGTGCAGAAATGAATCAGGCGTTGCAGCAACTCGATCAGGTAGTGCAGCGTTCGGCTATTTCTGCAGGTGAAATGGCGGCTTCGGCAGAAGTTTTGTCGAGACAGGCTGATGAGCAGCGTAACGCCATGGTTTTCTTCAAACTGGATAGTGAGCAGGGAAAGGCTGATGTGGCCTGATGTCTTTTTTAATTGTTTAAGCGGTCTAAGGCCTGAGTATTCATTTTTCTAAAGTTTCCTGCGTTTTTGCCGATAGTAATAGTGTAGGCGGTTTAACACTTAACTATCGGTAATGTCGTATGGAAAACAATCAATCAGATCAAAACTCACCTCAGGTTGCTGTTCCTGCAACGGATATTTCAGAAAATAATGTATCAACACAGTATTTAACCTTCTCACTGGATGGCGAGGCGTTTGCTACCGAAATCTCCAGAGTACGTGAAGTGCTTGAATATGCTCAAATAACGCCGGTTCCACGCACGCCGAACTATATGCTTGGGGTGATCAATCTGCGTGGTAATGTGGTACCCATTGTTGATTTGCGTCAGCAATTTTCCATGGCGGCCAAACAGCCAGATGTGGATACCTGTATCATTATTATCGAAATTGAAATTGAAGCCACGCTGACTGTTCTCGGGGTGCTTGCCGATGCGGTTCAGGAAGTGATTGAGTTAAGGCCGGATCAGCTTGAGAAAGCGCCTTCTCTGGGAACGAGAGTTCAGTTTGAATTTATTGAAGCCATGGGGAAGGTCGATGATCATTTCGTGATTGTGCTGGATATGCAGCAGGTGTTTGCAGACAATCAGATAAAAGCCTTATCTGTCCAGAATGAACCAGCGGCGGACTCTGCTGCGGCGTAGGTACATCATGGTTACCCCCGTGCAGTATGGCTTTCAGCGAATTATTCTACGGCTGCTAAGTATTCTGATAGTTCCGGTGTTGGTTAGCTGTGGCGGCGCGGGTGGATCTGGCACGACTGATTCGGTGAATAAAGCGGCGCTGGATAAAGTATCAGATGCTGATAGGGCATTATTGCATGCTGTTTATTTTGATCAGCGCACACCGAGTGGATTTTATCATGCACCGATACCGGCGGCGGTCACAGATGCCAGTAGTTATACAATACATCATATTAAAAACACCAGTATTCTGTCCGTTGCTGATCGGGTTAATCAACCACAGTATGAGCTTTCAGCCGTAGATTTGACAGAGGCCTTAAACTGGTCTGAAACAGCAGCCAGCCTTCTGCCTGTTTATCGTCAGCTTGTTGATGAGGATGAAACTAAATTCTATTACCAGTTTGCCCGCGTCGATATGAATGCACCAGATATATATTATTATGATCGTGTATTAAAGCGTAGTGTCATCAGCCGAAGTGGGGTGGATCTGTCTGTGCCGAGTGTCCTGAATCAACCGATATATATGGGGCAGGTAAATCTATCTGCCTTATCACTGGTTGATATACAGCAGTTGATTGAGTACCTGTGGTCGTTTAGCAAGAGTAATAATTTTGGCCATGCGGTTGTCTCAACATTTATTACTGAAGACATTAATCATATTATTTATACCATGGAAGAAGCCCGTCTGACACCGGATTATTCAGGGCAATGTGATCAGGTCTCCGTTTACAGAATAAGCTATTCAATCGAAAAGCCAGGGGGTAGGATGACCCGCAGCACTGTTTTATTACGTCACTTATTCGCCAGACGCGAAGCCGCACAGATCGTTTCCTGTATTAAATAGTCATCCCATCAGGTTTATATCTTTTTACCAGCGTGTTCAGGCTAACCCCTTACTGCCAGCAATGGTGGACGATTTCTTATGTAAAAAAACTTAAAGTCGGTATTGTTTACAGTTAAGGGTGTTACATTGCCATATCAATATATGATAATATAAGCATATTGCTTACAGGGCTTGTAATTTGTCGGTAAATATTACAGAATTGTGGTGTTTTTAGTGTGTTTTAGCTGATCCACTATAAAATATTAGAAATCAGTGCCTATAAGCATGCGGTAGTGTAAGGTTTTCAAGAATTAAGGTCGATATTCTTTACACTTTTTAGTGTTTTTTGGCTACCTGCTTTTTATTAAGTGTCTATTTTTGTTGAGTTTTTTAATTTAGGCACGCTATATGCTTAGTGTTATATGCCCGTTAGTTAATGTGGCGGCTAAATTGTATATAGGTTTAGTTTGTAGTGTTGTTTTACAGGGTGATATTTTGCTTGAATCATAGTGCTTTTTATTTTGGAAGTAGTTGGTATTAAAGGGAATATCGTGTTTTTAAACTTGTTGTGTAGTGCTGTTGTATTGATGGTATCTATGCGTTGTAACTTTACCTGTCATTATCCGTGGCAGGTATTGAGGAGAAATGAAATGGAAGAAAATACAAGAAAACTCACGTTTGTAGTTGTGTTTCTGTCATTATTTGTCATGGCGTTATTTAGTTTTGCTTCTATTGGCTAGGACAAAGCTTCTATTGGCCAAGACAAAATAGTGTCGATGCATGTGTGTTAAAATTCTCAGTCTATAGCAGCAGGGTAAGTTCACCCTGCTGCGGTTTTTTTATCAGGATTGAGAAGAGAGTCCGGTGCCAGCCGGTATTAGCCATACCATGCTCGATGTTTATAAATCATGTTATCGTCTACAGGATCAGCCTTTCCGTCTAAGTCCGGACAGCCGTTTTTCCTATGGGCACCGTAGTTATGAAAATGCCCATTCCTATCTTAAATATGCCATAACCGAGGGAGAAGGTATTGTGGCCGTCACCGGTGCGCCGGGCACAGGGAAAACAACGCTTATCGCAACGCTGATGGCTGAGCTTAATCCTGAATTTGTGCGTGCAGTTACCCTGGAAAGTGCCCAGATTCGTGCTGATGCTTTGCTTGATGCTGTGATTGAAGCATTCAATGTGCATATGGCAGTAAAAGAATTAACGCAGTGGGAAGCGTTTAAGCGGTATTTAATTGAAGGGGCACGCAAGGGAATGCGTAATATACTCATTATTGATGAGGCGCAGTGCCTGAGCAAACAGGGGCTGGAAGATTTAAGGCTGTTGTCTAATATGCAGTTTCAAAACCAGTTGTTATTACAAATTTTTCTTGTTGGCCAGGAGGCGCTGCTCGATAACATCCGTGCACCAGGTATGGAGCAGTTACATCAGCGGCTGATTGCTGCATCGCATCTTGATGCCTTAAATAAGGAAGAAACTGTAGCTTATGTAGAACATCGCCTGCACCAGGTTGGCTGGATAGGTAGTCCTGAAATCACCCATGAAGCCATGTCGCTGATACATAAATTCAGTGCCGGGGTACCAAGAAAAATTAATTTAATCTGTCATCGGCTGTTTATCCTCGGTGGTTTGAAAAATAAACTGATTCTCAATGGTGAAGATGCTTTGCATGTCGTCGTGGAGTTGCACCGTGAGGGCCTGTTGCCGCCTGTTGTCCGCCGGGTATAAAGTGTTATCAGAAATAGTTTCTTATGCTAAATGGAAGCAGTTGTTAAGTTTTACAGTAATTGTAAGTTTGCTATTGTTTGTTGGTTTTGTTTCCCTGCCAGGGAATTCGCTGTTATGGCGTGAGCTACAGAATTTTGGCCATACGCCATTATTTGGCTGTATCGCGGTATTATGCCTGTACCTGTTACGCCAGACAGATTATTTTAAACATCGTCATCCGCTTAAAATGTATTTCTATGCGGCAATGATTGCGCTTGGGCTGGGTGCAGGTATTGAGCTGATCCAGCTTTTTACCCCAAGAACTGCATCAGTGATAGATTTTTTGCGTGATGCACTGGGTATTTTTTCGGTATTAAGCGTGTGCATTGCGCTGGATTTACGTCGGCAGGCAGATAAAAAACATATAAAAACTATTATCTGGCAGGCGGGGTTGTACCTTGTTGCGCTGTTATTACTGGTTGCCAGCCTGTTTCCGCTGCTTCCTGTTTCCATCGCTTACTGGCAACGTAATCAGGCCTTTCCAGTCATTATAAACTTTAGCAAACCCTGGTCTGAGGTTTTTTTGCATAAACAACACGTGCACATGAGTATCGACGATACGCCTGCTCGGTTGCAGACTCTGGATGGCCGTAAAATAGCGGAAATAAAATTTGATAAAACCGGACGTTATCAGGGTATAGCAATCATTGATCCCTACCCGGACTGGTCTGCTTATCATCATCTGTCGGTAAAGGTATATCTGCTTGCAACGAGTAGTATTTATCTGGTATTGCGTATTTCAGATCAACAGCATAATCAGGAATATACCGATCGTTATAATCATGCTTATGAATTAAAACCGGGATGGAATCACCTGCAGGTTTCACTTGATAAGGTTAAACGGGCGCCCGCTGGCAGGTTAATGGATATGCGGCATATCCATAAGTTAATGCTGTTTAGAATAAATGCGGGGTTGGGCAGGCAGATGCAGCCCACAGTTAAACTATATATGAGACGTATCCGTTTGTTGCTGAAGTAAAATTTAATATCATTCCTCTGCTGCTTGCGGCAGGGAGATTCATTCTGCTTTATATTGGCTATTTTTCGCTCTGCCAAGTGCCTGCTGAAAACGCTGGTCGAATTTTTTCTGCTGTGACGTTTCGGCACCTGGCATGCATAGCCAGTCTATTTCCAGTGCTTCCAGCTGTTGTATACTATTTATCAGCTGGTGGCCTAATCCCGATTTATTCATCTGTTCGAGCTGGTACTTCATACGCATGGTTTTATCTTCTTCTGGACTTTCGATGCCAGCCGTAATTTCAAGTTGAATACAAAGTAGCCTGCGCTGTTGCGAAATGGCGGTTCGGTCAA
The DNA here is from genome assembly GCA_015488885.1 of Gammaproteobacteria bacterium. Classification (GTDB taxonomy): domain Bacteria; phylum Pseudomonadota; class Gammaproteobacteria; order SZUA-229; family SZUA-229; genus S010-25. The sequence goes on along the minus strand of WFMW01000011.1, from coordinate 29,388 downwards.
TTTCCATATGCGCCGTTTGCCGACGTTTTTCTATGCGGTGTGACAGTGTTGAATCGTGTAAATCTATGGCATTCCATTGTTGTTCGATAGCCTGAATGCTTTCTCCAGCAGATGTTTTTCCCAGTGCTTCAAGTTGAGCACAAAGATCAGCTTTTTGATGGAGGGCTTTAATCTGGCGATTATGTCTATTGCTAATAATCTGAGTATGGCGCTGGTCAAATTTATCACAGGCATGCTGGTAATCACGTTTAATGCCTGCGAGCAGTTTTTCTGGGAGGGCGGGCAGTTCGGGTAGCTCAGCATAGCTGGATTGTAATGTAGCAAATAACTGATCGGCTTCGGTCAGGTCTTTTGCCGTTGAGGCAAGTTTCTCGATGGCTTTGATAATATTCTGGTAGGCATTGAGTTGCTGATCTGTTTCCTGTTTATGCTGCTGGCGAAGCTGCTGTATATTGCTGTAGACAATATCACTGTATTTTTTGAATTGAGTCCATGCCTGTTGATCTTCGTGGCGTCGGGTAATACCTGTGTTTTTCCATCTTGCCTGCAAGGACTTGAGTTTGATCAGGTTCTCGTCTCTGGCAGGGACTTCGGCAAGAGCCTGTGCATATTGAATTAACTGGTGCTTTAATGCGATATTTTCATCATAAGCTACATCGAGCTTTGCTGTCAGCTGATCGCGTAATGCTGAGAACTGTTTCCATTGTTTCTGCCCCGCTTTGTGTTCAACCTCCTTGATACGGGTAAACTTATCATTAATGCTGCGCATGGCAGACTGTGTGGCTTTATAGTCAGGCTGGTTTGTCCAGTCGGTTTCTTCAAGCAGTTTCTGCATCTGTTCGACATATTGCTGACGTTGGTTGAGGTTCTGCTGGCGAGTCTGGTGGCGTTTTTCAAAAAAAACAGCACAGGGCTGGTAGGCAGTATCGGCGGCCTGTTTGAAACGTGGCCAGTAATGTTCAGATATATCCGAGTGCCCAAGTTTTTTCCAGCGTTGCTGGAGTTTTTTGATTTCTACAGAAAGTTTGTCGGGGTGGTAGGCTGCCTTGCCAAGCTGCTCCATGGTCTCACAAAGTTCGATATATTTAGGTTCAGTGGCAAAATTCTTCCAGTCATCCATGTTCTCCAGTGTTTTTCTGGCTTCTTCAAAGCGCTGTTCAAGAAGCTGACGATCTTTCCCTTCAATTTTTTGTATACCTTTCTCAACTTTTTCACAAAACTGTTTTGCTGCGGGTAGATTACCACTACGTGAAAACCGAAACACAGAACTTATTTTTTTATGTAGCCGATCAATGCTATGTTTTTGTTCATCAATGGATGCCTTCAGTTGTTTCTGCCAGGCTGTTAGTTGTGTCTGCAATTCAGTGGCTGCCTGTAGTTCACCATATTCATCAGGCCAGTTAAATTTTTCTAAAGTGGTTTTAAGTTTTTTGCAATTTTCTGCTAATTGGTCTTGTTCGCTGTTCTGTCTGTCGGTGTTAAGGTGATTGGCTTCGGTAGTATTGCTGCTCTGTAATACATCAGCGGCATGTGATAGTAGCTGGTAGACAGACTGTAATGCAGTGAATATCCTTTCAACGTTATTCTGCATGCTTATATCTGGTTGGTTTTTCTCTGCCAGCTGTTGCCAGTTTGTATGGAGTTGGGTTTGTCTTGCTAATATAGCAGCCTGTGTGCTAGCCAACTCAGTGATTGTCTGTGCTGCTATCGTTTGAAGAAATATTTCAGTGTCAGTAATCAGCTGCTGCTGAGATTGATGTGTCTGTTCAATTATGCATTGTTGTTCAAACCTGGCATCGACCATGCTACGGGCAGTTCGATAGCGTTGAAGCAGTTGCTGGTCTATGTCAAAATCAAGCTTGCCCCATTGTTGCCGGTTAAATATTAGTTTTGCCTTGAACTCAGGTCGCCAGTCACGACTGGCCATGAATTCGATTTCTTCTGTCAGCTTTTGTGTGCAAGTGAGGTTTTCTGCCTGCTGCCGTGTCCATTTTTTACAGTCATCAATTTTATGTCTGAGAATGCGCTCGGCCTTTTTGTCTTTGCCGTGCAGTATTTTTCTGGCTGACTCAAGTATTTTTATATCGGTTTCACTGTAAGCCAGTTGATCTGCAATACATTGCCGGGTGTCGGTATAAATACTTTGTTCCAGTATCGCCAGCAGTTTATCTGGCGGTAAAATTTTTATGGCGCTGATTCTGACTGAGGCTAGTTTTACATGGGTGGCAATATGGCCTGCCAGTTGCGGACAATGATGGAGTAAATCATGGTACTGGTTTTCGTCCAGAGACAGGTTGGTAGTAATCAGTTCCTCAAGCCTTTTTTCGGCTTCAATATGCGTGGGCTTACTGCTATGGTTTTGTAGTATTGCCGATAACACGCTTACCGATGTTATTTTTTGAATGGCGGCCAGACGAATTGAAATGTTTTCATCATCAGTGGCCAGTTGAGCAAGTATCTGCTGTTTCTCGGGGCGGGTATGGTCCATTGTGGTAACCGCTTTCAGGCGTTTTTCCGTTGAGCGACTTTGCCAGGCAGGTTTAAAAAGGCTGGTTAACATAGTTTCCTGACATTGATATTAATTTTTTTACAGGTATCTGGAAAGTGATTGCTCAGGTTGCAAATAACCTGGAAATATCTGCATAGATCTGGTAAGTGGCTACCTTACCACCATTCATTTCTAAAATGTTAGCAAACGGCACAGTTAAGCGGGTGTCATTATGCCGTGTATAGGTCACCTCGCCTTGAATAAATACATATTTATCAACTACCCAGTTATTTTCAATTGAATGTTCTATCGCTTTAATAGCTGAGAAGAAATTTGTTACAGCGTCTTTGATATTATCTCTACCAAATACCATGTCAGCATTACCAAATTTAAAGCTGGCGTTATCTGTAAAGTGACTGGCAAAAGACTCTGGGTCAAAATGATCAATAGCATTAAAAATAGTGTTTATCCCATTCATTTCTTTCCTGAAGTTATAGTGTGAAAAGGTAATCTTATACCAATATTTATATGTAAATTCATGATGTTAAGCAGAAATTATAGCGTTCCCATGAAATATTCGGGTTAATACATCTTGTGACGAAACAGCCAGGCAGCCATGGTAAGGGTAGTTATGGCAATAATAACCATGGGCCAGTATTGTGGCCAGAATAGGTTATAACTGCCTGCTTCCATAAATACTGAGCGTACGATAATAAGAAAATAACGTAATGGATCCAGATAGGTGATCAGCTGCACAGAATCAGGCATATTGGCAATCGGGGTAGCAAAACCGGACAGGATGACAGCCGGCACCAGAAACATAAAGGCTCCTAATACAGCTTGTTGCTGGGTAACACAGATGGACGAAATCATTAGCCCGATACCAACGGATGACAGGGTAAATAAAAACACGCCCAGATATAAAGCACCAATGCTGCCACGAAAGGGCAGGTCAAACCACAATACAGCGACGACGATAATAAAGCTCGCTTCCAGTATGCCGATAAGCAGCCCGGGTATGGCTTTACCGATAAGGATAAATGCCGGGTGTACGGGCGTTACCAGTAACTGGTCAAAGGTACCCTGCTCACGTTCTCGCGCCACTGACAGGGCAGTGACCACAAGTGATACAACCAGTGATAACAAACCGATAATACCGGAGACGATAAACCAGCGTGAGCGTAAATTTTCGTTATACCATGCGCGTGATTCGAGAATGACTGGTGGCCCGTGTAAGAGACCATTCTTCGCCCACTGTTGATTGAGCTGCAAAATAATCTCCCGGGTATAATTTAATGCGATCATTGCGGTATTGGAGTTTCTTCCATCAAGTATCAGTTGCACTTTGCCACTTTTACCCTGGCTTATATCGGCACTGAATTGTGGATGAATATGTACCACCATCAGGACATCCTGATTATCAATAAGCGGTTTAATTTCACTTTCATGTTGAATGGTGTAAAGCAGATCGATATTAGGTGAGCCGCTTAGACGGCTAATAAGTTCTCTTGATGCTTCGCCAGGGTCTTCGTTATAAACAGCAAGGGTAATATGATTCAGGTCGAAGGTGGCGGCATAGCCAAAAATAAGTAACTGGGCGATAGGTGGGCCAATCAATACCATACGGCTTTTTTTATCACGTAACAAAGCCAGCAGTTCCTTGATGGCCAGTGCGATAATCAGTAATAAATGACGACGTATAGACATGAGGTTACTCCAGACGCTTACGGGTTTTTTTTGCTACCAGCCTGGAAAAAATCAGCAGCAGAATGAGCAGCTCAGCAGTATTAGTCAGGATAATAGGCCAGATATTACCCGCCAGGAACAGACTTTGTAAGATGGCCACAAAATAACGTGCCGGTACAATATGAGTAATAACCTGAATGGCCGCAGGCATGGAGTGAATATCAAAGACAAAACCCGACAGGATGAAAGCGGGGAGAAAGCTGATAACAATCGCAACCTGGCCAGCGACAAACTGATTTTTAGATAACACCGATATCAGCAGGCCGACAGCCAGGCTCACCAGCATAAACAGGGCGCCAGTAACAAGCAGGATACCCACTGAACCAATAAAAGGGACATCAAACAGCCATATTGCCAGAATAACCGTTGCTGCCAGGCTGCCCATACCCAGAACAAAATAAGGAATGATTTTGCCGGCGATAAACTCGATATTACTTAGTGGCGTGACCAGTAATGCCTCCATGGTGCCTCTGTCCCATTCTCTGGCGACGACCATTGCTGTTAATAATGAGCCAATGATGGTCATAATAATGGCTACCACACCAGGTATAAGAAACATACGGCTACTTACGGCAGGGTTAAACCAGACGCGAGGCTCGGCTTCGATGGGAATATTTAGTTTGACCCCCTGTACCCGTGCGTAACGGTATAACCAGTCCTGCCAGGTGCCCTGTATATAACCCAGTGTCAGATTCGCCTGGTTGGAGTCAACACCGTTTACACGTACCCCGATAACGGCCTGAGTATGGCTGAATAACTGGCGGGCAAAGTTCTGTTTTAACCAGATAATGCCCTGTATTTGGTGGAATTTTAGTGCGGTTTCGGCCTGTTGAATGGTCTGGAAATAGTGTGGAGAGAAATAATAGGATTGTTCAAATGAGCCGCTCAGTGACTGCGTAGCGGCATCAGGCTGTTCAACCACAATACCCAGAGGGATATTGCGCGCATCCAGTGAAACGCCATAGCCAAATAAAAATAACAGAATAATCGGCAGTACAAAAGCCAGTGCAATACTGGAAGGGTCGCGTATGATTTGCAGGGTTTCCTTGCGGACGAGTCCCTTTAAGCGTTGTAAACGGGGATTGTGGCTCATGGTGTGGATACCTGTTTTTGCCGGGCCGACTGCTTATTCATCTGTTGTTCAATCAGGTAAATGAACGCATCTTCCATGCTCGGTTCAGGCTGGTTTTCCTGCTGTGCAAGTTGTTTCATCTGCTCTGGCGTGCCTTTTGCCAGCACGGTACCATTGGCCATAATCACCATGTGGTCACAATAGTTTGCTTCTTCCATAAAATGGGTGGTAACCAGTACGGTAACGCCCGATTCGGCGAGTGCATTGGTACGCGCCCAGAATTCGCGTCTTGCCAGTGGGTCAATGCCCGATGTAGGTTCGTCCAGAAAGAGTATATCGGGTTGATGCATCAGCGCGACAGCAAACGACATACGTTGTTTGTAGCCTAAAGGCATGTCGGCGGTATTCGTATTGCGGTAAGGTTCCAGCTCGAAAGTATCTATTGCCCACTGTATACGCGCCTGTTGCTGTTTTTTAAACAGGCCATAACAACTGGCATAAAAACGTAAATTCTGCATGACGGTAAGCTGGCCGTATAAGGAAAATTTCTGTGCCATGTAACCGATATTTTGCCTGGCCTGATTGGCAGCATGGCGTAAATCGACCCCGGCAACCGAACAGTGTCCGGATGAGATTGGCAACAGGCCGCACAACATGCGAAAAGTCGTGGATTTACCTGCACCGTTGGCACCGAGCAGGCCAAATATTTCACCTTTATTAACATTGAAAGAGACCTTGTTAACGGCTATAAAATCACCAAAAGTCCGTTTCAGCTGGTCAACTTTAATCACTACTTCATCGCTGGGGTGTTCGGCGGCTATATGGGCAGTAATGGCTGTCTTGCCTGTGTCTGTATTGTGCTGTTTCAAGCGATCAATAAAGCTGTCTTCAAATGAAGGCGTAATCGCTTTTGTCTGCAGGCTGGTGGCGGCATCGAAACTGGGCTGGATAAAGCTGATATCCGCTGTTTCGGTAACAACTCTGACGCCGCCCTGAACGATTAAGGCATCGATAATGCCGGGTAGTTGAGATAGTTTCAGCTGGAGTTGCCGGTTACTCAAATGCGGACTGCTGACTAACCACGATCTACCCTGAACGCGCTCGCTGAATATGGCCGGGGTTGCCTGTTGTAACATTTTGCCTTCATGTAACAGGATGACTTCGGCGCACCGTTCGGCTTCATCCAGATAGGCCGTGCTTAGTAAAACAGTCATACCAGCCTGTTCAACCTGTTGATAAACAATGTGCCATAATTCACGCCGTGATATCGGATCGACACCCACGGTGGGTTCATCCAGAATTAATACTTTTGGGGTGACCACCAGCGCACAGGCCAGCCCCAGTTTCTGTTTCATGCCGCCGGAAAGTTTACCTGCCAGTCGCCCGGTAAACGGTGCCAGGCCGGTAAGCTTCATTAATTCCTCATAACGTGTCTGACGCTGGCCGGGAGCAAGCCCCTTCAGGTCAGCATAGAGGTCGAGATTTTCCTGTACAGTCAGGTCTTCATACAAACCAAAGCGCTGTGGCATATAGGAGACACTGGCCTGAATATCTGCCGCCTGGGTTGCGCCGTCAAGCCCGGACACGGTGATGCGGCCACTATCAATGGTTAACAGGCCGCACAACAGGCGCATCAGGGTGGTTTTGCCCGCGCCATCGGGGCCGATCAGGCCGGTTACCTGTCCGGGTTTAAGGCTAAAACTGACATTATTCAGCGCCTGAATGGTTTGCTTGCCAACGTGAAAGGTTTTACACAGATTTTCGACGCTGACTTCGGCGACACTCATTTTGTTTTATCACACTGGTGAGGTGTTGTGGTTTTATGCTGATGTAAGGGAATTTTTACCGTAACCGGCATGCCTAAACGCAGTTCATTCTGCGCATTGCAGGCATACACGCGGATAGAGTAGACCAGCCGGGTGCGTAATTCGGCCGTCTGGACGTTTTTAGGCGTGAATTCTGCAGTAGGGGCAATATAGCCGACCCAGCCTTTGTATAATTTACCGGGATAACTGTCAGTGAAAATTTCGGCATCAAAGCCGGGGGCAATTTTCCCCAGTGCCGTTTCCGGCACATAGGCGCGTGCCCAGATGGGGTTGACCAAAGCCAGTGTATAAATAGCCGACTGTGGCGTTACCATGTCGCCGGGTTCCAGAATACGGTTGCGAATAATACCATCAGCAGGGCTGTATAAACTGGCATCATCAAGGTGTTGTTGCGCCAGCCGTACACTGGCCTGTTTAGCTTGTAGCTCGGCTTCTGCCAGGGCAATATCTTCCTTGCGTGGTCCGGCAATAACTAATGCCATGGTCTGTGCAACAGCTTCGGCCTGGGCCTTGGCTGCGGCGGCTTTTGCCATGGCCGTTTCGACATCATCGGCAGAGGCCTGCCTTTTGGGTAATAATTTCTCCAGACGATGGGCGGTATCGCGTGCGGTTCTGGCTTCAGCCTGGGCAGCACGGTAATCGGCTCTGGCTTTTTTGATTTCCTGCGGGCGACTGCCAGCATGTAAACGTGCCACGGTTTGCTGTTGAGCGAGCAGTGCCGCCTGTGCTTCAGCAAGTTGTGCCTTGAGCAATGGCGTATCAAGTCTGGCCAGCAACTGGCCTTTTTTAACCCGGTCGCCTTCTTGCGCATACATGGTGGCAATATGTTCAGAGGCGTTAACGGTTAGCTGAACTTCGCGTATATCAATATTACCGAACAAAGTGAGTTCACTGGTCGGTTGTTGTGACCCATGTCGGTTAAAAAATATCGCTGCTGCACTAATAATTAATAACAAAACAATCACCACAATTATTTTCTTTTTCATACAATAGATTCCAGCCAGATTGGCAGTCTGTAGAGGGTAAGTGAGAATTATACGTTAATTGTATTTAATAGGGTTATGATATTAATCAGGGTTAATCAATAATTTTTCTGTTGCAGCTTGTTTATAAAGGCATTCAGCCGGGTTTTATTTGCCAGTTCAGTGTCTTCAATCACTGCCAGTTGCGGGTATTGCCGACACAGGCTGGCGGCAAAAACGCCGCGACCGGTGTCGGTAACCGGTTTTCTATCGATAAATATCGCTGTGCTGTGTAAACCACAGCTTGGTGAGCGGCTTTTAAAAATAAAGCCATGCAAAAATTCAAGCTCAGCAGACTTTTCCCGGCAATAATGCTGCATGCGCGTGGTGATATTCAATGACGGCTCAGTAACGCCGGTAAGTTGCGGATTTTGCAGGCTGCCAGTGAGTTGTACGGCAGGGCGGGGAACGGGCAGACCGGCTTCGACTTCCGGGCATACGGCCAGTAGCTGAAAAATTTTGCTGAGTTGTTCAATAACAATTATATTGCCTCTGGATTTGCCGTCATAACGCACAGCGTCACCCAGCAAACACTGGCTGACGCCAACCAGAGGTTTTTTGCCGCTCGGTGGCGGGGTCATTGCCTTGCATCCACAGCCAGTGTACCAGCATCCCACCCAGGTGTAATTTCAGGCCAGCCGGACATATTTGTGGTAAGTATTTCACATAAAGCCTCAATATGCTGCGGGCTGTCGTTTAAACAGGGGATGTAATTAAACTGCTGGCCTCCTGCGGCCAGGAACAGGTCGCGATTCTGCATGCTGATTTCTTCCAGTGTTTCCAGACAGTCGGCAGAAAACCCGGGGCAGACCACATCGACCGACTTTACTCCGGTTGCGGGCAGTTCCTGTAAGGTGATGCTGCAATAGGGCTGTAACCAGGGTTCACGGCCAAAGCGAGATTGAAACACCAGCTGCCAGCTGTTTTCGTTTAAATCCAGTTCTTCGGCAACCAGGCGGGCGGTTTTCTGGCAGTGGCAGAAATAAGGGTCACCATTATCAATATAGCGTTGTGGAATGCCATGAAAAGAGAATAAAAGTTTGTCACCACGGGGCTGCTGTTGCCAGTGCTGGCGAATACTGTTTGCCAGTGCCTGAATGTATTCAGGGTGGTCATGATACTGGTTAATAAAACGTAGTTCAGGCAGCCAGCGCCAGTGGCGCAAAACCCGGGTGACTTCATCAAATACCGCTGCCGTGGTGGTAGCGGAATATTGCGGGTATAAGGGTAAAATCAGTAAGCGCGTGGCACCTGCTCGACGCAGGGCTTCAAGGCCACTCTTAATAGAGGGGTCACCATAGGTCATGGCCAGATCAGTGATTACATGTCCTTGAAATAGCTGGTTAAATTTATTTTGCAGGGCGTGGGTCTGTAAACGTGAGAGATGAATAAGTGGTGAGCCATCATCCGTCCATATTTTCTGATAGGCTTTGGCTGCACGTGATGGTCGGATGCGTAAAATAACCCCATGCAGGGCAAACCACCAGATCAGGCGGTTAGTTTCGACGACTCGGGGATCAGCGAGAAATTGTGCAAGATATTTTCGCACTGCCAGAGCTGTTGGTGCAGCGGGTGAGCCCAGGTTGACCAGCAAAATACCGCATTTTCCCTGGCTGCTATGGGTATAGGGTGACTTTTCTGCTACAGGATCTGACACAGTATTATCTTTGATGGTGATTATATATTATATAAAGTTTGATGGTGATTATATAAAGAGTGACAGATTTAACTTTATTGCTCAAGGTTTTCGTCAAAGTTTTCTTTATTAACTATCGCAAAGATGGAACTTTTTGCGTTAACACAACGTGCTATATTTGAAATATGACGACAGGATGGCTGCTTAATTCATGATTAATCCAGGCTCAATAAACAATAGATTATCTGGTCATTTTTGAAGAATACTGTAAACTTCACATCATTTATTCATCAACATTCCGGGAGTTCCCATGCCAATCAGGCTGGTTATACCAAACGAAATCACACCGGGCGAACGCCGTATTGCATTGGAGCCGGGGGTCGCTAAAAAACTTGTTGCCAGCGGTGTGCACATTGCTATGCAGCATGGTGCGGCGCTGTCAGCGTATTTTAAAGATGAAGATTTTACTGATGTAGAAATCGTTGCAGATGCTACGACGCTTTACAAAACGGCTGATCTGATATTTAAAGTACAGCCACCAACCCTCGATGAGCTTGATCAAATGCGTGATGGGGTGACGGTGGCTGGTTTTATGGCACCGCATTTGAATGCTGAGATGATGCAAAAAATGTGTGCCAAAAAAATCACCTCACTGGCGATGGAACTGGTACCGCGAATTACCCGGGCACAATCCATGGATGCGCTATCCTCGCAGGCCTCGATCAGCGGTTATATGGGCGTATTGATGGGCGCGCGACTAGCCTCGGTGTTTTTCCCTATGTTAACCACCGCTGCGGGTACTATTCGCCCGGCCAGAGTGGTTATTATTGGTGTGGGTGTCGCCGGGCTACAGGCTATTGCCACCGCCAGACGGCTGGGAGCCATTGTTGAGGCCTATGATGTGCGTACGGCTACCCGTGAACAGGTTGAGTCGCTGGGGGCAAAATTTATTGATACCGGCGTCAGCGCCGATGGTAGCGGTGGTTATGCGCGGGAACTCACCGATGACGAAAAACAACAACAGCAGGATGTGCTGGCCAAACATATTGCCATGGCTGATGTGGTCATCAGTACGGCTGCAATTCCAGGGCGCCCATCACCTAAAATTATTTCTGCGGACATGGTTGAAGCAATGAAAACCGGTGCGGTGATTGTTGACCTGGCCTCGGAAGGTGGCGGCAACTGTGAACTGACCAAACCTGGTGAAACCATTGAGTATAAACAGCGTGTTACTATTCACGGCCCCTTAAATGTACCCAGCGAATTACCCATTCATGCCAGTGAAATGTATGCCAAAAATCTGTTTAATCTGCTGTCACCCTTTATTTCCGAGAGTGGTGAGCTGGCCCTGGATCTGGACGATGATGTGATTGCTGGTTGCTTATTAACCTATAATGGTGCCATTGTGCATGAGCGCTATAAAAATACCGAGAAGAATAATGCTGACAAGAGTGGTGCAAAATAATGATTGAAGGCTTACCTGCGTTATATATTTTTATGCTGGCAGCATTTACCGGTTACGAGGTCATCAGCCGGGTGCCGGTTATTTTACATACGCCATTAATGTCCGGTTCCAACTTCGTACACGGTATTGTCCTGGTTGGTGCCATGATTGCGCTGGGGCGTGCTGAAGGCACACTGGAGCTGACGATTGGTTTTTTTGCGGTGACGTTGGCAGCAGGTAATGCAGTAGGGGGTTATTTTTCCACTGTCCGAATGCTGGAAATGTTCAAAACATCCAGCAAAGGAGAAAAATAATCATGACTTTTCTTATTGATGCGGTTTACTTTATCACCACCGCAGTTTTTATTCTTGGCCTGAAACAGATGTCATCGCCGGTGACCGCTCACCGTGGTATTGTCTGGGCGGGTATTGCGATGGTTATCGCCACCCTGGTTACTTTTGGGGCACAGGATATTTCACTTGATATTGCCAGTATTAATTTACAGTTAATGCTGCTTGCCATCATTATTGGTTCAGGTATTGCTTATTTCTCTGCAAAGCGTGTTGCGATGACTGATATGCCGCAGATGATTGCTATGTATAACGGTATGGGCGGTGGCGCAGCGGCTGCCATTGCCGCCGTTGAACTGGTGAAACTTTCTTCTGCCACACAGAGTGATGTGGTGACGCATGATGCCACTATGCAGGTGCTTGCAGTATTAGGTGCAGTGATTGGTTCAGTATCCTTTTCGGGTTCGGCCATTGCATTTGCAAAATTACAGGGCATTATGAAAAAAACCCTGCGGCTGCCCTTGCATCAGCTTATCAATATTGTGTTGTTTATCGGTGTGCTGGTCACCGGTTATCTGGTTGCCACCGGGCAACCGGTAAGTTTTAATCTGGTTATTATTTTCTTTATTCTGGCGATTATACTCGGGGTTATGTTGACCCTGCCGATTGGCGGCGCGGATATGCCGGTGGTAATTTCCCTGTTTAACGCCTTAACCGGGCTGGCCGTTGCGTTTGAGGGCTTTGTGCTTAACAATGCCGCCATGATTGTTGCCGGTACTGTAGTCGGTTCAGCCGGTACCCTGCTAACCCAGTTAATGGCCAAAGCCATGAATCGACCGATATCCAATGTGTTGTTCAGCAGCTTTGGCAGCGGCGGCGGTACAGCTGTTGAGGAAGACATTGAAGGCAGTATGAAAGAAATTCAGGCAATGGATGCAGCTATTATGATGGCCTACGCGCAGAAAGTGATTATTGTACCGGGCTATGGCATGGCAGTAGCACAGGCACAGCATAAACTGAAAGAGCTGGAAGATTTGCTGGAAGCTCGCGGGGTGGAAGTGAAATATGCGATTCACCCGGTAGCTGGACGGATGCCGGGGCATATGAATGTACTGCTGGCTGAAGCAGGCGTTGATTATGACCGTATTTTTGACCTGGAGGAAATCAATCCTGAATTTCCGACGGCCGATGTGGCGCTGGTTATCGGTGCCAATGATGTGGTGAATCCGGTGGCACGTACCAACCCGGATAGCCCGATTTACGGTATGCCGATTCTGAATGCCGATAAAGCACAGAATGTTATTGTCATTAAACGCGGTAAAGGTGCCGGTTTCTCCGGTATCGAAAATCACCTGTTCTATGCCGATAATACCCGGATGTTATACGGTGACGGTCAAAAAGCGGTATCGGAATTGATTGCCGGGGTTAAAACTCTGTAGAATTACCCGGTATCTTTTTACAGGGGACAAAAATGCGAACAATACTGGTATTAAATGCCAAAGGTGGTTGCGGTAAAAGTACAATCTCGACCAATCTGGCCAGTTATTATGCGGCTGAGATGGGTAAAAAAGTGGTACTGGCCGATTATGACCCACAGGCTTCAAGTATGGCATGGTTACAGGCGCGTGATAGCAGTCGGGAACCGATTACTGGCATTGCCGCCTGGAAAAATCCACTAAAATGTCCCCGAGATACCGATGTACTGATTATGGATGCCCCGGCGCGGGTACATGGCAAAGAACTCACCCAGCTATTGCATAAAGTTGAAACCATCCTGTTTCCACTGATGCCCTCACCCATCGATATACGCGCCGCAACCGACTATTTACAGGAATTACAGGCCAGTGGCCGGGTGAAACGCAAGCAGATTAAAATCGGTATTATTGCCAACCGGGTACGTGAAAACACCATAATATTCACTGAACTGTATGATTTTATCAAGCGCCTGAAATTACCCTATGTCGCCACCCTGCGTGATACACAAAATTATATTAAAGCGGAAGAGCGTGGTCTGGGCATATTCGAACTGCCTCCCTCGCAGGTATGGCAGGATCTGGCTGACTGGGAACCGCTGGTGAAGTGGTTAAAAAGTAAACGCAGCCGCCCCTGAGTAAATGAAGCGTATTTTTTATCGTTTCCACTGCCTCTTTCCTGATTTTTTCACTAATGTTTATTGCTGAAGATTTTAATCAGTTTAAAGCCCTGTTTATCAATAAAATGCAGGCCATGTTGTCTGATGATGAGCTGGGGGCTTTTATTCTGGTACTGGCTAACAGTTTGCAGGATGATACGTCAAGAGAGCGATTGATGGAGGCATTGAAGCAAAAGGGTTCCGCCCTTGAACAGGGTTATCATCAGTGTAGTTTGAAAGCTACTGATGATGATCTGGCCGTATTCAGGCAGCTGTTGGGGCAGGACATCCGCGCTCTTCCTTTATGGCAAACACGACAATCAGGTGGTTGGGAGATAACCCTGAATGTTTTACGTGCCCTGCGCCCGACACGTTCCTCAGCGCAAATCCTCACCTCTATTCGGCAGACGTTTGATGCCGACCGGTTTCATTTTAACAAGGCATTTTTAAAGCCGGAAATATTATGGCAGGCCATATATCGGGGTGTATCGCTGAAAGTTCTGTATAACAAATTTCCGTTTAGTCATTACCACCTGTTAATCGTGATAGCAGCGGAAAAAAACCAGCCGCAATATTTAACCCGCATGGCACATGACTTCATTTTTGAACTGGCGCAGGATGTGGTAAAAAACATCCCGGGTTTTGCCATCGGTTACAATAGCCTGGCGGCAGGCGCATCGGTTAATCATCTGCATTGTCAGGGGTTTGTGCGCGCCGCGCCTTTGCCGGTTGAGAAAACACAGTGGTCACATAATGGTGGTAATCGGGATTATCCGGTGAACTGTCTGACAGCCGATACCCGTGCGCAAAGCTGGCAGTTAATTGAACGCTGTCAACAGGCTAATCAGCCATTTAACTGTTTGTTCAGAAACGGTAAAGTGTATCTATTACCCAGGGTTTTTCAGGGAGCTGTTGCCTTGCCAGCCTGGTTAAAAGGCTGTGGCTGGCTGGATCTATGCGGGGTGATAACGGTATCGGACAAACAGGTTTTTGACGTAATCAACGAATCAGCGATTACACAGGGGTTGTCATTATTAGAGATGGAGTAACTACTCCCGGACAGACTCTTAGGCTAAATCAAACTAGGCTAAATCAAACCAGCGCTGGCATCTTGCCGGGGCAGCATTAAACTGCTCAAATATGGTCTGCATAGAGAGTTTATTAATACCTGACCAGCGTAAATCCTGTTTTGGGCCTTTGAATTCAGCATCGGTGACAATGGTGGTAAGCTGTTTGGTCATGGGTAATATATGCTGATGTTCATCAACCAGTGCCTGAATTCTGGCGGCACCACGAAATTTCATGGCTGAAATTTTATCAATATTTTCCATAATAGATTCTACGCCAGGATATTTTTTCAGTAATTTTGCCGCCAGGGTATAACCGATACCAGGAATGCCGGGGATATTGTCAACCTTGTCACCTGCCAGAGCTAGCATGTCGGCAATAAGTTCGGGTTTGACACCAAAGTTTTTTTCCACATCTTTGTAATGTAAAATTTTATTGCGGGCATAATCCCACCAGATATCGCCAGGGCGGAGTAATTGTGCAAGGTCTTTGTCGGCGCTGAGAATGGTAATGGCAAAGCCATCCTTGCGTAGACGGGTGGCCAGGGTGCCGATAATATCATCGCCTTCAAAACGGTTGCTGGAAAAGTCCGCAATACCGGCAGCACGACAGAAGTTGCGGCAGTGTTTAAACTGATTTTTCAATGCTATCGGGGCAGGAGGGCGGTTGGCTTTATATTCCGGGTAGATTTCGCGCCGGTAGGAATGGGTCTGTCTGGCATCAAAGGCGCAGGCAATATATTCAGGCTGTTCAAGAACCAGCAGTTCACGTAAAAATTCAGTGAAGCCATAAACCGCGTTACTCGGTTGGCCTTCACAATCAACGATCTCATCTGAATAGACATGCCAGCCACGAAAAATATATATACTGGAATCGATAAGGTAAATACGTTTTTTTCGTGTAGGGCCGGGCGGATTTATCATATTGGGAGTGGTAGCCTATAGCTTTTGGTCTGCGGGTCGATAGGGTAATAAACGCGGTGTCGGTAAAAGTTACATAAGTATAGTTAAAAGAGCGAAGAACATATGTTAGTGTATAATCAGCATCATCAGTTACCAGAAAGAACAGCTATCAGTATGTCAGAAATATCTAAAAAAGCAATTATTGAGTTATCGAAAAAAGGCAGTCGGCTATTTCGTAGCGGGCAGTTTGAAGCGGCCGAAAAGGTGTATCTTGAAGCGAAAGCCATGGATGCAGAAAATCCCTATGTGCTTTCGGGGCTGGGTGATGTTTATCGCAAGCTGAATCGTTTTGTTGAATCGGGGCAGCAATACGATGAGGTATTAAAGTTTGATCCCAATAATATTTTTGCTCTGCGTGGTGCGGGGGATGCGCGTCGCGGGATGAAGCGGCCACAGGAGGCGATTGCCTACTGGCTGCGTTATCTGGAGATCAACCCCAAAGACAGCCATGTTATGGTGCGTATTGCCGATGCTTATCATAAAATGAATCAGATTGAGCAGGCGATTGATTTTTATGAACAATCCCTGCGGATTCGGCCTTATGATCCGTTCGCCCTGTTGGGCCTGGGTAATGTGTATTACGCTCAGCAGGATGATGAAAAAGCACTCGACTGTTTTGAAAAGCTGATGTCAAAAAACAGTTCACATAATGTGGTGCTGATGACCATGATGGGAAATATTTATCGCAGGCGTAAGGAATTTGACCGGGCAATGAGTTTATACGAAAGCGCACTGGAGATTGAACCGGATAATAATTTTGCCCTGTTTGGCATGGGTGACTGTTATCGTGGGCAGCTAAAAATGGAAAAAGCGGTTTTCTGGTGGGATAAAATTCTCGACCAGGAACCCGATAACCAGTCCTTATGGACACGGGTTGGTGACGCATTGGTTTCGTTGAATCAGCTTGATGAGGCAATATATCATTATAATTCCAGCCTGAAAGTTGGTCATGACCTGTATGCCGTGCTCGGGCTTGCGCGGGTTCAGCAGCATTTGGGCAATACCGCCAAAGCCATTGATCTATGTGAGCAGGCCCTGTCGGTCGATACCGATAACCCGCGTGCACTGGATACCCTGGCAACTATTTACGAAACCACCGGGGAGCCGGAAAAAGCCCGGCAGACCCGAGCCAGAATACGCAATTAACGAAACGAATAAGCCGTCATGAATGGGCAATTTCCCGATGTCCGCTATACCCGTTATTAGCGGGCTGTTTGCCGTATTGGCAGTGGTCATTTTTGCCCGGGGTTTGCGTGTCCTGTTTCGACGGCGTCTGCTATCGGGTCTTGGCCTGACATCGGCTGCTATGGTTTTTTTTGCCATAGCGGCTGTTTTCCTGTTGCTGGCTTCTAATTTACATACCTATCAGCGCCTGGTTTATGAGCGACCGGTTGCAGATATACAGTTTACGCGTATCCGGCCCCAGCTTTATCATGTTACGTTAAGCCGACGAGATACCGGTAAACAACAACTTTTCGATTTACGTGGCGACGAATGGCAGCTGGATGCACAGGTATTAATCTGGAAAGGGCTGGCCAGTTTGCTGGGGCTGGATGCCGGTTATCGTCTCTATCGTCTGGCAGGGCGTTATCGCAATATTAAACAGGCTCGCCAGGCACCGCGCACGATTTATTCATTACTGTCAGCCGATACACTGGATGCATCCAGTACTGCTCAATGGCAACTAAATGACTGGACGCTGGATATCTGGACATGGGCGCATGATTATGCCGACAAACTGCATTTTGTTGATGCCATTTTTGGCAGTGCAATATTTCTGCCAATGACGGATGGTGCAAAATATACCGTACTCATCTCGCGTACCGGTTTACTGGTCAGACCGGTCAATAAACCGGCTCGTGAAGCAGTGCGTGGCTGGATAAATCTAAAAAAATTAAATTAATGCAGTATCTTTGCAGTAAACCCCCTATAATAGCGCCCTTTTTCCCTGATTAGAGAGTTATCGTGAATAAGCAAATTCGCAATATTGCCATTATTGCCCATGTTGATCATGGCAAAACCACACTGGTTGACCAGTTGCTACAACAGTCCGGTACTCTGGATGAGCGCAAAGCACCTACCGAAAGGGTCATGGATTCCAACGATCAGGAAAAAGAACGCGGCATCACCATCACCTCAAAAAACACCGCGATTAACTGGCAAGGCTATCATATCAATATTGTCGATACCCCGGGACATGCTGATTTTGGCGGTGAAGTCGAACGCGTGCTGTCGATGGTGGATTCGGTGTTGTTGCTGGTTGATGCGGTGGATGGGCCGATGCCGCAGACCCGGTTTGTTACCCAAAAAGCTTTTGCTATGGGTTTTCGACCGATTGTGGTGATTAACAAGATTGACCGTGAAGGTGCCGACCCTGATCGGGCGCTGGATCTCACCTTTGATCTGTTTGACAAGCTGGGGGCAACCGATGAGCAGCTGGACTTTCCGGTGATTTACTGTTCAGCCATTAATGGTTATGCCGGGGATGATGCGGCGATTACCAGTGGTGATATGACCCCGTTATTCAATGCCATTATTGAACATGTGCATGCGCCAGAAGTAGATAAAGACGGGCCGCTGCAACTTCAAATCTCAACACTCGATTATAACAGCTATGTGGGCATAATCGGTATTGGCCGCATCCGTCGTGGTGAAGTCAAAACCAATATGGCCGTGAAAATTATTGATGCTGCCGACAAGGTACGCGGTGGTCGTGTTTTGCAGGTATTAAGTTTCAACGGGCTGGAACGGGTAGAGGTGGCATCTGCAGAGGCAGGTGATATTGTGGCGATTACCGGTATTGATCCATTGTCGATTTCCGATACTCTGTGTGACCCGAATCAGGTCGAAGCCTTGCCGCCCATGAGTGTTGATGAACCGACGATTAGCATGGTATTTCAGGCTAATTCATCACCTTTTTCCGGTAATGAAGGTAAATATGTAACCAGTCGGAATATCTGGGATCGCCTGCAACAGGAATTAAAGCATAATGTTGCCTTGCGGGTAGAACAGGTTGAGGGGGATAAATACAAGGTTTCCGGTCGTGGTGAATTGCATCTATCGGTATTAATTGAGACTATGCGTCGGGAGAATTTTGAGCTGGCAGTGGGGCGGCCTGAAGTAATCATTCATGAAAAGGACGGGGTCAGGCAGGAGCCGTATGAAGAGCTGACCGTCGATGTTGAAGTAGATCATCAGGGGGCGGTGATGGAAGCGCTGGGTACGCGCAAGGCGGAGCTGAAAGATATGGTGCCGGATGGGAAGGGACGGGTTCGGCTGGATTATATTATTCCCGCCCGGGGCCTGATCGGGTTTCGTACCGATTTTCTGACCATGACCTCAGGAACCGGTTTGCTTTATAATGTCTTTGACCATTACGGGCCATTGCAGCAGGACAGTATTGGCCAGCGTATTAACGGGGTGTTGATTTCCAATGCCCGTGGCAAGGCGGTGGCTTATTCCTTATGTCCGTTGCAGGAACGCGGTAAATTACTGGTAGGTAACAATGAGGAAGTTTACGAAGGCATGATAGTGGGTATTCACTCGCGTGATAATGATCTGGTGGTCAACCCGATTAAACCTAAACCACTGACTAATGTGCGTGCTTCAGGCACCGATGAAGCGCTGACCCTGTCACCACATATTCAATTTACCCTGGAGCAGGCGCTGGAATTTATTGATGATGATGAACTGGTTGAAGTGACACCTTCAAGTATTCGCATCCGCAAGAAAATTTTGACGGAAAATGGCCGTAAAACTGCCAGTCGTGGACGGGCAAAATAAATAGTCGGTGGTAAAAAAATTAACAGGTTCCGGGTTAACCCGAATCATCCAAATGGACTCACTGACTGCTTTTATATAACATCCACCCAAAAATCCTGCATTCCCATGAAATATCCGGGTTAATGCCGCCGTTGTGTACCCCGAACCATGCCGGTTTTTACAGCTGGTGTAGCATAAGGTTCCTGAATTAATAGCTGTGAAATAATATCAGGAGGCAGGGGTTTTCCAAATAGAAAACCCTGTGCTTCACTACATTCAATTTCACGTAAATATTCCAGCTGGGCATGGGTTTCTACACCTTCAGCAATGACATTCAAATGCAGGCCTTTTGCCATCGCAACAATGGTGTTAATAATGGTGTTATCACCTTTATTTATCCGGCTTTGCTTGAGAAAAGCGCGGTCGATTTTTAAGGTCTGTATCGGCAGTTTATGTAAATAACTCAGCGAGGAATAACCAGTACCAAAATCGTCAATGGCAATCGTAATGCCATAGCGGCTTAATTCACCCAGTTTATGGATCACAACATCCATGTCTTCCATAATCGCATTTTCGGTAATTTCAAGTTCAATGCTGTTGCCCGGCAGATGGTATTCCTTCATGGTTAAAATAATATAATCAACAATATCTGCTTCCATTAACTGGCGGGCACACATATTAATAGCCATGCGTACATTCGGTAATCCGGCCTGACGCCATTTATGTAATTCGGCAACTGCTGTTTTGAATACCCAGCGGCCAATATCAACAATCATGCCGCTTTCTTCAGCAAAAGGAATAAATTCACAGGGTGATATGGTGCCATGATCCGGGTGTTCCCAGCGCAATAGAGCTTCAACACCCACAATCTCCCCACTGTTCAGATTTATCTGTGGCTGGTAGACCAGTCTAAATTCATTGTTATCCAGCGCTTTATGAATGCCAGTTTCGAGTGAAAGTTTTTCATAATAGGGTGCATTCATTTCATTAGAATAGAACTGGAAGCCATTTTTTCCCTGGCCTTTAACGTGGTACATGGCAATGTCAGCGTGTTTGATCAGGCTGTCCATCTGGGTGCCGTCCTGTGGATACATGGCAATGCCAATGCTGGTGCTCACATACAGTTCATGACCATCAATTAAAAAAGGCCGTTTTAAAGCAAGGGTGATTTTTTCAGCAAGCATGGCAGCATCCTTGCGTGGATGAGCAATTCTGGGTAATAACAGGGTAAATTCATCACCGCCAAAACGTGCCAGGGTATCGCCTTCACGGATGCAACCTTTGAGTCGGCCGCTTACCTGCTGCAACAGTTCGTCACCGATCATGTGACCCAGGCTGTCATTAATATTTTTAAAGCGATCGAGGTCAAGAAACATTACCGCAAGTTTTTCATTATCACGTTTTGCCTGGCTGATTGCCAGACTGAGACGGTCACGCAGCAGTGCACGGTTAGGTAATTTAGTGAGCAGGTCATGGTAGGCCTGGAAGTTAATGGTTTCTTCGGCCTGTTTGCGATCGGTGATATCACGTGCTACACCATAAGTACCAAGGTAGGCTTTATTACGGTTGTTTTCACTGCTGTACATGCCGATAGAACTTAGTTCTATCGGTAATGTTCGAGTATTAAAATGACGACCATTTTTTTCATCCTTACATTTGAGTCGAAGTTCAATATTTTTCGATGCGCGAGTACCGATGCGGCGTTCGTTAAATACGTATTTGGCCTGTTCCATGTCTTCCTGATGTACCAGGAATGAATAATGTTTGCCAATGATGTCTTTTTTGCTGAAACCCAGTAACGATTCGATGCGTTCGTTAATAAAGGTAAAATTGCCTTCGTGATCCAGAATATAAATAATATCCGGTGAGGTGTTAACGATATAACGGTGCAGTCGTTCCGATTCGACCATTTGTTTCTGCATAAACATATTCTGTTTTTGCAGATGCTTTTCTTTTAATGCATTGTTAATAGTGATAAGCAGTTCGTCGGTGGCATAGGGTTTGCGTAAAAAGTCGTATGCACCCTGCGAACAGGCATTTTTTGCGGCTTCAAAGGAGGTTTCGCCGCTGACAACAATCACCGATGTATTAATGTTCCGGGTGCGAATATGCGCCATCACATCATGGCCGTTGACGTATGGCATATACAGGTCGAGTAAAACCAGGTCAAAAATGTTCTGGTCTAACTGGCAGATGGCTTCCTGGCCACCGATGGCGGCATGGGTGTTGTAGCCCCTGACAGTTAATAAATCTTTTAAACTTTTTAAAACGATGGGGTCGTCGTCAACAATCAGTATTTTTTGCTCATTAATGCTCATCAGGTTGCTCTTTGGCACAAAGGCGTGCTGACCTTTGTTTTAATTATACGGTGCACAGTTTCGAGGTATTAGCAACCATCCTTAGTTTTATTTTGTTTGTTTTTTATGTGTCCATGCTGTTTATATATATGCAACAATTATGTTTTTGGTAACAATATATGGAAGCTGGTGCCCTTTTCACCACTTCTGCAACGAATGGAGCCATGCAGCTCACTTACCAGATTTTTAACAATAGTAAGTCCGAGGCCAGCATGATCACCATCCTTGCTTGTTTCTACCGGTGAAAAAAGTTTTGGCAGAATATCTTCAGCAATACCGGGGCCATCATCTGCGACACAAATTTCAAGGTGTTCCTTACCATCAACATTCACATGATCTTGAGTGTAGACCATAATTTGACCATTTGTTGAAAGTGCTTCAACTGCATTTTTTATCAAGTTGGTGTAAATCTGTTTTAAGGCGTTAGCATTGCTCTGGATTGCCTGGATATTATCGTCCAGATCCAGGCTAATCTGAATTTTGTTCGCGGTAAATAAAGAGGTTTGAAAAATATGGGTGAGATCAGTAATAATGGTATTAATATCAACCGCAGCCGTTTCATCGGTGCTGGTATGGTTTTCAGATAAACGATTAATAATCATGCCAACACGGTCAATTTCTGTTTTGATGGTTTCAATATCTTCCTGGGCAGGTTTATTGTCTTCCAGTTTATAGCTCAATATACCAAGGTAATTGTTCATGATACTGAGTGGGTTACGGACTTCATGTATCATCTCGTGGATGCGGTTTTGCAGGCCTGAATATGCTGCCGTGTCGTTGGGTAAGGTGGCGCTCTGGTTTTGCTGGTCACTGATAGCCTGGGCAACTTCGTTGGTAAAGTGCGCTAACAGTGAGTGTTGTTTCCATAAATACTGGTATTGTATTTCATCGGTGGCAAAAACCAGTGCCCCCAGTGCGGTATTGTTTATAATCATTGGCAGGCAGATAAAACCCTTTTTATTTCCCAGGCCGATTAACTGTCGGTCGATAACACTCAGGCTACTGGCACCGTTGTTTTGCGCAAAAGTATGACTGGGTGATTTGCTTAATAAGGTATCCGCTACCAGGCTTCTACCGGCCTGTAGTGGCAGGCTAAAATCATTTAACTGTGAGGGTTGATTGCTGCTGGCAAGTGCATGTAAACGCTCTGTGGTGTTGCTGTATAGAAACACAATTGTCTGTTTGATGCCGAATAAAATGCTGCTGTGCTGGGCAATCGTATCAAGTAATACAGTGCGGTTATCGGCATGTGACAAAGGCTGGTGAATATTGCTCAGTAAGGCAATATTGCGTATTTGTGCAGCCAGTTGTATCAGTTTCTGTTCATCATTGGCAGTAATTTGCTGAATAACTTTTTTATCTGTGGTTTCAGTGACGGGTTGAATATCCAGTGTGCTGTTGTAAGCATTGACGCGTTCAGTCGTTTTTTCCAGTGCGCCCAGAATCAGGCTTTTATTCAGCCCAAGCAATTGCTCTGCGCTTTCAAAGAGTTTGTTATTGTTTGGTTTGTTATCATTGCTATGGAATTCCGTGTTGCTGAATGCATTGGCGAGGTAAACAATTTTTACCAATGGGTGAGCATCGAGTATCTGTTCTACGGGTTCATGATGATAGCGTACTGCATCGCAGATAAAATTACTGGCCCCATATCGGGCTAATAAAGTTGCACCGACTGCCTGATGAGTCGTGTGATAAAGCTGTTGTTCCTGGGTAAAGAAGTCAGCCTGTAAACCATGCTGCTTAAATGCTGAGGTATAATCGTCGGAATAATTAATTTCCAGTGCCAGTTGCCCGATATCATGTAATAAACCAGCTGTATAAGCTTCATCGACATCGGTGTAGTGAGATAATTGTGCTAACGCTTCTGCCATGCAGGCGCAGTAGACGGAGTGCTGCCAGTGTTGTTTAATGAAATCGGTATGCTCCGCTTCGTTGCGGGAAAAAAACTGTTGTACCGCTGCGGTCACGATAATGCTTTTAATCGTGTGGATGTCGGTTTGATGTAGTCTGTGTTCGGGACTGGTATTGTCGTCAGCAGTGCAAGGGGTTCGGTAATGTGCTGAAAAGACACGCATATACAAAGCAGGGTCTTTTTTGAGGGCGTGGATCAGTTTATTGTAAGATGGATTTTCACTCTGGCAAATATCCAGTAGATGTAACAAAACATGCGGCAGGCAGGGAAGTCTGTCGATATTGGCGTGCATGAGTAACTGTTTTTCTACGTGATCCATTATTGTATTTATTGCTGGCGTTTGTCCGTTAAAATTAGTGTTTTATAATATATTGTGCTTTCGTGTCTAAAATACTTTTCTGATTGGTTAAATATTGTTCAAAACACCACTGGTGATTGAAAAAACATTAAATACGTGTTTCAAATATGATTATGCAATATTCATGCTAATTATTTTAATTCTTTTTATATCAATGAGATAATAAAAAATGTATATTTTTATTGTTGAATAATGTAATAAAATTCGACAATTTTTGTTGGTAAAGTGACATAAGGTTAAGGTGTGAAGGTTCTGTTACGATAATGTATTTTATCATGCTACAGCCATAATCCCTGTTCAGAAATATTTCTATGAACTATCAGGGCAAATAAAACCCTTGTAATAAAAACCGAATGATTGTTTAATAAGCGAGTGATAAACAGTCTGGATCTTTTTAGTTTTACGTCATTGACTGATGTAGAAAAAACAAAAATTAATACCGAAACAGTATTGGAGCCACAATCAAGAAGTAGTTCTAGCGAGCCTGTCGATGATGGATCTCTTACCGGAGGAACGGAAGTGCCCGCTGATCTTGAACAGCTGGGTGAAGTTATTCGGCAATTATTAAATGAAAAGAACCTTGAAGTCAGTAAAGTCCGCCCTTTTTTCTGGTCACTGGTGGAAACCTATATTGACCGCTTCCAGTTATATCCTTTTGATGTCATAAAAGTCCTGTTTAACTATCTTGAGTTAAACGGTTGCCCAGAGGATGAATTGCATGCGTTGATTGCTCAGCTGGACACCTTATATGAAAAAAATTACGGTCATCAGAAAATGTCGGTATCATCAACGCAAGCGACACCGTTAGTCACAGTTTCGTCAGAAAATGACAGCGCGGAGTTTGGACCTTGTATTCAAATTGCAGCACAGGTTGCTGAAAACGATTGATCTGCGCGGGAAAGCTATAAATGTATGCCGATTTAAAAGAAGTTGGTAGTGTCTAAAGGATAAGGATTGATTTGTTATTAGATCAGGGTAAATAGTGTCGTTCATTATTAATGAAATATGATAGAATCTGTCCCGGATGTTCACGTGTTGGGTTTGTCTTGGACAAGCTCCTGGCTTTGATAATAAAAAGAGCATAGTAATGCTGGATAATAATAAACAACAAATCTTAATAAAGACGCTGAACCATTTGAATCAACAAATGACCGGGATGGACAGGCCTGTTTTTCAGGTTAAAGATACAGCTTCCGGTAAAGATTATGTTGTATTAATGCAGAATAATGTTCGTTCAGTCGCATGTATACAGGCATGGGCGCCGCAGCAAAATTTTTCAGCTTTATTGCAGCGACTGCGCGCTATGCATGCCGGGTTACTGCTGGCTGATTTTATTAATCCGGTAATGGCGGAGAAATTAAAGCAGCAAGCCATCCATTTTGTGGATAAAGCCGGTAATATGTATCTTGGTTCATTGTGTGATGGTGTTTTTGTTAAGGGCAATAAGGATCCACGTTTAGTACATCAGGTGCAGAAAGGCCGGGTATTTAATCCGGCAGGGATACGTTTGCTGTATGCCTTCCTGAACTCGCCAGCATTATTAAATGCCTCGTACCGTGTTATTGCAAAAAAGGTTGGTGTCGCACTTGGCAGTATTGGCCCGGTAATGGCCAATTTACAGCATGCCGGTTATTTATATGATCAGGGTAAGCAGAAAAAACTGATCAATAAAAAGCGTTTATTTGAACGATGGGTTGATGCCTATCTGGAAAAATTGCGTCCGAAACAGTTTATTGGACGTTATCAATCCACAAAACCGGACTGGTGGAAAGCGTTTGATGTCGCGCAGTTTGAGGCACAATGGGGTGGTGAAATTGTGATTGCCAGACAAACCCCGTTTATGTTGCCGGAAAATACCAGTGTCTATATGCAAATGGATGATATGGATGACTTTTTACAGGCCAGTCAGTTACAAATGGATGCCGACGGCGATGTAACCCTGTATCGGGCATTCTGGCTGAATAAAGAGACGGGGCAAAATGTAAATTCGATGATCGTTTATGCCGATCTGCTGGATTCCGTTGATCCGGCAAACTGGGAGGTGGCAAAAACCTTTTATGGTGGAGCCATTACTGACTTTTTGCAGGAATAGGGTGTTATTTAAATATGCTAAAATACTCATATAATGTATTTGTTTATAACTGGTCTACAATCAACGAATAAAAGTGACATTCACAATAATATTTACAAAAAAAATGGATTGAAATTAAAACCTGAGTTCGTCGCTTCAGGTAAAAGATAAATAATTTATGAGTACCGTCAGATTTTTTCGCCATTCAACGCAATTATTTCGCTACCATGTGCCTACTGAGTTTGTGGTACTGGCTGTTACAGAATTTCTTGCGCTGATGTTTGCGCTGTATCTGGCTTTATGTTTTCGCTATGCAGGGTTCGACTGGCAACAGCACCTTGGTTCTTTTTTTCCTAAAGCGATGGCCTATGCAGGTGTATTGCAACTAAGTCTTCTTGCATTTGGTGTTTATCAGCGTCAGGCCGGGCGGTTTCTGGATGAGCTGGTGCTGAGGATTGCCAGTGGGTTGTTGCTGGGTTTGATCCCGCTGGGTGTCAGCTTCTATATTGTTCCTGGTTTTTTTCTTGGTCGAGGGGTTTTGCTTATTGCTGTTACACTAAGTTTTTTCTTTATTACCTTCATCCGCCTGTTTTTCAGGAATGTGGTGAAAGAAGGCACGATGTGGACACGAATACTTGTGTTGGGGGCAGGGAAAAGGGCGGCTCTTATCCGTGAAGCGATGGCTAACGGTGAGTTGGAAAGTCTGAATATTATTGGCTTTGTCGCCATGGATGGCGATGAAAAAACAGAAAATCAATCGGATCTACTCGTTCTGGACAAACCACTGATTCAGTTTGTTGAAGAGCAGGATATTGATGAAATTGTGCTGGCGGTTGATGACCGGCGACAGGCAAACTTACCGGCAAAAGACCTGCTGGATTGTAAAATGAGTGGTATTGAAATTCTTGACCTGGTGACTTTCTGCGAGCGCCGAACCGGTAAAATCAGGCTGGATATGCTTCACCCGAGCTGGTTATATTTATCCGATGGATTTAAAGTAAATATTTTCCGGCGTATTGCCAAACGGACGCTGGATATTACCATGGTACTGTTACTGTTGCCGCTTGCCCTGCCTTTAATGGTGCTGGTGACATTGGCAATTATCATTGAAAGTCGCGGACGAGGGCCGATCCTGTACAGTCAGGTTCGGGTAAAACAGGATAATCGGCCATTTAAGATATACAAATTCCGCAGCATGGTGAGTGATGCGGAAAAAGATGGGGTGGCACGCTGGGCATCAAAAAATGACAGCCGGATTACTCGGCTTGGCTCGGTGCTCAGAAAAGGTCGTCTCGATGAACTGCCCCAGTTATTTAATGTATTGAAAGGGGATATGAGTTTTATTGGCCCCCGTCCGGAGCGCCCGGAATTTGTTGCCAGGCTGGCGGAAAAAATCCCCTACTATGAAGAGCGCCACCGGGTAAAACCGGGCCTGACCGGCTGGGCGCAAATTCGTTATTCATACGGCAATACCGAGGAAGATGGCCTGCAAAAACTACAATATGACCTTTATTATGTAAAAAATCAGAGCATCTTCCTGGATTTCCTTATCCTGCTGCAAACCGCTGAAGTGGTATTGCTGGCGAAAGGTGCGTGATAATGACCTGATTAAGTTGAAATGTTGAAATTTAGTCAGTTTATAACGGATATGCGGTAATTTCTGTACGTTGTACTATAATCAATTTATTAAATGAAACAGGTTCAAAGGTTGCTATTCTGTGACTTTTATTCTTGATAAAACAATAAATTAATAAATCCCTGATGGCGCCAGCTCTTTGTGAGCTGCAGATGTTTTTTGTCAAATAGTGTTATTAAATCGACAAAGAGTGTCATGACTCTGGCAATCTATTTTTCGCTGTGCTATGATTCGCCCGATTTTAAATTTGCTTCTTCATGTCTTGAAGGTACAGGCTAAATATAAATTTTCAAAAGCAAAAAACAACGAACCTGAATCGTTGTAAAAATCCCAAATGAAAATATAATTTATGGTTACAGTTGTCGTGTAACACATATTGTAGCGGTATATTTAAAACTATTCCGTTATTCATTAAATCCATAAAAATACCCGAGAATAAACTGACTTAAGCGGTATAGCTGCTTATAGGATTGTGGATGATGAATAGTAAGAAACTGACTACCAGGTTGATAAAGCTGGCAGGTATTGTTGCATTGTTATTTATTACCGGATGTGCTGCAACAACACCGGCTGGATCAAGTAATAAAGTCGCTGGCATTGCTGCAAAGGTTCTGGACTGGAGCGTACCTACAATGCGTGAAGATGGAACTGCATTACCTGTGAAGCAGATTGCAGGTTATAAAATTTATTATGGGAGCAATTCAGGTAATTATACCGGTAGCCTGAATATAAATGGCGCTAAAGATGCAAATGGCCAGCTTGTGAGTGATTATACTTTGAATAGTTTGCCTCATGGAACCTATTATTTTACTATGACAACCATTGATAGTGATGGACGTGAAAGTCTGTATTCAAATGAAATCAAGGTGACGATATAAAATACCGGTAATTCTTTGTCAGGGAGCAGGACTTTCCAGGTTTATCTGAGTGTTGTTTATGATGTTTTACCGCCACTACGCCCTTCATTTCGTGCAAAGTTGTTTCTATATACTATCCTCTGTGGTTAGGTAACCTCTGAATAAGTCTGGGTACAGCAGATTGAGAGCCAGTAGTTTCAGAGCAAGGCGCTAAGTGATTGGAATAGTTATTCTATTTCAATTGCTTAGTAACGCTGCTATGAGAACACTGGATTCAAAATATGTATCCACGACTTATTCAGATGATCCTTAGCTAGCATATGAGAAAAAAGAATGAATTCCGGTTTTTACAGTTACACCGCAGCCTTTTTCGCCTACAGTTTTTTTACGCTATTATTACTCTTTAGCTGGTCTCAAAGTCAGCTGGCACGGCGGCTGACCATGACGATGCTGGTCAGCGCAATATGGGCATTCTTCTCAGCCACACTTGCCTATGGTTATATAAATCAGCTTAACTGGTCTGGTTACTGGCTGTTTGATAGTGGTCGTTACGTTTTCTGGTATATTTTTTTACTTAAACTGTTTGAGCCGGTCAATATTGAGTCAGGCAATAATAGCTACCAGAAAGAATCCAACGAGACCCGGCTGCCTGGTTCGGCGCTAACAAAAAACCGGCCAGGCGACCCTGCTGGTAATAATCTTGCGAAAACAAAATGGTTGCTACCGCTCTGTGTGAGCATTGCTGTTTTT
>WFMW01000010.1 GCA_015488885.1 Gammaproteobacteria bacterium | reverse complement strand
CATATTACCTCTTGCTTATAAAACTATTGGAAGTCTTATATTTCAACAAGTTTTGTGAGTATTAGCATCTTTTTTCACTCACCAGAGCGGAGAAGAGCCTTTTTTAGGGTAATAAATATATAGAAATTATATGGTTGTGCTTGCTCAGCCCTGTTTTTTTTTAGCTTCATCAGCATCAGCAAGATGCGATAAAACTTAATTCATAAACAACGAGAAATAAATGGCAAAAAAGGTTGTAAAGAAAAAAACGGCAAAAAAGCAAAAGAGCTTTGAAGAGTCCCTATGGGATTCAGCAAATAAATTACGGGGTAGTGTCGAGCCATCTGAATACAAGCATGTTGTACTGAGCCTTATCTTTCTTAAATTCGTTAGTGATACCTTTGAACAACGCAGACAGGAACTGATAGACGAAGGTAAAGAGCAATATATTGATATGGTGGAGTTTTACACCATGAATAATGTATTTTACCTGTCGGAAGAATCCCGCTGGTCTTATATCCTCAAACACGCCAAGCAGGATGATATTGCGGTCAAGGTTGACACCGCACTGCATACCATTGAAAAGAAAAATAAATCATTAGAAGGAGCGTTGCCAGATAATTATTTTTCTCGACTGAATCTTGATGTCAGTAAGCTGGCTGCATTACTAGATACCATCAATAATATCCATCCTTTAAAAGACGAGGAGCAGGATATTATTGGTCGCATTTATGAGTATTTTCTTAGCAAATTTGCCCTGGCTGAAGGTAAAGGCAAGGGCGAATTCTACACGCCCAAGAGCATTGTTAATCTTATTGCGGAAATGATTGAGCCATACAAGGGTAAAATATACGATCCCTGTTGTGGCTCGGGTGGTATGTTTGTGCAATCCATGAAGTTTGTTCAAAGTCATCAGGGTAATACAAAAAATGTCTCAATCTATGGGCAGGAATATACAGGAGCTACATATAAGCTGGCTAAAATGAATCTGGCTATTCGCGGTATAGCTGCCAATCTTGGTGATGTGGCAGCGAATACATTCTCTAAGGATCAACATCCCGATCTAAAAGCCGATTATATTATGGCTAACCCGCCTTTTAATCAGAAGGATTGGCGAGCATCAGATGAATTAAACGATGATCCCCGTTGGGCAGGCTACGATGTGCCGCCGGCCAGTAATGCAAACTATGGCTGGATTCTACATATGGCATCCAGGCTATCAGAAAATGGGGTGGCTGGATTTATTCTTGCAAATGGTGCGTTATCCGGTGGTGGTGAAGAATATAAAATTCGCCGTAAGATGATTGAAAATGACCTGGTTGAAGCCATTATCGTGCTGCCGAGAAATATGTTTTATACCACCGATATCAGTGTGACGCTCTGGATTTTAAACAAAAACAAGAAAAAGCGAGAAGCACAGCTTAATGGCCTTAGTAAAGACTATCGAGATCGTTCAGGTGAAATTCTCTTTATGGATTTACGTCGCTGGGGCTCTGAGTATGAGAAAAAATTTATCGAGATTACCCCGGAGGATATAAACAAAATTGCCAGAAATTTTCATAACTGGCAACAGACTTCATATGGCAAAGAGTACAAAAATATTCCTGAATATTGTTATTCTGCCTGTTTAGATGAGATCAAGGAGAACAACTATTCACTTATCCCAAGCAAGTATATTGAATTTATTGATCATGATAGTGAAATTGACTTTGACAAGGAAATGAAACGCATTCAGAAAGAATTTAAAGAAATCCTGGCCGATGAAGTTGAATCACAGATTGCACTTAAAAAAGCATTTAAGGGATTAGGTTATGAAATCTAATTACCAGCGTTTGGGTGATTACATTGAACTGGTTGATGTACGTAATAAGGATTTGTCAGTGACGTTGTTGCGTGGAATTTCAACTTCTAAAAAATTAATTGAATCAAAAGCCAACATGAGTGGCGTTAGTTTGTCAGGATATAAAGTAGTAGGAACAGGGCAATTTGTTTATGTATCCGATACTTCTCGACGTGGAGATAAAATTGCTCTAGCGATGAATGAAGGAGAGCCATGCATTGTTTCAAGTATTTATACAGTTTTTGAAGTAAAAGAAAATATTAGCCTGTTACCAGAATTTCTTTTTATTTGGTTCAATCGTCCTGAATTTGATCGTTATGCTCGGTTTAATTCTTGGGGCAGCGCACGGGAAACTTTTGATTGGAGTCAGTTTTGTGACATAAAATTGCCTATTCCTGATCTTGATGAGCAGAAGAAATATGTGGCAATCTACAAAGCAATAAAAAAGAACCAACAGTGTTATGAGCGCAGCCTGTATGATTTGCACCTAATTTGTGATTCATTTATGGATGCGTTGAAAAAAACTACAAAACACAAAACCTTAGGTAAATATATTCAACAATCAGACAATAGAAACAGGGATTTGAAGGTAACTTTTTTAAGAGGTATATCAACCTCGAAAAAGCTTATTGAATCAAAGGCAAATACAACAGGAGTAAATTTTGCCAATTACAAAATAGTTGATACAGGAATGTTTGTTTATACTCCCGATACTTCCCGACGTGGTGATAAGATTGCATTGGCAATGAATGAAGGTGTGCCGTGTATCGTTTCAAGTATTTATACTGCTTTTGAGGTAACGGATAAGGATGTTTTATTGCCAGAATTTCTCTTTCTGTGGTTTAGGCGACCTGAATTTGATCGTTATAGTCGCTATCATTCCTGGGGTAGCGCAAGAGAAACCTTTGATTGGGGTGACATGTGTAATGTGAAACTGCCAATTCCTGATATAGAAGTCCAAAAAAGCATAGTGACTATTTATCATGTTCTGGAAACTCGAAAGCGACTTAATATTGAATTAAAAGATAAAATTGAACAACTATGCCCAATATTAATGCGTGGTATGGCAGAAAATTTTACTAATGATGGAGATGTGTACATGGAGAGCATTGCATGACCATGCCAGCTGGAACGCCTTTGTATGAATTAGGGGTCACACCTGTCATTGGTTGTGGTTTTTCCTATTCAGATGATGAACTGGATGCGGCGCTTTGTGGCCCGGTTGCTGAGGTTGTATTTGATGATTCTGGTAAAGCAGATATTGAATCACTTCTCGCGGGGCTTGCGGAAACTGATTTTGAAAAAAATGAGGTTGAACGCATTCTGACGGATGTCAAACCACCAGAGGACTGGCGTGTTGGTGAAGCATTGGCTGAATCTTATCTGGTAGATAAGAAAAACTGCTTTTTCCCATGGCCTGATGGTCGGGATGAACGTAAAACAGGTTCGAGTCTTCCAGGTGCCGATTTGGTTGGGTTTCAACAAAATGATAATGAAGATTATTTCGCTTTTGGAGAAGTGAAAACTTCTACCGAAGAGAAATATCCACCTGGTGCTATGCATGGCCGTACAGGCTTAAAGCAGCAAATTGAAGATCTAAAAGATAGTACAAAAATTAAGGATGACCTCGTTAAATACCTTGGTTATCGTGCTGGGACTGCGACTTGGAAGTCTCGTTATCAAAATGCTGCAAAAAAATATATTCAGAGTAAAACCAATATCAAAGTATTTGGTTTTCTGGTGCGGGATGTAAATCCGCATGAAGATGATTTACGTGCACGGGTGGAAAAGCTCTCTCAAAATGCTCACTCTGATATGAATATTGAGATGCTGTCAGTTTATTTGCCCGCGAATAGTATTTCTACTCTAAGTACTAAAGTAGTAGACAGTAGAAATGGAGGTGCGGCATGAATGTAACCGCTGCGTCTCTAGAGCGCGTAGATAACCACTGGGCAGTACAGGCCGTTGGTAATGAGCAGATAAAGAAAGGGTCAGAGCTGGCAAATCAATTGCTTGTTGATAA
This sequence comes from Gammaproteobacteria bacterium, assembly GCA_015488885.1. Classification (GTDB taxonomy): domain Bacteria; phylum Pseudomonadota; class Gammaproteobacteria; order SZUA-229; family SZUA-229; genus S010-25. The sequence goes on along the minus strand of WFMW01000010.1, from coordinate 31,701 downwards.
AGCCGTTGGCCTACAGATTCATTTTGATTTTTCATTTTCTGAATCAGATTACGAGTTATTGGAAAAATTATCAATGGCTTATGAAATGGCGGCCATTGAAGGCTTAAGTGATTTCTTGAACCCGGCTTCAGAGAACCAGGAGTTAAGGGAGCAGTGTGCATCAGGTGCATACCGGGCTTTTGAAATACGTCGCCTTTTTAAATTGCCTGCCATAGATGAACAAAAGATATTACATATATTACATTTATCCGCTTTAGCATATTGTGGTGACCGTTGGACAGACTTACGACGTTGGTACAGTGAAAATGATCATGTATTTCAAATCCCATCAGTCGCCAATGCGCCCTGGGATGGTCGTCTGCTAAACAGGTTGTTCGAGTGCTGGGTTAGGCTATTCAGAAAAAAAAGGTGGGATGACCTTGATCGTATTCGTGAGATTATTGCTGGTTTACGAGAAGACCAAAAAAATTATGAAACAGATGTGCTTGATGAGGCATCTAACGCCGAAAACCGCTCTATGGCTTTGCGTCTTATTAGTCTTTATCACTGGGCTAAGGCGACAGAAATACTAGCAAAATATGTATTGCAGGGTGAGCCAGCAGGCGTTGTATCACTTCTTAATAAACACTTTGAGTCCGCTATTGACGCAGCGGCTGCCGGTGCTGATTCACAGTTAGAAATTTTATTGCATTGGCTACATGTCGCTGGACGCCAGATGGTGAGCGATTCTGTTTGGTGGGTTGCTCGGAGTATTAACTCTCGTGTAACAAAATTTGTTAAAGAAGTTACCAAACAGCATGCATTATTTGAATTGTTACCTCCCCAACGAGTGGCAATTCAGGAAATGGGGCTTCTTGATCAGGCTGCTACAGCTGTTGTTGTGGATATGCCAACATCTGGTGGTAAAACATTATTAGCACAATTTAGAATTTTGCAGGCTTTAAACCAGTTTGATCAGGATGAGTCAGGTAAGGGCTGGGTGGCCTATGTTGCACCCACTAAAGCACTGACCGCCCAGATCACGCGCAGGCTCAGGCGGGATTTTGAGCCTATTGGGGTCAAAGTAGAACAGCTAACGGGTGCGATTGAAATTGATGCCTTTGAAGAAGACTTACTAACACAATCGGATAGAGAACGTTCTTTTGATGTATTGGTGGCAACTCCCGAAAAGCTACAGCTAATAATTAGAAATAAAAAAGTACCACGCCCTTTAGCATTGGTTGTTATGGATGAAGCTCATAATATTGAAGACGAAACTCGTGGTTTGCGGATTGAGCTTCTACTGGCAACAATAAAAGGTGAGTGTAGCTCTGCTAATTTCCTCCTGTTAATGCCATTTGTAGAAAAGCCTGAGGTTCTTGCTCGATGGCTGGCTCAAGATGTGAATGCTGGACGTTCTATTAGTCTAGGAACAACACCCTGGAAACCCAATGAGCGGATTGTTGGAATGTTTAAGGCCGAAGCTGATGATTCTGTTAATGCTGGCTGGCGATTGAAGTTTCAGACACTAGTAACCTCACCTAAAACAATACATCTCAAAGGTGAATATAATGTAGGTGCTGTTAAACCATTAAAAATACCTAAAAGTAAAGTCATAGCAAAAGGAAGACAAGATCATTTTGCCTTGCAAACGGCAGCCATTTCAACAATATTTTCAAAACGAGGAACAAGTATTGCTATCGCAAATAATATTAGTTCTGTTTGGAGTATGGCAAGAGAATCCATAAAGGTTTTGCCTGTTTTAGAGCCAGTATCGGAAAAAATTAGACTAGTACAAAAATTTCTGTCATCTGAAATAAGTCCAGAATTTGAGCTTGTTGGTATGTTGTCTCATGGGGTTGCTGTACATCATGCCGGTTTGTCAGATGAAACTAGATCACTAATTGAATGGCTTGCTGAAGAAGATAACTTAAAAGTTCTTTGTGCGACAAGTACAATATCTCAAGGCATTAACTTTCCTGTTTCATCAGTTTTTTTAGCTTCTCGTTTTGTTCCAAAGGGCAAGTACTCAGCGGAAATGTCGCCTCGAGATTTTTGGAATTTAGCAGGACGTGCTGGAAGAATGGAGCATGATAGTGTTGGTGTAGTTGGTCTTGCCGCAGGTAAAGAACCAGAAAAAATAATCGAATATGTTTCGCAAGTTACTGGTGAATTAGCTTCTCGTCTTGTAACAATGCTTGATGACCTTGAAAAAGCTGGGAAATTGAATGAACTTGAAGCTGTGTTCAGAAATGAAGAATGGGAAGATTTCCGTTGTTATGTTGCCCACCTTTGGAATGAGAAGGAAAGTCTTGATGCGGTACTTTCTGATACCGAACAGCTTCTTCGCAATACTTTTGGATATGGTTTATTGGAGAGTAAGCCAGAACAAAAGCAGAAAGCTGACAAGCTCCTGGAAGTGACTAAAAATTATGCTCGAAAATTATCTAAAAATCCTGGTCATGCATCATTAGCTGACATGACGGGTTTTTCCCCTGAAGGTATCGGTAAGGCTTTAGCGGGGATTAACAATCTTGAGAATAAACTTACTGTCAATGACTGGAAGCCTGAAAGTCTCTTTGGTGAGCAATCAGGAATGGCTGATATGTACGGCGTTATGTTGCGAATTCCTCAATTAAAAAATAATCTTCAGGATATAACAGATAAAGAAATAGAGCATAGTCAAATAGCTGATATTACAAAAGCATGGGTTTCTGGTAAGAGCATTGAAGATATTGCCCGTGAGTTTTTTAAGGGAGGAGAAAACCAGACAAAAGCACTTACAGCAACCTGCAAAGCTATTTACAAAACTCTGGTAAATAATGGTACTTGGGGGATGTCAGCGTTGAGCCGCTTATCCGGTATTGATTTTGATAGCCTATCAGAATCAGAAAAGCGTCAGATTAATATAGTACCAGCCATGATTTATCATGGTGTTCAAACAGAAGAAGCTGTTTTGCTGAGAATGAACTCAGTACCTAGAAGTGTTGCTGAATCACTCGGAAAAGAAATGAAAAATATATATCAAGGTGAATCAGCAACGGTGCAAGAGACTCGTTTATTTTTAAAACAATCTGACAATACTGTTTGGGAAAGGGCAAAACCAGAAAAGTCATCTTTATCAGGTGATGAATACAGGAAAATTTGGGGAATTCTTTCTGGAGAAGGAAGGTAGTAAATGAGTATTGATACCTCCCAAATCCTCATCTACCAATCCTCCGAAGGCAATATCAAGGTTGATGTTTACCTCGAAGATGAAACCGTCTGGCTGACTCAGGCTCAGATGTCGGTTTTATTTGATAAAAGCAAAAAAACCATCTCCGAGTATATTACTAACATCTTTAATGAAGGCGAGTTACAGGAAGATTCAGTTGTCCGGAAATCCCGGATAACTGCTGCGAACGGCAAGGCCTATGAGGGTAATCACTATAATTTAGTGCTCTGTTGGAATTTTCGACAAAACACTAAAGTAAATAGAAAATGTCAGGTATGGATGCAATGACTGAATCAAATAGAATTGAATACAAGGAAAGATTAACAGACAGTCTTGAAAAAGAAGTGGTGGCCTTTCTTAATACTCATGAAGGTGGTGTGATTTATATCGGAATTCAATCTGAAGGTTCAGTGATGGGGGTTACCGGTGCCGATGATGTTCATCTCAAAATTAAGGATCGTCTGCGGAATAATATTTTGCCCTCCTGTATGGGCTTATTTGAAGTGGTACTTGAAGTAAGGGATAAAAAAGTGTGCATCAGGATTACGGTTGCGGCTGGACCTGAAAAACCTTATTACCTGAAAAAACTGGGCATGTCAGAAAAAGGTTGTTATCTCCGTGTTGGATCTGCCTGTGAGCCAATGCCCGTTTCCATGATAGAGAAGCTATTTTCGCAACGCACACGAAACAGTATTGGCAATATGCTATCACCTCGTGCTGATTTACGTTTTGAACAATTAAAAATTTATTATCAGGAGTCAGGTTATCAGCTCAATGAGCATTTTTTTAATACGCTGGAATTATTAACCCCTGAAGGCAAACTGAATTATGCGGCTTATCTTTTAGCGGATGAAAACGGGGTTTCGATCAAGGTCGCTAAATATAGTGGTACGACTCGGGTTGATCTTGTTGAAAATAATGAGTACGGCTATTGTTCTTTAATCAGAGCTGTACAACGAGTTTTAGAAAAACTGGAAGTGGAAAATAAAACCTTTGCAAAAATCAGTTATCCCAAACGCCTGGAGCAACGTCTGATTGATGCGACTGCACTACGTGAAGCGGTGATTAATGCCATTGTGCATAATGATTATTCCAATGGTTTGCCACCCAAGTTTGAGTTTTTCTCAGACCGCATGGAAATTACTTCCATGGGCGGTCTGCCTTTTGGCGTAACAAAGGACGATTTCTTTTCAGGCTTATCGTCACCTCGTAACAAGGAGATTATGCGAGTATTTCGCGATATTGAACTGGTTGAGCATCTGGGATCAGGTATTCCCCGTATTCTTGACAGATATTCACAAGATATTTTTACATTATCGGATAATTACCTACGAGTGACCTTCCTATACCATGAAGATTTTGATGTTTCGGGAAAGAGTTCGGGAAAGAGTTCGGGAAAGAGTTCGAAGCTAATCCTTTCTATTTTAAGAGAAAAGCCTGAATCGACTATACCTGAACTTGCTGAAAAAATCGCTATTTCGACAAGGGCCGTGGAGAAACAAATAAAGACATTGCGCGAATCAGGGAAGCTGGTAAGGAAAGGTGGCCGCAAAGAGGGATATTGGGAGGTTATCGAATAGTGGATTATTTGAAATTCACAGAAGCAAAACTCGAACAGGCCATCATCAAGCTACTGGAGCAACAGGGCTACCCGCATGTTGTTGGTGAGAATATTCCCCGTGCCCCTGGTGACGTGCTGATTAAAGATGATTTACATTCTTTTCTTAGCCAACGATATGCGAAAGACAATATTTCAGAAAATGAGATAAACAGCATTACCCGCAAGCTGGAGAGTTTTGCAGCTTCAGATTTATATGAAAGCAATAAAGCCATTATGAAAATGGTATCAGATGGCTTTTTGCTGAAACGAGAAGATAGAAACCAGAAAGATTTATATATACAGTTGATTGATTATTCGGGGCTGGTTGAATCTCGGCTTCCCAAAGAAGATAAGGTGACAACAGTTGTTGCTGAAGACCCACCACCTTATGATGATGAAAATATTTATAAAATGGTCAATCAGCTGGAGATTCAGGGTTATGAAACCCGTATACCGGATGGGGTTCTCTATATCAATGGTCTGCCGCTGGTGGTGTTTGAGTTTAAAAGCGCCATTCGTGAAGAAGCGACGATACATGATGCCTATATCCAGCTAACCGTTCGCTATAAGCGGGATATCCCCGAGCTGTTTAAGTATAACGCCCTGTGCATTATCAGTGATGGCGTCAATAATAAATCCGGTTCGTTCTTTGCCCCTTATGAATTCTTTTACGCCTGGCGAAAAATTGAAGGCAATGAGCCGATAGATAAAGAAGGGATTGATTCGCTGTTTACCATGGTTCACGGCCTGTTCAACCACAGCCGCCTGCGTGATGTGATTCGCCATTTTATTTACTTTCCGGATAGTTCTAAAAAAGATGAGAAAATCGTTTGTCGTTATCCCCAGTATTATGCAGCCACAAAGCTATACCAGAGTATAAAACAACATCGCAGGCCGGAAGGTGATGGTAAAGGCGGTACCTATTTTGGTGCAACCGGCTGTGGTAAAAGTTTTACCATGCTGTTCCTCACTCGCCTGTTAATGAAAAGCGTGGATTTTGCAAGCCCGACCATTGTGCTGATTACCGACCGCACTGATCTGGATGATCAGCTTGCAGGTCAATTTACTAATGCCAAAGGATATATCGGTGATGAAACTGTCATTAGTGTTGAAAGCCGTGCTGAATTACGAGAACTGTTAAAAGGTAGGAACAGTGGCGGGGTATTCCTGACCACAATTCACAAATTTACTGAAGACACCGAATTGCTCACTGAGCGCAATAATGTGATTTGTATTTCAGATGAGGCGCATCGCAGCCAGATTAATCTTGATCAGAAAATACGGGTAACAGAAAAAGGGGTTAAGCGGACTTACGGTTTTGCTAAATACTTGCATGATTCATTACCCAATGCCACTTATGTCGGTTTCACAGGTACGCCCATTGATGCCACCCTGGATGTGTTTGGTGAGGTAGTCGATGCCTATACCATGACTGAATCGGTAAAAGATGAAATTACTGTTCGCATTGTTTATGAAGGTCGCGCCGCCAAAGTGCTGCTGGACAACAGTAAGCTTCAGGAAATTGAAGACTACTATCAGCAATGTGCTGAAGATGGTGCCAGTGACTACCAGATAGAAGAAAGCAAAAAAGCCAATGCCAATATGGGAGCGATTTTAGGTGACCCGGATCGTATCAGGTCTCTGGCAGGTGATTTTGTAAAGCATTATGAAAAGCGGGTTTTGGAAGGTGCAACTCTGACAGGCAAGGCCATGTTTGTCAGTAGCAGTCGCCTGATTGCTTATGAATTTTATAAAGAAGTCATCGCCCTAAGGCCAGAATGGGCAGAAATTAAAGCCTGTGTAGAAGATTCAGAACTCAGCGAAAAAGAGCAAAAAGAAATCAAGTCGATGGAGCGGATCAAAATGATTATGACTCGCGACAAGGATGACGAAAAAGCGCTTTATGATTTGCTGGGTACTAAAGAATACCGAAAAGAGCTGGATCGTCAGTTTAAGAATGCAAAGTCCAATTTTAAAATCGCCATTGTTGTTGATATGTGGCTTACTGGTTTTGATGTGCCTTTCCTTGATACTATCTATATTGATAAACCCATTCAGCGTCATAACCTGATACAGACCATATCGCGTGTTAATCGTAAGTTTGAAGGCAAAGAAAAAGGACTTGTCGTCGATTACATCGGAATTAAAAAGCAGATGAACCTGGCTCTGGCTCATTACAACAAAGCAGATAGCCAGAACTTTGAAGAAATTCAGCAATCTGTTGTAGTGGTAAAAGATCATCTCGACCTGTTGGGTAAAATATTCCACAAATTTGATAGTTCGACTTATTTTTCAGGCAGCCCATTAGAGCAGCTTAACTGTCTGAATATGGCTGCTGAATTTGTCCAGATTACGAATGAAATAGAAAAACGCTTTATGCATCTGGTTAAGCGACTAAAAGCAGCCTATGACATTTGTTGTGGTAGCGATGCCTTCAGCCAGGAAGAACGTGATTTAATCCATTTCTATCTCGCTGTTCGCACTATCGTATTCAAACTCACCAAAGGTGATGCGCCGGATACCGCACAAATGAACGCCAAAGTGCGTGAGATGATAAAAGAGGCATTACAAAGTGATGGCGTAGAAGAAATATTTAAAATGGGTGAAGGGCAGGATGGAGAAGTTGATATCTTTGATGAAGACTACCTCGCCAAGATTGAAAAAATCAAACTACCTAATACCAAAATAAAACTGCTTCAACAATTACTTGCTAAAGCAATTGATGACTTCAAAAAGATCAACAAAACAAAAGGCATAGATTTTTCAAAGAAGTTTAAATCACTGGTAGATGAATATAATGAGCGCAAAGAACAGGATGTATTGGTCAGTAATGTGCTCGAAGATTTCACTGTAGAGATCATTGATCTAATTCATGCCCTGAAAAAAGAAAAAGAATCCTTCGCTGACATGGGAATAGATTTTGAGGAAAAAGCCTTTTACGACATTCTCAAAGCTTTGGCTGTTAAATATGACTTTGAATACCCTGACGAGAAACTGCTTGAACTCGCCAGAGCTGTAAAAACTGTTGTAGATGATAAAGCCAAATATACAGACTGGAGTCAGCGAGATGACATTAAGGCTGAGTTGAAGGTTGATTTGATTATTCTGCTTGCTGAACACGGCTATCCACCTGTTGATCGTGATGAGGTGTATAAAGAAATATTTGAGCAGGCTGAAAACTTCAAGAAGTATCGAAATTCACCTGAATAACATCACTATTGAAAATGACTGAACAACTCGTTGATGCCTGGAAGAAATTATTGAAAATCTGGAGGCGGGGCTAGACCACTACATGGTCAGCTTTCGAGAAGTTTTGAATGCAGTGTAGGTTATATTGAGAATATCAAATTTTACTTATCAACATTGTTCAGAATAACAATTAATCACGGAAACCTTAAGCAATGAGTTTACGATTCTGGCGGCGCATTAAACTGGCACCTGGCATTACACTTAATTTGAGTAAAAGTGGTGGCTCGTTTTCTTTCGGTCCACGCGGGGCAAAATACACCGTTGGCGGTCGGGGGCAACGTTTTACTGTTGGTTTGCCTGGCACAGGACTTTTTTATACTACCTCGATTGCGACGGGCAGAAAATCCGCTGGCAGACGTAAGTCAGCAAAATCACGAAGTGACGGGCAAGCGGAGGGGAGGCTGCAGGACCGGTTGACGCTGGGTTTTTTCAAACGTCTGGTGACGCCGGAAGGGGAAGAAGCACTGGTGGATGGCTGCCGTGAGCTGGTACGGGGTGATGAGAAGAAAGCGCTCAGTTACTTAAAAAAGGCCACGCATCTGGCTGATAGCGCCTATCTGGCTGGTTTTCTTCTGTTTAAGGCCGGGCGCTACAAACAGGCTGAAACCTGCCTCAATACAGCACTGGAAAAATCAGCCCGGCTGGGAAAATATTTTGCTAAATACGGCATGACGGCCACCATGAATTTGCCGATAACCGCTGAAGTCACCGCACATGTCGAACCGTGTCGTCGCGGACTGCTGCTGGCACTGGTCGAGATCTATCAACATCAGAAACGCTGGGAAGAGGCACTGTCCTGTTTGCAGAAATTGCAGCGTCTGGCGCCGAATGATGTTGTCGTGCGCTTGTCTCAGGTTGACCTGTTATTCGACCGTGGTCAGGATGATCGCCAAACCCTGAAAAAAATTGTTCGATTGGCGCAGGTGGATAGCAACGATTCAGCGATTCATACCACACTGATGTATTACAAGGCCAGAGCCTTGCTCGCACTTGGCCTGCTGGAAGCCGCACGGGATACATTGACCACGGCACTACGCAGAAAAAAAGACCGCCCGGATGCACTGTTACATGCCATTCGCTATGAGCGTATCAAGGTTTATGAAGGACTGGGCCAGCAGCACCGAGTGCGTAGCGAACTGGAAAAACTTTATGCTGAAGCACCGGATTATGCGGATGTAGCGAAACGTTTGAACCTGTAGGTCAGTTTCTCGTTAGAAAAGTACCTGGTTATAGTACCAAAATCGGAACTGTTCAGGACAGGGAGGTTAAACTGTATAACCGTCGGATAACAGGGTCGCCCACTGCAAGCAATTGAATAATAAAGATAAACGTATAAAATAAGCATCAATATCAGGCTTAAACTGCCTGTTTTAAGGATAAAATCATCGCTTTAAGGAGAAAATCCAATGCCACGTGCCAATCGATATTTTTTGCCCGGCCATATCTGGCACATTACCCATTGCTTCGAGATTGATTTGTGTTGTTTTTGAATAAAAGGGTGGTCGGAGACAGGATTTGCAAAAAGTTAATGAATATCAAGAGAAGATGGATGCAGCATTAGAAAATCTTGATAGCTGACTCTGAAGAAATTAAAATTTGGGTGTCCTATACTGCTCATAAGCTTTCCTTCGCTTCGATCATTTCTACGGTCCAGACTCCCAGAGAACCCTGATCTGGTTATTGAGGTTGCGGAGTAAGACTCTATAAGTCTTACTCCTCTTCAGAATTATCTGTCAACTATCTTTTTATTTTGTCGTGTCTGTCGCTGAGGTATCGGTTGCTGATGTGTCAGCACCTGCTGGTTCTGGCTGGCCTTTAATTCCCAGTAATTCAACTTCAAAGATTAATGTAGAATTTGGCTGTATCTGTTCACTGCGCTTGCTTTTGCCATAGGCTAGATCGGAAGGGACAAATAATTGCCATTTATCGCCAACGTGCATGAGTTGTAACGCTTCTGTCCAGCCTTTGATTACCCCATTAACCGGAAACGTTGCAGGTCGACCACGTTTGTAGGAATTGTCAAATTCGGTGCCGTCAATTAATGTGCCACGATAATTAGTGGTCACCGTATCATTAAGTTTGGGCTGCGGACCATGACCAGTTTTGAGAATTTTATATTGAAGGCCGCTTTTGGTGGTAATGACCCCCGGTTTTTTTGCATTTGCAGCCAGAAATGCTTTGCCAGCAGCAAGATTTTTATTGGCAATTTCAGTCTGTTTCTTTATCAGTTGTTCACGTAGCTGTGTTTGAAACGCTGTTTTTGCCTGGGTTCGGTCTGCTTTGGAAAGTGCCAGTTTCTTTTTAGCAAAAGCATCGGCAATACCACGGTTAAATGCAGCTGGATCTAGATTAACACCCTGTTGAGTCAGACGATTGGCCACGTCAACGCCGAAACTGTAACTGGCTTTTTGTGTTACTGTCTCAAGTTTGATGCTGGCCGCTTTTGTGCTGGCTGATCGATTGTGTTCGTTGCAGCCTGTTAGCAGAACTGCGAAGCTTATTAAGCTGAAAGTTAAAATTCGATTATACATGTATCCATCCTTTAGTATGGAAGTCTCAGGAGGTGGAAATGTATCAGTTTGCACGCGCTCTATCAAGTAGTAATGGTGTTAAAACAAGTGAAGAACTTTCACGTGTTTACGGTGTCTACTGAACCATCATTAATGATTGGCCGCTATTCCAGCTACCTGCCAGTGATTAGAAATAGTGTATCAAAGGACTGCATAAGTTCTGCATGAACCAGTTAAACTGCATTTTATTTTATTCAGAAAATTCCAGGAGAAGTGATGTTTGCTAAAAAGATAATTCTTTCTACTTATCAGCGATATATTTTATTTGTATTTACGCTGATATTCACAGTTTTTGCCAATAGTGCGCTGGCTGATTTACCAAAAATCTATGATGGGCAACTTATGCCCAGCCTCGCACCTATGATTCAAAAAGTACGTCCTGCTGTGGTAAATATTGCTACCCGGGGTCATATTGATGTTGCCAGTCGTCATCCGCAGTTTAATAATCCACTTTTTAAACGCTTCTTTGAAGGGTTGGGGAATATCCCGCAACGTAAGGAAGTGAGAAGCCTGGGGTCTGGTGTCATTATTGATGCTACAGCAGGTTATATTGTGACCAACTACCATGTGATAGAAGGCGCAGATAAAATTACTGTTACGCTAAGTAATGGTGATCAGGTGGAAGCAAAGTTGATTGGTGCAGATTCGCAGGCTGATGTAGCTGTTTTGCAGATTCATAAAGATCACCTTACACAACTGCCTTTTGCTGATTCATCAAAACTTCGTGTCGGCGATTTTGCTGTTGCTGTGGGTAACCCTTTTGGGTTGGGTCAGACAGTAACATCAGGTATTATCAGTGCGTTGGGTCGAACCGGCTTGGGTATTGAAGGCTATGAGGATTTTATCCAGACAGATGCATCCATTAATCCCGGTAACTCCGGTGGTGCACTGGTTAATTTAAAAGGTCAGTTGATTGGTATGAACACCGCTATTTTGTCAGCCGGTACTCGGGGTAATATCGGTATTGGCTTTGCGATTCCTATCAATATGGTACGTCAGATCTCTGATCAGTTGATTCAATATGGTGATGTGCATCGGGGCATGCTCGGCGTGGTGATGCAAAATCTGACACCGGAGTTATCTAAAGCCTTTGGCATGGATTTGCAGCAGGGAGTGGTTATTTCACAGGTCATTGAGCATTCGGCGGCTAAAAAAGCCGGTATGAAAGTGGGTGATGTGGTAGAAAAAATTGATGGAAAAACAGTAAAAAGTGCTTCGCAAATGAGAAATATGGTAGGAATGATGCGTGTAGGCCAGAAGATGTCAATTACGGTTATTCGCAATGGTAAGGAGATGCATCTAAATGCTATTATTCAAAATGCACTTGAGAATACAGTGGCTGGTGAAAAGCTTAATCCCTTACTCAAAGGTGCGATGATTAAGGGTCATGTTGAACCGGGTAAAGATAAATATCTGGAAATTACCGCAGTAACTCGTGGCAGTGCTGCCTGGGGAACCGGATTACGTAAAGGTGATTTGATTCTGTCCGTTAATCGGACACCTGTGACAACGATTGATGAGCTGAAAAAAGTCATCAATATGAAAGATAAACAGGTTTTGTTGAATATTCAGCGGGGACAAACGGCTTTATTTGTTCTTATACAGTAAAAATGAAGTTAGCATTAGCAGTTGGCAGTAAAAGCAGGAAACTTGACAGGGCGGTTTGATTTTTTAATATTTTCTGCCAACTGCCAACTGCCAACTGCCAACTGCCAACTGCCAACTGCCAACTGCCAACTGCCAACTGCCAACTGCCAACTGCCAACTAATCCTTGATATCGTTATGTACCCAGCGTTCACCCTTTTCGGTGATTTCTTTCTTCCAGAATGGTGCTCGGGCTTTTAACTCTTCCATTAAATAGCGACAGGCATCAAATGCCTGTGCTCGGTGAGCCGACCAGGTTGCTGTTAGCACGATTGGTTCAGCCGGTTTAATCAGGCCAACACGGTGGATAATCAAGCTGTCATCCAGTGCGTAATCCTGATTACATCGTGTACATAATTTATCAAGAAATTGCTGTGTCATTGTCGGATAATGTTCCAGTGTCATGGAGGTAACCGAGCTATCAATATTAAAATCGCGCATGGTGCCGACGAAACAGGCAGTGGCACCATATTGACCACTAATCAGGTGTTCAGCCTGATAGTTCTGTAAGGATTTCCAGGGATTTAATGGTCGGTCAATAATTTTTGCAGGCATAATTAAATATTGAATAAATTAACATTTGTTCACAAAGGTTAATTTGTCGTCAACCACCGGTAACGGGAGGGAAAAAGGCGACTTCATCCTGATCGTGAACAGTATCATCCAGATGAGCATATTCCATATTAAGTGCACACAGGGTATTCGCCGGTAAGGTGCAGTCTGGCGCGGTTTTCTGCCATACATCACGGATTGAAACGGGTGTTTCAATAGATAAGTTGATATCTGTCTGCCCAACCAGATCGTGTAAGCTGGAAAAAAACTTTACCTGTATCATTTCTGTATTTTATCGCTAATTGCATTGTGATGACAGTCTTGTAGCATGATATTAATTACTTTAGAATAACTTCAAACATAGCCTGGTAATAATTACTGGACTGCTTTATTGGGCTGCTTAATTTTTTTGGGTTAAGAAAAATTTTAGTGGTCAGTCAGGCAATATGGTCAGTCAGGCAATAATATTAAAGCCAGGCAATAATATTAACAGGAGACGATAATGTTACAAAAGAAATTGAACTGGGTTAGAGGTGCGCTGGTTGCAGGTACTGTGTGTGCCTCAATGAGCCTGTTTGCGGGTGAGGCAACAGTCTGGCGTGATAGTGCAGGGGATGTTGTTACCGACGGTGCAGGTGACTGTCTGCATACCATCTGGTGGAAGCAGGGCGATGATCCCTGTGGAAAAAAACCCGTTGTTCAGGCGGCGCCAGTACCAGCACCTGTTGCTCCCGTTGTTCAGGCCACTCCTGAACCGGTACCCTCAACGCCCGCACCAGCAGCGCCTGCTGCTCCTGTCTATGAGCCATTTACCCTGTCATCATCAGCAGCATTCGCACTGTCCGGTTCCAGTCTGAGTCCGGCAGGTGAAGCAGAAATCAGGGCATTTGCTGATAAACTGGCTGGCCATGATGTAAGTAAAATTACTGTTGAAGGTTATACAGACAGTTCAGGTCCGGCTGCTTTTAATCAGGTTTTATCTGAAAAGCGTGCCAATGCAGTAAAGGATGAAATGATAAAAGATGGTATCAATGGCAATATCATTACCACCATTGGACATGGTGAAGATGACCCGGTTGCCAGCAATGCGACACGTGCAGGCCGTGCTGCCAATCGCCGGGTAAAAGTAACCGTTGAAGGGCGTGAAATAGTTCAATAACATGGTCGTCGAGCTTTCAGGCTGAAACATAGAAAATGGTGCTCATATTTGAGTGCCATTTTTTTTGGCTGTGCCATTTTGGTGATTATCGTTGGTCACTATGTCATAATCTGACTGTATTCAGGTCAATTAATAAAGGGTGGTCATAATAAATGAGCGATCAGTTAAATCATTTTAATGCGCGAGGTGAAGCCCATATGGTTGATGTAGGATCTAAAACAGCCACCGTGCGCCGTGCCATAGCACAGGGAAAAATTATCATGCAGGCTGAAACATTGCAACGCATTATTAAAGGTGAAAATAAAAAAGGAGATGTATTATCGGTAGCCAGAATTGCCGGTATTATGGCTGCAAAAAAAACCGCCGAGCTGATACCTCTGTGTCATCCTCTGGCATTATCCCATATTGATATTCAGCTGGAGGTGAATTCTGTGGATAATAGCGTTGTCTGTATTGCTACAGTCGAAACAACAGGGCAAACTGGCGTTGAGATGGAAGCGCTCACTGCGGTACAGCTCAGTCTGTTAACTATTTATGATATGTGCAAGGCAATGGATCGTGGAATGAAAATGGAAGCAATTTTTCTACGTGATAAATCGGGTGGCAAGTCTGGTGAGTGGCATCATGATCAGCTTGCTAATCATCAGCAACCTGCTGGATAATCAATGCTGTTTTCGGGGATGATTGCATGAAAATATTCAAAACAATAATAAAAGCTGCTGGTATTTTATTGGTGCTACTGGTGCTTGCTGCAGTGATATTTATTGCTACTTTTGATGCCAATAAATATAAGCCAGAAATTATTGCTCAGGTTGAGCAAACCACCGGGCGTAACTTTTCTATTGATGGCGATATTGGCCTGACCTTTTATCCCTGGATTGGTATAAAACTGGGAAAAACCACGCTGGGTAATGCAAAAGGTTTTAGCCATCAGCCCTTTGCATCGATAGATCAGTTGAATGTAAAAGTTAATGTGCTGCCACTACTGAAGAAGAAAATTGAAATTAATAAAATTCAGCTGCATGGCATGAATCTGTCGTTGGAGGTTGATAAACAGGGTAACAATAACTGGTCTAATCTGATGCAGAGAAAACAGGCTGCTGTGACTACGCCAACGCCAACACAGGCTGCTGCAAAAGCACCACAGTCAGCTGTTTCAACAGGTAGTAAAACCAGCCCGGGTCTGGCTTTACAGTCACTTGCTATTGCCGGGTTTGAATTTGTGGATGCTAGCATAAATTACACCGATGAAAAAACCGGTATGCAGGCAAAAATTGCCGGGCTTAATCTTGAAACTGGTGGAATTCAATTTGATCAACCAGTTAAATTAAAACTCTCAGCTCGGGTAAGCGATAATAAGCCAGTCATTAATAGTAAAATTCATTTAACCACATCGCTCACCTTTAACCATGATTTCTCCCTGTTTACTTTACGTGATCTGTTATTGAATGTGGCAGTTAAAGCCAATGAGATGATTAAGCAGGATATGACACTCAAACTAAGTACGCAGGCAAAAATTGATATGGCACAGCAGCAGGTATCAATTAGTAAGTTAAAGCTAACTGCACTGGGTGTAAACACAGGCGCGGATGTGCTTATTACCCGGTTTATGTCTACACCGGAAATTAAGGCGCATATTTCTGTCAAGTCCTTTAATATCCATGCACTGACTGAGAAGCTGGGTATCAAACTGCCACTAATGACAAACAAACAGGCACTGAATACAGTATCCCTGACATCCAGTCTGAAACTGGTGAAGCAATCACTGGCACTGGATAATATCAACATGCATCTGGATAAAAGTGTGCTGACAGGCTGGGTGCATGTATTGAATCTGGCAAAACAGTCGCTGCGTTATCATCTGTTATTAAATCAGATTGACCTGAATGATTATTTGCCACCGGTCGCCAGAAATGCACCTGCAACAACAACGACCAGGCCGTCGGGAGCAGCTGCAGCCAGTGCAGTAGGTACAACAGCAAGCGCTGATGAAAAGATTGCATTGCCGATGGATATGTTGCGAACACTTGATGTAAAAGGCGTGTTTGCCATTAATGCCATTCATATACAGACCTACGATATGAAGGCTTTTTCCGCGACCACCAAAGCCACTCACGGGCTTATTAAGGTTGACCCGATTACATTAAAAATGTCTGGTGGTACTATCAACGCCGGTGTCAGTCTCAATGTTAAACACAAGCCGCATTATGCACTAAATTTAAAAGTCAGTAATATGCAGGCGGGGCCGTTAGTCAATCCTTCACTCAAAGGTTTAATGGGTGAAAAACCATTACATTTGCAAGGAGCTATTAATGCTACCGCAGCGGTTACCACCAGAGGTGAAAGTCTCAATGCCTATAAGCGTCAGGCAAAAGGTCGGATCACTCTGGATATGAAGCAAACCCGAGTAACCGGTTTTGACCCGGAATATTATGTGCGCTCTTCCATCGCTAATTATCTTCAGGCAAAAGGCTTAAGTTCCGTTGCAAATGTGCGGGGTTATTATAAACCGCGTAAAGTCACCGTCTTTAATACCATTCACGATACGGCAAGAATTAACCATGGCAAAATTAAAACCAGTAACTTTCTGATGCGTTCAGATCGTATTACGATTAAAGCACATGGTAGTAGCGATATTATGAAGAACACAGTTGATATGATCTCATCTATCCAGCTGTCCAGAAATAAAACAGTGCTGGAAAAATTACTGAAAAAACCTCTGTTTGTCCATATTCATGGGCCATTTGAGCAGCTGAAATATGATATTGATACTAAAAAACTGTCCACGAATGTTAATAGTCTGATTAAAGAAGAAGCAAAGGCAAGATTGAAAAAGAGACTGGATAAGGAAAAACAGAAGTTAAGAAAAAAACTCGATAACCGGAGGAAAAAACTGGAGAACAACTTAAAAGAAAAACTCAGAAATAAACTCAGGAGTTTTTTCTAGGACAATTTCCTAAGGTTCTATAAATTTGGATATATTTGCCTCGCGCTTATTACAGTGGTTTGAACTAAATGGCCGTCATGACCTGCCCTGGCAGCAGGGGCGGAATTTGTACCGTGTCTGGGTGGCTGAAATTATGTTGCAGCAAACGCAGGTGATGACGGTTATTCCCTATTATCGGCAGTTCATGCAGATTTTTCCAGATATAACCGTGCTGGCAAAAGCCAGCCTGGATGAGGTGCTGGCACAATGGGCTGGCCTGGGTTATTACCGCCGGGCACGGCATTTACATAAAACGGCAGAAATAATTCTTACACAATATCAGGGTGAGTTTCCGCAGGACTATGAGGCGGTTCTTGCCTTGCCCGGCATTGGCCCTTCAACGGCGGGCGCTATTCTGGCGCAGGCTTTAGATCAGCGTCATCCCATTCTGGACGGGAATGTCAAACGGGTGTTAAGTCGCTACCATGCGATTGAAGGCTGGCCTGGACAACGGCATATAGAAAATCAGCTGTGGCAGAAAGCCGAACAACATACCCCGACAACACGGCTTGCCGATTATACCCAGGCAATGATGGATCTTGGTGCTACCTTATGCGCTCGCTCCTCACCACAGTGTCAGCATTGTCCCCTCAATAGTGACTGTGTGGCACTTGCTACCCGTAAAGTGGATATTCTGCCCACAAAAAAATCGAGAAAAGCCTTGCCGGTGAGAAAAAAACGGTTTCTTGTTATCCATCATCCTGAAATTGGCCTGTTAATGGAAAAACGGCCCACTACCGGTATCTGGGGAGGTCTGTGGAGCTTGCCGGAAATGTTATTGGACGATAATATTGAGCAGAGCTGTATGCAACGCTGGGGAATACAGGTTGCCAGAATCAGCGAATTACCCGCCTTTCGGCATAGTTTTAGCCATTTTCATCTTGATATCAGCCCCTGTGTTATCGCCATGAAAGCCTTACCGCAACAAATCAGCGAGGCGCAAACGTGTGAATGGCAGGCGCTGGCTGCAATCCGCGCAGTCGCCACGCCGGTACGGTATATTCTTGATCAGCTTAGCCCTGAACTGTTGGGGAAGCCGTGAACAAAAATATCACTTTTTCAGGCTGAATAACTTGACTCTGAAGCCACTAGCCGATTAAATACGCACCCTTAAAAGCAAGTTATGCCATTCAGAATGGCCGGATAGCTCAGTTGGTAGAGCAGAGGACTGAAAATCCTCGTGTCGACAGTTCAATTCTGTCTCCGGCCACCATTTTCTTCCCCGTTTTCCTGCTTATAGGCTCACTATATAGTCCGGTAGTTGTTGAGTGGAATTGAACTGTTGCGTTCAACTATTCAGCACCTCCCTGTGCTTCACCCTTCGGGCTTACGTGAAAAATCGTTCCAGACGATTTTTTATTCGGCACATCCGTGTGCCTCACCCTTAACTTATCTACTTTACAGGCCAGCGGCGGCTTTTAATGCTTCTGCTTTATCGGTTTTTTCCCAGCTAAAATCGGCTTCTTCACGACCAAAATGCCCATAGGCGGCGGTATTGCGGTATATCGGGTGTAGCAGGTCGAGCATGGCGATTAAACCTTTGGGTTTGAGGTCGAAGTTGTCGCGAATAAGCTGGACAATACGGGCATGGTCAATTTTACCGGTGCCAAAGGTTTCTACCGAAATGGACGTTGGCTCAGCGACGCCGATGGCGTAGGAAACCTGAACTTCGCACTTGTCGGCCAGCCCGGCAGCGACAATATTTTTGGCTACATAACGACCGGCATACGCCGCAGAACGGTCAACTTTTGATGGATCTTTACCCGAGAAGGCACCACCGCCATGTCTGGCCATGCCACCATAGGTATCCACAATAATCTTGCGACCGGTCAGGCCGCAATCGCCCACCGGGCCGCCAATAACAAATTTACCGGTAGGATTAATATGAAACTGGGTTTTTTTCGTTAACCATGATTCAGGTAATACCGGCAGAATAATTTCATCCATCACCGCATCACGCAGGCTGTTCAGCGGAATATCCTCACTGTGCTGGGTGGATAATACCACGGCATCAATACCGACGGGTTTGCCATTTTCATAGCGGAAAGTCACCTGGCTTTTTGCATCGGGTCGTAACCAGGGCAGGGTGCCGTCTTTACGTACTTCTGACTGGCGTTTTACCAGCTGATGGGCATAGGTGATGGGGGCGGGCATTAACACCTTGGTTTCATTGCTGGCATAACCAAACATTAAACCCTGATCGCCAGCGCCCTGTTCATGGTTATCCGATTCGTCAACGCCCATGGCAATATCAGCAGACTGTTTGTCAATGGAAGTAATCACTGCGCAGGAATCTGCATCGAAGCCCATCTCCGAGCTGGTATAACCGATTTCTCGAACGGTATCGCGGACAACTTTTTGCATATCCACCCACGCACTGGTGGTGATTTCGCCGGAAATAACTACCATACCGGTATTTATCAGAGTCTCGCAGGCAACGCGTGCTTGATTGTCCTGTGCAAATATAGCATCGAGAATAGCGTCTGAAATCTGGTCGGCGACTTTATCCGGGTGGCCTTCAGAAACTGATTCAGAGGTAAATAAATAATCGCTCATAATGGGTACCTTCTTATTCAAAGTATGTTATTAAATATATTATTAATGAAGCGGGCATAAAAAAACCCGTTTCAGCCTGGCTAAAACGGGTTTTCGAGAAAATATTTTTTCGATCATCGCTTTAGCTGAATTTATATAGCGCCCGCAATCTGAGTCAAATTGGCGCTTGTTAAGGTATTAGATTAGTCAGTTAATAATGATTTGTCAAATACTCTAATCATTCAGGTCAAATTTTAATTCAGGCTTTAATCCAGCTTTCCACGGTTTTACGATCCGGGACACCGCCAGCATGCACTACCTTGCCATCAATCACCACACCCGGCGTACTCATGACACCATAGGACATAATCTCACCGATATCTTCAACCTTCTCCAGGCATATGTCAGCGTCGGCAGCCTGTGCGGCTGCTTCGATGGTTTTTAATGTTGCTTTACAGTTGCTGCAACCTGTACCCAGTATTTTTATATGTTTCATCTTAAAATGCCTGTTACTTACAATTTACAACCGGATTGTTTATCTTTAATGCCAATGGCATACATTATCTTCGTTGCCGGACAAAAGCCGGTAAAACCCATCTGGAATAAATTGGCACCGACAAAAAATGTCAGCCATAACCAGCTTATGTGGCTCAGATCAATCTGGCCGCTGAAGTGGGCCCCTAAAAGACTGCCCATAATAACGGTTCCGGCAAATATGCCAATTGCACTAAATGGTCGCATAGTTTTTCTCCTCAGGTTTAAAAAATTTATCAATATACATCTTAATCACAGGCTCTTAGCAACAACGCTGTCCACTGGGCGTGGGTGTACAACCACAGCTTTCTGTTGCGACAGGTTCTGGTTCAATACTACCACAACAAGGCTGTGTTTCTATGGCAACGTCCTGTGAGTCACAACAGCCTGCTGATTCAGCACCGGTTACTGCCTCAGCAATATGAGCTTGCTCATCAAAAGCAAAATCCATTTTTTGTGAGGCCTCATCACGAATATGACGGGCAATTTCAATAACTGCATTAATCTGGTGTTCGGGAATACCCGCCGCCCTGAGCCGTTCAAGCTGGCATAATCCCATATCGGGGTGGCGGGATGCAATACCGGAAGCCAGTGAAATCATGGCGACAATCGATGCATGTAATGAAGGTTGGTTTGACATAGTTAAGGCCTCATGGTTGTTTATGTAATAAAATTAAAGCCCCAACCAACCAGCATAAAAGCAACGGCCAGTACACTGGCGTATATGGCCAGTACCGGCCAGCGCAGGACTTTTCTTAAAATCAGCATCTCCGGTAATGACAGCGCGGCAATACTCATCATTAATGCCAGTGTCGTGCCAACGGCCACACCCTTGCCTAACATGGCTTCGGCAATCGGAATAACACCGGTAGCATTGGAATATAAAGGCACACCAAGCAGCACAGCACCAGGCACGGCAAACCAGTTACCCTTACCGCCAAGGTGTTCAACCACCCAGGCTTCAGGCACATAACCATGAAAAGCTGCACCCAGCGCAACTCCCGCAAGCACCCATTTCCAGATACGGCCAATAATTTCTTTTATCTCGTTCATCGCATAACGGTGACGACCGGACAGGGAGGTATCGACAGCCACAGCCTGGCTTTCACCCATATGAATTTTCCATACATAATCCTCAACCCAGCGCTCGGGTTTAAACTGTTCCATAATGATGCCGCCAATATAAGCCACAGTTAAACCGGCAGCCACATACAGGGCAGCCAGTTTCCAGCCTAGGATACCTACCAGAATGACCACCGCCACTTCATTAATCATTGGGCTGGCAATAAGAAAAGAAAAGGTTACGCCAAGCGGAATACCGGCCTCAACAAAACCGATAAACAGAGGCACCGACGAACAGGAACAGAACGGGGTAATGGCTCCCAGGGTAATGGCCAGTGTTCGAGCCAGCCACTTTGGCTTGCCACGAACATAGGCACGAACTTTTTCCGGTGACAGCAGGGCACGTAATAACCCCATAATATAAATGATAATGAATAATAAAAAGAATATTTTTGTGGTATCCATCACAAAAAAATGAACAGCAGAACCCAGATGGCTTGCCGGGTCGAGATTTAACCACTGATAAACCAGCAAACGGGCAAAGGCCTCAAACATTGCCGTGGCTCATGTTGACTTGCATCATGCTGTTATATCCCATATTGTCGTGGCTAGTGCTGGTTTTATCTGTATTGTGCTGTATTACTATTTTCATCATCTCAGTGGCAGTTAATAAAATTGCTATAACAGGTAGACGAAAAAGCAGCGAAAAAGATGCAGATTATTTTAATTGGCTATGTATAGTGTTTTTCAGGGATTATGTGGCGAACCTGAAAAAGCTTTTTATCAGGGAAATAGTCAGCATGAGCCGTGGGCGTATCAGGCTTGATAATCAATATATCAGAGTTTATATGGTAATATTGGTACAGGCAGTACATAGGATATGTGTACCGGGTACAGCAGGGACGAACCTGAGAATCATTGAACATATTATTCTATGTTTTACGGAATAATCCTCAAGAATAATGCAAAAAAACATAACTTACCGAGAAATAATTAACCACTTGACTGCTTTAGCTAACCAGGAAGTAGCTGAACATTCTCAGTATTTCTTTAAAACAGAAAAAGGGGAATATGGCTACGGAGATAAATTTTTAGGTATTCGTGTTCCTGTTATTCGCCAGGCGGTAAAAAAGTATAAATCAACTTCATTGCAAGTATGCGAAACACTTTTATGTTCAGAATTCCATGAGATTAGATTGTTTGCCTTACTTGTTCTGGTTTTTCAGTTTGCTAACAGTAAAGCTGATAAACAGGAAAAAATTTACAATATTTACCTGAACAAGACTCGGTATATAAATAACTGGGATTTGGTTGATACCACTGCACACCATATTGTTGGCAGATATCTTGAGAAAAAAGACAGGAAGATATTATATGAGCTATCTAAATCAGACTCTATGTGGGAAAGAAGAATTGCAATTTTATCAACCTTTCATTTTATTAAAAATTACGACTTCCAGGATACCCTGTCTATTTCTAAAAACCTGCTCAAAGATAAAGAGGATTTAATCCATAAGGCGGTGGGCTGGATGCTCCGGGAAACAGGAAAACGAAGTTTGTCTGATGAAGTAAAATTTCTGAAAGTCCATTATCAGGAAATGCCAAGAACGATGCTAAGATATGCGATTGAGAAATTTAATAAAGAAGAAAGGACAAAATTCCTAAAAGGCATGATATAGTCATTTTAATTGATGGCCTGGCAAGTACATTCTGGAACCTGTTGTTTTTTTTCGTCATCGATGGCGTTAAATCCGACAGGCGCTCAGGTTAAAATAATGGTTTTTTGTGTCTGGTGTTCGGGTGCGAGTAGATCGAGAAGTGTGTACATAAATCGCTGTTTTGAGGCTCTCCATAAAACATGTGCACAGCCTGATCTATGGGGGTGATCTATGGCTCTTTCAGATAGCTGGCTCAAGGCTAAAACAGGCCGCCGAAAGGCGGCCTTTTCAGCTTTTCTCCGCTATATCACTTTGAAGAAGGAAGTGCAGGCGCAGGTTTTCCTTCCAGTCCGGCATTAACCAGTCCAGCCAGAAAATCAGCAAAGGGTATGATATTCTGGCTAACGCTGGCCTCTTCCAATGCTGCCATATATTCGTCACGCCGTTCCAATGGGACAACCGTCCAGGGATAGCCACCACTGGCAAGCATTAGGTTCATTAAAAAACGTCCCATACGCCCGTTGCCATCCATATACGGATGGATATACACAAACATAAAATGTCCCAGTACAACTCGAACGGCCGGGTTGGGTTCTTCTTTGATGAGATCGAAAAGCGCAGGCATAAGATCACGTACTGCGTCCCGGTTTGGCGGTGTGTGTTGGGAGTAGCGGATATAGACTTGATCATTACGATAACCGGCAAGATCAGCAATATCCAAAATGCCAGCCGTAATACTGGGCGCGAACAGTTCCCGGTACCATGTACCGTGATCATTATCGACAACGGTGCCGGGGTTTTCATTCTTGAGAACCCTAGTAAGGCTTTCTTTGACGGCTTGAAAAGCCAGATAGTAGCCTCTTGCCGCCATGGCATTACGTTGCTCCCGGTCTTCTTCGTTATCGTCCGGGTTCCAGCTTTGCTGACGTACGCGCTCAATCAATTCGGTGCTGACGCGATAACCTTCAATCGACAGGGAGTGATAGGCATCAGTGACATATACATCATCAACATGTTGCATGTAAGTCTTGGTGTCTTTGGGGATACCCGGCGCTTCCGGGAACCGTTCGATAACAGGATTGCGCATTGCATGCCACATCAGGCGCAGGCGATTAACGTAAGGGGATCGTTCTCTGCCGGATAAAATGGCAGGCGGTTTTGTTTCAAACGGATCAGATTCTCGTACGTCATAATCGGCAGCTCGCATGGTTGTAACAATATCGTCGGCAATACGATTACGGCCAATATTGCGGAATGCGCCAGCCAAACGACTGGCGATAGTGGTGTGTCCACCTTTCAGGAGCTTTGCAAGGATTTCAGAGGCATCGGAAATTGTAGATAGTGCGGCGCGAATGTCAGTCGGATTTTGTTGGAATAATCCAGGCGAACAATCGATCAAGGCCGGGACCAGGGTATATAGACGAAGGCCATCTACTGTTTCTATGTCCTGTTTCTTCGGCATGTTGTAGCGGACAGTCAAGAGTGAGGTGTCATGTTGGAGTGCTGTGATCTTGTTATCTCCCTTTGGCGAACGGACCAAAAGCTGGCACGGTACGCTTCTGTTGCCCGCATGCAATAACAGGGATTGTTCTGGTGACAGGCACCAGTCTGTGCCGAAACGTTCATTCAGATACGAGGCGCAAAAATTCCAGAATGAGGCATACCATGCTGTACTTTCCCCGGCTACCTCGCCAGGGCGAGATGGGGTGTACCAGCCCTTCATGACGGGTTGCAGAAAGCCGTTCTTAACAAGACGCTCCCGGTCGGTACGTTCCAGGTCGCTGGAGTGGATAGCGACTACCCCATGATCTTGAAGTGCCTTCAAGGCTTCGAGAGACCGGGCGAGTTTTTCTGACGGGGCTGCCATATTTTACGTTCTCTTCATCGGTTATTACGTTGGTTTAATTATAGGTTATGATGCTGTATATATCATAGGATATTATGTTGTACCATTTATAGGGAATCGTGTCGATCTAAAAATAGGTTTTTCTGCATAATATGTGAAATTCAGGACCGGACAAATTCCAGTAATGAGGTTATATCATGGTTATCAGCGGCGCGAAGACATCCTGTTCATCCAGTGGATCGGTCATGCATCTTCCTCCCAAAGCTCGGAGCCTGCCTTCTCTATTAGGCGCTCAATCATGCGTTTGAGCTGCTCTTGCTCGTCGGCGACTTTAACGCTCTGGGCTTCGAGAGCCATGCTGTGGCTCGTTGATCTCAGACGTTTCTTTGCAAGGCGCTCTGCGCGCTCGCTGACCAGTTCATCAAGCGGTTTTCTCGGTACTAGCGCGTAGACCAAACGACAATCCAGAGCATTCGCAGCCTTTTCCAGGCTGTTGAGGGTTATTGTGCCTTTGGCTTCCGCTTGCTCAATCGCAACCGCGCGTGACTGAACGACCCCCAGTCGTTTTGCGAGTTGGGTGGTCGTCATGCCCAGAGCCTCACGGATGGCCTTGACCCATCCCCATGATGGGCGTGCGAAGCTCTCTGAATTCCGTAGTAAATTTAAACGCTTATCTAGTTGTCGGCGAGCTTCTGCTAAATGCTCATACTGGTGGGCGGGTTCATCACGTTTGACATCAAATTACCACTTTGCATGAAGCCGCATTTATAAAAAACCGGGACAGTATATTTAAATAGCCTGAATTCTGTTTAGTCCTTGAGAAAGGGCTCTGCCCTCATGTCTGTCAAGCCGTGTCCACAACCTTCCAAGAATTGTGCAGGCCGGGGATACCCCTCGGCATTGACAGGACACCCACCCGTTCTTCGCCAGAAAGGCAGGGATGCATGTGCATCCATTTCGGGGAAGCTTACGTTACCGCCGGACCAGAAAACGCGGTCAGGATTTTGATCGGGGTCGGTAGCAATTTCCTTCTGTATAGGGATGGAGGGTTTATTTTTATTGGTAAAATGGTACCATGAGTACCGTAAAAGAATCTAAACTAAACAGTTTATTAAGCACGCAGCCTCTCGGCACTGTTCTTGTTTCCTCCTGGTTGGTGGAACAGGGCTACAGCCTGGATTTGCAAAAGCGCTACAAAAAAAGTCGCTGGTTTGAGTCTATAGGTACGGGCGCTTTAGTACGTTATGGCGATCAGGTTGATTACCTTGGGGCGGTTTATGCACTGCAAGCCCAGTTAGGCTCCTCGTTACATCCTGCGGCAAAAACTGCGCTTTCTCTTCAAGGTAAGGCGCATTATCTCGAACTCTCGATGACCCCCTGTGTCAGGATACCTTTCGCCTCAATAAGTTATACTTAAATCCAAAATAGGGGCAGTTAAAGGTGAAGATATGCAAAACAAATATTCAACAGAATTCAAAGAATCCATAGTCAGGAAAATGATGCTGGCCAATTTGGCGACTTTCAAAGAGAAGCGCCAGGAAGATCATCAGCAGCACTGTACGAAGTTGGAAAAGATATTAAGCGGCAATTTATAGGGTGTGCAACTTGGGATATAATGACCAGCTATTTTTTAAGCGCTTTGACGGAGGTTTTGTTGGCTTAGTCTCAGGTTCTGGGTGGTCCTTACTGTCGATATCAAGGCTTAAGAGTTATATTTATTATTGTGTACATAACTGTGTACCTATTTGGAGAAAAGAGTTTGTCAGACAGTAATTATACCAATGAAATTAAAAGGCGACGCACGTTTGCAATTATCTCGCACCCGGATGCAGGTAAAACCACATTGACTGAAAAACTACTGTTATTCAGTGGCGCGATTCAAATGGCTGGCACAGTTAAAGGGCGCAAGGCTGCTCGTCATGTCACCTCTGACTGGATGGAGCTGGAAAAACAGCGTGGCATTTCAGTTACCTCATCGGTTATGCAGTTTCCCCATAAAGACTGCATTATCAATCTGCTCGATACCCCAGGTCATGCCGATTTTTCCGAAGATACTTACCGCACCCTGACTGCGGTAGATTCGGCCTTAATGGTAATTGATGCGGCAAAAGGGGTCGAAGAACGTACCATTAAACTCATGGACGTGTGCCGGTTGCGCACCACACCGATTATCACTTTTATCAATAAAATGGATCGGGAAGCGCGTGATCCGATTGATCTTCTCGATGAAATTGAAAATATATTATCCATAAAATGTGCTCCCATCACCTGGCCCATCGGCATGGGTAAAGCCTTTAAAGGTGTGTTTAATCTGGTAGAAAACAAAGTGCATCTGTTCAGTGCTACCCATGGTGGAAGAATTCAGCAGGGGGATGTGATTGAAGGTCTGGATAATTCGCAACTGGATGACATTCTGGGTAGCGTGGCAGATGAACTGCGTGATGAAATCGAGCTTGTTAAAGGCGCCAGTCATGCTTTTGATCTGGATGCCTACCAGCGCGGCGAACTCACGCCGGTATTTTTTGGTTCGGGGATTAATAATTTTGGGGTAAGAGAATTGCTGGATGCGCTTGACAAGTATGCGCCGCCTCCTGAACCACGTGAAACCCGCAGCCGTGTGGTAAATCCTGAAGAAGAGAAATTTAGCGGTTTTGTTTTCAAAATCCAGGCGAATATGGATCCGGGGCATCGTGACCGTATTGCCTTTGTGCGTATCTGTTCAGGTACCTATCAGAAGGGCATGAAGGTAAAACATGTGCGTCTGGGTAAAGACATTAAACTGGCTGATGCCGTCACCTTTATGGCCGCAGACCGTGAGCAGGTGGATGAAGCGTTCACCGGTGATATTATCGGCCTGCACAATCATGGCACCATGCGAATTGGTGATACCTTTACGCTGGGTGAAGATCTGGCTTTTACCGGTATCCCAAATTTTGCGCCGGAATTATTTCGTCGCGCCCGGCTTAAAGACCCGCTGAAAATGAAAGCCCTGCAGAAAGGTTTAATCCAGTTGTGTGAAGAGGGTGCCTCACAACTGTATCGACCACTGAATAATAACGACCTGATATTAGGCGCAGTCGGGGTCTTGCAGTTTGAAGTGGTGAAACATCGTTTGCTTAATGAATACAAGGTCAGCTGTGATTTTGAAGCGATTAACGTCACCACCGCCCGCTGGGTAGAATGCGACGATGACAAAGAACTAAACCGGTTTAAAAATCGCCATGCCGCTAATCTGGCACTCGACCATGCCGGTGATCTGACTTACATTGCACCCACCCGGGTAAACCTCGATATGACCATAGAAAAATGGCCGGAGATTCAATTTCTGGCCACCCGTGAACATGGCATTTATTAATCTACCCTTAACCCTGTTTAATATATGAATAATTCAAAATAGAATGAACCGGAGGAATCATGGATACTGAAAAAATAATGACTGGAATCTCAACCGAAATAGAAGCGGCCCTGAAAGCAATGGGCAAAGCAAAAACACCAGAAGAAAAACTGACGTACAGTAAAACAGTAAAGAATTTATGCAAATCACTCGGTGTGTTTCTTGATTTAATGAGTGACATGATGCCTTACGATGATGACGAATCAATTCCATTTTAAGCCAATATTGAAAAAATAAGCACTATTGAGCGTATTATATTGAGATAATGGAAGCTATATGCAACAGGTATTGTTTAACTTGCTTAATAATGCGCGTGATACACTGGTAGTATAATTAAGTATTATATCCTCAGAATTGCGGACTGGTTTTACACGCCAGGCGCTGAGGCTCTGCTCTGTGTAAAATCGTTAAATTAGCTCAGCGTTATGTGTACTCAATAGATGTAATCGGTGAATTTGCGAGTGTAATATTAGGCTTTTCATACTCGACAACAATATCTCCATTCTTGTTTCTTACTATCAACTCTAATTCTATTAGTTTATTTATATCTCTAATCTTCGTTCTGTCTGTAAGGTTCCTATAAAGAGAAGTGTACCAGGGTTGTACTGATAAACTACCTTTGAGTCCTGTTGCAGGGTTAGTGGATAATTGTGAAATTACAGTATGCTGTCTGTCATTTATTTTTTTAGTTGTGTGCAAAAAATTTAAATTAGCATCAAACAAAAACTTTGAGATTATATGGTTTGCATTATCCTGTAACCTGTTAACTGTAGACAGTGTAGCTGTTAAGTGAAATCTCACAAAATCGGTATTAGGGTCTTTCGCTCTTTTTACTGCACGCTTTCTACATGTGTTAAACAAAGTAAAATATGTATCAATATTATCTAAATAAAATTTTGCATTAGCATAAGGAACGTACTTATAGTTTGCTGCCTGTAGCACCATTGCTTCAACTACCCTTCCTGTTCTACCATTACCATCCCAAAAAGGATGGATACGCTCAAAATAATAATGAAGCAATGGCGCTCTGTATAATGGCGGTAGAGCACTTACTGGGGGAGAATTCGCCCAATACACGTATGCGTCAATAAGCAGCTTAATATCATTTAAGCATTTTGGTGGTGCGTATACCCCTCCATGATTTTTATCCCCAACCTGCGTTCTCCGCTCCCTTGGGTTGTTCCTATATTGCCCCGGAATATTATCTTCATGCTCTAAATTATGCGTAATAATTTTATGGAGGTCTTTAATCATGTAATCTTTTATATTTAACGTAATAGTCCCTGGGATCTTAAGGGTTTCAATCTCTTCCTCACTTACATCAAGAAAGATCATTTTTGAAACATCTTCTGCCAGATTATATGCGGATTTTAGGTTAACGACTCTTTGATCAGATTGTTTTTTTACTGTTGTAGGATCCTGATTTAGTACATTAGCAGTCTCTTCTTCTGTTAAATCACCACCTTCAATAGTATTAGTGCTATAAACAGACGTTACTACACTTAACCTTTCTAGTTGATTGGCAATGTCTCCAACTTTCGGCATACTGGCAAAGCGAGCATACGCCTGTTCAGTCAACTGTTTTAATGTGTCTAGCTGGGTGTAATCCAAACCAATTTCAAATGTAAAATGCCCTGAACGGTGTGTTTTAACCGTTAAAACGCCATTTTTTGTTACTGAAAAAGTCACGTTAAATGTCACCAAATAAATATGTAAATATATAAATAAAACAGTAAGTTAATATATACTTAATGAATTAAGTCACGATATAAATGTCACCTTATATATCACTATAATAGTCTTTTAGGTATTTATTTCAAGCTTTATGATAAATTTACACATCTTAATTCGTCAGGTTTAAAAATATGAATAAAATATTCCCCTGTTTAAAAGTATGCGATATAGAAACAACAATACAGTGGTATCTTGGTTTTCTTGGTTTTCAATGTACCCATAAAAGTTGTATAAAAAATCCAGATAATGCATTACTAGAAAAAGGCAATTTAAAAATATATCTAGCTAAAAGTGATAATCGTGAATCCTATGCATCAAATATAGTTGTTTTTGAAGTAACTGATATTAATGCAGAGTTTGATGCTCTGACTGACTCAGGTGTAATTATTATTTAGCCTGTTGATAAAGGTGCGTTCTCTGATAAAGAATTTATAATTAAAGATTATGAAGATAACAAGCTTGTATATGTACAAAAGACATAACGGGTAACTGTGGTTAATAGTTGTCAATGGTCAATAAATTTCAAGCCAGTTTATCATTCCAGAATGTAATGTTTTCCTAATACATGATACTTATAAATTAAAATTATCTGATTTTTGTCTTTAAAATTTGTGAATTAGTCAATTGTGTGTAAGATGATAATTATGATGAAATGGTCAATAATCAGGAAAAAAATACTTTATCAGGGGTTTTTCAAACTCTCAGCCATTGAATTGCAACATGATTTATTTAATGGAGGAAGAAGTCCGGTAATTACCAGAGAGTTGCTGGATAAAGGCAATGCAGTGGCCGTATTACCTTATGACCCGGTACGTGATGAAGTGGTGCTGGTTGAACAGTTTAGAATTGGCGCAGGTGACGATAAATCCGGCCCATGGTTGATGGAAACCATTGCCGGTTATCAGGAAGCCGGCGAGTCAGCGCAAACCGTTGCCATACGTGAAGCCGGTGAAGAGGCCGGTTGCAAAGTATCGGATTTGCAGCCAATGTGCAAGTATTACTCCAGTCCTGGTGGTGAGAGCGAACAGATACAGATTTTTCTGGGGCGTACGGATAGTTTGAATGTGCAGGGTATACATGGTCTGGACGAAGAAGGTGAGGATATAAAAGTACATGTTGTCGGTAGTCAGCAGGCTTTTGACTGGCTGGATAATGGCCGTATTAATTCGGCTGCCCCGATTATTGCCTTACAGTGGTTTCGTCTAAACCGTGCACGAATTCGTAACGAATGGCTTTGAATGCACATTTCGTGACAGATTTCTGGGCTATTACAAAGCTGCTTTTCCTGTTATGTCTGTTCGTATCAACGGGTTCACAGGCAGCGACTTCATGGTCGGCGCAATTTTCATCTACACTGGAAAATTTGTTACAAACTAACCCGGAGCATCTACCAGAATTGAATAAGTCGGCAGTCGTGGGGTTTTATGCGGGAAATAAATACAAACCATTATGGCTGGATGCTGACGGGTTATTAAATCGTGCTGATGATTTATTGAATATTCTTGTTCATGCTGACGATGAAGGTCTGAAACCGTCTGATTATTACCTCGAAGACATAAAAAAGTACCGGGCTTCAACAGACAGGGAGGCAGCTGTTCACCTTGAGCTGTTATTGTCAGCGGCCCTCTATCATTATAGCAGCAATGTCTATTCGGGAAAATTTAACCCGCATGATCTGGGCATCAACTGGCATATCAGCAATAAGCCACTGGATGTTGCTAATCTGTTTTACGATGTGTCCGGGAAAACATCGATAACTGCATTACTTGATAAACTTCCTCCCCGACATTTTGTTTACCGATTATTAAAAAAACAATTGCATCGTTATCGTGCTATTGAACAGCAAGGTGGCTGGTTACCATTAGCTGAAGGGCCGGTTCTTCAAGCTGGTATACAGAACAGGCAGGTCGTACAATTAAAGCAGAGGCTGGCGATCAGCGGTGATCTGACGAATAAAAAGTCATTATCACTGCCTGTATTTGAT
>WFMW01000009.1 GCA_015488885.1 Gammaproteobacteria bacterium | reverse complement strand
TGGGTGATGTTGGTGAATGTAGTTATTGCCATACCCCGCACAAGGCTCAATCAAGCCATTTATTATGGAACCATACATTGTCAGCCAATACGTTTCAATGGGATGTTCCGACCACGACCGCTGGCACAACATTGCCAACCATTGTCGGCGCAACCTATAACGGTGCCACGGCCAAATGTCTGAGTTGTCATGATGGCAGTGTCGCCATTGGTGATGTCGCCTGGTTCTTTGAGCAGAAGCAAACTCTGAATACAGCCAAAATGGCTGATGTCGGTGGGACAGGTGCTGGCGCGGATTTTGTTATTGCTAACACAGCGACTGGCAGTATGACAGGTAACCATCCGGTTGCTATTGCATATCCATTTGGCGGCGCGGCTAATACCTATAATAGCACGACAGACTCGGGTGTCGATACATCTGAATTCCAGTCTGACCCACAAACTTTGGGTATACGTCTGTTTACCGACAATGGCTCTGGTGTTATCACTGCAGGCGCAACGGCAAGTAAGACCGGTATCGAATGTTCATCCTGCCATGATCCTCATAACAAAAAATCCACTGAGGATCTGTTCCTGCGTGGTTCAATGACAGGTAGCGACACTAATTATATCTGCCTGAAATGCCATATAAAATAGCTGTGTAAGCTATACATGAACCAGAGAACCTCTGAATAAGTAGAATTAGACACTGGCCTGTTCAGAGGTTCTCTGATATCTAACCCGACAGTAGTAACACTATTGCGTACTGTCGGGGCAGATATACCGTCATATTTAATGAGCACGATACAGATCGTTACCACAAAGTAGTTTATTACCAGTCAATAACAGACCTGATAAAATTTAAATATTCTGATCAATAACTAACAAATGGATAACCAGAACAGATAATTTAATAACCCATGCAGGTTAAGCTATACTTTTTACCAGGGTATGCATTTACACGCTTCGCACCCCAGTAATTGAACAGCATAAAACGAGAGGCTTGCCATGCATAAAAATAGTTTAAAAAACTGTGCATTCAAATTGGTTGCACAACTTGTCAACAGCGTATTTCTTGCCACTCTATTTTTTGTCCTGTCCTCAGTGGTAAACGCAACAACATCATCTGGCAAACTGATTTATGACCGTTACTGTGCTTTTTGTCATGGCCTGACTGACAATGCAGATACCGATGTTACTAAAATGCTTATTCCTCATCCGCGTCACTTTTGCTCATGATAAACACCACCATTCATAAAATGAATCAGCCTGCTGGTGCGCAATATAACGGGGGCTAGACTGATGATATGGCAACGCACTCTCAGCCTGTTGCTGATTTGTCTACTGCTGTCTGCCATCGGACTGGATAGCGGTTGTACAGAGCAGTCACGCCATGATGTACTGGCTGAGATTTTTGATGGTGTGCCTCCAGTCGGTCAGCAATCACCACCGCCTCGTCCTTATGTCAGGCATCCCCGACGACCACCACCCTATACCCCACCGCCGCCGATATTAATCAAGGTCAAACCTTATAAAGCCGCTTTTCAGATTGACTGGAAGACCTTATTACGCAAACTGCCCAAAGATGCGGTAGGTGGTATTGACTGGGTGAAAGCAATTGAAACCGGAGTAATAAAACCCAAAAACAGTATCGATCCAAAACATCCACAACCAAATCCGGTATTACCGCTTGATGTTCATCTGCATCCAGCAGGATTACCGCTGTTTGAGGTCACCTACCCGCATAAAGCACATACTGAATGGCTGGCCTGTACCAATTGCCACACGCGTATTTTTCAGATGAAAGCTGGCGCCGATAAAATGACCATGAAAGAAATTTTTAATGGCAAATTCTGTGGTGAATGTCACGGCAAGGTCTCCTTTGACCCCACAACAGCCTGTCCACGCTGCCATCGGAAACTGGCGGGGCCATCATGAAAAAATCGCTCACTTTAATCAGATTGTGTCGGCTATGGTTTGCCTTTAGCATGCTGGGTTTAAGCCTGCCACTTGGAGCCTCTCCTTACCAGATTGGGGATATTACTATTCCTCGAAAAGGTGCCGATTCTCCCGCTTTTATGCCCCATGCGGTGTTTCCGCACTGGAAACACCGCACCCGTTTCAAATGTTTTGTCTGCCATGACAAAATATTTAAAATGAAGCTGGGCGCAGATAATATTAATATGGATGCTGTTCGTAGCGGAAAATTCTGTGGCGTCTGCCATAATGGCAAAGTTGCTTTTGCAATTGGTTTTGATACCTGTGAACGCTGTCATTACGCACCGCGAAAATCTCCCTGAGCGACTAGACTACAATGAATATTCTTTTATACAAACGTCTATGTCTGTCTTTGCTAAGCCTGTATTGCCTGATAATATTTTCGGATGTGTATGCAGCCAATCGCCCTCTGGTAGGGTTCGGAAAATTATCGACCTCTGCCGAACTGAATTATAGCCGGGATCGGCAGATAACCAGCCAGACGAATCAGGCTGATACCCATTTTAACAGCGACCAGTTTCGTGAAAATTTGCATTTACGTGACCAGGGTGTGTTTATCGTCGACCCACGACTGATCAACCTTGATCTCGGTGCAAGTATTGGCCTGTTCCAGGAAAAAGATAATTTTGCCGGACAGGATGCCTCCCAGCATGGTCATCTTGAGGATTACAACGTATTGATGAGTATACTGTCACAAAAACCCTATAACCTGTTATTACATGCTGATCGCGCTCAGGACAGAATTACGCGAAATTTTGGCACTCGTACCAATACCACAACCACCTCCAGAGGGGGGCGTATAAATCTGCGTGAAGAGGCTTTTTTTAAAACCTGGAAGATCCCGTATTTCAGTACCTCGCTGAGCATCAATCAATTAACTATAGATGAAAGCTCCAGTGGTAACGGACAGAACTTTCAGCGCAATGAAGACCACAATATCATCCAGTATGACGCCCACAAGGGATACCAGACAGCTGACCTGCAATTTCATTACCAGTTTGATGACATTAAAAATACTCTACTGAAAGACAATGGTTTTACCAGCCACACCGCCAACCTCACCTACAGTCTGGATTTTGGTCCGACCCTGAACCGCCGCTGGAATGCGACAGCCAATTATATTCGCTATAATGGACTCAGAAATACCAGCTCATTAACCACTAACCAGACCCTGAATATCCGTCACAATATAAACCTGTTCTCTAATTACCAGTACGGCTATAACCGCTTTATTACCTCTTCGGGTGCCACTACCACTCAGCTTGGAAGCATACTGATCAGTCAGCAATTTTATAAAAACATGAACGCCAGCCTGAATGGTCAGGCCAGCCGGGTTGACCTGCCTGCCGGTAAAACCAGCAGCTATGGCGCTGGTGCCGGCCTTAGTTATCATCACCAGCTTCCTTCCAATGGCCGCCTGAATCTGCACGCCAATAATAATTATCGGATTAATGACAATAATCTCAGTAACGGGCAAATTGATATACAGGCAGAACCCCATACTGTCTCTTCAACATTCCCAACTGGGGTTGCAGAGTTTTTTCTTAATCATCGTCTGGTTAAGACTAACAGCATCGTTATTGTCGATCGACGCGGCGGTGCCCAGATAGCCATGACCGTTGGCATTGATTATACAATTATTACCGATGTTGACAGAACCCGTATCCGCTTGTTACCTACCAGTGCAACGATTCAGGCCAATGACCCGCTGGAAGTCGATTATCAGTATCAGGTAGCACCATCCGTCCGCTTCTCAACTGTCGTGTTAAATGTAGGCGCCAGCATTGATTATGGCTGGCTTAGTTTTTCTCTGGCGCACGATGCCAGTCAACAAAATTTAATATCTGGACAGGATAACGGTTTTCTACAGAATCGCCAGATCAATACCGCTGATCTACAGCTCAACGGTCACTGGAGGCGGCTGGATGCCAGCGCAGGATTTAATTATCAGGTTGAAAATGATAGCAACCAGAAATATAGACGTTGGCGTTTCGACCAGACAGCTAGCTATGCTAATGTTCTTGGCCTGACACTGATTGCAAATACTTCCGAAAGTGTTACCAACTTCCAGCTGCCCCGACCGAGAAACACTAACAGCTATTCGGGTAACCTGTCATTAAATGGTATGACTTCAAATGGCTGGCAAATGCGATTATTTACCAGCATTCTGGTTCTCAATGATAGCGAAGTTGATAACCAGAGCACACGCCGGGCCGGCATTGTCACCAGTCGTCGATACGGCAAAATGACAGTTCGTGGCGACTTGCTGCTGGATAATTTTGAGCGTGGCACCAGCAGCACCAACGATGAACGCATTGATATCAATATTGTACGGAGTTTCTGATATGCGCCTGAAAAACTATTTTTATACTCTTCTCTGTCTTGGCCTGATGACAATATTGCCGATAGCCTGCTCACCGATCCACACGGACAATAAACTGGCAGCAACTGAAGTCAGCAGAGTATGGCCTGCCGCACCTGCAACGCCACGCATACGTCTGGTTGGTAACGTTGCCACCCCCGAAGACATGGGTATAAACCCATCCTTTTTTAAGCGCATACTGAACAAAATTACTGGTGGCACTCCACTGCATCTGGTTCGACCTACCGGGGTCGCTGAATGGCACGGTATTTTATATGTCGCTGACCCAGGGGCAAAATCAGTGTGGATTCTGGATGCACCCAGTAATCGAACCATCCGGGTACAACATGCTGGCGAGAACCCACTGTTATCACCGGTGGCTGTGACCGTACGCAAAGATGGCGCAGTGTTTGTGGCTGACGCCAGAGCTGGACGGGTATTTTTACTGGATCACCAGGGGAAATTTCTGGGCATTGCCGCTCACGGTGATCTGCAACGGCCGGTTGCCGTAGCCTATGATGAACATAACCAGAAACTGTATGTGGCCGATGCCTCTGCGCAAAAAATTCTGGTTTATGACAATCACGGCAAACAACTGCTGGCCTGGGGAAAACATGGCTCAGCTCAGGGCGAATTTAACTACCCTACTTATCTGGGGCTGCGCCCTGGCGATCCTTTACTGGTAACTGATGCACTCAATTTCCGCATTCAGGCTTTTAACCGACAGGGACAATTTCAATGGCAGTTCGGTCATCATGGTGACGGTTCCGGCAGTTTTTCCTCACCCAAAGGGGTAGCTGAAGACAGTGGTCAACATATCTATGTGGTCGATGCCCTGTTTGATACAGTGCAGATATTCGACACCAGCGGTCGTTACCTGTTATCGTTCGGTGAACATGGTGCCGGCCCTGGCCAGTTCTGGTTACCTGGTGGTATTTTTATCAATGCTCAAGATCGTATTTTTGTGGCTGATAGCTATAATCACCGTATCCAGATTTTTGAATTTATTCACACCAAAGCAAGGCAACAGTCATGATCGCACTTATCGCTACCCGTTGCAGACTTTTTATCAACAGGACGACTGCCCGTAAAAAAACACACTACCACTGGCATCGATATTTACCATTGCTGTGTATTTTGCTTTTACCCCATACTGCCACTGCACTCAGCGGTCTGGCGGCAACCAAACACAACCTGACCGCATCAGGCCCCGGCCCGGTAAAGGAAACTGCAAATGCCGGTCTGTGCGTGTTCTGCCATACACCACATAAAGCCAACCCCACCCGCGCATTATGGAACCGGACATTACCCGGCGTTACCTATAATCTTTATCGGAGTAGCACACTGAAATCAAGCCCCGGACAGCCCAGTGGCAGTTCACGTTTATGCCTGTCATGCCATGATGGTATTCTGGCGCTGGGCAGCAATGTTCGGGTGCCAACCAAAGGCAGTCATTTTACTCTGGGGCCGCTGACCGGAGAAGATGATCTGGGCACCGACCTGTCAAACGATCACCCGATTTCCTTCATTTATGACAATGCACTGGCGACGGCGCAGGGAGAACTAGCTGACCCGGCCAGTCTAACAAGCAATACACCACTGGACGAACCACCTGCTGCGCCACTGGCACCACAGTCTGTACAATGTGATACCTGCCATGATCCTCACGAGGATACCAACCCCAGTTTTCTACGCCTGAGCAACCAGAACGGGGCACTCTGTACTCGTTGTCATCAGCTCAACCAGTGGGCCGACTCAGCACATGCCCTCTCACCCGCCATCTGGTCAGGTGCGGGCACTAATCCGTGGCCCGGTAGTCCATTTTCAACTGTTGCCGAGAACGCCTGCTATAATTGCCATCGTTCGCATTCTGCCGGCCATGCCGAGTGGCTAATGGCGGATGCTGACCAGCCCACCAACTGCACTAAATGTCATAGTGGTACGGTGGCACAAAAAGATATTGCAAGTGCATTTCTGAAACCCTCACATCACCCGATAGAAACATCCCAGTGGATTCATCAACCCCAGGAAGATCCGCTGACCATGCCCCGACATGTGAGTTGTGAAGATTGCCACAACCCCCATAGTAGCGCCACCACGCCAACCAACACAAAGACTACCGTTTCAGGCTCACAGCGAAATGTAAGTGGCCTGACAATCGACGGTATTACCACCAACAGTTCTGTATTCAAGTATGAGATCTGTCTGAAATGCCATGGCACACAGGAACCAACCACCCTCGGTATTTCACGCAATGATAATACCCGCAATATTCGTTTCAGAATAAACCCGGCTAACCCGTCATTTCACCCCGTTGCCGCACCTGGCAAAAACCCGACTATCACCGGTCTGGTTTCACCATTAACGACCTCAAGTCAGATCGACTGCAGTGACTGCCATAACAATGACAGCTGGATTGCTGGCAGTACTCAGCCACGCGGCCCACATGGTTCTAACTATGCCCCCATTCTAGCCAGGCAGTATCAGGCTGACGATCCAGTAGTTGAATCCAGCGCCAGCTATGATCTTTGTTATAGCTGTCATGATCGCACAACACTACTGCAACCGGGCACCGGCTTTCCACATAATACCCATGTGGTTAATGATCAGACTTCCTGTGCAGTTTGCCATGATGCCCACGGTTCACGTAATAATCTTTATCTGATTGATTTTATGTTGAAAACCCAGACCGGGAAAACCGTGGTTAGTCCCTCAGCCAACGGCCTGCTACAATTTGTTCCTGACCCGGCCAACCCTGGTCATGGCAGCTGTTCACTCAACTGTCATGGACACGAACACAGCCCGTCCAGCTATTAATCTGGATTAACTGGCAAACCACTGATACGATTGATCGTGTCAGTGATTGCCTGGCTTTTCCCTGTCTTAAAACAATATTATTGCTGCCTTATTTAACTAAAAGTTAATCTAAATCAACTTTTTTATAAAACAATTCAATACTTCTTACGGCATAATTAGTGTTCGCCTTAGTAATATCTGCTTGCAGGCATACTTTTTCATCCGCTTTACAAAAATAAACAAGAGGTGAATCCAATGGGAGCAATGAAAGATAAACTTAACCAGGCCATGCAACTGACCCAACGCTTACAGCGGGACTATCCGGCAGAAACCGATAGTTTTCTGGGTTTTCTTAATCGTGCCGAGTCAGGCAAGGCGCTGGACACCAAACAGAAAGAGCTGATCAATGTGGGACTTTCTGTGGCTGCACAATGTGAATGGTGTATTGCTTTTCATGTCGAAGAGGCGGTAAAAGCCGGTGCAAAACGTGACGAGATTGTGGAAGCAGGTTATATGGCCATTATTATGCACGGCGGCCCAGCCTATATGTATATGACGCCATTACTGGAAGCACTTGACGAGTTCTTACCTGCTGAAGTTAAGGCCTAGCCTGGTTTTATCACCATGAGCCGTCTTGTGCTTGTTCGTCATGGCCAGTCTATCTGGAATCAGCAAAACCGTTTTACCGGCTGGGTCGATATCTCGCTCAGCTGGCATGGTATGGCGGAAGCGGAAAAAGCCGGTAAATTACTTGCCAGGGAACATTTTGATATTGCTTTCACGTCAATGTTATTACGCGCTCAGGACACGCTGTATGAAATACTTAAACACAATATGTACTGTGAACAGTATGTGCGCGTACACAAAAAAAGCCGGCAATGGTATGAACATTTCATACCTGCTGACGATGATGCCAGAGAACTCAAAATCTATATATCTGAAAAACTTAATGAACGTTATTATGGCGATCTGCAGGGCTTAAACAAAGATAAGGCACGCCAGCAGTTCGGTGATGAGCAGGTACATATCTGGCGACGCAGCTATGACATCGCACCACCTAATGGTGAAAGTCTTAAAATGACAACCGAGCGCACCCTGCCCTATTATAAAAACAAAATTGTACCCGAACTTCGTAGCGGCAAAACCGTGCTGATTTCCGCCCACGGCAATTCCTTACGTGCGCTGATAATGCATATTGAAAAATTAAACGCTGAGCAGATTATCCAGGTTGAGATACCAACCGGTACACCGCATATTTATGACTTCGATGACCAGCTGACCCTGCTGAATAAACAGGTATGGACACCAGAAAACCGATGAGGCGATAATAGAGAAACAGTCATGGAACAGTCAAAAACAAGCCGACCAGAGATAGAAAACACCTCCGCCATCCCGGCATCATTGAATAATTCACCACGTCTGGAACATTTCATTAAACAGGCACAAAAGTTTGAGCCACTGTCCGTCGCAGTGGTCAATGCCGAAGAGTATTATGTTTTACAGGGCATGATGGAAGCTCAGGAAGCTGGCCTGGTTAAGCCGACTTTAATAGGTAAACAGGAAAAAATTCATCGACTCTGTGAGCGGATGGAGTATAGCCTGACGTGCACCTCAGTCATTGATGCTCGAACTGAGGATGCTGCTGCACAAACGGGAATTGAACGGGTTAAACAGAAAAAAGCTGCTGCGCTCGCCAAAGGCTGGATTCATACAGATGCCTTAATGCGCCCGGTCGTTAAACACCTGAGTACAGGTATGCGTGTCAGCCATGTTTTTATAGCAGAACTACCCACCTACCCTAAGCTTTTATATATTACTGATGCAGCCATTAATATTGCCCCAGACTTAAATATAAAGACTGCTATTTTAAAGAACGCCATTTATCTGGCACGCCTGCTTGGTGTAAAACAACCTAAAGTAGCCGTGTTATCGGCAGTAGAAGTCGTTAAACCCGGCATTCAGTCTACCATTGATGCCGCCTGTCTGAGTAAAATGGCTGACCGCGGTCAAATTAAACATGCCATTATCGACGGCCCACTTGCGTTTGATAATGCCATATCCTTACAGGCTGCCGAGATTAAACATATTACAAGTCCAGTGTCGGGTGATGTGGACATTCTACTGGCGCCTGATCTGAATGCAGCAAACATTCTGGCCAAAGATCTTGAATATCTGGCCAGCGCTACCATGGCGGGTATTGTCATCGGCGCTCAGGTACCTATTTTGCTGCCATCAAGATCCGACCCACCCAAAGCCCGTCTGGTCGCTGCTGCCCTCGCTGTTCTCATGCACAACCGCCAGCAGATTATTGATAACAATTAATCCATGAGAACCTCGGAATAAATTTTCCCTATGACAGATAAACAACAGGCAGTCATTATCTTTAATGCAGGTTCCTCCAGCCTGAAATTCGGTCTGTATGCGATTCATGGCAACAAACCGGCGTGCATAACGCAGGGAGAGATTGAAAATTTAGGCAACGAAAGTTCGGCCAGGCAGGCAAAATTTTCTGTTTATGGAAACAATACCCGAACGCAATTATTAGCCCTGACGACACATGAGCAGGCTATCACCTGTATTCTGGAACGGGTGGAAAAAGACTATCCTCAGCTGCAACTGGCCGGTGCCGGTCACCGCGTGGTACACGGTGGCCGCAAATTCAGCACCCCGGTAATCATCAACACCAGAATACGCCAGCAATTACAGGATTATAGCCACCTGGCTCCCCTGCATATGCCACACAACCTGGCCGCCATCGATGCATTGCAGCAACAACGCCCCGAACTGCAGCAGGTTGCCTGTTTCGATACCGCCTTTCATCGCACCATGCCAGAGTATGAACAGCATTACGCACTGCCGCCTGTATGGTTTGAACGTGGTGTGCAACATTATGGCTTTCATGGTTTATCGTATGAATATATTGCCTCGGTTTTGCCGGAATATGCCGGTTCATCCGCCGATGCAAAGGTGATTGTTGCCCACCTCGGCCACGGTGCCAGTTTGTGTGCCATGGTACAACGCAAGTCGGTGGCAACCACCATGGGGTTTACGCCGCTTGATGGCATCCCCATGGCCACGCGTCCGGGCACACTGGATCCCGGCGTAATCAGCTGGTTTATTCGCGAAGCGGGTTTATCGATTGAGCAGGTCGATGAGCTGCTAAACCAGCAATGCGGCTTGTATGGCCTGTCCGGCATCAGTGGCGATATGCGCAAATTGCTCGCTGACAAACACACTGAGGCCAGCCGTGCCATTGATTATTTCGTGCATCACACACAGCGGGCAATCGCATCGCTGGCGGCGGCAATCGGCGGCATCGATGTGCTGGTATTCACCGCCGGTATTGGTGAAAACTCAGCCCTCATTCGTGAACGCATCTGCAGGCAGGCTACCTGGTTGGGCATACAGATAGATACTGACGCCAATAATAACAATCACCGCAAGATCAGTTCAGCCAGCAGTAACGTTACGATTTTGCGCATTCCTACCAATGAAGAAATGATTATTGCGAAGCATACCTTGCAACTAATCACCCAACTATGAAAATAGATTATGCTATCGTTCCTGCTCTGCGGTGAATAATTGTGTTGTCGTGACAAGAAATATCTCAGATATGCAGCAGAGTACAGCAGAACTATACAATCCATGGGAACAGCAATCTCGGACAAGCTTCTGACCTGGATATTTCATGGTTTCTTTAATTTTTGCTATTGTTCCCACGCACTGCACGGGAACAATACTATGTCAGGCCTGCTGACGAGTCGCATCCAGTGCTTTCTGAATCGCCTCAAAAATCAGTTTATCGGCCAGTTTTTCATTATTATCAGGAATATCCCAGTCCATGGCCCGGCGGTATTTTTCAACCAGTGACTGAATGTCCTTGACCAGCTCATGATGATATTTCTGTAATTCCAGTTCCTGCATTGAAGACATAATAACTCCTCAGTTACTTGATTAAGCAATCGCTACTTAATAGTTATAGGGATGAATGGCTGATTTTCAATATACCTGCAGTAATAAACTATTACCTGCATCCTTTCTATTCCTTCATCGTCTTACTATAAACAGGGATAAAAAATATTTACCCTGCATTCAGCAGGCCCGAAGACTGACCGATGTATACTGTTGAACACGAAACTTTCATTAAAGGGTACCAGTAATGTTATCTATTTCCTATCGACCCAACCTGACCTATACCCCCCTTCTATTACCATTAATATTATTACCGTTAATAGGTGAAGGTATGTGGAAACACTATTATCCAGCCTTTTTTATTGATAAAAAAGAAATATTTCTAACCATTAATATTATCTATATTGTTATTACCCGGCTGGCTTTACTTGACACTATGCTATTTCTTTTCAGTCGCTCAAAACGCGCTTTACATATCACCCTGATTCGTATTGTTGGCCTGTACCTTGAAATCACCCTGATAACAATTTCATATTTTGCCATTATGTTTTATATTTTTGATGTATTCCATCTATTTCATTACAGTGCTGATATTGCAGCAGCACAACTGGCCACTATTAAACAACACGAATTACTGGTCGCCTTTTATATTTCCAGCGAATTGTTCACCACACTGGGTATGGGTGACTGGGTGCCACAAAGTCTAAATGCCATGATGGCCGTATCCAGTGAGGTTATTCTTGGCGTAATACAGGCGGGTGTGTTTATGGCCATTATTATCTATGCACATCAAAACAAGGAAATACTGGCGCCGGGTCGAAAACGATAGAAACATACTATTACTATTAATCCACCGATACGATAGCCTAATGCAAAAAAATCAGTTACCACAGGCACTGCTGAAACAGGTCACTCAGGCCAACGGTGATATTCTGCTTAAAAGTTCTGGTGAATGGACTGTCGATGTTCTGCATGATGCCACAGTTAAACTGAAAAAACTTATTCGCAAGATTCAACCTGTCACCGTTCAATGGGATATTTCAGCAGTTAGTCATGCCGATTCAGCTGGCATGATGCTGTTTATCCACTGTTCTGACATACTCAAACTAAAGGGCTGCACGGTTGAACTCAGCGGCATGGATAGCGAACAGAAAAAACTTTATCAACTGCTACGAGCACATGTTTCTGATTATAATGAACCTGCTACAAGCTTATATTCACACCTACCCAATCCGTTGTATCCGATTGGAAAAACGACATTTGACTGGCTACAGGAAATAACCGCATTTCTTGCTTTTATTGGTGAAAACTTTATTACCCTGCTGTACTCGCTGCGTCACCCGGCCAGTATCCGTTTTGCCGCAATAGCTGAAAATATCCAGGATGCCGGTGTGCGGGCGCTGCCCATTATTACTGTTACCAGCTTTTTAATTGGGGTGGTGATTGCGTATCAGGGTGCGGTACAACTGGAAAAATTTGGTGCCAATATTTTTATCGTCGATATGATCGGGCTTTCTATTAGCAGGGAACTTGCCCCGTTGATTACGGCTATTGTTATTGCCGGGCGTACCGGCTCTTCCTATACTGCCGAATTGGGGGTAATGAAAATTACTGAAGAAATGGATGCCATGCGTATTATGGGTTTTGAACCCCAACGCTTTCTGGTTTTACCACGCATAATAGCATTGATGATCGCCCTGCCTTTACTGATTTTCTTTGCTGATATTATTGGTATTTTCGGGGGTATGTTTATTGCACATTTACATATGCATTTATCGTATGCTGAATTTTTACACCGGCTACAGATTGTATTGCATGTTAAAAATGTATGGATCGGTATTCTTAA
Source organism: Gammaproteobacteria bacterium (assembly GCA_015488885.1). Lineage (GTDB taxonomy): Bacteria > Pseudomonadota > Gammaproteobacteria > SZUA-229 > SZUA-229 > S010-25. The sequence continues at coordinate 2,695 of WFMW01000009.1, read as the reverse complement.
AGGCCCTTTCTTTGCCTGGTTAATTGCCACAACAGGCTGTTTTTATGGCTTCCGTGTGTCCAGTAACACCGAGAGCATTGGCCGCTATACCACGATCAGTGTGGTGAATGCCATCTTTCTGGTCATCGCATGCGATGCTTTATTTTCAGTTATCCTGACAGCATTAGGCCTATGATTCAACCCATCATTACAGCCAGAAATATTGTCACTTATTTTGGTAAAAATATTGTGCATGATGGTATCAACCTGAGAATTAATCGAGGTGAAATTTACGGCCTGCTTGGTGGCAGTGGTTCAGGCAAATCGACTTTACTCAAAGAAATGACTTTACTGATAAAACCTCAATCGGGTGAAATACATGTACTGGGAGAAAATCTGCATAACATCAGTCCACTGGCAAGCCTGAAATTACGCAGGAAATGGGGCGTGTTATTTCAGGCTGGCGCACTTTTTTCATCGCTCACCGTCGCAGAAAATATCGGCATAACTTTACGTGAGTACAGCCATCTGCCAGCAAAACTGGTAAAGGATATCATTCATATGAAAATAAATCTGGTGGGATTACCTGAACATGCTGCTGCTCTCTATCCGTCCGAACTCAGTGGTGGCATGATTAAACGTGTTGCCCTGGCACGCGCATTAGCCATGGATCCTGAACTGTTGTTTCTTGACGAACCCACTTCAGGGCTGGATCCTGTCAGTGCCGAAGCTTTTGACCATTTAATTCTTCAACTACGTGATATGCTTGGCTTAACCGTGGTAATGGTAACCCATGATCTTGATTCAATCTGGACTATCGTGGATAGATTTTCCGTATTGGGTGAAAAAAAAGTTATTGCAGAAGGTACATTAAATGAGGTGTTGAAGAATCCGCACCCTGTTATCAAACAGTTTTTTGGTGGCACTCGCGGCAGAATACGCAGACAGCGTGAGGAGGCATAATGGAAAGCAAAATAAACTATACCCTGGTCGGACTGTTTGTCGTGCTATTAATGACCGCCATGTTCAGCTCTGTTTACTGGCTGGAACAGTATGGTGGCAAACAGGAATATGATCGCTACAGGGTTTATATGTCAGAATCTGTTGCCGGTTTAAGCCCCGATGCAGCCGTCCGCTACCGCGGTGTGCGTGTCGGTAATGTTGAACAAATCAGTATTAATCCACATAATTCAGAACAGGTAGAATTACTGCTGAAAATTAAACATAACACACCGGTAAAAAAAGATGCCACTGCCAGCCTGAAGTTTTTTGGACTGACTGGACTGGCTTATATTGAACTGGCAGGCAGCAGTAAAAAATCACCTTTACTAAAACCATCAGCCAGTAATATTCCAGTCATACCTGCCACCGCATCCACCTTCACCCGGATAGATAAAACCCTGAGAGGGCTATCCGTTAAATCCGCCTATGTTCTGGACAAGCTAAATCGTTTGTTAAATGATAAAAACCTGCAAAATATTCAAGCTATGCTGACTGAAATAAAAACCCTCAGCCATAATATCAATAAACAAATACCCGATTTTCACTTACTACTTACCAATGGTGTCAGCATGGAACAAAGCATGACCCATGCTTTTAAAAAAATCGGCCTGGCATCAGCCAATGTAAGTAATATGGCCACCAGCCTGCAGATAAATTACGCCAATGTCGGGCACAAACTAAACCGCAACGTTGAACAAAGTCTGGCATCCTTCAATCAACTGGTAGCGCAGTTAAATGATTTAACCATACAATTACAAACCACGGTGCAAAACTTCCAGGCCAGCCCGAGTGACCTGTTGTTTAAACGCACTGAAATAAAACCCGGGCCGGGAGAGAAAGGTTACCATGAATAATAATTATCTGTTATTCCTTGCACTGTTTGGTCTGCTTGCCAGCTGTGCCACCGAGACCGTTCCAGCAACCAATATTTATACCCTGTCGCCCCGGTGGTCAAAGCAGTGGTCAAATAAACACGAGACACAGCAAAGGAAGCGAAAAACACAACATCAGACAGTAAAAAACACCGGGCATATTGTACTCAAGCTGGCACCCGTGAATGCAACACGACTGTATAACAATACCAGTATTATCTACATAAATACCCGTTACAGCCGCAATAGCTATGCCTATAGCCGCTGGAGTGATGCCCCGGTAATATTACTACAGGCAGTATTCCAGCAGGCACTGGAAAAGAGCAAGCTGTTTGCTGCGGTGCTGCCGCCGGTTTCCACATCAAAAGCCAGGCTGATTCTGGAAAGTACGCTGTTTGATTTTAGCCAGCACATAATGGACAAACAACATTCCAGCGGCGTTATCAGTATACGATTTTACCTTGTGAATAATGTAACCCGGCAGGTGATTAAAAGCAGACAGTTTATGGCAACAGCACCTGCGCCCGCCAATAATGCACAGGGTGCGGTAATGGCCTTGAATAAAGCCGCGACACTTGTTAGCCATCAGCTTGTTCAATGGCTGGGACAGGCGAAGTGAAAAAATTAAAACAGAATAAACATCCATTACTTATTCAACTGTTAACTGGTCTCAGTTCGCATAGTTAAAACTATGCATTTTTAGTGAAAGGCTTTAGCAACTACACTTGTCGTGTCATTTCCGAATGGTGTTATCAGGACTCCAGTGACTGACGCCTGGATTCCTGATAGATCTCGTGCCCATCAGTTTTTCAGTAAAAATGTCAACAACCATAGACTAAAAG
>WFMW01000008.1 GCA_015488885.1 Gammaproteobacteria bacterium | reverse complement strand
TGAACGCATCCAGCATGGCATTCAGGGCAATGGCACGATGGCTCATGGTATTTTTTATTTCCAGTGGCAGATTACCACCGGAACACTTTTGCGAAGGAATATAAAATATCGGGTCATAACCAAAGCCGCCGCTGCCTTCGGGTGCCTGCAGAATTCGGCCTTCCCAGCTGCCCTGGGTGATAATCGGTACCGGGTCGGTATGCGAACGCATAAATACCAGTAAACACTGGTAACGGGCAGTGCGTTCTGCATCCGGTATGCCCTGTAATTCTTCCAGCATTTTATTGTTGTTGTCGGTATCGCTGGCATTTTCACCGGCATAACGCGCCGAATAAACGCCGGGACGGGCATCCAGTGCATCCACTTCAATACCGGAATCGTCGGCAATGGCAGGCAGGCCGGTGTGTTTGGCTGCCTGACGTGCTTTAATAATGGCGTTTTCAACAAAGGTGGTGCCGGTTTCCGGTATATCCGGCACATTAAAGTCAGACTGTGGCACAATTTCTATGCCGCTGGCTGCAAACAGTTTGTTGATTTCACGCACCTTACCGGCATTGCCGCTGGCGAGGACTATTTTTTTGATTTTTTTCATTATTATTTCCTTAGCTTTCAATAGCTGCTGTCTGCGCGATAATCAGTTCACCAATACCTTTTTCCGCCAGTGTCAGCATCGCATTGAGTTCATCTTTTGAATAAGGATGACCTTCGGCTGTACCCTGTACTTCGATAAATTCATGGTCATTATTCATCACCACATTCATATCGGTTTCGGCATTGGAGTCTTCAGCATAATCCAGATCCAGAACCGGGGTGCCGTTATAAATGCCCACTGAAACTGAAGCAATTTGATGGTGCAGCGGATTTTCTGCCAGCCTGTTTTTGTCCAGCAAATAAGCAACCGCATCATGCAGGGCTACCCAGGCACCGGTAATACTGGCGGTACGGGTGCCACCATCCGCCTGAATCACATCGCAGTCAAGGCTAATGGTGTTTTCGCCCAGTTTTTTCAGGTCAATAGCCGCTCGCAGTGAACGCCCGATAAGCCGCTGGATTTCCATGGTTCGACCACCCTGTTTGCCACTGCTGGCTTCGCGGCGCATGCGGCTACCGGTGGAGCGCGGTAACATACCATATTCAGCAGTTACCCAGCCCTGGCCTTTACCGCGTAAAAAGCCCGGTACTCTTTCTTCAACGGATGCGGTACAGATAACTCTGGTATCGCCAAATTCAACTAATACTGACCCTTCTGCATGTTTGGTATAGTGACGTGTTATGCGTATGACACGCATTTCATCCGGCTGGCGTTTACCTGGGCGCATGTTTTTGCTCTCTGAAATTAAGAAGGCGCCTATTATAACGAAAAACGATAATGGTATTTAACTCGAATTTCCCCGAAATTCTGTATTTTCATAAATTATCCGGGTTAGTTGCCATGGCACGGAGATGACTCTTTAATTCAATCCGCTTTTCTTTTAGCCTGCATGATACAATCCTGAAAAACACAGGAGAAAAATGCATGATCAAAAGTATGACTGCCTTTGCGCGTATGCAGGTAAATGAAGCGTTTGGCACCCTGGTGTGCGAACTGCGTGGTGTGAATCACCGTTTCCTGGAATTACATCTGCGTTTGCCAGATGAGTTGCGGGCGCAGGAAGCCGGTTATCGTGAAATAATCAGTGGGCGGTTAAAGCGTGGCAAAGTTGAATGTAATGTGCGTTTACAATTAAGCAAGTCGCATTCAGGTAAGCTGGATATTGATCAGCTACAGGCAAAAGCGGTGGTCGATGCCTGTCATGTGGTTAACGATTTATTGCGACAGCCATCTGAAGTTAATTCTATGGATGTACTCAACTGGCCAGGTGTAGTACAGGAATTTCAGCCAGACATCAAACCGGTTTATGCTGCACTGGAAAAATTATTGAGACAGGCGTTGGAGGAACTGGTTAAAAATCGCTTACGTGAGGGCGAACGGCTGGCGACGATACTGCAACAGCGTTGTGAATCTATGCAACAGATTGTTAACCGGACACGGGAAAATATGCCGCAGATTCAACAGCGCTACCGTGAAAAAATTCAGGCAAAACTGGCCGAACTGGCATCGCAGATTGACCATGACAGAATGGAGCAGGAGCTGCTGCATTTTCTGCAGAAAATGGATGTCGAAGAGGAACTCGACCGGCTTGACTGTCATTTGAAAGAAATACAGGAAGTGTTGTTACGCGATGAAGCCGTTGGCCGACGACTGGACTTTTTGATGCAGGAGCTCAATCGTGAAGCCAATACGCTGGGTTCCAAATCGGTGGATATAACCAGCACCCAGGCATCGGTTGAGCTAAAGGTGTTGATTGAGCAGATGCGTGAGCAGATTCAGAATATAGAATAAACCATGGATATAGAATAAACCCTAATTGAAATTATAAGCACTGACAATCGGCTTTCTATTGCAGGTTTGATCCGTAAAGTATTCGTAGAAACAGATACCCATAAAACCGCCGGAAATATTGTATACATTATGGTAACCCGAGTATTGCAATGCCAGTACAGCGTTATAGGAACGTTGGCCGGAACGACAGTAGATATACACCGGTTGATCCTGAGGAATTTCATTCATTCTGACGCGTAGTGCAGAAAGTGGAATATGATGGGCATTTAACACATGTCCTTCATCCCATTCGTTGTTTTCACGTACGTCAAGAATGTATGCCCCGTTTTCAGTAAGTGAACGCAGCTGGCTCATTTTTATTTGCTGGAAATTATCGTTGAGCAGGTTAGAGGCAACATAACCAGCAAAATTAACCACGTCTTTGGCTGTACCAAAAGGTGGTGCATAACAAAGTTCAAGGTCACGTAAATGCTGAATAGTGGCACGAAATTTAATCGCAGTGGCAATAACATCAATTCGTTTCACAATATCACCGCGACCGATTGCCTGAGCCCCCAGTACCCTGCCGGTAGGTTTTTCAAACAGTAGCTTGAAATGTACTTCCTCTGCATCAGGCATGATTCCTACCTTATCTTTTGGAATAATTTCAACATAGTCATATTCGATATTCATCTTCGCTAGCTGGCTTTCATTTAAACCGGTTGCAGCGGCAGAATAATTGAATACCTGCACCACCGATGAACCGATATAACCGGTGTTTCGAATAGGTATAGCATGAATATGATCGGCAACCGAGCGCGCTTGTTTCTGTGCCGGGCCTGCCAGAGCAAGGATAAAACAGTCCTGAGTTAGCGGGTTGTAGGTTTCAATTGCATCACCCACAGCATATATATCCGCGTCATTGGTACGGTAGTTCTGGTTAACCTTGATACCATTGGTTTTACCGATAGTCAGGCCTGCTTTTTTTGCCAGCTCTGTATCAGGTCGTACACCTATTGCCAGCACAATTACTTCACTGTTTATCCTGTTTCCTGATTCAAGAAAAACCTGGTTAGTATCAAAACCGATAACTTTGTCATCAATATGCAGATCAAGTCCCTGATCATACATTTCTTTGTGTAAAATCTGTACCATCTCGTCATCAAACTGGGTGAGTATTTGCGTCTGGGCTTCTACCAGTGAAACCTGATAACCGGCAGTAACAAAATTTTCGGCACATTCTATACCGATAAACCCCCCACCAATGACGGTGATGCGAGTGGGTTTGATGTGATCGACATATTTTTTCAACTGGTCAATATCTCTCACATTGCGCAGGGTGAAGGGTCGAATCTTTTCAATACCCGGAATTTTCGGGACAATTGGTACGGCACCCGGAGATAGCACCAGTTTGTCGTAGGATTCCCGGTAGCTGCTGCCATTATTACCATCCCTGACTTCAACTTCTTTTCTGTCGCGGTCAATATTGATCACTTCATGATTAACCCGTGCCTCAATATTGTATTGATGGATAAATTTTTCCGGTGTCATCATCAACAAATCATCGATTTTTTTGACCGTGCCGCTTAGATAGTAAGGCAGTGAACAATTGGAAAAAGACACATGTGGCCCTTTTTCAAACATAATAATCTGGTCATCTTCACTCAGCCTTCTCAATCTGGCTGCTGTGGAGGCTCCACCGGCTACACCACCCACAATTAAATATTTTTTGCCCATTCGTTTATATCCTGTAAAAAATTGCCTGTAGTCAAGTCTTTCAGACTGATCGCTATTGTACCGGTAGAAACCCGTTGATACCTATATATACAATGGGCTGTGATACAGGTCTAAATTAAATTATGGTGATTGCCTGATGGTAAGTGTATTGCCTTTTTGCACGAGTTCAAGCTGTTTGAGAAAGGACATGCCCAGCAGAACTTCATTATCCCTGTAATGATGCAGAATGGTAGCGGGTAGGTCATGTAGTGTGATATCACCGAGAGAAATGGAATGCACAAAGGTACGTTCAGCCAGGGCGACACCGTTTGCAGTCTGTACCTGTATTTGTGGGCCAGGTGCCAGCTTGAGTGTCTGTGCAATAGATGCCGGTATGGCAATATCGCTGGCACCGGTATCGAGCAGAAAAGTCACCGGATGGCCATTAATTTTTCCAGTAGCAACATAGTGGCCATAGGGATTACGTTGTAATACCACTTCTCTGTTACCCGCAATGGATGCGGTAGCAAGATGCTGGTTGGGATTATTGCGTGTATCAAGAAGATGGTTAAAAAACAGAGCAAGTAAAGCCAGAAAGATAATCCATGCCATGATAGTCATGCCAGTGCCCATATGCCGAGAAAAATCTTTTTGTTCTGAATGACGATTCATTTAAAACTATTCTGGTTTTATACTGAATTTTAGGAATATACCTGAATTCAGACAAAATAGCATGATGTATGTACTTTACCAATGGTAATCTGTTCACCCGATAGACGTCTGTATATCCATAATTTTCTGGAGGACAGAGCAATTTTTGGCAGGTAAATATGTCCTGTTTTAATGTTTAATGTTAATGAGTATGGTGAAATTAAAAAGAAGCCGGTATAACTATACCGGCTTAAAGGGTAACTATTATGGAAGGCGGTGGCTAACCCGCTATGAGGAGATTAGCCACCTGATGCAGGAGTGTCTTGCAGAAACTCCGACAATTAAACTAAAGAAACTTTCAGAAAAAAACTGTCTTTACAGTAGTATGGCCAAATTTTTACAAAAAAGACTGAATCCGGTACATGCTAATTCAAGTTTATCAATCAGGAAAAGGCGGAATCTGCCAGCCGCTTACTTTTCCATGTTGGTTCAGCATCACTGAACCATTGCCAATACCTGTATATTTGTAATACCACAATGTTTGTTGGCTGAACTTCAGTTCTGATGAAGGCTTGCCAAGTAATTGTTGGAGGCTGGCTTTCGGTAATCCGCGTTTCAACTGTTTCCAGTTTTCATGCAGTTTGCTGATAACCTGCAAAGCCGTCAGTGCCGATCGTTCTGTCAGTTTTGGTGGCGTTGACAGTTGTTTGTCTGCCTGTTGTTGTGGGACGATCTGTTGTGAAACGACCCGTTGTTGAGCAGGCTTTTGTGATAATATCTGGAGCCTTTGTTCCAGTTTTTCCACACGTCTATTCAACCCATCAATCTGTTTCTGCATGTGTGTAATCAGTGATTTACTACTGGTTGTTGCGCCGTTATCGACCGCCTGTACGGTACATGGCAGTAGTAACAGTGATGCTATGAAACAACGACTGCTTATGTTCACAGAACGATTATTGCTTAAATAAAAAGACAACCCCATAAAGATCTTCGCCAATTAGTCGTGTCGGTATGATTT
>WFMW01000007.1 GCA_015488885.1 Gammaproteobacteria bacterium | reverse complement strand
GAATTATATCATGTTTTACGAAGCCGCCTTTCTTTTGCGTGAAATATTCGGGTTAGTGGTGTTATGTTTGCTGTACCTGCTCCTGCTGCGTAGCTGTACTGTGGTGCCAGGGTTTTGTCGGTCGGTTCTGCACAGAGAAAATAGGGTGGTGTTAAACCGGTAACATCAGCACTGTATTTACCACTACTGTCGATTGGTATGTTAAGCACTGTGCCGGTATTTGCGCCGTAGATATTGACTACACCAACCATCGCCACACCGGCTGCTGCAGTGCCGTTGACTGTTGACGCAGAACCACCACCTCCAGTGCCATCACTTGCAGGGCTTCCACCACCACTACTACCACTACCACAAGCACTTAACAATATAACTGTAATCATCAACGCAAAAGCTATTTTGTACATTTTATTTCCCTCTTTACTTATGGCTATGGCTATGACAATACATAAAATGTAACCAATTAACCAGTTAAAAAATAATCCATCCGAATATTTTTTTCAGTATTTTATTTAATACGCCACCCCTTATTGGTTTTTATAAATATCTCCTTACCAACACCCGGCAGTTTTTCTTTAATTTCTTTTCCTAAATCAAGATCAGAAGCAATATTATTAAGATTCATTTTATATTTGTATGTAACTTTACTGAATGTCATGCCACCATAGCTAGAAGGTTCCGTATATTCTTCGATGCCTGTAACAACCCTTCTTCCTACACATACACCCTTATCCCAGAGAATATACTTTTGGCCTTTTTTTGTAAGTTTATAACCATCGTACATCTGGAAATTATATTTCAATTTTTTAGGGTTAGCATTCATAATGATATAGCCAGCCTTAGCCAGCTTTTTTATCATTTTTCGTCCATTTTCCTGTTTTTTCTTATAAAAATTCATGACGCTTCCAGACCTTACTGCAAGAAACTGTTCTCCACCTTTCTTACCAAGAAGCAACAAATTCAGAAGATCATCTACGCTATAACAACGTGGGCCTTCTTTTGCAACACTGGCCTTTATCTTGTCTAAAAACACTGACTCATCATTACCACTACAGCTAACCAATAACTGTGCGAAAATAACCATTGAAGCCAACACTACTATATTTATTTTTTTAATATTAAGCATTGTCTTATCCTCATAATTACATAAATATTTTGGTTAAAACATATTGGTTAAAACATAAAAACAGATAATTTTCTTTGTCAGCCGCCCACTATGTCATGATGGGTTTAGGTGTATAAAACACAGTACTGTACTTTAGTGTTATCATTTACAATCTAGGAATTGGCAAGAATATTATTGTTGTATGTTTTCACTGCTCTGGCACCCCATATAACCGAGATAAGCCACATGACAGGAAAATAGGCTATTAACAATACCGGGTTTATCGCTGCGACTACCAGTGCCAGTACAATGGTTAATACGGTCATAATAATCGCGCCTTTTACGGTAGAATAGAACATACCGATTGTCCCAAAAATAATCGTGAGTAATACTGATATTCCCACACTCTTTGTTGATGTCACAACGATATGTTGTGAATTAGTTTCCTGATTTACCATAACGATTCTCCTCAGTTAACATTGAACAAAAAAATAATATGGTATAAGTAATATGGTGTAAGTATAAATACAAAAAGATGAGCTTGAACCAGACACAGTGGTCAGGTATCTGCAGCAGGCAATAAATATTTTCCAGCAAAAAGATATGTGTGATACGTTAAAAACGCATTATCACGAACAATAAAATGATTACAGTAAGTGCTTAACGCACAAATCATGTTTTTATTCACCATTGCCCCCTTCCCCTTTTTTCACATTTGGTCGTCATTGCGACGTAGGTTTTATTCAGAAAAATAAAACTGATAACTCCACAATAATGAAATCATAATCATTGTCAACTACTTTTTTATGTATAAGTATCTGGTTATTTATTAAATCAGCTAAGAAAAAACTTGTCGAAATTAAATTATTGGGGTGTGACTAAAAATTAATACAACCTGTAAGCCCGGATGATTATCGGCCAGTTGTAAGCTGGCGTTGTGCAATGTTGCGACCGCCTTGACCAGGCTCAGACCCAGACCATTGCCTTCTGTATTACGTGCTGGTGCCAGACGCACAAAACGCTGTAATACCTTATCGTATTGTTCTGCGGGAATACCCGGCCCGTCATCGGCCACGGTGAGCAGAATTTTCTCGTTGTTTATTTCTGCCTGCAGGCTTATATGTGCATTTGCGGTGGTATATTTGAATGCGTTATCAAGCAGATTGCTGACTGCCTGTGCAAGTAATTGCCGGTTACCCATGACGGTAAGTGCGGGTTGAATCTGTAACAGAAATTTTTTACCCAGTGCCTCTGCTTCATCTTTATAGAGCTCTCCTATTTCCGCAAGCAATGCCGAAATATTTATAGCTTCCCAACTACCGCGAAAACTGCCGGCTTCTGTCTGTGCTATTTCCAGTAGCGCGTTAAATGTCTGCATTAATTCATTGGCATCCTGCAGAGTTTCTTTCATTACCCGTCGATATTCATCCGCTTCACGCTGTTCCAGTAAAGTCACTTCAAGACGGTTGCGCAACCGTGTCAACGGGCGGCGCAGATCATGGGCAACATTGTCGGTTACCTGACGCATGCCACTAAGTAAATGATTGATGCGATCAAGCATGGCATTCAGATGACTGGCAAGTTCATCGAACTCATCATGACGTTGACTTATCGTCAGACGGGTTGATAATTGCCCGGCACTCACCTGTTGTGCGGTGTGATTGATGACATCGATACGCTGTAAGATGGTGCGCCCCAGCAACCATCCCATGGTCACCGCCAGGGTAACAGAAATAAACAGAATAATAGCCATAACACTGAGGATAAATTCCTGTAAATCCTCAGCCTGAGATACGCCCTGGGCAATCAACAGGCGGCTGCCATTATCCAGCCTGACTGCAATCATTGGCCAGAAACCATCATCATCCAGCACATGTCCGGGAATCTGAGCATCCTCAATCCATATATTACGAACTTTACCGTCCGCCTTTAACCCGGAAGGCCAACCAAGCAGATTACCTGCCAGTGTTTTTGCTGTTGATGATTGCAGTAAATAATAGCGCTTGTTTTCACGGCTGCCAGACTGCTGTTTTAAATGAATGCGTGCAATCAGTTGCTGTTGCCCGCCCTGCCGGTCAAGGTTTTTCAGATGAAGTATTTCCTGCTGCAATGCACTACGGATCTGTGCATCGACATAATGATTGATGGCCCAGTACAGTACGCCAAGCCCGAGGGTAATCAATAATGCATAAAACAGGGCATAACGTAGTGCCAGTCGAATGGCGCTGGTATGTAATAATCGATGCTGTAATATACTACGCAGATTCATCAAGCCGATACCCTGCCCCGCGTACAGTATGCAATAATGCAGGCGTAAAACCTTTATCAATTTTTGCCCGCAAACGACTGATCTGCGTATCTATCACATTGGTTTGCGGGTCAAAATGAAAACCCCATACCTGCTCAAGTAACATGGTGCGGGTAATCAGCTGACCGGCATGGCGCATAAAATATTCCAGTAGACGTAACTCACGTGGCTGCAAACGAATCACCCTGCCAGCGCGTGTTACCCGGTGTTCAAGCAAATCCAGCTCAAGATCAGCCAGGCTTAAACGTGACAGACTTTTCTCTGCACTGCCACGTCGCAACAGGGCTTCCAAGCGGGCAAGCAATTCACTAAACGCATACGGCTTAACCAGATAATCATCGCCCCCTGCCCGCAAGCCTTCAACCCGGTCATCGACTTCACCCAGGGCACTTAATATCAGCACTGCTGTGTTGTTATGGCTGGCACGCAGACAGCGGATAATCGATAGCCCATCACGTTCGGGCAGCATTCGATCTACCACCAGGATATCATAATCAGTGTTCAATGCCTGCTGCAGACCGGTTTCACCATCACTGGCATGGTCAACCAGATACCCATTCTCTACCAGCCCTTTTATCAGGTAAGCCGCTGCATTCAGATCATCTTCAATTAACAGAATATGCATAATATCATCATAGCTTATTATTTCCTTTCTCTGAAAAAAACATTCCTGAATTCAGTAAATATTCGGGTTAAAATAGCTGTACGTTAAGAATATGACACAATGCGTGTTTTTATATTGTTATAAGCAGGAAATAATCAATGAATATATTACAAACCCTCCAGGATCGTAGTGGCTCAAAATGTGAATTATGTGGCAGCAGTGATACTTTAAGCGTCTATGAAGTGCCTCCTGATGCGGATGCCAGTGCTGAGCATTGCATTCTGCTCTGCGATACCTGTAAAGGTCAAATTGACAACCCGGACAGCATTGATGCCAATCACTGGCGCTGTCTTAATGACAGCATGTGGAGCCAGACACCAGTGGTTCAGGTTATGGCATGGCGAATGCTGAATCAGTTACGCGATGAAGGCTGGCCAATGGAACTGCTTGATATGCTGTATCTCGATGATGCGACTCTGGCGTGGGCGCAGGCAGGCAGTGATAATGAAGCCACCGAGAGCGTGGTACATAAAGACAATAACGGCGCCATTCTCGAAGCCGGTGATACGGTGACATTAATTAAAGACCTGAATGTGAAAGGCGCTAACTTCACCGCCAAACGCGGGACTGCGGTACGCGGTATTTCACTGGTTGCCGATAACCCTGAACATATCGAAGGCAGGGTAAATGGTCAGCAGATTGTCATTCTCTGCAAGTTTGTAAAAAAATCCGGGTAACAGCCGTCTTTTACCATCACATGCGTTCACTACGTTCAGAACATCCAAAAAAAACAACCGGAAACACGCCGCAAAAACGATGCAGACTAACGGCAGGTTGACTTATGGGTGAGGAAATCAATCATAGTCGGTTTATTAAAGCGGACTACCGGCAATTTGCACAGAAACTGGCAGATGAAACGCAATTATTGCGTCAATGGTTTGACAATAATGCGTTTTCCAGACAGCCCCTCACCGCCGGTTACGAACTCGAAGCCTGGCTCATTGATCAACAGGGTTTTCCCTGCCCGAATAATAATCAATTTCTCGATCAGGCCAATAATCGCCTGCTGAGTCCTGAGCTGGCATTGTTTAATATTGAATTAAATGTTGATGCACAGACAATCAATCCGAATTTATTACGCTATTTTGCCCAGCAACTGAGTGGTTTATGGCAACACTGCCAGCAATCCGCCCGCCAGGTTGGCTGTAATATACTCGGTGCCGGTATTTTACCAACACTGACAGACAAAGATTTAACCCTGGCAAATATCTCCACACTTAAACGTTATAAAGCGCTCAATGAACAGGTGTTGCGCCATCAACGTGGCAAGCGTATCAAACTCGATATTAATGGCATTGAACATCTGCAGGTGGAACATGACGATGTGATGCTGGAAGCTGCCGCCACGTCTTTACAGATTCACCTTCAGGTACCGCAATCACAGGCAGTGCGTTATTACAATGCAGCCATTATTCTGTCTGCCGTTATGGTTGCCTGCGGTGCAAACTCACCGTTTTTATTTGGTAAGGCATTATGGGAAGAAACCCGTATACCGGTATTTGAACAATCGGTACCCAGCGGTGGCATTGGCGGCGCGACGCGAGGGCCACTGCATCGTGTCAGTTTTGGAAGTGGTTATGCCAGAGCATCACTGTTTGAGTGTTTTCAGGAAAATCTTGAGCATTACCCTGTTTTATTGCCTGTTAAATACAACACACCAATACAGGATGTCCGCCATCTGCGTTTGCATAATGGCACTATCTGGCGCTGGAACCGGCCTTTAATCGGTTTTGATAATAATGGTCAGCCACACTTGCGTATTGAACACCGGGTAATTGCCAGTGCGCCATCCATGGCGGACAATATTGCGAATATCGCTTTTTATTATGGCCTGGTACATTATTATGCCAGTCAGACAACCCCACCCGAAACCCAACTGGCTTTTACCAATGCCAAAGATAATTTCTATCGTTCGGCACAGCTGGGCATCCACCATCAGGTATTATGGACAGATAATAATCACCATCTATTACAGAAACTAATCCTGGAAAAACTACTCTTACAGGCTGAAAGCGGTTTAAACAGGCTGGGCATTCATCCTGCAGAAACTGAGTATTACCTTGGTATTATTGAAAAACGCATACGCAGTGGTCAGACTGGCAGCGCCTGGCAACAGACATTTGCCCGCACCCATAATCAGGATATGGCATTGCTAACCAGAACCTGTTTTCATAATCAGCAGACCGGGTGCCCCGTTCATGAATGGGATTTTGAGACGAGCTGAATAATGAGTTATATGTGCCATGTTAAATGAAATAGAACAAATACCCGATGGTTTTTTACAGGCGGAAGCCGAACAGTTATTAACGCTGCTGGGCAAACCCACGCTTATTCATCTTGAGGGGGAGAACCCGAAGCCTTTATTTATCTGCACCCTGTTACACGGCAATGAAACCACCGGGCTGTACGCGCTGCAATTACTGCTTAAACAATATCTGGACAAACCTTTACCACGTTCACTGTCAATATTTATTGGCAATGTTGAAGCTGCCGCACAGAAACAGCGGCGTTTAAGCACCCAGAACGACTACAACCGGATCTGGCCGGGCACCCTGTTGAGTGATTCGATTGAAACGGATATTGCACGTTCTGTTACCCGTATCATGCGCCAGCGCAAACCCTTTGCCAGTATTGATATACATAATAATACCGGCCACAACCCACACTATGGCTGCGTCAATATACTTAACCCGCATGGTTTGCAACTGGCCAGCATGTTCAGCAATATTGCGGTTTATTTCACCAGCCCCAAAGGGGTACAATCAGCCGCCTTTTCAGATTTCTGCCCGTCTATTGTGCTTGAATGCGGGCAGTCAGGAAATCAAAACGGTATTATCCACGTCCTGGATTATCTGCAAACGATTCTGGCTTTGGATAATATACCGGCCAATCATCCACACGACCTTAACCTGTTTCATACACTCGCGCGTGTTACCATTCCCGGACAGATTTCCTTTAGCACCCGATCAGATAAAGACATCCAGATTTTTGAAATACTGGAGCAACATAATTTTGACCAGCTACCGGCAAAAACGACTTTTGCCAATATCAAGACTGGCATTTCATCCCCTTTTATCATCAGCAATGAAAGCAACGAAGATGTCACCGATGAATTTCTTGATTACGTTGACGGCAAAGCCATACTTAAAAAGCCGGTTATCCTTTCCATGTACACAACCGATCAGACTGCTATCCGTCAGGACTGTCTGTGCTACCTGATGGAACGACTTAGCCTGGGACACTCTGCCTCTCGCTTGTAATCCTGCTTAAATTTTTTAGCCCATTCTAACTTCACTTATTTAGTTACCAACCACAAACAGCATCGACACTTTCAAAAAGTATCCAGCTTTCCTCTACGCGCATCACGCATTGCCTGGCTAGTCTCTTTATTTGGAATTAACGGCTCAAAAGGCAACGTCTTTTCGATAGCAACCCGCGTAAGTATCAATCTAAACGCTTCAGATACTGTTAAACCCATTGTTGCCAGTACTGTTGCTGCCTCTTCTTTTATTGACTCGTTTACAATTGGTTGATTGTAAATCCCTCCGGTACCTATAATCCGCCTTTAATCCTTCAGTGATCATATTCTTGAGTACGATATTCACCTGAGTGAAAAAGCATCTGAGTATTGTCATCCTGTTGGCAGCAGATTCAAGCAGAAAATCGAGAAGAAATATAACGTGTGTCTCGGGCAGGCAGCAAGAGGTCGTCCGAGAAAAGATGGTGGGAGTGGTTAAAAAATAATCCCTCTCACCTTTTTGTGTAATTTAACTAAGCACCAATTTACACCCAAAAACCTCAGCAACTTTACTGATTGTTTTTAGGTGTGGGTTTCCATCATCTGCCAGCGATTTATACAAGCTGGCGCGTGTAACACCTGCTTTCTCAGCAACATTGGTCATGCCCTTCGCTCTGGCAGCAGTATTTAAAGCATGAACAAGATCGGTAATATCACCTGTTGCTGCCACTTCTTTAAGAAAACCCTGAATATCTTCGTCAGTTTCAAGGTGATCAGCTACATCGAAAGCACTAATTGTCGTTTTCATTATTCACTCCTGCTTATTCTGCCAGTTCATCCAGCCAATTCATCTAAAACCAGCCAATTCATCTAAAATCTGTTTTGCGTGTTTTATATCCTTGTTCTGACTTGATTTATCACCACCAACAAGCAATAAAATAATTTGCTTACTGCGGATGGTGTAATAAATGCGTACAGCCACTACCAAAGAAAAAACGCAACTCAAAGAGATTATTATCTATACGCTTAAAATCACCGAAATGTCCGTTCTTCAGGCGATCTAACCGTGCCAAAACTTTGCGTTTTACTACAATGTCCTTCAACCCCTTGAGCCATTTATTAAAATGGTTCGTTGCATTTATTTCTTTTTCCATACATTGTTGTATCCCATGGGATACAATATGGCAACTGTTTCTGAATAAATGAAATATCGTATAAAACAACACTGGAGTGGAGCCGTGGACAGGAGTAATGCATCTAAATTGTGCTTTATTTCATCTCACAACACATTTGAGACATTGACCAGCTTTTTCAAAAAATAGAAAATTTCGCTAAAGGAGACGCTCAGGTAGGCGGTAATTTTATTTACAGACACCGGGTGTGTCCCCCTGTGTCAGGATACCCTGTGATTAAATCATTACGCTCCCCTTTTCAGTTTTGTGATGTTAATTATGAAAGGTGTGAGTAAAATGATCTATCCCAAGAATATGGGATACTCACAGAGAACCTGGATATTATATAATTAAGAAGTTACATCCAATCAGACTTAAAGTTGTCGTCTTTTTATTTCTCGCAAATGGACATTATTAGTTAATATGTGATAGCACGGTCAATCATAAAACCCTTCTTCTGGAACAGTCAATTAATAGCCATCCCAACTTTGTATGGCGATGGCCTGTTATAAGTTAAATAGGAGCTAATAGCCCTATCAGGCCAGCCTCATATGTACTGGTACAATCATTGGATGATGGATTTATGAGTAGGATTTATACTAAAAATGCCTGGTTGTCATAGCTATCCTGCTTATTGCCTTGACTAAAATAATTACTGACAAACTAGGTGTTGAGTGTCAGCTTTTGCGTTTGTCAGCTTTTGCGTTTGTCAGCGTATATATTAGCGAACCCTAAATTTCTGCTATGTGGTGAACTGGTGAGTTGATGCAAAATCATCGAATTCACTCAAATTTTAATGGCGAATATTGACAAATAACGCCATAACTCCTACACTTAATGTATTGAGTATTAGCGAGGAGAATTATATGTCCAGTAGCATTAACTTATCTTTGACGGATGAACTCAGGGAGTTCATTGATCTCAATACTGGGGATGGCTCTCTTTATGCGACACCAAGTGAGTTCTTAAGAAGTTTAATTCGGCAGAAAAAAGAGAAACTCGAAGCAGCTGAATTAAGACAAGCAATTATTAGTGGTTATCGTGATGCAATCTCAGGCAATGTCTATGAATTTTCAGGTGACTTAAGAAAAGACTTGAAAAAGTTTCAGAAAAATTCCACTATTAAATAATGATTAAGAAACAATGATAAAGATCAGGCTTACTCATCGAGCAATGCATGATCTTAATGAGATCAATGAATACTCAATTCAAAAATTTGGGCACAAAACAGCAGAAAAATATCTAGACGATATCGAGACTGCATTACTCCTGATAAAGGAGCAGCCTAAATTACTCGTATCAAAAAATGATACTTCTAAGTTTTTTCAGTTTTACCCTGTTCGCAATCATTACCTCATTTGTACTCGTGTGAAAAACATTGTGATTGTGCTCACAATAAAACACTGCCAGATGGATCTACCAGAACGGCTTAATGAACTTGAACCTGGTTTGCAACAAGAAGCAGAATTGTTGTATAAAAAACTGTTGTAACAGAAAAGTAGAATCAAACTCCGTTAAACAAATGTATTGACAGCCCCCAGATAAAAAACGAACAAGTAGCTGAGAATATATTTATGAGAATGTCGTAATAAATATCCAAATATTTTACCTCAACCAGCCTATTTATATGGTCATTGCGAACGTCTGCTTTGCAGAATTTTGCTAACTTTTAGTAAAACCACTCAAGGTCGCTTATGTGGTGTTAGGGTTGATTGATATTGAGATCTTGAAGGTCTCATCTATTCATGGGGAGGCTATTTTTCTGTTAAATAAGCAAAAATTATAGATAATACATATACAAGGACGTATATTTAATAGATATACAGTTTTGGCGAAAAATAGAAGGCACTAATATGTCCACCTCACAAAACAAAATAGCACCCATTAATATCCGCGCACTGGAAGATCAGCGAGCTTTAATTGATAAAGCTGCTTCCAGTCTGAACAAAACACGTTCAGACTTTATGCTTGAAGCGGCCTGTCAGGCAGCAGAGAATGTATTGCTGGATCAGCGCCTTTTTCTGATCGATGAAGACACTTTTAACGCTTTTCAGGCTCAATTAGATGCACCGGTTGCTGACAATGAAAAGCTACATTATTTGCTAAATCAAAAGTCGCCCTGGGACAGTTAACCCGGATATTTCATGGGAATGCAGGATTTAGGGGAAATCTCAGTGTGTCAGTTTTGTCGATTCGTCGAAAAGCATAGACATAGCTATGGTTACAGGCGAATCATTAAAAATGGCCGCTGAGCCATGATTAATCATAGCGGCCCAAAAACTGCATAGCGGGCAACAGATACATAGTGTATTTTTCTAATATACCAATATTTATTTATCAATTCATGATGTTAAGTGAAAATTATAGCATTCCCATGAAATATTCGGGTTAAACTGATGGCAGAAATTTCTGCGCCAACACCGTTGTTGGCAACGCATGTGACAGATGGATTTGATTGTGGTGAGCCGGTTCTTAATGATTTGTTGCTAAAGCGCGCACTAAAAAATGAAAATTCTGGTGCCTCACGCACCTTTGTCGTTTGTCAGAATAACCGTGTTATAGGCTACTATGGACTCGCAACAGGTAGCATTATGCATAAACAGGCACCAGGCAGAGTTCGCCGGAACATGCCAGACCCGGTTCCAGTGATGATACTTGGCAGGCTGGCAGTGAACCTAGACATGCAGTCTGCTGGTCTTGGTCTTGGTCGTGCCCTACTCCGCGATGCCATCCTGCGTACATTGGTTGTTTCTAAACAGGTTGGTATTAAAGCCCTATTGGTTCATGCACTTTCGAATGCTGCCCATAAATTTTATCATCAATGTGGCTTTATAGAGTCGCCATTAGATCCAATGGTTTTAATGATTACCCTCAAAGACGCAGAGCAGCAACTTTAACCCGGATATTTCACCTTTTATTAGCTTTTACATCATTCTAGACATCATCCAGGGTTCGCATTGCCAATCTTTGCCATATATGCAAGATATATGTATGTCCGCTAAGCCGAGTTTTTCCCCATTCGACCATTTACCTCAAAGTCAGCTATGTTGTGGCAGGTCACCTTAAAGGGCGTTTTCCCGAGCCAGTTTCACAAGTTTCTGCCATTGTTGCGCCGTCAATATATGCCGCATATTATCTATGGCTAAAATACGCTGAGAAGTCAGCTGCAACCGTGTACTTAGCAGTCTGTTTGCCTGCGATGACAAATAACCTGTCGATTTTCCCGCCAGTACGGCATGATGTAAATCTTTTTCAAGTGTACTGATCTTTTTTGCCAACACCTTTGTATCACTACCTTCATGGTCGCGCCAGAATTTTAAATCTCTCTGTTGAATCTCAGTTAGTTTAAGTGCATTAATATTATCTATCACCAGCGTCATTAAATCCGGCACTGCACTGATATTTAACCGCGCATCATGTGGTTGCTGTGCAATAGCATGGCCTGTATTGCCAACCGTCTTTTCAGCTTTCTGAGAAACCCCTGATGCTGCAAAAATAGATATGGAAAAAAACAGTAAGCCAAATAAAAATGAATAGCGATAAATCATTATAATATCCTCCGTCCAATGCACTACAAAAAAATCATCAATAAAAATTTAACCCGTCTGTAAAAATTAATGATTATTTATTAACCATTAACATTTACCATTTAGAGCACAGGTACTTTTTGAATAGTGATGGTTAATACACCATTTTTAACCTGTGTTTTCATGCCACTCTGTTTAACCGGATCAGGCAGGGTAATACTACGCTCAAACATGCCCGAACGACGTTCCTGAAAAATAATATTACCCATGCTGTCTTTATTCTGTTTATTTATATCCTGTTTGCCTTTAACGGTTAATACCTGCCCGTTAAGATTAACCGATATATTTTTATTGTCTGCACCAGGAAGATTAACAATAACGGTATAGTGATCTTTATTGTCTTTTACATCCATTTCAGGCGTTGCAATATTTTGCCTGAAAAACTGTTTAAAGTCAGGGCTTTGATTAAAACGGTTAAAAGCATGATTAAATGCTCTGTCCATTTCTCGTTGCATACGCTGAATTTCTGCATAAGGATTCCATTGTTGTGCATTATCTGGCTGCTTAAAAAAGTTATCATTAAACAGTGATGGCGCAGCAGAGGTAGAGTTATTACCAGCCGTTACCGGTTTTTTTCCTGTTGTGCTGGCCGAAAGTTTTTTTGCCGCGCTAACTGGCATCTGTGTTATTCTATTCGCCGGTAATATATGTTGAGGCATACTGGTTGTCGCAACGACTGTACGTGTATGTTGTATTTTATTTAACTGATCTTTCATCTGCATCGTATTCCAGACAAGCACACCTACAATAACAATTAATATTACTAATAACCCGGTTAATACAGCTTGTTTTGAATTATTTTCTGACATGACATTACTCCTGAATTATTGATTAATCAGTCATATATATAATGACAAAGCAGAACTTTTCAATATATAAAAACAACCAGATAAAAATAACCAGAAAGGCTCAAACTTTCATCATTACTACAACTCATATTCACTGTGCAAATCCGGTTTAATTATTTCTGTACCGGTTAACTTTCTGGCCAGAGCATTCATACTTTTTTCTTCGCCATGCACCAGAAATGTTTTTTTCGCCGGGCCGGTTTTTCTATGCCAGTCATAGAGTTCCTCGCAGTCTGCATGCGCCGAAAAACCGCCTATCGTGTATATCTGTGCACGTACCGGAATTTGCTCTCTGAACAGGGTGACATGTTTTGCCCCATCAAGAATACGCCGTGCCAGGGTGCCCATTGCGGCATAACCGACAAAAACAACCGCGCTATCTTTCCGCCAGAGATTATATTTAAGATGGTGTACCACTCGCCCGCCTGTACACATACCTGAACCTGCCATTAAAACCGCCCCGCCTTTTATTCTGTTAAGCGCGATGGAATCGGCTGTTTCGCGAACAAAATGCAGGTTATCAAACCCAAACGGATCCTTATGATGATTAAAGATTTCACTGGTTTTTTTATCGTAACATTCACTATGACGACGAAATATTTCCGTGGCGGAAATAGCCATGGGAGAATCCAGAAATACCGGCATATAGGCTGGCAATTGATTCTTTAACAGCCCCTGACGTAAATAAAACAGGATTTCCTGTGCCCGTTCCAGAGCAAAGCTGGGTATAACTACATTACCGCCATGTTTAAAGGTGGTGTTAATGGCCTCAAACATCTCATCAATGGATGGCTGCAATGCTTTATGCTTACGATCACCATAGGTGGTTTCCATAATCACCACATCAACCTTTCCAGGTGTCTGTGGATTACGTAAAATAGCCCGATTGCTATAACCAAGATCACCTGAAAATAATACTCGTCTGGTATTTTCTGCCTCTGTTACTGTGAATAATATACTGGCAGAACCAAGTATATGTCCCGCATCATAAAAATTTATATTAATATTTTCTGTTAACTGAAAAGGCTGCTCATAAGCAGCCGTCCGGCCAAAATAGTCCAGTGAATTTAATGCATCAAGTATCGTGTATAAAGGTTCAACAGGCTGCTGATCGAGGCGGTAATGACGACGATTGCTTCTTTCCGCTTCAGCTTCCTGCAAGCCTGCCGCATCCAGCATCACCAGTTTGGCCAGCTCTCTACTTGCTGAAGTGGTAATAATTTCACCTTTAAAACCGCGCTTGACCAATAGCGGAATACGCCCACAATGATCCAGATGCGCATGGGTAAGTAATAGATAATCTATTGTCGCCGGGTCAAAGCCAAAATCGAGTGTATTTTCTTCACGGGCTTCATGCCCGCCCTGATACATACCACAGTCAATCAGAATTTTTTTATTATCACACTGAATTAAATGGCAGGAACCGGTAACGTTCTTATCTGCACCATGAAATGAAATTTTCATTAAATCTCCTGAATAAACAAATGGGGTGAAAAAAAAGCAATGGGGTTAAAAAAATTGAGTGGAAATAAATTGGGTGAAAAAAGGATATAACATAGTCAAGACAGTCAATGGTATGGTAATGAAAGGTACATCATGTTCAGAGCCATCAGCCAAATGGATGCGGATGTCGAGCCTACAGGGATGTATTTACAGCGTGTTTTAAACATTATGTACCTTTCATTACCATTTTAGTTATAAATATTTCAGGGTAAAGCCACACTCAATACATCACAACGAGCTGCATTGATAACCCCATTGGTGGTCGAACCAATTAATCGTGCCAGACCTTTTCTTCCATGCGTACCCATTACAATAAGATCAATATCCTGTGCTTCAGCATAATTTAAAATGGCCGGTTTTGCTCGTCCTGGAACGACTTCTGTCTGAATATTTTTTAAATCAAGTTGATCAATCAGCGCCTGCATATTGTCTTTGGCATAATCCATTCTTTGTTGAAACAGATCAAAATTATCCGGCACTTCCAGGCTGTCATAAAAATCATTATAGATAACCTGATCATCAACCGCATGTATCACAGCCAGTTGCGCATGGTGTTTAGCTGCAATGTCAACAGCACGTTTTAAAGCCATTTCTGCATGGGTGGAAAAATCGGTTGCCACAAGAATTTTTTTCCACGGCAGCAATGAACTATTTTGCACGGGCGACACCTCCTCTGTATTTTTTTCTTCTGCACTTTTTTTACGTAACCAGTCCCATGCCTGCTGAAAATCATCCTGATGAAAATAACGGACTTCTGCATCGACAAAAGGTTTGGTAAACACGGTTACCCAGTGCTGCCATTTTTTCTCACCCAAAATAGCGATACGTTCAAAACTGGATTGATGGGACATGCCAAATTTATAATCATCAATCAATGCGGCGGTTTCCCAGCCATGGAAATCCTCAAATTCGAGCAACACTGAAATTGGCCCGTTTTCATCAATTAATGCTTCCAGTGTTGGCAGAAACTGATGATAATCATCATGCGTTAATTTACCAACCGCCTTAAATGCAAAAATATTTTTATCGCTGACCGGAATAGTTTGAAACATAATAATACCTTTTTTGTAACTACTCAGCGAGTAGTCAAATGTAACAGTAGCTGCTCAGATTGCCGCTGAAATCAGTCAGATCAAGGCGGTTGTGTGAGTTTACAAGCGTAAATGTCCATTTTTCAACGCAGAGCTGGCTGATTTCAGTGGTTAGCTGAGCAGTTACCCTCTTTTTACACAGGAAACTGACGACAAACCAGGGAGAATGTCATTTATGCCTCCATGGATACTTCATATTTTCCCTGATGCGCCAGGCTGTTAAGGCGGGCACGCTTTAATAATGCCTGTTGCCCGGCACTGATATTTTCTGCTTTGCCCTGCCATGCATGTAAAGCCGGTTGTTGTAATGCGCGCCCGTATGAAATGCTTAATTGCCAGGGCGCTTTCAGTTGTTGCCCCAGCTGGTTGATGGCATTCAGGTTAATGGTTGCTTCTTCTGGTCCCTGCCCGCCTGAAAGAAAATTAATACTGGGAACGGCTGCCGGAACGGTACGTCGCAAAACTTTTATTGTCGCTACAGCAACCTCTTCAGCACCGGCAGTGCGGCATGCTTTACCTGGCAAAACCATATTGGGTTTCAGGATCATATGTTCAAGTGAAACATGATGACAGTGCAAAGCATGAAAGACAGCATGTAAAACCTGTGTTGTGACATCGGCACAACGCTGTATTTCATGATCGCCATCCATTAATACTTCAGGTTCTACGATTGGCACAATACCTTTTTCCTGACATACTGCAGCATAACGCGCCAGCATCTCAGCATTGGCCGAACGACCCAGTGGTGTCGGGTTGTGGGTGGAAACAGGATAAACTTCCCGCCATTTGGCAAACCGTGCTCCCTGTTTTTTGTAGGTTTCCAGACGTTCACCAAGACCGTCCAGACCACGGGTAATTAAATCACCAGGTGCACCTGATAAGGGGCCTTTACCCTTATCAACTTTCACACCGGGTACAATTTTCTTTGACCACGCCAGCTCGGGCAGTAATACACCATTATTGTCTTTCTGGGTTAATGTTTCCTCAAACATAATCACACCACTGATATATAAACCCAGATCTTCGGTATCAAGCAATAGAGATCGGTAAATGCGTCGATTTTCTTCGCTAGATTCAACATTGATACCATCAAAGCGTTTCTTTATGGTCGGGCTGCTTTCGTCAGCTGCCAGAATGCCCCGTTTATCGTCTACCATATCTGCAATGGTATTTTGCAATTCAGTTTTTATGCTCATAATATCCTCACTTTAATTTGTAATTATTTCTTATCAGAACAGTTTTAACATTGTGAACCGTAATATTGTGAACCATCTGATATTAAATTTGTTCAACTTTTTACACAATAATAACCATAAAATAAACTTCTTTTGATCTGTATCAATAACGCATCAATAACTAAGGAACTTGCTCAAATCGTAATCTGTTCGACACCTGCAAGCAATTTTGCCAGTGAAACCGCGTTAGTCGGATGATTGATGCTGTCGCAACTCCAGATATTATCCACCCCCACCGCTCGCAACCGTGGCAGTGCCTCGCCGACAAACAGGGCATGGGTTACCAGTATACTCACTGATGCCGGATGGTAAGGTTTAATATCCCTGATGGCTGCTTCCAGTGTCCGCCCAGTGCTGGCAACATCATCCACCAGGACAATATTCCTGTCCTTGAAATTTGCCTGTGGCATGGTGACTTTTACTTCATGATCACCAAAACGTTGTTTGTGTGCGACACAAAAATCCAGTGTTTCCAGACTGGCAATGGCTTTTACCCACTGTTCTGATTCACCATCGGGTCCGATTAAAAAAGCCTGCTCACAATGTGACTGGATAAATTCAGCCATGGGTCGTGTAGCGGTAAGATTAATAGCATTTTCTGCTGCAATGGGAATCGCCTCGGCAAGGTGGTTAATACGATGCAGATGCGAATCGACAGTGATGACTGCATCAAAATAATCAGCCAGTAACTGGCCAATGATTTTCTGACTAACCACTTCACCGGGATGAAAGGCGATGTCCTGGCGCATATAACATAGATAAGGTACCACCAGGGTAAGGTGCTGACACCCCTGTCTGCGTGCGGCGGCAGCAACCAGTATCAACTCAACCAGTTTTTCATTGGGTTTATCCAGGCTACGAAATAGTATTACCTGCTCAGGCAGGGATTCGGGCAGGGTTAATTTACTTTCCCCATCTGGAAACGAATGCAGTTTAACTTCGGCATAAGGCAGACTGGCTGCTTCGGCAAACTCACTGGCCTGTTGGTGATAATCAGGAAAACCCAGTACCAGTTTTTTTAGCGTTGTTGATTGCATATTGATGCCTTTATAATTTATTGAATAACATAACCGTTGTTTGCCTGTGCCGCATCAATCGAAAACTGGTGGTCGGCGTTAAACCCGGCATAAATACGATACAGCTTTTCAGCTTTTTTCACTCTGTCACCTGTTTTTTTATACAAATAAACACCCGCACCTTTATCCATCGGCGCACCGGCCAGACGGGCAATATGTGCCAGCTGTAAATTATCGATGGATTCAACCTGGCCATTTTTCTGTGCCAGCACATCATGTTGTAAATGGCCAAGCACAGGAGGCTGTTTATTTTCACCCTGGGCCTGAACAATGGCTTCAAATTTTTCCAGAGCACGACCACTATCAAGAATATTTCGTGCCAGATGATAACCCTGTCCACCACGTACATCATGATCAAACTCAATAATGCGACCTGCAAGATGCAGGGCTTTTTCACGTAAGTCAACCGGGGCCATCGGGTCATTTTTCAATACCTGCATCACATCTCTGACTTCCAGTACCGGGCCAATACCCCGACCGACAGGCTGAGAACCATCCGTCACCACAACTTCTATATCCAGCCCCAGTTTATCGCCCACATATTCAAAAAGTTTTTGCAGTTTAATGGCTTCGATACGCGTATGAACTTTTGCGGTTGGACCAATCGGTATATCAATCAGCAGATGCGTTGCACCGGCGGATTTCTTTTTGGAAAGAATGGATGCAATCATCTGCCCTGGCGAGTCCAGTGATAACGGTCGTTCGACAGAAATCAAAATATCATCCACTGGTGCCAGTTTTGCAGTGCCACCCCAGGCCAGACAGGCACGTTCATGTTTAACAATTTCTTTTAGCTGCGCGATACTTAACTCAACCTTTGCCATCACTTCCATGGTATCCGCCGTACCTGCCGGTGAGGTAATCGCACGGCTGGACGTTTTTGGCATTAACAAACCATGCGCCGCAACAATGGGCACAATTAACATGGTGGTTCGATTACCCGGAATACCACCAATACAATGCTTATCGGCTACCAGTGACTCCCCCCAGTCAAGATGCTCGCCAGTATCCACCATGGCCCGGGTCAAAAATAAAATTTCATTACGTTCCATGCCGGTCTCTGCACAGCCAACCAGAAATGCACTCATTTCTATTCTGGAATATCGATGCTGAACAATATCACGGGTAATAGCCAGATAGGCATCATACGACAAGGGTTCACCGGCAATTTTTTTATGCACATAGGCGATGGATTTCGGCGGGTTGGCATGGCGAATAGTAATGTCGCTGCCTTCGCGGGTATTTAACTGCTCAAAAACCTGTTCGCTTAAACCCAGCTCATCTGGATTTAGAAGATCGCTATCATCAACAATGTTTAATACAGCTATAACCGGCTCACCATCGTCAATCAGGTAAATTTCTATTTTATTTAATGCCTGAAACCCTTCACTGCGAAAAAGTTTACAGTCACGGTGCAGGTAAGCAACGTTTTCCTTATAGGTATCAATCGCAATACGTCGAAGTTTTAATGTGTTCAATTTTTTACCTGCGTGGTTTACTTGTTCAGACGTGCTTCAACCTCAAGGACATGCCGGGTTGTTTTCAATAATGTATCTGGATTAAGGCTCATTGAATCGATACCAATTTCAATCAGGTATTCAGCCATTTCCGGGTAGTCGGAAGGTGCCTGTCCGCACAAGCCCGAATGCCGGTTATTGCGCCTGGCACCTTCTACCGCCATTTTTATCATCGCTTTAACTCCCGCGTCACGCTCGTCAAAGTCATTGGCAACAATATCAGAATCGCGATCGACACCCAGGGTTAACTGGGTTAAATCATTGGAGCCAATGGAAAAACCATCGAACAGTTTTGCAAATTGATCAATCAATATAACGTTATTAGGAATCTCACACATAACGTAAACTTCAAGCTGATTGTCGCCACGCTTTAAACCATGTGAAGCCATTGCCTCCAGCACTTTTCTGCCTTCCTCCACCCGGCGACAGAAGGGAATCATCAGTTTCACATTGGTAAACCCCATTTCATCACGTACCCGTTTCATGGCCTGACATTCCAGCGCAAAACCCTCCGCATAAGCCGGGTGTATATAACGTGAGGCACCCCGAAAACCAATCATCGGATTGGCTTCAACCGGCTCAAACTGCTTGCCGCCTAACAGGGTTGCATACTCATTGGTTTTAAAGTCAGACATACGCACCACGACCGGCTTGGGCCAGAAAGCCGCAGCAATGGTGGCAACCCCTTCCGACAGTTTCTGCACAAAATAATGGCCACCATCTTGATAGCCCTGGGTCAGGGTCTCAAGCCGCACACAGTCGTCAACATCAGTCACCTTATGTGGATGCAACAGAGCAAGCGGGTGGGCTTTAATGTATTCATTAATAATAAATTCCAGTCGCGCCAGTCCTACCCCGTCATTCGGCAGGAAGGATGTCGAAAAGGCCAGGTCGGGGTTGCCCAGATTTAGCATGATTTTTGTATGGGGACGAGCCATATCTGAAAGATCGGTACGTTCAACGGTAAAGGGTAGTTCGCCAAGGTATACCCTGCCTTCATCACCACCGGCACAGGACACGGTCACTTTTTCACCCTCAGGCATACTCCGTGTTGCATCATGACATCCCACTACCGCCGGAATACCCAGCTCACGGGCAATAATAGCGGCATGGCAGGTGCGACCACCATGATTGGTAACAATGGCCGCCGCAACTTTCATTACCGGTTCCCAGTCGGGAGTGGTGATATCTGCCACCAGTACTTCGCCAGGTTGAAATTCATCCAGATGCGTCACATCACGAATATAACGCACTTTTCCGGTAGTAATCCGGGTGCCAATAGCATAGCCACGGGTGAGAATTTTTGCTGTTGCAGCTGTATCGGTCTGTAGATGATATTGTTCGAGAATATTACCCAGTTGCTGCGATGCCACGGTTTCTGGACGTGCCTGAACCAGATACAGTTTGCCATCAATACCATCTTTGGCCCATTCCATGTCCATCGGTTTATCGTAGCCAGCCTGCTGACTGTAATGTTTTTCAATAATCATGGCATAGTCAGCCAGTTGTAATACATCGTCATCGTTAATGCAGTAATGATTGCGTTCCATTTCAGCAACCTTGATGTTTTTGGTGGTGACTTTTGTATGCCCACTGGCGTAGATCATTTTAATGCTCTTGGCACCAAGATGCCGACGTAACACTGCACGGTAACCTTTTTCAAAAGTGGGTTTATGTACGTAGAATTCATCAGGTTCTACTGCACCCTGCACCACATTTTCACCCAGGCCGTAAGCAGCCGTAACAAATACCGTATCACGAAAACCGGTTTCAGTATCCAGCGAGAACATAACCCCGCTGGCAGAGAGATCTGAACGCACCATTTTCATAATGCCAATAGACAGGGCGACGGAAAAATGATCAAAGCCCTGATCGATACGATAGTGAATAGCCCTGTCCGTAAACAGACTGGCAAAACAACGACGACAGGCATCAATTAAAGAAGCATCACCGGAAATATTTAAATAGGTATCCTGCTGACCGGCAAAACTGGCTGTTGGTAAATCTTCTGCGGTTGCCGAGGAACGTACAGCAAGCGTAACCTCATCGCCATATTGCTGTTTTAACTGCTGGTATGCGGCAATAATTTCAGCCTGCATAGCTGCGGGAATCGTCGCGCCATAAATAATTTCCCGTGCTTTGGCACCACGCCTGGCCAGGTCATCCATATCACCCGGTTTGAGTCCGGCAAGGGTTTGCTTTAACGCATCCCAGACATTGGCTTCGGTTAACATATCACGGTAAGCATCTGCAGTGACCGCAAATCCATTTGGTATCAACACGCCTTTTGGGGTTAATTCCTGATACATTTCTCCCAGTGATGCATTTTTACCCCCTACCAGTGGAATATCATTAATGGTTAGCTGGTTAAAAAAACGAATATACTTCATAAATCCATCCTGTTTATATGGTTATCTATTGATTATTTGTTGCTGATTAAATGGAAATGATGACTACCTGTTTATTTTTCTATATTACTAGCCCAATGAATGGTAACGACTTCCTGTTGCTCAAAACCGTTAGCCGTAAGGATACGGGTGTAGAAGCCATATGAATGTATTGGCAATGTATATTGAGCAACAGCCATCTTTTTCATCTGTTTCTATAATTATGTGCCTACCATACTATAAATTCAGTTCAACTAAATTGATAAAAATCAAACAAAATAATATTTTCTGAATTAAATGTAATAAGTATATAAAGATGTTAATTTTATAATATGATATTGTAATGAATACGCAACCGCCCCTGATGCTCATGAGCAGTCATTATAAAAAAGTTTTAATCTGGAGTAGCTGGCTTCGACTAAGCCATGCAGCCATTACCCTTGCCACACTGGTTTTACTCTCCAGTGGCTGGTTAATCCACAACAGCCCTTACCTGTATCAACCTGCACAGATGTACCACTACATAGCCGCTGGCATCCTTGTTTTTGGTCTGCTGCTGCGCTGTGTGCTATTTCTGACCAGCAGTAACCATGAAAGTTTAAACGGTCTGTTGCCAACCAGCCAGGATTTAAAAGCAATAAAAACAATGTTACGTTTTTATATCACGCTGGGAAAAACCCCTCTGCCACACTGGTATGCACAAAATCCATTCTGGAAACCGCTGTATTTAGTTATCTATCTGGTCATGATAATAATGGCTTTTAGCGGAGCATTTATGCCTGAGCAGACTGAAATCGCTGGTTTTTTTCTATCCAGCATCCATCAGTCTGGCAGTCAGCTTATATTCTGGTTTGTCAGCCTGCATATCGCTGCGGTTATTCTGCATGATTACAAAGCACAGAAAAATGATATTTCATCCATCATTCATGGCTACAAATTATTCACCATCCAGCACTCTGTTACCACCCCTGAAACACCTGTACAGAAAATAGGTATTGATTCTATTAAATAGTAGAGACTCTGCGCCAGGCTGATTTATAATTTGTATCAAGTGAGGTTTTCTTATAGTATTAAGAAAGTTGTAAACAACAATAATAAAAAAAGGTGGTTATTATATGAATTCAATCAGTATGCTTTTACCCAAACACCAGCGTCCCGTCTGGCATAACGATTTTGATAACCCCTTTGAAACCTGTCCTGAATCGCTTGAAACAGAAGCAGTGCCATTAATCGATATTCCCCTGCTGGGCATAATCACGGCGGGGCAACCCATTGAACGTGTTGAGCAGAACGAGAAGATAAAAGTTCCTGCTAATATGGTCAGGAAAAACACCTATGCACTTAAAGTGTGTGGCCATTCAATGATTGACGATAATATTCAGGACGGTGATATTGTGATTATCGAAAAACGTGAATGGGCTGACAATGGTGAGTCCGTTGTCGCACTGATTAATGACGAGCAGGTGACCTTAAAAAAATTCTACATCGAAGCTGACGGTATTCGCCTGCAACCTGCCAACCCGGATATGGAACCCATCCGACTGAAAAATGCAGAAGTTCAGGTACTGGGGATTGTTACTGGCGTGGTTCGCCATTTCAGATAGAAATACAGCGATCATAGTGGACAGATCAGCTTACCCAGTTTTTCAGTTAATTGCATATTCACCGAATAATCCACCGCAACATCAATAATCACCACAGTATTATCGACAAAGGCCTGTTTTAATATTGGCGCCATGTCTTCCGCCTTTTCTACACGATAACCTTTTGCGCCGAACGATTCCGCATATTTGACAAAATCGGGATTATTGAAACTGATATTATTCGAGTGTCCAAAACGTCGATCCTGATGCCATTTGATAAGCCCGTATTCTCCATCATTCCAGATCATAATCACAATCGCAATGTTATAACGTAACGCGGTTTCAATTTCCTGTGAGTTCATCATGAAACCGGCATCGCCGGTAATGGTTAAGACATTTTTCTGTGGGTAAACCATCTTCGCTGCAATCGCGCCAGGTACGCCCATACCCATCGAAGCAAAGCCATTGGAAATGATACAGGTATTGGGTCGCATACAGCGATACAGTCGTGCAATCCACATTTTATGCGCACCGACATCGGAGATCAGAATATCTTCATCGCCCATTACCTCGCGTGTATCAAACAGAATTTTCTGTGGTTTTAGCGGGTAGCTGTTATCGTCAGCATAGTCATTCAGTTCATCCATAATAATACCCTTCAGATTCTCTGTTTTACCTGCATGGGTATTTTTAGCCTGCGCGGCAATCCGTGTCAGTGAATTTGAAATATCCCCCAGTACGCCTGCTTCAAGAATATAATGAGCATCGACTTCTGCATAGTTTAAATCGATATGAATAAGTTTCTTTTCCTTTTGGGGATGCCATAAATGCGGATGGTACTCAACCATGTCATAACCCACGCAGATCACCACATCAGCACGGTCAAAACCACAGGCAACATAATCGTGTGCCTGCAGGCCAACACTGCCCAACGATAACGGGTGTGAGAACGGGATGCAACCTTTGGCCATAAAAGTTTGGGTAACCGGAATATTCAGTTTTTCTGCAAACGCTACCAGTGCATCGGTGGCATGATTACGAATCACACCATTACCTGCCATAATCAGCGGAAATTTTGCCGCATCAATAACTTCGGCTGCCTGACGGATTTTTGCTTCCGGCGCATCGGGCATTAACGGGCTCTGTACCTTAAGTGGCAGCATGGTTTCGGTCATTACTTCGCCCGCGATATTTTCCGGGAAACTGATAAATACCCCACCCGGCTTTTCTGCCTGCGCGTCCTTGAATGCTTTACGCACCAGTTCAGGAATGATTTCGGCTTCCAGAATTTCGACGCTGTTTTTTGAGATGGGCTCGAACAGGCTGACCAGATCCAGTATCTGATGGCTTTCCTTGTGCATGCGTGTGGTTGCACCCTGCCCGGCAATCGCCACCACCGGTGAACGGTCCATATTCGCATCAGCAAAACCGGTAATAAGATTGGTCGCACCCGGCCCCAGTGTCGCCAGGCAGACACCCGCCTTACCGGTAAGGCGACCATGCACATCGGCCATAAATGCGGCAGCCTGTTCATGACGCACCGTAATAAATTTAATTTTACTGTCACGTAAGGCATCCATAACATACAGGTTTTCCTCACCGGGAATACCAAATATTTTATCGATACCTTCATTTTCCAGACAGCGGATAAAAAGTTCTGCAGCAGTGGTCATATATTGTCTCCGGTATAAACACTTAGGGAAACTCTGAATAAATCGTGAATACACATCGTAAGTTCAGATTTGTTCAGCGGTTCCCTTATTATTTCATAATGATACTTTCATTGAATCCTACAAATACAAACTGCTGTGACCCATATACATTAATACCAGTTTATACATTAATACCAGTTTACATTAATACCAGTTCCATAAGCCTCAATTAATCAGGGACTATTACCTGAACTTCCTGTAGCGATACCATGACCAGACCAGCATAATCAGAATAATAATCAGCAATAATTGTTCAATATGCCTGATACGGCCAAACAGTTCCTCAACCCCGGCACCAACAAGATAACCGGCACCAACACTGACCAGTGCCCACAGGCTGGCACTGATGCTATTGATAAACATAAAGCGCAGGCCAGGATAATCGTGCATACCCAGTAATATTGGTGCAATGGTACGGGTACCATAAACAAAGCGAGAACCTGCTGCAATCCAGTCCGATTTCTTTATTAACCAGGGGCGGACGCGGCGTGCATGTCTTGCCAGTCGCGGAAGCCGTGCCAGTAATTTCTTACCATAACGATGGCCCAGATGAAACCAGGTTTGATCGCCTGTAAAAGCACCACAGGCTGCAGTAACCATTGTCCATTCCAGTGGCAGGATACCCTGATG
>WFMW01000006.1 GCA_015488885.1 Gammaproteobacteria bacterium | reverse complement strand
TTTGCGACCGAACCGGCAAACAGCACAACCTTCGTTGCGGTAGGCAAACCTATCCGTAACTGCGGTGTACGCATCACCGACAATCACAACCAGCCATTAAGCGAGGGCCATGTCGGCCATATCCAGCTAAAAGGCGATAACGTCACCCGTGGCTATTATCATGCACCAGATATCAACCGCCGACTTTTTACTGAAGACGGCTGGCTCGATACCGGTGATTCCGGCGCTTTTGTTAATAACCAAATGCTTATCACCGGGCGCATCAAAGATATTATTTTTGTCAACGGACTGAATTTTTACGCCCATGACCTGGAAAACATTCTGCATCAGCTGGATGAACTGGAACTGGGTAAAGTCGTCGCCGATGGCGCCAGAAAAGCGGATGATAATGAGGATGAACTGATTACCTATATCTTATACCGTGCTGACATCGAAACTTTTTTACCTCTGTTACAAAAAGTACGCGCCACCATCAACCAGACCACCGGTGTTGAAGTCAACCAGGTTATTCCGGTTAAACGCATCCCCAAAACCACCAGCGGAAAAATACAACGCCATCTGCTCACCGAAGCCTATCTTAACGGTGACTTCGACGCCGTTATCGCGCAGCTTAAAACCCTGCAGGCCGCCACGCCAACAACCCCCGACACGCACGCGGAGATGAATGATTTTGAAACCAAAATCAGCGAAATCTGCCGTAACACGGTTACCGATAAAACCATTGGCCCGGATGACAACCTGTTTGAAATCGGCATCAGCTCACTGGCCCTGGCAGAAATCCACGAACAACTAGAAGAAACCTACCCCGGTATGGTAGAAATCAACGACCTGTTTGACTACCCCAGCATCCGCCAACTGGCAGAATTTCTGCGCCAGAAAACACCGCCTGTATAAACACAAATTGGCAGTAGATAAAATCGGTAGAAGATTAAACCCTGTAAAAATTAAAGGATAATGCGAAGTTACTATGTCTGGTAAAAAAAGAAAGTCATCCACACTACTGTTGCTGACCCGATTTAAAAAAATCGCTGTCAGTCGGCAACAAATAATACAGTTAATGGCGGTGGTGTATCATCCAATTGCGGCACCCAAATTGTATGCCTGTGTACAGGAACTGGGTATTAAAAAAAGTAATAATGATAAATTTACCCATAAAGCATTATTAGAAACGCTGGCGTCATTAAAAACCAGCGGCTTTTTAAAATGCACGGGAAACCAGTTTTTTATCGTTGAAGCCATTGCAGAACAGCTTTGCCGACAATTACGTGCCTCAGGACAGTTTAAAAACTTCTCAGATGCCGTGGACAGATTGATTCCGGTTGGAAAAAGCTGGGATAGAAATTACCTTGCTTCTGCGAAACAGGGCTACCGGCTGATTCGTTCTGCCATTTATACCCATCAGGCAGAACAACTAAATAACTGGGCGAATATTTATTACAAACTTTTTTACAAGGAATATAAAGCCTGCAATCCTGTCCTGAATATCTGCCTGGAACCCTTCGACAGCGATTTATTGAACCGCTTGTCCGGGGATGTTTTAAGCATGTTAATACATGAAGCAATGACTGACAGCAGCCAGTTATTTACCAATATCAGCCGTTTAATGAACTGGTTGCTGGATGCTTTTGACAATGGTCATTTACAACAGGCCGAACAACTGGCTTTTATGTGTGCCGGACATTTTATTTTTAATGGTGAGCTGGATAAGGCTCGTCGCTTACTGCCCTGTACCAATGATTATTACCACTTATTGATTAATGCCTGGCTTCAGTTTTTACAGGGTGAAAATGAACAGGCCATCGCCAACTTTGAACAGGCTATTGTTCTGGCAAAGAAGATGAGCGGGAAAAGAAAGCTTTTTATCAATAATATTGGCGGTGTGTTTTTTATTCTGGCATTGATTAAATCTGATGATGCCGTCAGATTACAACAGGCAATAGATTATTCAACTTTCCATTTAAAGCAAAAACAATGTGCTAATACTTATAGTCATCAAAAACTGGCAGCTTTACTTGGGTTTATAAAAACCGGTTATGTATCTGATTACAACACCAATATAAGACATAATAACTGGCAGGATTATCACTCTACCCTGGCTTTTATATTGCATTGTTATTACCTGTACTGGTCGGATAAAGACCTGGCGGTAAAACAGGTTGCAGAGTTAAAGCGTTATATTAAAGCGGCTGAGAAAGGCGATAATCAGTGGCTGGCTGCCGAAGCTTATCAATTACTCTCAGTGCTAGATAAAAAAGGTGAGGCTTTCACAAAAAAAGCCGATGATTTTTTTCAGCAGCGGCAGATACAAAGTTTAATGTCTGTGGTGCGCTATAAAGAAAAATGGGAGCATACACTGGATGCATTAAGCCTGCTTGAACAACCCGGAACACCGGTTAACAATAATGGTGAAACACGTCTGGTCTGGTTTATCTCAGGGCTGGACAAGGGCAATATTGATGTTCAACCTAAACTGCAAAAGCGTACCGTAAAAGGGGGCTGGACAAAAGGCCGCAATGTATCGTTGCAACGCCTGAAGCTAAACCAGGAAGAGTATGACAACCTTTGTGTACAGGACAATCTGGTACGCTCATGTATTGTTGAAGATTATTACAGTTATTACAGCCATGATGCTTATGAGCTAGACATATTGCCCGCATTAAAAGCGCTGACGGGTCACCCGTATTTATTTGACGCGGATCACGATGCCAGGCACATAGAGCTGATCGCCAGTGAACCGGAAATTCGTATTCAAAAAAAGCAGCAGCAGCTTTTTATTAGCATGTACCCGGTATTAAAAGAAGATGAAAATACCCTCTTACAGAAAGAAACCGAGACACGATGGAAAGTGATAAGTTTTAATTCCCAGCACCAACGTTTATCAGCCTTGCTGGACGATGGCTTAACCGTGCCATTATCAGAAAAAGAACGTGTGCTTGCAGCGATGTCATCCATCGCGCCGCTGGTTAATATTCATTCTGATATTGGTGGCAATACCGGCAACTTAAAAACCGTAGCAGCGGATAGTGGCTTACATATACTGCTTGCTCCGGCTGATGGTGGTTTTAGTGTCGAAGCAAAAATCAGGGTTTTTGGCGAGCAGGGGCCCTATTATTCCCCAGGCACAGGCAGTGAAACCATTATCACGGAAATAGCCGGGGAGCGTTTGCAAACCCAACGCCATTTACAGGACGAATTACAGCAGTTTACGCAGATGCTGGATGCCTGTCCTGCTTTACAGCTGGAACCGCATGATGATTTTCGCTGGTATCTGGACGACCCGGAAGATTGCCTGGAAATATTAAGCGAATTGCAGGCTATTAAAGACCAGGTCACCATCGCCTGGCCGAAAGGCGAGAAACTTGCTATCAAACAGCAACTGTCTTTAAGTCAGTTCAGGCTTAATATCGATGGTGAAAATGACTGGTTTTCTGTTTCCGGTGAGTTACCACTCGATAATGGTGAGGTGCTTAATATGAAACGCCTGCTGGAACTGAGCCAAAGCGCAAAAGGCCGTTTTATCAAACTGGCCGACGGTCAATTTATGGCGTTGAGCAAAACCTTTCAGCAACGTCTGAAGGCATTACATAAATTTGGTGAAATAAAAGGCAACGCGGTGCAGTTACATCCTTTAGCGGCACTAACACTGGATGACATGACCGACGAAGTAGGTCAGTTTAAGGCAGGTAAAAACTGGCAGCAATTCAGTCAGCATTTTGAACAGGCCATGGCATTGCAACCAGACGTACCGAGTACCCTGCAGGCAGAATTGCGTGATTACCAGCAACTTGGTTTTCAGTGGCTGGCACGGCTGGCACATTGGGGAGCAGGTGCCTGTCTGGCTGATGATATGGGGCTGGGTAAAACCTTGCAGGCACTGGCCGTTATTTTATACCGCACCATGCATGGCCCGAGCCTGGTTGTCGCACCGACTTCGGTGTCGCTTAACTGGATGGATGAAATTCAGCGCTTTGCGCCGACCCTGAATATGATTGATATCAGGCAAACACCAAAAGACAGCAGTCATACTTTCCAGCCTTTTGATATCGTCATCTGTAGTTACGGCTTACTGCAAACCCGGCTTCAACAGCTTGACAGTGTTGACTGGCAGACCATTGTGCTGGATGAAGCACAGGCCATTAAAAATCCGGCAACCCGGCGCTCACAGGCGGCAATGAAACTGGGCGGGCAATTCAAACTCATCACCACCGGCACACCTATAGAAAATCATTTAGGTGAATTGTGGAATCTGTTTCGTTTTATAAATCCGGGCCTGCTGGGTTCGCTGGAACATTTCAATAAACGCTTTGCGTTACCCATCAGTCGTGATGGCCAGGATGAATCCAGCCAACAGCTAAGAAAGCTGATTCAGCCTTTTATATTGCGCCGGAGTAAATCACAGGTATTAACAGAGCTGCCGGCACGTACCGATATTGTACTCACAATTGAAATGAGTAAACAGGAAATGGCACTATATGAAGCCATGCGTCAACAGGCGATAGAAACATTAGCAGCACCGGCACCAGCAGCAAAAAAAGGCCATCGGCAGTTACAGATTCTGGCAGAAATAACTCGCTTAAGACAGGCCTGCTGTAACCCGCAGCTGGTGATGAAACAGGCCGCGCCAGAGAGTTCAAAACTGGTACAGTTTGCGGAAACACTGGACGAACTGATGGAAAATCATCACAAGGCACTGGTATTCAGTCAGTTCGTCGGCCACCTGAAAATACTCGAACAACTATTAAAAGACAAGGGTATCAACTACCAGTATCTGGATGGCAGTACCCCGGTAAAAGAACGCAAAAAACGGGTCAATGCCTTTCAGGCAGGTGAGGGCGATGTGTTTCTAATCAGCCTGAAAGCGGGTGGCGTCGGGCTCAACCTGACCGCCGCGGATTATGTTATCCATATGGATCCATGGTGGAATCCAGCAGTCGAAGATCAGGCCTCGGATCGGGCGCACAGAATTGGTCAGACACGACCGGTAACGGTATATCGTTTCGTCATGAAAGATACCATTGAAGAAAAGATTATCGCGTTACACCATAAAAAACGCGACCTGGCCGACAACCTACTGGCCGGTACCGATGTGGCAGAAAAACTCAATGCCGAAGACCTGCTGCTTTTATTAAAAGAAGATAGTTAAACTATTAACCACCACAGTAGACTGGGGATTTATAAATATAAAAGTATTATTGTTCCCATCGCTCCACGCAATGGCATTTACCTAAGGAACCTCTCGTGTTCAGACGCATTTCGTATTGGATAAGGCTCTCCATAATCTGATTACCCACACCGCCATTTAATTTATCCATTGCCCATTTTTTTGGGTTATCAATAATATATTGAGCAATGCGGTTGTATTCATTTTCATTACGGATGATATGTTCCCAATAATTGCGTTGCCACAATTTTCTCCCTGGCATACCGTCTAAACGATTCATTTTTGTTGTAAATGATGATTTAAACCCTGCTATAAATGATCCGATGGATTTTGATTGCATTGATGAATGGTGTACGGGCGAATGGCCTCGGTGTACGGGCGAACGGCCTTGATGTACGGGCGAACGGCCGTTCGCCCCAACATCAATCACCTGTATATTACAATTATTCATATTGTCACCCTGATTTCACCAGACATTAATTTGGGTAGGAGGGTGTTTCGGAGGGATTCCAGTAAATCCACAAAAAGAATCCGCAGCGCATCAACTATCTGGCTGAAAACCCAGTCCTTAAGCCAAATATTTCTGCATTTTGCGTTTAAATATTCATTGAGTATTGCAGGTGTATGCAATGCCAGGCGGGTATGATGAGCCTTAATATAAGCTTCAACATGACGAACATACCAGCGTAAATTCTTTTCCTTAACGCCATAACATCTTGCTTTAGCAGTATATTTTTCCCAGAAACGGGAGATTTGAGCATCCTTGTCCATAAGCATCATGATTAATCCTTTAATTTGTGTGGATTTGTAATTTACCCCAGAATAAGGTAATTTACAAGAAAATTAAAACGTAATAGGCAGAATATTGAATATGATATATTCAAGCTATTCCAATATTCATGATTCTGACTATATCACTGTTAAATCTTAAAAATAATATTCTATACTTGCACAATTAAACAGACAAGTATACACTTGTTCAATATGCTGTACAAATATAGGAGCGTTCATATGAGAGTTGTTAATTTTTCAGATGCCAGAAATAGACTAAAAAGCGTACTAGATCAGGTTGTTGATGATTCTGATTGTACTGTCATCTCACGTAGAGATGCTGAAGATGCAGTTGTCATGTCTCTCGATCACTTCAATGCTCTAATGGAAACGGTGCACCTGCTAAGGAGTCCAGCCAATGCAGCTCATCTGGCAAAGTCCATCACTCAATATCGCTCAGGTAAAATTGAAAATCATGGTCTGGTTGATGATTAAAATATTGGCATGGACAAAAGAGGCCTGGAGGGATTACATATACTGGCAAGGTCAGGATAAAAAAACGCTAAAGCGTATTAATAAACTGATTTCAGATACCCAGAGAACTCCATTCGAAGGCATTGGCAAGCCAGAGCCATTGAAGGAAAACTTATCTGGTTTTTGGTCTCGTCGTATTGATGAGAGTAATCGACTAATATACGTTATTGATGATAATCAACTTACAATAATTTCATGTCGCTATCACTATGAAAAATGATTTAACAATTAGCTCAATCTGACCGCGCAAGAAGACGCGCGGCAAATTAGCATGGCGTGTGTGCCGGGCATGGCACAAAACTAGAGAGGTGAAAGTCCTCTTGCCAGGTATTCGCAGAGCCGAAGGCTAGGAGAAGGGCAAGGTTAGCATCGTGAGGTGTTGGCTGGAGGAAGCCCAATCCAAAGTTGCGGGGCGATGAACAAGAATCGGATATAAGGTGTGGCGTACTTGAGACGAGTGGGCACGTGACCACAAAGTCTTCCATCTGCAACGGGGTACGTTTTATAAATCCGGCGCTTACGCAACGAAAGTTTTGTGTCTTACCCCGGGAGATCTGTTACGTGTGAAAGGAATCACTGAAACCCGAGCAATTGGGTTTGATCGCGTAGCAGAAGTCAGCAGAAGACATAGTAAGGTGGGTCTCAACACCTGAAGGTCTGAACAATATCGAGAGAATGAACGGTATGAAGTATTATCCAGTTTCTGTAGAACCGCAGACGCAAACCTTTCAAAGAAAGGCCAACCGATAATGGGAGAAAACCGCCCTCAAACTCTCATCGATGAATCATCGTTGATGGGGCAAGTATTAGATCGGAGCAATCTGATACAAGCCCTGAAACAAGTCACACGTAACAAAGGTGCGGCCGGAATAGATGGCATGCAGATAGAAGACCTACCTGCTTACCTGAAAGACAACTGGCTAATAATCAAAGAGCAGATAGAGACAGGATGTTATCAACCGCAAGCTGTCCTGCGGGTTGAAATACCAAAACCTAATGGAGGCAAGCGCAAGCTCGGAATACCCACGGTCATCGACCGCTTAATCCAGCAAGCGATAACACAAGTACTCAGTCCCATCTTTGAAGCGCAATTCCATCCCCACAGTTACGGGTTCCGTCCGAAGCGTAATGCCCAACAGGCGATCTATCACGTGCAACACGTGATAAAACAGGGTAGAAGCTGGGTCGTTGATTTAGATCTTGAAGCCTTCTTTGACCGAGTCAATCATG
Organism: Gammaproteobacteria bacterium; assembly: GCA_015488885.1. GTDB lineage: Bacteria > Pseudomonadota > Gammaproteobacteria > SZUA-229 > SZUA-229 > S010-25. The sequence goes on along the minus strand of WFMW01000006.1, from coordinate 170 downwards.
ATCGGTTAATGCAAAGGTTGAAAGCTGACATCAAAGACACTGATCTGCTGCGTCTGATTAATCGATACCTGAAAGGCGGGGTCAGTATAAATGGACAGGAAAAGAAAACAACCGAAGGCGTACCGCAAGGTAGCCCCTTATCGCCGTTGTTATCCAATATTGTTCTTAAC
>WFMW01000005.1 GCA_015488885.1 Gammaproteobacteria bacterium | reverse complement strand
CTGAACATCTACTCACGAAAAAAGATGCGGAAAAAGAAGATGCAGGACCAGTATTCACAAAAATACAACAGGCTTACTCTCGACTCATGCAACGCCTGATAAAAACGCCATTGTTAGTATTGGTTGGTATTATTCCTTTACTGGGCGTCGGTTATATTAGCTATCAACAGCTTGGTTCCGGCTTTATGCCACACATGGATGAAGGTGGATTTATTCTGGATTATCGTACCCCCGCAGGCACCTCTTTAACCGAAACCGACCGCCTGCTTCAGCAGGTAGAAAAAATTCTACAGGCTGATCCGGCAGTGGAAACTTATTCCCGACGCACCGGTGCACAGCTCGGTGGTAGCTTGACCGAAGCCAATGAGGGCGATTATTTTATACGCCTGAAACCCTTTCCACGACCTCCAATAGATCAGGTGATGAATAATATCCGGACGCGCATAGAAAAAAAAGTGCCCGGTCTGGAAGTTGAAATGGCGTTGTTAATGGAAGATTTGATTGGCGATTTAACCGCAGTACCCCAGCCAATTGAAATCAAACTATTTGGCGATAACAACAAACAGTTAATGTCTGTTGCCGCCAGCGTAGCAAAAGCCATCAGTAAAATTTCCGCTATTGTGGATGTAAAAGACGGGGTGGTACTGGCGGGTAATGCCATCAATATTATAGTTGATCGTGATAAGGCCGCGCTGGAAGGTATCGACCCGAATCAGCTAACGAAACAGCTGACTGCCTGGTTTAACGGTCTGGTTACCACACAGATCCAGAAAAATATCAAGCTGGTTGGTGTGCGCGTCTGGGTGCCTGCCGCTGCCCGTGACAAAACCACTGCGTTTAAAAAAATCTGGCTACGCGCACCCGATGGCCATCGCTTCCCGCTTAAACGTATCGCTCACATCAGTATCGAAACCGGACAGCCACAAATTGACCGCGACAATCTGAAACGGGTGGTGGCGGTTACCGGGCGCATCAGTGGCCGTGACCTGGGTTCGACCATTCGTGATGTCAAACAGGTACTGGCGCAACCAGGGCTATTACCGGCAACCATGTATTATAAACTCGGCGGTCTGTACAAACAGCAACGGATTGCCTTTCGCGGACTGCTGGCAGTGTTTATCGCCGCTTTGGCGCTGGTATTTTTATTATTGCTGTTTCTGTATGAAGAATTTGCCGCCACCATTGCTATTATGGTTTCACCCCTACTGGCGATGGCTGCCGTTTTTACCGGCCTGTGGCTGACCGGTATCGAACTGAATATTACTGCAATGATGGGTATGACGATGATTGTGGGTATTGTTACCGAAATTTCGATTTTCTACTTCTCGGAATACCATGACCTGCTACATAAAAACATGGAAAAGACCCAGGCACTGATACAGGCAGGCAACAACCGCCTGCGCCCCATCACCATGACCACATTAGCTGCCATCCTGGCTTTACTGCCCCTGGCGCTGGCACTGGGCCAGGGTTCAGCCATGCAACAACCGCTTGCAGTGGCGATTATTTCCGGCTTACTGGTACAGATTCCGCTGGTATTGATGGTTATGCCGCTGCTGTATAATTTTCTGTCCAGAATCAGGTCGGCGGGTACGGATGGCGGCAGTTACCCGGCGCATTAGTGGCCGCAATCTGGATTCAACGATTCGTGATGTCAAACAGATACTGGCGCAACCGGGACTGTTACCGGCAACCATGTATATAAACTCGGCGGTCTGTACAAACAGCAACAGATTGCTTTTCCTCGCACAGACTTACTGATGTTTTTTCTGGTAATCTTCAACCGCTGCATTAATCGCATCTTCTGCCAACACGGAGCAGTGAATTTTTACCGGTGGTAATGCCAGTTCCTCGGCAATCTGTGTATTTTTAATCGCTTTTGCTTCATCCAGAGTTTTACCTTTCACCCATTCCGTTAACAGTGAACTGGATGCAATCGCACTGCCACAACCATAGGTTTTAAACACAGCATCTTCAATCACACCGCTATCATCCACTTTAATCTGTAAACGCATAACATCACCACAGGCAGGTGCGCCTACCATACCAGTTCCAATGGAGTCATTTTCTTCAAATGTGCCAACATTACGCGGATTTTCGTAATGATCGAGTACTTTTTCACCATAAGCCATTGTTGTTTACCTCTAACTATTTCATTTAATCTTACTATTTCATTTAATCTTAAAAATATCGTAACTGTTCATGCTTGACGTTGATTAATAATTTCTGCCTGTTTGCGTGCCAGCAGGAACCGGCCTATCATTTTATCACGTTGCAGTGACAATTCAGGAATACCCGGGCGGTCAACAAACTGCGACAGAGTTATATTATCGAGAAAGTCATACAGTCGTTTACTCAATCGAGTCCATAGTTCATGGGTCAGACATTTATCGCCAGACTGGCAGTTACCTTCGCCTTTACAACGTGTTACATCAACATTCTCATCTACTGAACTAATAATTTCAGCAATGCTTATTGTACTGGCAGGACGCGACAGCCGATAACCACCGCCTGGTCCACGCACGCCTTTAACCAGCCCTGCTTTACGTAAGCTGGCAAATAGCTGCTCCAGATAAGATAGAGAAATACCCTGACATTGTGAAATATCTGCCAGTGTCACCGGCCCCGCTTTATCATGTATAGCCAGATCCAGCATAGCCGTGACGCTATAGCGCCCTTTTGTCGATAACCGCATGGCAACCTCATAATTTCCGAGTAAAATAGTGGGTTAATAATACTAATACCTAGTAAATTAGTCAAGTATTATCTCAACCCGGAAGTCTGTCTCACTCAATTTGGCATAGACATCAGGTCAACGATACAAAGAAGCCCTGGCCAGTTCACGGGTATAACCCTGCTGAGGATAATCAAACACAGTTTCAACGTCACCCTGCTCAACAATGCGGCCATTTTTGATAACAATGACCTGATGCGCCATCGCTCGTACTACACGTAAGTCATGACTGATAAACAGATAACTTAAATCAAGTTTCTGTTGCAGGTCTGCCAGCAGGTTTAATACCTGTTTCTGCACCGATACATCCAGCGCGCTGGTAGGTTCATCCAGCAGCACGACATCCGGCTCCAGGACAACCACTCGGGCAATCGCAATACGTTGGCGCTGACCACCTGAAAACTCATGCGGATATCGCCATAATACATCCTGTTCCAGCCCGACCTCATCCAGTGTGGCCATAATTTTCTGCTGACGCTGTGGTTTTTTGAGTTGCGGAAAATGCAGCAACAGGCCTTCTTCAATAATCTGCTGAACCGTCATCCGTGGGGATAAGGAGGAATAAGGATCCTGAAAAACAATTTGAAAATGTCGCCGTATGGGGCGCATCTTTTTTTCATTAAACCAGGTAACATCGGTCTGCTTGAGTTCAATACGACCGGTTGAATGAATCAGCCTAAAAAGTGCCAGACCCAGTGTTGATTTCCCTGAACCCGACTCACCAACGATACCCAGTGTTTCACCCGAATGCAGGCAAAGGCTGATATCATCCACCGCCTTGACAACATCGACCTGACGTTTGAAGAAACCCTTACGAATCGGGAAATAACAGCGTATGTTTTCGGCTTTAATTACTACTCTGTCACTGGCCGGATGACAGGCAATTTTTTTATCGGGTTCGCTGTCGAGTAAAAACCGGGTGTATGCATGTTGTGGTCGATTAAAGATAGCCTCTGCACTATCTTGCTCAACGATTTCACCCTGGTGCATCACACAGACATCCTCCGCAAAGCGCCTGACCAGATTCAGGTCATGAGTAATCAGTAACACCGACATGCCGGTTTCCTGTTGAATGGTTAACAGTAAATCAAGAATCTGTTGCTGGATAGTTACATCCAGTGCCGTGGTAGGTTCATCGGCAATAAGTAATGCTGGATCGCAGGCCAGCGCCATGGCAATCATCACCCGCTGACGTTGACCGCCAGACAGTACATGCGGGTAGTCATTAATTTTCTGCTGTGGCTGACGAATACCAACTCGGTCGAGTAACCCAATAGCACGCTGTTGCGCCTGTTTAACCGTCATTGACTGATGCAACATTAAAACTTCATTAATCTGTTTGCCAATCGTAAAAACCGGGTTCAACGAAGTCATTGGTTCCTGAAAAATCATCGCGATATCATTACCACGCACCGAACGAATTATTTTATCGCTGGTATGAAGTAAATCCATTTCGGTTTCAGCATCGCGCTGAAACAGAATTTTGCCCGATGGATAAATAACCTGATTTTTATCGTGTAAACGCAGAATAGATAAAGCGCTTACTGATTTGCCCGAACCTGACTCACCAACAATCGCCATATTGTGTGCACGTCTGATATCAAAACTAATATTATTGACGACATCCGACCGCCCCTGTTGTGTATTAAAGGCAACACTTAAATTTTTAACTGTTAGTAATGCTTCATTCATCAGTAATGCTTCATTCATTATTTTTCAGTTGACTGCCGCGAACGTAGGCAGGCTAATCGTTTAGATTTTTCGGGTATCCAGTGCCTCACGTAAGGCTTCACCAATAAAAATAAGTAATAATAAAGTCCCTACCAGCACCGTAAAAGCACTCATCGACAACCACCAGGCTTCGATATTTTCCTTACCCTGCGCCAGCAGTTCTCCCAGACTGGGCGTTGTTGGCGGCACCCCCAGGCCAAGAAAATCCAGGCTGGTTAAAGCTAGAATCGCACCGCTGATTCGAAATGGCAGAAAAGTGATCACCGAAGTTAGACTGTTGGGCAGTAAATGTCGGGTGATAATCGACCAGTTTGTTAGACCCATGGCTCGTGCTGAACGGATATAATCCAGATTACGCCCGCGTAAAAATTCTGCGCGCACATAATCTGACAACCCCATCCAGCCAAACAGTGAAAGCAGAATAATAAGCAGCCAGATACTAGGTTGAAAAATGGAAGCAAAAATTATCAACAGATATAACTCGGGCATGGATGACCAGACTTCAATAACGCGCTGCATAATCAGATCGGTTTTTCCTGAAAAATACCCCTGAATTGCTCCCATAACAATGCCAATGACCACGCCGATGACCATTAATACCAGTGCAAACCAGACTGATAACCTGAAACCGTATATCACCCTCGCCAGTACATCTCTACCACGATCATCGGTACCTAACCAGTTTGCGGCTGAAGGCGGTGCAGGATCCGGGGAATCACTATTAAAATTTATAGTATTGTAGCTATAGGGAATTAACGGCATTAACATCCAGTTATCCCCGCGAGTTAACTGTTTGCGTACAAATGGATCTTTATAATCTGCCTCGGTTTTAAAATCACCGCCAAACGTTGTTTCAGGATAAAATTTAACAATCGGGAAATAATAAGCATGGTTATAATACACAACCAGTGGTTTATCATTACAGAAAAGTTCAGCAAAAGAACTCAGCAAAAATAGAATACCAAAAATCCACAGGCTAATATAACCGCGTTTATTGGCTTTGAAACGCAGCCATGCCCGTTGCCAGGGCGACAGACTGATTGGCACAGCAGAAACAGGTGTTTTCAAATGACCCGCCTATCTGTTATCGACTGAATCAAAATGAATGCGCGGATCAACAAAAACATAACTTAGATCAGCGAGTAGTTTTGCAAACAGTCCTAAAATAGTAAACAGATACAGAGTACCCAATACCACAGGATAGTCACGTTTTAATACCGAATCATAAGATAACAAGCCCAGACCATCGAGCGAAAAAATAGTTTCTATCAATAAACTACCGGTAAAAAACGCACCGATAAAAGCCGCAGGAAAACCGGTAATTAACGGGATAACCGCATTTCTGAATACATGATGATATAAAATTCTTTTTTCCGTCAAACCCTTTGCCCGGGCGGTTAATACATATTGCTTACGAATTTCCTCAATGAAACTATTTTTGGTTAACATCGTCATAACCGCGAAACTACCAATGACAGAAGAAATAATCGGCAACACCATATGCCAGAGATAGTCAGTAATCCTGTGAAACCATGACAGGCTTTCCCAGTTATCCGAGACCAGCCCGCGCAGTGGAAAAACATCCCAGAAACTCCCGCCACCAAATAATACCAGCAGGGTAATGCCTAAAATAAACCCTGGAATAGCATAGCCGATTAAAATCAGGGTACTGGTGGCGACATCAAATTTACTACCATCAGCAACTGCTTTGGCAATACCCAGCGGAATACTCACCGAATAAACAATCAGAAAACTCCATACACCAATGCTGATGGATACCGGGAGCTTGGAAATAAGTAAATCAATAACTGACTCATTATGAAAATAACTATTGCCAAAATCAAAACGTAAATAATTACCCATCATATCAAAAAAACGTTCGTATACAGGTTTATCAAACCCATACATTTTACGAATTTCCTGCAGATAATCGGCATCCAGACCGGCTGCACCACGATATAGCCCACTGACACCACTGCTGGCTTCTGCTGTACCATGTTTACCCTCAAGCTGACTGACCAGCTGTTCAACCGGACCACCAGGTACAAACTGGGTCACCGTAAAGGTAATTAGCATCACCCCGAACAGTGTCGGGATCATCAGTAACAGACGTTTAAGAATATAGGCAAACATAATATAGGCGAATATATTTATTAGTAAGATAATTCAACCAGGCTCCTGGCATTATTTTTTGCTGTTTTGCGCTTTACCTGTTAAGCCACCGGGCTTAAACCACCAGGTTTTTAACAGCCAGGTAACCGGATCATAATACAGTGGTCGTGTTTCAGGTATACCAAACTTGTTCCAGTAAGCTACTCGATGAACATTAATATACCAGTTTGGCACCAGGTAGTCGCCAAACAAAAGCACACGGTCAAGCGCATGGGCGGCAACAACCAGTGCCTTACGATCAGGCGCATGAATAATTTTCTGGATTAAGGCATCGACTACCGGACTTTTTATTCCAGGCAGGTTGCGTGAACCTTTTTGATCAGCCGATGCCGATGAAAACATATTCATCAACTCATTCCCAGGTGAAACAGATGACGGAAAACTGGTAACCACCATATCAAAATCAAAATTATCCAGACGACGTTTATATAATGAACTGTCTACCACACGATAATTTGTCGTAATACCGAGTTTTGCCAGATTATGCGCATACGGCGCAAAGATACGGTCAAAACCTTTCTGCACCAGCAACACATCCAGCGTAAAAACCTTACCCTGTTTGTTTTTTAATACACCGTCGCGCACTGTCCAGCCAGCTGCACGCAATAAATTTCTGGCCTTAATCAGATTTTTACGCAAGCTGTGTGGCGGCGATGTTGATGGTGGTGACCAGCGTGTTGTAAAAAGTTTTGCCGGTAATTGATCCCGAAACTGATCAAGCAGCGCAAGTTCTTTACCTTTCGGCAGCCCCGTCGAGGCCAGTTCACTATTACTGAAATAACTGTTGGCACGGACATATTGATTATAAAACAGGTGTTTATTCGACCATTCAAAATCAAACGCCAGGGTCAGGGCGCGCCGCACCCGAACATCTTTAAATTTATCACGTCGGATATTAAAGGCAAACCCCTGCATACCTGCATTGTTATGATGGGGTAATTCCTGCTTGATAATTTTACCGGAATCGTATTGCGGCCCTACATGTGAACGCGCCCAGCGCTTAGAGTAATTTTCGAAAAAGAAATCGAACTCCCCGGCTTTAAAAGCTTCCAGCGCAATGGTTGAATCTTTATAATATTTGTAGGTAATACTATTAAAATTATACATCCCTTTGCGCACAGGCAGGTTTTCTGCCCAGTAGTGCGGATTTTTTATATAACGAATATATTTACCTCTGTCATAACTATCCACAATATAAGGCCCACTGCTAATGGGTTTGGTATCACCGGTTTTGTCAAACGGTTTTTTACCTGCCCAGGCGGGAGAAAAAATGGGTAATTCACCAATAATTAAATGCAGTTCGCGATTACGTTTTTTAAAATTAAAACGCACCGTCAGACGGTCAACCACCGTAGCTGAACTTACATCCCGATAGTAAACCCGAAATTGCGGGTGCGCCTGTTTGCTCATCAGTGTATCAAAAGAATATTTGACATCCGCCGCAGTGACTGGCTGACCATTTGAAAACCGTGCCGCTGGATTAATATGAAAAGTCACCGATAATTTATCTTTTGCCAGATAAAAATCATCGGCAAGTAGACCATATTCACTAAAAGGTTCATCCAGACTTTTTTCCAGTAAACTTTCAAATACCAGCGTTCCCAGACCATCGGCAGCAATGCCTTTTAATAAATAGGGATTGAGACTGTCAAAGGTACCCACCCCGTCCATAACCAGGTTACCACCTTTGGGCGCCTTTGGATTAACATAGTCAAAGTGTTTGAAATTAGCAGGGTATTTTGGTATATAGCCCATACCCATTGCATAGGCGGCATAAAGCGGCTGACTGGCAAATGCCATGAATACAGAAAAAAGAACAATAAGTATTTTCATGTTATACAACATGGGTTAATCTTGCTGAAATTGTATGTATAATGTGGCGCAAGTTTACAGCAATGACCACTAACCGCAAACTACATTGAGACCTTTGCACGATAGACGCGCAAAGGTCTCATATGACTATTATCAGCAATCATTATCACTAATAACAGGGGAGCGATAAGAATGGGCTTTTTAACCGGTAAACGTGCATTAATTTTTGGCGTGGCAAGTAATCGTTCTATTGCCTGGGGCATTGCCAAAGCCATGCATCGAGAAGGTGCTGAACTGGCATTTACCTATATGGGCGAACGTTTACATGAGCGCGTAGAAAAACTGGCAGGAGAATGTGATTCTGATATCGTTATTCCCTGCGATGTTGAAAATGATGAACAGATTGAAGCAGTTTTCGATCACCTTGATGATTTCTGGGACAGGCTTGATATTATTGTCCACTGTGTTGCCTTCGCCCCCAAAGAAATGCTGGAAGGAGATTATCTCGATAATATAAGTCGTGAAGGTTTTAACACAGCACACGAAATTAGCTCATACAGTCTCGCTGCCATTGCCAAAGCTGGCAGACATATGATGCAGGAAAGTAAAGATGCGGCGATTATCACCATGAGCTACCTGGGTGCCGTACGCGCCTTCCCCGGCTATAATGTGATGGGCCTGGCCAAAGCCAGCCTGGAAGCCAACGTACGCTATCTGGCACATTCACTCGGCCCCGAAGGCATAAGGGTTAATGCTATTTCTGCCGGACCAATAAAAACCCTGTCAGCAAAAGGTATTTCGGGCTTCAATCGTATTCTCGAGCATGTTGAACAGAGTGCACCGCTTCACCGTAATGTTACCATTGATGAAGTTGGTAATACCGCCGCATTTCTCTGTTCCAGCCTGGCAAGTGGCATTACCGGTGAAATTATTTACGTTGATGGCGGTTACCATACTGCCGGATTAATGGGAACAGAAGATAAAAGCCTGAGTCAGAAACCTGGTTAAGTCTGATCTGCGAGCCGGTTGGAGAATAGAAGCCGTAGGGATGCGGGTGTTAAGCCTGGCAGTATTATTATACTACCAGCCGTGTCTGTTCGCCTTCCAGACGGGCAATAATAACTGCCGCACAGGAGTCGCTGAACACATTGACTGCAGTACGGCACATATCCAGCACACGATCAACCACCAGTATTAATCCTACTGCTTCCAGTGGCAGGCCGATTGCCGATAAAATAATTGTGATCGCCACCAGGCTGGCTGAAGGAATACCGGCCACACCTACCGAGGTTAATAAGGCCACCAGAACAATGGTAAACTGCGTGGTAATATCAAGCGATAGACCATATGCCTGTGCAATAAACATAGCTGCCACACACTCGTATAAAGCCGTACCATCCATATTGATGGTAGCCCCCAATGGCAAAGTAAACCCGGTTATCTGATTGGATACACCTGCGCGTTTCTCAACACTGTCCATGGTAATCGGCAGGGTTGCAGATGATGAACTGGTTGAAAATGCAGTTAATAAAGCTGGCATCATCGCCTTAAAGTGTTTAACCACTGATACCCGTGCAATAAAACGTAACGCCAGCGGCAAAATAACAAACAGATGAATGGACAACGCCAGAATAACGGTAAAAAAGAAAACAGACAGCGGTTTAAATGCATCCACGCCAGAAACCAGCACGACTTTTGCCACCAGCGCAAACACACCGAGGGGGGCAAATTTCATAATCAGGTTGGTCATTGCCAGCATAATATCCAGCAAACCCTGCCAGAAGTTTCTTTGTGCTGTTGCCGACTTTCCCTCCAGCCTGGATAAAAAATACCCGTACAGCAAACTGAAAAAGATTAAGCCCAGCATCTGTCCTTTTGCCGCAGCCGTTACAACATTAGCAGGTACCATGCGTAATAACACATCGGCAATATCACTGGCACCCTTCCCACCTACTTTGTGTAATACTGTCGAGGTATCGGCGGACAGACCAATCATATCGCGTACCGGTTGACCATGCATAATGCCCGGTTGCAATAGATTAACCAGCAATAAACCAATAAGAATAGCAATAAGACTGGAACTCATATAGTAAAGCAGTGTTTTACCACCCAGCCGTCCCAGCGTATCGGCCTGCAGACTCATCATACCGGTAATAATCGAAGCCATCACCAGTGGCACAATTAACATTTTTAGTGCATTGAGAAAAAGCGTTCCAATAAATAACAGTATCGACAATAGCGAGACACCGCCTATCTGTGTATTTTGATCAAATACCAGACCAGCCAGTATTGCTAATAACAAAGCAAGCAGAATCTGCCAGTGCAGGGCAAGTTTTATATGCAGCATCAGTGGCTAATTTTTAAATACGGCCAGTAAATATGAGCGTTACTGCAAAACACGATTATTTATATCAATATCGGCTTTCGCTTTAATAGATTGTAGAACCGCTTTAAATTCATCCATGGCAATCTGACGCCGTAATTCATTGCGTGCCACAGCGAGTTTATCCTTGCTGATTTTGTCTGGATCAATGATTTTATTTAACACAATCAACGCAACATCACCGGTTAACAGATCAACACGTTTAAATGATCGCTTAGTTGATAATTTACCATCCAGCGGTACCGGCATATCAAAAATAGTTTTAATTAAAGAAGGTTCGGAGACTTTGCTGAAATCGGTACGTGAAACCAGCCCTGTTTTTGATACAACAATGCCATTACCAGAAATACTATCAATAGAAGCACCAGAAGCCAGTTTTTTCTGTACCTCACTGGCTGCTGTCAGGGTTTTCCTGTACCCTGATTTTATTTTAAGAATAGCCTGAATTTTTGCACTGACTTCAGCCAGTGGTTCTGGTTGAGCTTTAACATAATTGTTCAGTCGAATAACAACAATATCTTTTGGGGTTAACTCAATAACATCACTATTAACCCCTTTATTTAACACATCAGAGGAAAAAGCGGCCTGCCGGACTTTTTTATTACCCGCAATACCTGTGCCATGCTGACGAGTAAAATAATCACTGGTATGCAGTTTGGCATGCATGGATTCGACAACTTCATCAAGACTATCCGGGTTCTCGAATGCCTTATTTGCCAGTTTTTCACTTAAATCATAAAACTGATCACTGGCCACCTGATTGCGTAACTCACGTTCAATTTCAGGTCGTTTCTGCGCCAGCGATAAGACTTTCTGTTTACGAATATCCTCCAGCTTGATCAAATGATAGCCAAAGCGGGTTTTTACAATATGACTCACCGTGCCTTTTTTCATAGTAAACAGGGCATCTTCAAAGGGTTTAACCATATCACCCGATGATATCCAGCCCAGCTCCCCGCCTTTTTTTGCCGACTCAGGATCCTGTGAATATTTTTTCGCCAGCTCAGCAAAAGATTTACCCGCTTCCAGCTGTTTTTTTATGTCCGCAATTTTTGCTTTTGCGGCGGCTTTGTCCTTCGCTGTTTTACCCGCAGTAATTAAAATGTGGGCGGCTTCACGCTGCTCACGATTTTTAACACTGGATACATAATCATCATAGGCTGCTTTTATCTTATCTTCATCAATCGTTGCCTTTGCAGCAATTTTAGCAGTGGTAAATTCAACATAATCAACCTTGACCTTTTCAGGGTTCATAAAACGTTGTTGATGGGTTTCATAATAATGCTGTATCTCAGCCTTAGTGGGCTGATAGTCACCGGCAAATTTATCTGCATTAAACGTAATAATACTGACATCACGTTGCTGCTGTTCCAGTGTGGCCATTTGCCTGACTGCTGGTTTACTGACAATCGTTGAGTTTGTTAAGGCAGCCTGCATCTGTTGAACTCGTAGCTCACTACGTAATTGATATTCAAATTGCTTCGGCGTCCGCCCGATGGAAGCCAGGCGTGCTTCCATGGCATTGCGGTTAAATTTACCACCAATAGAAAACATCTGCTTTATTTCTGCGGCCAGCACCGAATCAGAAATACGAAATCCTTGCTCATAACTGACTTTTGCCAGTAAATGCTGATTAATCAGCTGGTCTAACACCTGTTTACGCAACGCCTTTTCTTTAATCGGTAATTTCCCCTGAAACCGCTGCATTAATCTCTGACGTTGTAAAGAAACCGCCTGTTCCAGTTCAGGCACCGAAATTTCGATTTTATTGACCTTTGCTGCATATCGCGGGCCACTGTTATCGAGGTACGACTGGATACCCCAAAGCCCGAAAGGCAGGCCAATCAGTACGACAACAACTATCCCTAACCAACCTTTAATTCGATCATTAATTGCCTGTAACATAAAATTTTATTTAACCTTTTTTATTCAACCTTTTTTATTCAACCTTTTAATTCATAACAAACAAGCCTTTATAAAAACATAATCACTGAGACCATTTGAGACTCTATCGTACAAACATACAAACCGCACAAACGTACACAAGTCTCTTATTTGTGTGAAAGGTAAAAAAAAACGCTGTAGTGAATGATTAAGTTTAATCACCAGCTACAGCGTTCATTAATATGGCGGAGCGGACGGGATTTGAACCCGCGACCCCCGGCGTGACAGGCCGGTATTCTAACCAGCTGAACTACCGCTCCGTTTGGTGGGTGCTGAGGGAGTCGAACCCCCGACATTCGCCTTGTAAGGGCGACGCTCTACCAGCTGAGCTAAGCACCCTGTCTGGAAAGCGCGCTAGTTTACGGCATCCTTCAGTGCTTTACCAGGCTTAAATGCAGGAACTTTTGCTGCAGCAATCTGTATCTCTGCGCCAGTCTGTGGATTCCGGCCTGTACGGGCTGCTCTGTCGCGAACCAGAAACGTGCCAAAACCAATTAAGCTTATTTGCTCACCTTTTGCCAGGGTAGCAGATATTGAACCAAGAACGGCATCAACAGCTTTTGCAGCATCTGCCTTCGTCATGCCTGCTGTTTCAGCAACAGCATCAGTTAATTCTGTTTTATTCATTAATTATTATCCTGTTATATTGGATTCTATCAGATTCAACACATGCTACTGCGAAAAATCAACAGACTCCTGGGTGGTTAAAAAAGACGACGATAATAGATAACGCTGCCTGTTGTCTATGCTTAATTATCTATGCTTGTTATCTATGCTTGTTATCTATTACTGGCGTCACATTATTCTTTCTATTTATTAACTCCATATTATTAATATCCAAATAGATTAAATCTATTATTTTTATAAATACGGGATTTAATATACTTACACCGTTTTTTGCGGATGGCAGATGTTCGCATAAAATGATGAATATTTACAGTCCTTTTGCCAATAAAAAAGCAAATACATCGTAAAATATATTTGCTTTAATAAAAAAACGGATTTCAAGCAACCTTATAGTGGCCTTTGCATGATAGAGGCACAAAAGAAAAATGCGTTAAAATTTTGCTAATTGAGGCAGGAAACGCAGCTAATATCTGATATTGGCAAGTTTTCTAACGACAAGTTTTCTAACAACAGGCAGTGGAATTTTAGCCATTTTTACTTGTGATTCTATCGTGCAAAGATCTCTTATAACATCAAAAAAGAGGATTTCTGCTCGTTACCCCAGAAATCTGATCGGACAGCACCAAAAATCAATGAGGCCTTAAGCTGCCTGATTTTTTTGTCTTTGCCCGAGCTGCGGGTTTGTTGACAGGTGCATCTGAATTTTCCAGTGGTGCAGGCATTTTTGTCAGCGCCAGTTCCAGCACTTCATCAATCCAGCGCACTGGCCTCACATCCAGCTTACTCAGGATATTTTTGGGTATCTCAACCAGGTCTTTTTCATTTTCGCTGGGAATTAATACCATGGTGATACCCGCTCGGTGAGCTGCCAGCAGTTTTTCTTTTAAGCCGCCGATGGGTAAAACTTCACCACGAAGGGTTATCTCACCAGTCATAGCAACATTTGCATTGACTGGAATATGCGTGAATGCTGAAGCCAGCGCAGTACACATACCGACACCTGCACTCGGCCCATCTTTGGGTGTTGCTCCCTCGGGAACATGGACATGAATATCAATACTTTCCTGAAAATCCGATTTTAAACCCAGGCTGGCTGCACGGCTACGAATAACTGTCATCGCCGCCTGTATAGATTCCTGCATAACATCACCCAGCTGGCCGGTAAATAACTGTTTACCCTTACCCGCCATCACTGCCGCTTCGATAGTCAGTAATTCGCCGCCTACTTCCGTCCAGGCAAGGCCATTCACCTGACCAATCTGATCATTTTCTTCGGCCACACCATAATGGAAGCGTTTTACGCCCAGATAATCGCCAAGATTTTCAGGGGTTACGGTATTTGCAGTAACTTTGGTGCTCTTATCCTGTATTACCACCGCTTTAACAACCTTACGGCAGATTTTGGCAATTTCACGTTCAATACCACGCACCCCAGCTTCACGGGTATAATAACGCACGATATCACGCAATGCATCATCCGTCAGTACGAGTTCATCTAACTTCAGGCCATTATTATCCTTTTGTTTGGGTAACAGGTAATTTTTTGCAATCTCGACCTTTTCATCCTCGGTATAACCGGGCAGCCGAATGACCTCCATTCTATCGAGTAACGGGCCGGGAATATTCATGCTATTGGCGGTGGCTACAAACATCACATCGGATAAATCAAAGTCAACTTCCAGATAGTGATCGGCAAACGTATGGTTCTGCTCAGGATCCAGCACTTCAAGTAAGGCAGAAGCTGGATCACCACGAAAATCTGCAGCCATTTTATCAATCTCATCCAGCAAAAACAGTGGGTTACGTGTGGCCACTTTAGATAAATTCTGAATTATCTTACCGGGCAATGAACCGATATAGGTACGACGATGCCCGCGAATTTCAGATTCATCACGCACGCCACCCAGAGCCATACGGGTATATTTACGATTTGTTGCACGCGCGATAGATTGCCCGAGCGATGTTTTACCCACACCCGGTGGTCCTACCAGACATAAAATTGGGCCTTTTAATTTTTTAACCCGTTGCTGAACCGCCAGGTATTCAAGAATTCTTTCTTTTACTTTATCCAGACCATAATGGTCATCATTAAGCACTTTTTCTGCCTGGGTCAGATTATGCCTTATCTTGGATTTTTTCTTCCACGGACAATCGACAAGCCAGTCAATGTAATTACGCACGACAGTGGCTTCTGCCGACATGGGCGACATCATTTTCAGCTTGTTTAATTCACTGTCTGCTTTTTTCCTGGCTTCTTTACTCATGCCAGATTTTTCAATGCGTTGCTGTAACTCTTCGATTTCATTAGGTGTATCTTCCATATCACCCAGCTCTTTCTGAATCGCTTTCATCTGCTCATTCAGATAGTATTCACGCTGACTTTTCTCCATTTGCTGCTTTACCCGACCACGAATACGCTTTTCAATCTGCAGCATATCGATTTCACCATCAATTAATTTCATGATGTATTCAAGCCTTTGCTGCACATCGGCAATTTCAAGCAATTTTTGCTTTTCATCCAGCTTTAATGACATATGTGCGGCAATAGTATCGGAAAGTCTGGACGGGTCATCAATACCGGCAAGCGAGGTAAGAATTTCTGCCGGTATCTTCTTGTTTAATTTTACATACTGATCAAAAACGCCCAGCGTTGAGCGTGAAAGCACATCCAGCTCCTGTGAGTCTTTAATGACTGTTTCTTGCAGTAGACGATAATCAGCGACAAAGTAGTCATTGTTTTCCTGCAGGTTCTGAATCTGCGCACGCTGTGTCCCTTCAACCAGTACTTTTATGGTGCCATCAGGAAGTTTTAATAATTGCAGAATTGAGGCAAGTGTGCCTACATCATAAACATCGCTGATAGCTGGTTCATCAATATCAGCACTTTTTTGTGCAACCAGCAGAATTTGTTTATTCGACTGCATGGCCGCATCAAGGGCAAGAATGGATTTTTCACGGCCAACAAATAATGGTATGACCATGTGAGGGTAAACCACGACATCTCTGAGTGGTAAAACAGGAACGTCAGTTGAATCGACTAATACTGGATTTTGGTCATTTGAACTGGCCATATCGTCCTCTAGGTAGTGTTATATAAATCAGCTTCGTCCGTTAGGACAAAACCTTTAGCCATCTGTCCGAAAATAGCAATTATTTAGATAATTTCCAGACAGGCTTCTCACTTAGTGTGGCCAATAACGGGTAATTTCAAGTCGAGAGTCTGTTAAATTTGATTACTTGCTGAGTAGTTACTATTTTTTATGACTTAATTGCTGCGGCTCACCACCTTCTAACACCATATAAGGCTGGTTGTTACCTTCAACCACTGTTTCATCAATAACGATTTTCGACACCCCTTCCTGTGAAGGTAATTCGTACATGGTATCAAGCAACAGAGATTCCAGGATGGTACGTAAGCCCCGCGCACCAGTTTTACGCGCCATCGCCTTACGGGCAATGGCATGTAAAGCCTCTTCTCTAATCTCGAGATCGCTGCCTTCCATTTCAATCATTTTGCCATACTGCTTGGTCAGTGCATTCTTTGGCTGTGTCAGGATAGTGACCAGCGCATCTTCATCCAGCTCTTCGAGAGTGGCAACAACAGGCAGGCGACCAACAAATTCAGGAATCAGTCCATAAGTGATTAAATCATCTGCTTCCAGATCATTGACCACTTCACTGGCTTTACGCTCTTCATCTTTGGAGCGAACTTCTGCCCCAAAACCAATCCCGCTTTTTTCGGAACGATTGCGGATAACTTTATCCAGCCCGGAAAAAGCACCACCACAGATGAATAGAATATTACCGGTATCTACCTGTAAAAATTCCTGCTGAGGATGTTTACGCCCACCCTGTGGTGGAACCGAAGCAACCGTGCCTTCAATAAGTTTTAACAATGCCTGCTGCACCCCTTCACCGGACACATCACGGGTAATGGAAGGGTTGTCTGATTTTCTGGAAATCTTATCTATTTCATCGATATAAACAATGCCTGTCTGTGCCTTGTCAACATCATAATCACATTTTTGCAGTAATTTCTGGATAATATTTTCAACATCTTCACCTACATAACCAGCTTCGGTTAAGGTCGTCGCATCGGCAATAGTAAAGGGTACATCAAGCAACCTTGCCAGGGTTTCTGCGAGCAGAGTTTTACCCGAACCGGTCGGACCAATCATCAGAATATTACTTTTGGATAATTCGATATCGTCTTTTTTATGTTTTACCTGAAGACGTTTATAATGGTTGTAAACAGCGACTGAGAGTATTTTTTTGGCATTGGCCTGACCAATGACATAATCGTTCAAGATATCATTGATTTCTTTAGGTGTTGGTAATTTTTTAATGGCGTCACTGGACTCATCCTCCAGCTCTTCCAGGATAATGTCATTACATAACTCAACACATTCATCGCAGACATACACAGATGGGCCTGCAATTAACTTTTTAACCTCGTGTTGACTCTTGCCACAAAAAGAGCAGTACAACAGCTTTTCATTATCGTTACCAGTTGTGGTTTTATCGTCACTCATAATGTGTCTCTCTTAAATATCTCGATACCACTACCTTGCCAATTCAGACGCCATCTTGCAAGTAGAATTAATAAAAAATAATTATTGAGGCTATTGTGCAACACAACAGTCACCGAACGATTCACTCACTTTTCCCTATTAAAGATACAAATCGAAGCGACATCTGCTGGTAAATGTATCGCGTAAAGACCTCTTTTATATAGACAATAGCGCATGAAAAACATTCATACCATTTTTCAGAGGATTTCTATGTGTTTTTTTGACAGAAAATGACGACATGCAGCAGAACCAGACCTGTCCTCACCCATATCACCCATATTCAGCACAGGCCAGCTACCTTTCCGTGGATAAAATTACCAGAAGCCTGTCCGAGAACAGATAACCTACTGCGAAAAAGCTGGATTTGGCTTGATTTCCCCTCAATTCTCGTTAAATAGAGCAACCATTCACCTCAAATTGATGAAAAATCTAGCTCAAACCAGCTTTCCCTCGCTACGGCCTCTATTCTCGGACAGGCTCCTAGCGTTTTTGCAGGACTTCATCAATGAGTCCATATTCAACGGCTGTAGATGCATCCATAAAGTTATCACGCTCGGTATCTTCACCAATTTTTTCAATACTCTGACCGGTATGACTGGCAAGCATCTGATTTAACTGTTCGCGTATCTTCAATATCTCACGCGCATGAATATCAATATCAGAGGCCTGCCCCTGAAACCCGCCTAATGGCTGATGAATCATCACCCGCGAATGCGGTAATGAATAACGCTTGCCTTTCTCACCTGCTGCCAGTAAAACCGCCCCCATGCTTGCTGCCTGACCAATACATAAGGTACTAATATGCGGCTTAACGAACTGCATGGTATCGTAAATAGCCAGGCCAGCAGTCACCGAACCGCCTGGCGAATTAATATAAACTGAAATATCCTTATCCGGGTTCTCAGATTCAAGGAATAATAACTGCGCAACAACTAAATTAGCCATGTGATCTTCGATTTGACCAACAATGAAAATAACCCGTTCTTTCAGCAAACGTGAGTAAATATCGTAAGAACGCTCACCACGTGAGGTTTGTTCAACAACCATAGGCACAAGATTTAATGACTCCACTATTGAGGCACCCTGCTGGTGCGGTGCTACCATAGATACACTGGCTGGCTGAAAGATTCTACTCATTGTCTGTTACCTGTTTATAAATATATGTATTAAGAATTAATAATAGGATGAATTAGCCAGTTTTTATACAAAAATAGCCAAATAATTTATTGGCCGGATTTAAACATCAGGAATACTCTGATTAAAGAGGATAAAAATCAGGCTGAGATAAAATGTATTGTATTTTTTACGAAGTGAGGCGCCATTTATTCAGACACATGTGGGTTACTCTATTGCAACGAACTTCGAGGCCAATATAGTTATAGTTTGGACAGCTATATTTTGGACAGCATAAAATTACCATACTTAATTCAGGGTATCCCCGGCTTTTATACCGTAACAGGATTCATTAAAGCATCAAAACTGGCCGCTTTTTCAACTACCTGAGCCTGATCAACGATCCAGTCTACAACCATATCTTCCATCACCAGCGTTTCAACGCCACGTAATAACTGAGGGTTACCGGCATAATAACGTTTGAACTCTTCGGGGTCTTCATAATCTCTCGCCATTTCTGCTATACGTGACTGTACTTTTTCCGCATCAATCTGTAATGCAGACAGCTTTGCCACTTCAGCCAGCAAAATACCAAGTTGAACCCGCCGTTTAGCCCTGTCCATAAAACTTTCCAGCGGCAGATTACTACCAGTCTGCTCGGCTTCAGTCTGTTTTTTCAACGTTTCAGCTTCCTGCCCAACAATAGCAGCTGGCACGTCAACAGGGTTGGTTTCAAGCAGTGCGTCCATCACTTTATTTTTCATATCAGTACGCAGCTTTTTTTCAAGCTCACGTTCCATATTGGCACGAATTTCACCGCGCAACTGTTCAATATTACCGTCTTCAATACCAAATGCCCTGGCAAACTCAGCATCCACTTCAGGTAATTCAGGGCTTTCCACCTTATTCACCGTTATATTAAATTCGGCTTCTTTCCCGGCCAGGTCTGCGGCTGAATAATCATCGGGAAAGGTGATATTGAAGGTTTTTTCATCCCCTGCGGACAAACCGGTTAAATTATCTTCAAACCCCGGTATCATACTGGCGGAACCAATCACAACAGGCATATCCGAACCACTGCCACCAGAAAAAACCTCACCATCCATTTTACCGGTAAAGTCAATAGTGACTTTATCACCCTCAGCCGATGCACGCTCTGCAGGCAACCAGTTCATGCGCTGTTTACATAAAGTTTCGAGCATTTTATCAACGTCAGCATCTTCAACGTCTGCAGTTTGTTTTTCTACTTTAATCTCTGATATTGGTGACAGTTCAACCACAGGATAAATTTCAAAGGTGGCAGTATATTCCATTACCTGCCCCAGATTAAGGTCTTTTGCAGCAATAGTTGGCTCACCCGCCGGTTGCAGATTTTCCTGCTGCACCGCTTGCTGAAAACTCTTCTCCATCAACTCACTGGCCACTTCCTGTAAAATTCTGCCTGCATAATGCTGCTTAATCACTCTCAAGGGCACCTTGCCCGGGCGAAAACCATCAATACGAACCGTGTTTTTTAATGAATTCAAACGGTTATTCACTTCCGTCTCGACGGTTTCTGCAGGAAGCTGAACGGTTAGTTTTCGCTCAAGACCTTCACCTGCTTCAACTGAAACTTGCATAATTACCTCGGTAAAAAATAATAAATAATGTCTGTGGTTAACTATAAACCTCTATTTAATAATGATTACTCAGGATTAAATAATGGACTTTGTACAATCAATCAGACAGCCGATAACTGGTGCGAAAGGAGAGACTCGAACTCTCACGTCAAGGACACTGGTACCTAAAACCAGCGCGTCTACCAATTCCGCCACTTTCGCGAACGCGCAATCTTACCAAAACAAACTTTATTTGGCGATTATTTGTTGATTTTTATTTGTTGATTAAAATATTTGTTGATTAAAACATAGCTGAGATTAAAACATGGCTGATTAAAACATAAAATAATCCGCCAGACTTCTGAATTGAAGCTTTAACGAAGACTCTGCCTGAGAGAGGTTGTCGCAAAAGCGATAGCTTTGCGACAACCTCGTGCAGTACATGGATGTGCTGCCTGAAACAACGACGCCAAGTCGTTGTTTCAGCGAGAAAAGGGAAAATCGCATTTTTCCTTTTCGTGTGTCGCAAAGTCCAGGAAGGACTTTTGTGACACCCTCTGAGAAGGGGAAACCAGAATAGTTTCATTATGCTGAAAAAATGGGGTGGACGATGGGTCTCGAACCCACGACAACCGGAATCACAATCCGGGACTCTACCAACTGAGCTACATCCACCATAAACACTCGAAATAACCAGCATCCATTTAAGGAAAAAAGAAAATGGCACGCCTGGCAGGATTATTCCGGGCTTCCTGCCCTCCACCCTTCGGGTTGTGCTGCGCACATGCAAAATCGTTCCTGACGATTTTGTCGAACCTGCTACCCTCGGCTTAGAAGGCCAATGCAACTGTAAAATATCACTTGCATCTAGCCAGTTTTTGGCACGCCTGGCAGGATTCGAACCTGCTACCCTCGGCTTAGAAGGCCGATGCTCTATCCGAGTGAGCTACAGGCGCAGAATCCATATTTTATATTCCTGATTGTGCTTTGCACATAAACTATTGGTTAATAGTTATTTACCTGTAGTACAGGCTTCCAGTTACTTCTCCATCGTAAACTGATTATATATCTGGTCGGGGTAGAGAGATTATTCCGGGCTTCCTGCCCTCCACCCTTCGGGTTGTGCTGCGCACATGCAAAATCGTTCCTGACGATTTTGTCGAACTCTTTTGTTCAAATCTCTCTCCCTGCCCGGTATTAACCTGTAATGTCCATTTCTCTTTCATTTATACCATATACAATTTTCTTATTGGTCGGGGTAGAGAGATTCGAACTCCCGACATTCTGCTCCCAAAGCAGACGCGCTACCAGACTGCGCTATACCCCGTTTTTGACATAACTTACTTTTATGTCCTTGCCACAACAGGCGGGGAATCATACGCTTTGAAAGGTTTATGGTCAAGAGATACCGGGCAGCCTTTGTGAAGCAATAATTCAGGATAAAGGTTTACAGGTTGAAAAAAGACCGGCCTTTCCCTTATAATGAGAACATTATGAGAACAAATAATACCAATACCCCTCTGACTGATAAACAACGTCAAACACTGGGTTTTATTCAGCATTATATTCGCCAGCATCATCTGTCACCTAAATTGCAGGAAATTGCCGAAGGGATTGGTATCCACTCACGTGGTGTTGCCCACCGTTATGTGCAGGCATTAAGCAAGGCAGGTTATATCCAGACAGACGGTGGCAAACATCGCGGTATTCAACTCATCAATAACCATTATGCCCGAGCTGAATCTGTCTTACCGTTGCTGGGTAAAGTCGCTGCCGGCAAACCTGTTGAAGCTATTCCCGGCGAAGATGACATTGACCTGGCTGACTTTTTTGGTGAACATAATTTTGCAGTACGCGTACAGGGTGATTCCATGATTGAAGCAGGCATTATGGACGGTGACACCGTGATTATCAGGTTCTGCGAAACCGCCAATGACGGTGATATCGTGGTCGCCCTGATTGATGAGACAGAAGCCACCCTGAAACGCTTCCAACGCAGCCAGAAAGGTCGCTATATCAAACTTGTTCCGGCCAATAAAACCATGCAGCCGATGGTGTATGAAGCCAGCCGGGTACGGATTCAGGGTGTGGTAATTGGCCAGCTTCGACGTTATTAACCCAGCAGTTTCATAACCATGCATGCCACACATCATAAACACTGGCAGCGTGCTATTGCCCTGCTTGATATGAATGCTTTTTTTGCATCCGTTGAACAACGCGACGTTACCTCACTGCTCGGTCAGCCGGTTGCGGTGACCAACGGGATGCGTGGCAGTTGTATTATCACCTGCTCTTACGAAGCGCGTGCTTATGGCGTGCATACCGGTATGCGGCTACGCGAAGCGATAAAATTATGCCCGCGGCTTATTCAACGCCCGGCCCGACCCACGGTCTATGCCCGAGTCTCAACGAATATTATGCACAGCCTGCGCAATATATGCCCGGATATCGAAATATTTTCGGTGGATGAAGCCTTTATCGACATTACCCCCTGCCAGAAACTTTATGGCTCCCCGGTGGCCGCGGCACACCGTCTCAAACGCGCCGTTTATGAAACCTCGGGCCTGCTCTGTTCACTGGGATTAAGTGGTGATAAAACCACCGCCAAATACGCAGCCAAGTGCAATAAGCCGGATGGCTTTACGGTTATTCCACCATGGCAGGCTAAAACCGCATTACAACATATCCCGGTTACCGAACTTTGTGGTATTGGCAGCGGTATTGGCCGCTTCCTTGCCCAATATGGTGTGGTCTATTGCGGTGATATGGAAAAACTCCCTATCAGCGTATTGGCCCGACGTTTTGGCAACCCCGGTAGACGTATCTGGTATATGTGCCAGGGCGCTGACCCCGACCCGTTACACCCTGATATTGCCGCCCCCAAATCGATTGGTCACGGTAAAGTTATGCCGCCCGATACCCGCGAACGTGATAGTATTCTCACTTACCTGCAGCACATGAGTACAAAAGTCGGCACCCGGATGCGGCGTCACCATTTTGTTGCGCGGACTTTCTGGGTGGGGTTGAAAACCCGCCATGGCTGGATTGGCTGCAAAAGTCGTTTAACAACATGCAGCAATGACCAGCGGGAAATTTTTCGACTGGCTAAAACGGTGGTTAATTTATACTGGCAGGGTGAAGGTATTTTTCAGGTACAGCTTACCGCGCTCGACCCGCAAGCCGTGAGCACACAGATGGATTTATTTAGCCCTGCCGGCGATAATACCTCACCGAAAAAAACCGCAGCACAACTAAACCGGGCTATTGATAAAATCAATCAGCGTTATGGCGATTTTACCCTGGCGCCTGCCCGCCTGCTGAAACGTTCCAATATGCCTGATGTTATTGCGCCAGCATGGAAACCCGATGGATTGAGACAAACCATATAAACACAAATCAGAGATACTCTGCTCAATCTACCATTACCAACTTATTTACCAGGCTTATTATTATGAAACAAGATGTCGTTATAACCGGTCTCGGCGCGGTGTCAGCCTATGGCCTGGATACCACAGCCTTCTGGGAAGGAATATGTAGCGGTAACAGTGCGATCAAGCCACTGCAACCACTGGAAGGGATTAAAATGACGAAGGCAGCAAAATTGCCTGATTATGCTGAAGATGAACTCTTCACCACAACCGAACTTTCTCTGCTTGATAGATTTTCACAACTCGCGATCATTGCCGCACAACAGGCGGTATTAGACAGTAACCTGGATTTTGACGATTTAAAAAATACCGCTACCATTATTGGCAGCGGTGGCGGCGGTAAACATACTGATGAAGAAGGTTACCACAAGCTTTACAAGGAAGGTAAATCACGCGTCCATCCATTAATGATACCCAAAGGCATGCATAGTGCTGTCGCCAGCAGCGTCAGTCGTTATCTCGGTAGCAAAGGGCCAGCCTTTTCGGTTGCCAGCGCCTGTTCATCAGGTGCCCATGCTGTTATCCAGGCAGCAATGATGATACAACTAGGGATTGTTGATGTCGCTATTGTAGGTGGCTCCGATGCGCCTTTCCCGTATGGTCTGGTCAAGGCCTGGGATGCTATGCGTGTCGTCACTAATGATGCCTGCCGCCCCTTCAGCAAGGATAGAAGCGGGATGATTCTGGGTGAAGGTGCGGGCATACTGGTGCTGGAATCGAAACACCATGCACAGCACAGAGGTGCCAGAATCTATGCTGAAATTATTGGCTATGGCATGTCATCGGATGCTGGACATATTACCCGGCCTGATCTGGCCGGGATGAGCCAGGCATTAGAATCTGCCATCAAAAATGCTGCTATCCAGCCCGAAAACGTTGATTATATTAATGCGCATGGTACTGGCACGGTAGCGAATGATCGTATTGAAACCATGGCGATCAAACGTATTTTTGGTGACCATGCAAAACACCTTGCTGTATCATCAAGCAAACCCCTTCATGGCCATGCATTAGGCGCATCGAGTGCGCTGGAAATTATTTCGACAGCCATGACACTTTACACAAACATCATACCACCAACCATTAATCATACCACTGATGATGAGGAATGTGATCTGGACTATGTCCTTGATAAAAAAAGATGTTGCAACAATATTAATATTGCAATGAGCAATTCATTTGCTTTTGGGGGATTAAACGCTGTTATCGTGCTTAAGAAAACACGATGATTTTCTTTTATCTATTTGATGAACGGCTTCTATCTTCGCCGTTTTTAACCTTACCCATTTTTTCATCTCATCAACACTTAATGGCTTGCTAAAAATATTACCCTGTATATATTTACCACCCAACGCCTTCGTTGTATCCAGTTCACCAATTGTTTCGACACCTTCAAAAATATTTTTAATGCCAAGGCTTTCACTCATGGTAACGATGGCTTTGACGATATTCTCCAGTCGTGTATTACTGTCAATGCATCGCATAAAACTTTGATCAATTTTAATGACATCAATCGGTAAACGTGAAAGATAATTCATGGATGTATAGCCGGTACCAAAATCATCAAGCGCAATCGTGCAACCAATATTGTGAATTTTGTTCAGGAAAACTTCTGTTTTTTCGAAATCGTTGATTAGCATAGATTCAGTGATTTCAAATTCTATTAGATTTGCTGCAACCCTGGCACTTAATATCTGTTCCGATATAAAAGCAACCAGCTCCATATCACCACACTGTAAAGCAGATAAATTGATTGCAACCGGAAGCTTACCGGTATCGCCACTGGCAATGGCCGATATAACTGACTTTAGTACCCATATACCAACATCATAAATCAGCCCGGTTTCTTCCAGCAGTGGGATAAAAACGGACGGTTCTATGTTACCAATCTGTCTATTCTGCCATCTTAGTAATGCTTCAAAACCAATGGTTTTACCTGTAAGACAATTAACTTTAGGCTGATATACAAGGTAAAATTCGTTATTGTTAACCGCTGTTCGGATTTCTGTTTCCATCTCCAGGCGTTTGCGCAGGTGATTTGACATGCTCTTCCTGTAATACGCATACTGATTACCGCCCTGTTTTTTGGCATAAAACATCGCGGTATCGGCATCACGAAGCAAGTCCAGGGCTTGTTTACCATCATCAGGGTAAAGACTAATCCCGATACTAACGCCAATGTGAATTTTATGTGATTTTATATTAAAGGTTTTTTTAATATTATTGATTATTTTTTCTGCCACCACGACCGGTTTACTCTCGGTATTTAAACGTTGCAGAACAATAACGAACTCATCACCGCCGTTGCGACTGACCGTATCATCATCGCGCAATATGGATTTTAATCGCCTGGATACCGCCTTGATTAATTCATCACCAACAATATGGCCAAGAGTATCATTGATGGTTTTAAATCTGTCCAGATCAATAAACAGGACAGCAATTTTTTCCCTGTTTCTTTTTGCAGATGAAATCGCTGTTTCAATTTTATCAATCAGTAAATTTTTTCGTGGCAACTCAGTTAGCTCATCATGATAGGCGATAAACGCCAGATCTTTCTCCACCTGCTTTCTTTGTTTAACTTCTTCCTCAAGACTTTTATTGATAATTTCAAGTTCACGGGTTCGGTCAATAACTTTTTGTTTCAGTTCTTTCTGGCTGAATCTTAATCGTTGCTTCAGTAATAACTCTCTTTTAAATGCACGATGAAAACTCAGGCTGGCAGAAACCATAATGAGAATAAAAACAAGAAATGCGATTGAAAAATAAAAATCCAGCGCTGAACCCTGCAAGGCAAGAACCGTGAAAATACCAAGTGCTTGAGGCGCAATATAGGAAATATAGGCAGGCAACCACACCGATAATGTCGCCAGGCTTCCGGCTATCATCCCAAAATTAATCAGATAAACCATGTTTCTGATTGCCTGATCCGGTTGTGAAATCAACATCAGCGCAAAAGCGCCCCATGCGCAACCAATTAAAAAAGTTAATAATAAGTAGGATATAAGATGAATCCGCAAATAATTGCGACAACGCAGATAGTTTTCTGAAACAAGAATCCTTATAATGGATAAAATAGTGACGCTGATACCCAGAAAGAAGGCATGATTTTCCTGATGTGTTGAAGACACAAGAGAAAAAACCAGCCATACTGCAAATATATTTGCCAATCCACCAAGGCGTGTTGATTTAAACAGGGGTTCAACCTGCTTTTTCAATAGTGGATTAAGGTTTGGGACGACAAAACTAAACATGAATAGCTATATTATGTATATTTAATCCTGTAAGTATAGTTCACATCGTTGACATTTTGATCAAAGCACAAATTTAGCTGCCGGAGCTGGTGATTGTTTGTAGCAAACTGGTCATAATTTTAACTCCGACACCAAATTCTAATTAACGCATTCAGAAATTAATGCTATACTTTCACACTAATCAGCTTGCATATAATATTTTTTATAGTTACAAGCTGCTAAAAATTTACTCAAGGAGCGCTGCACCGAAAATCATTTCGCCAGGCTTGAGTAAACCTGCATTAAGTACTAACGGCGCTCATTTCTTATTACCATTTTAGGAGATGAGCATGACAAATGCCGTTATCAAAAACAACTTCACCGACTTTAAAGTTGCCGACCTGTCACTGGCTGACTGGGGACGTAAGGAAATTGCCATTGCAGAAACCGAAATGCCCGGTTTAATGGCCATTCGCGAAGAATACAAAGACCAGCAGCCACTTAAAGGTGCGCGTATCGCTGGCAGCATCCACATGACCATCCAGACAGCTGTACTGATTGAAACTCTGGTTGCACTTGGTGCTGAAGTCCGCTGGGCATCGTGCAATATTTTTTCTACTCAGGATCAGGCTGCTGCAGCTATCGCAGCCGAGAGCATTCCGGTCTTCGCCTGGAAAGGTGAGAGCATTGAAGAATACTGGTGGTGTACCGAACAGATTCTAAGCTGGCCAGATGGGCAGAAGCCCAATATGATTCTGGATGACGGTGGCGACGCTACCCTGCTGGTACATAAAGGCGCAGAATTTGAGGCGGCCGGCAAGGTTCCTGATGCCAATGATGAGGACAATGAAGAATACAGGGCTGTCCTTGGGGTTCTGCAACGTACTTTTGCCGACAACCCTGCCAAATGGACGGAAATATGCAGTAACATTAAAGGTGTAACCGAGGAAACAACTACTGGCGTACATCGTCTTTATCAGATGATGAAAACCGGTGAACTGCGGTTTCCAGCGATGAATGTTAATGATTCGGTAACCAAGTCTAAATTCGATAATCTTTATGGTTGTCGTGAATCACTGCTGGACGGAATTAAACGCGCAACCGATGTGATGGTTGCTGGAAAAATATGTATTGTTGTCGGTTATGGTGATGTTGGTAAAGGTTGTGCCCAGGCTTTTCGAGGGATGGGGGCAACTGTCATGGTCACTGAAATTGATCCTATCTGTGCCTTGCAGGCATCCATGGAAGGTTATCGGGTCATCACTATGGAAGAAGCTGCACCGCTGGGTGATATTTTTGTTACCACTACCGGCAATTTTCATGTTATTGACCACGATCATATGGCTGCAATGAAAAATGAAACAATTGTCTGCAATATCGGTCATTTCGATTCCGAGATCAATATTGCCTCACTGGAACAATATGAATGGGTGGAAATTAAACCTCAGGTCGATCATGTTATCTTCCCGGATGGCAAACGCATCATTCTGCTTGCTAAAGGTCGCCTGGTTAATCTCGGCTGCGCTACCGGTCATCCGAGTTTTGTTATGTCAGCATCATTTACCAATCAGGTCATGGCGCAGATCGAATTTTTTACTAATGGGGAAAATTACAAAAATGAAGTGTATATTTTACCCAAGAGACTGGATGAGAAAGTCGCCCGGTTGCATCTGGAAAAAATTGGTGCTCACCTGACTACACTGTCACCACAACAGGCAGAGTATATCAATGTACCAGTAGAAGGCCCTTATAAAGCCGACCACTACCGCTATTAATACAGTGATTAAACACCGTAGCAAAACGCTTACTATGACAGACAATCCAGCAAGACCTGTTTTTAGTTGTGAATTCTTCCCCCCCCGTAGCGAGGCGGGGATGGAAAAGCTATTACGTACCCAGGCATCACTGACCAGAATAATGCAACCTGATTATTTTTCGGTTACTTTTGGTGCTGGCGGCAGCACCCGCGACAGCACACTGGAAACCGTCCGGCAATTAAAAAATGCAGGGGCTAACGTTACACCACATATATCCTGTATTGGCTCCAGTAAAACACAGCTAAATGAATTATTACAGCATTATCAGACGATGGGAATTCGACATCTGGTCACCCTGCGTGGTGATAAACCCAGGCAGATCTCTGAAGATAATATAATTAAGGGTGATTTTAATTACGCCAGTGAACTGGTGCAGTATATTCGTCAGCAAACTGGCGACTACTTTACTCTGGAGGTTGCTGCCTACCCCGAATATCATCCTGAATCAGCTAGCCCACAAGCAGATTTTGAAAATTTCAAACGCAAAGTCGAATCTGGTGCTAATGGCGCCATCACCCAGTATTTTTATAATATTGACGCTTATGTGCACTTTATGGAGAAATGCCAGCAGGCCGGTATCAATATCCCGGTCACCCCTGGCATTATGCCCATCAGCAGTTACGCAAACCTGACCCGATTCTCCGACCTCTGCGGCGCAGAAATTCCACGCTGGATTCGAAAACAGCTCGAAGCCTTTGCCGATGATCTGGATAGTCTACGAGCATTCGGCCTAGATGTGGTGACAGAACTATGTCAGCAACTGCTGGAACTGGGAGCACCAGGATTACATTTTTACACCCTTAATCAACCTGAAATAACCACCGCAATCTGGCAATGTTTAAGTCAGAAAAATTCTGAGGATACTGAATAATTCCAGATGAAACGGAGGCGTTAAGGTGCGAACAATACGACTTTTCTATCCCGGTGAACTGAAATGTAATACAGACATCAGGCTGAATAAAAACCAGTCTGCTCATCTGGTGCGGGTATTGCGCTGCCAACCCGGTACCGTTGTTACCCTGTTTAACGGCAATGGTAAACAGTATCAATGTAAAATGGTCGATGCAAGTCTGACAAAAACAACAGTAGCTGTTTTAGTCGAACAGACAGTCAGTCGAGAGTCATCTCTTGAAATTAATCTTGTTCAGGGTGTTTCCAGAAATGATCGCATGGAACTATGTATTCAGAAAGCAACTGAACTGGGTGTATATAAAATTACCCCGGTTATTTGCGAACGTTCAAATTATCGGCTGGATAAAAAACGCCAGGAAAAAAAATTACAGCACTGGCAATCAGTCGCAAACAGTGCCTGCGAACAATCTGGGCGAAATATCATTCCCGCCATTGAACCTTTACAGATGCTTAACGATTATTTTCAAACAATAACTGACAGTGAGCCGACTATTTTTTTACATCCTGATGCTGGTCAGTCATTAAAAACCATAAAGCTGAATGCAGAGAATTCTGCCAGGTATCGCTTGTCCATTCTGGTCGGACCTGAAGGTGGCTTCAGCTTGCAGGAGATAAATCAGTTTAAACAATTTGACTGGCAGGCAGTTAAAGTGGGGCCACGTATTCTACGCACAGAAACAGCTGGGCCAGCCGTGATTGCATCGCTACAGATACTTTGGGGTGATTTTTAATACCCATATTTTTTAAATACATATTTTTTTTAAACACATATTTTTTTTAAACACATATTTTTAACACCGTGAGTTTAACATCATACCGCATTCACCTCGTTAACCATGGCAACCATTGCATCAATATCCAGAATATTCAGCCTTGCACCATTAATTCTGACCCGTTGCGCAATCATCGGGTGATCATCAATATTGTCATCATCGGTTTTTATCAGTTCACGGGAAAAACAGCTAGTATGCGGTACGCCTGACATGACCAAAGCAATAAAAGGCACATCATTATTGCCATTACTGCCGGATGAGTGTATCACACAAACCTGTGTATTCAGGTTGACTGCTATCGTTGTTTCTCCACCTGCTGCTTCAAATGATAACAATGGCACAAAATTACCATTCCACTGTATTTCACCTA
Organism: Gammaproteobacteria bacterium; assembly: GCA_015488885.1. Taxonomy (GTDB): domain Bacteria; phylum Pseudomonadota; class Gammaproteobacteria; order SZUA-229; family SZUA-229; genus S010-25. The sequence continues at coordinate 40,835 of WFMW01000005.1, read as the reverse complement.
AAAACCAGGCAGGCTTATTTTCTGCCAGCCGCATATTCTTTACTGAGACTATTTCAGCGACATTGGCATCAGGTAAAATTATATTCTCCTTATGCATGGTTAAAATAACGCACTTGATTGTCTGCTTCTCATTTTCCATAGTAAATAAAATATATAAGTATGACTAACTATTATGATGCTGTATCCAGCAGTGAATGAATATTTTTCATTAATTCTTCTTCTTGATAAGGTTTTCCTAAATATTCATTCACACCAATTTCCATCGCCTTCTCTTTATGTTTAGCGCCACTACGTGATGTAATCATAATAATAGGTAAAGTTTTTAATCTTTCATTATTTCGAACATAGGCAGCAACTTCAAAACCGTCCATCCTCGGCATTTCGATATCCAGCAACATTAAATCAGGAATGTGATCCTGCATTTTACTGGTTGCATCGACACCATCTTTGGCCAGAATAACGTCAAAACCATTTCGCCCAAGGATACGTTCGGTTACCTTACGTATGGTGATTGAATCATCAACGACTAGAATAGATAATCTTTTTTCTGAATGGCCTGAAGCAACAACCTGATCAGTACACTCTGATTTGAACAGGCCACCAGCCAATATTAGTGTGGCCATTTCAAGAATTAACACCACACGTCCATCTGCAAGAATGGTCGCACCGGCAATTCCGCGTACGCCACCAATTTGCAGGCCAACCGGTTTAACAACTATTTCACGTCGCCCAATTAAATCATCAACATGGATAGCAAAATGTTGTTCACCAACATTAACCAACAATACCGGAAACAGGCGAAGCTGTTTTGAATAGTCAGGTTGAATGCCTGTTAACATTGCGCCAAGATGTTTTAATTCATATTCAACACCATTAAACACATAACAGCTATCTTCAGCATCATCATCATAAAAACGCTGTAGTTCCATACCGGTAATTCGAACCACACCTTCAATACTTGTTAGTGGTACGGCATAAATATCATCGCCAGTTGTAATCAGTAAAGCCTGATTAATTGCCAGCGTTAATGGTAGACGAATATTAAACTCCGTACCACGACCAGCAACTGTATCAATCTCCAGTATCCCACCCAGTTGTTTGATTTCACTATCTACCACGTCCATACCCACACCACGACCGGAAACCTGGGTTACTTCATCTGCAGTACTAAAACCTGAGTGCAAAATTAATTGTAAAATATCATGATTAGATACAGTTTCTGTAGAGTCAAGTAGCCCTTGTGCAATAGCCGTATTACAAACCTTTTCAAGATTTATACCGCGCCCGTCATCCTTCACGCTAATCACAATATTTGTTCCCTGGCGACCAACTGCAATGCTTATTGTACCCGTTTCCGTTTTATCATTAGCAAGCCTTTCTTCTGGCGATTCAATACCATGTGCGATTGCATTTCTTACCATATGCTCTAATGGTGCAATAATTCGATCAAGAACAGTACGATCTACTTCAGTATTTTCACCTACAATCTTTAACTCAACGTCTTTTTTAAGCTCTCTGGCTATTTGTCTTACTATACGTCGCATCCGTGATGACAGACCACCAAAACGTACCATTCTGGTACGCATTAAACCTTCCTGTAGATCAGTACTAACACGAGATTCCTGCAGTAACAGGGTTTCGGAATCGCGAGTTATATCACTAAGAATAGTATTAATGCTTTCAACATCAGCAGCTGTTTCCATCAAACTACGCGTCAGTTGCTGTAAGGTTGAGTACCTGTCCATTTCAAGCGGGTCAAAGCCTTCATCATATTCATCTATTTCTTTTCCATAACCAGAGCGAATTTGAATTTCAGTTTCAATCTCCAGTTTGCGCAACTGTTCTTTCAATCGCACCACAGTTTGTGATAACTCTGACAGGTTAAAACCAAAGTCAGCAACCTGCTTGCCCAGACGTGCATGATATATATTAACTTCGCCCGCATAATTAACCAGGTTATTCAGTAAATTAGTACGTACTCGAACCTGATCCTGACTTTCTACAAAGTTAATATCGGACGCACGTTCACCCCAATGTGGTTTTGCAGGAGATGGCGTATCTTCTGATATAGTCTGTTCTACTTTTTGTTCTATTTCACTATTATCAGTTTTGTTGTTGTGGGTTTCATTGCTAATTAAATCGACGTCTTCAGTTAATGTTTCTTCTGTATAGACGAGAGTTTGATCAGCTTCGGGTAATTCATCAAGATCACTTAAATTGATATCATAACGTTCCAGTGAACGTTTTTCTTCAACTTCACCAGACATGAATTTTTCTATTCTGGCTATCAAAGAGCCAGTCGGATTCAATGGCTGACGCTGTCTGACGCTATCAATCATCCCGACGAGTGTATCAATAGACTCCTGTATTAAATCCACAAGATCTGCTGTTATGGAAATCTTTTTCTCACTCATTAAAACAACAAGTGATTCCAGAATATGAGTTAGATCACCAACAGGTATTATTTCAGCCATACGTGCACCACCCTTTAAGGTATGCATATTACGCTGTAAATGATGGATATATTCTGCGGTATCCGCTTCGTCTCTTATAGACTGTAATATCTGTTCACTTTTTTCCAGTAATTCATCTGCTTCTTCAATAAATATATCGATAAGCTCATCATCGATATCACCATAGGAAACATCAGTTGTCGATTTTTTTTCTGATTCTGACAATTCAGCCTTATTAACATCATCAGTCGAATTTATTTCAGTCGCAGAATCGGCAGTAACATCATTGTTTTGCTGGTTATCATCTTTAGTGCTTTCCAGTATTGAATCATCTAATATGGCTTCATTATCTATTATGACTTCGTCAACAACTATATCTTCTGTACTACTGGCATGATGTAATTGAGCACGTTGCAATTGATTCTGTATTTCATCCTGTAAAAGCTTGTTTAGCTGTGCAAGCAGTTCTTTATCTGTCTCTGGAATTTTACTATCTTTAACAAAAGACAGCATGTTCCTGAGTGATTGTTCTGTTTTTACAAATAAATCTACTACATCATCGCTTAATATTGTATCCTCATTATTCTGTTTCTCTCTTATATACTTTTCAGCAACACTACTTATTTCTGCTATTGCAGAAACTTCTGCAGCACGCGCGCTACCATATAATGTATGAAACAGACGACTAAAGTTTTTATCGGCAAATAACTGTTTTTCACCGGATTGATGCAATGCAATCAACGCATGTATATTATCAAGATGACTAATGCCTTCATCATAAAATATCTGTAGAAGTACCGGGTCAATATTTAACAGACTAGTTTCATTTGAAACAATATCGCCGTCTTCATCAATTTTTATTACATATAAATCATCATTTTCAGTATTGTGATTTTCATTGAGAATCTCTGATTCATTAAAATGAATCTCTTCAAATGAATTAGCACGTGTGGTTTCATTAGATTCCAGGTCAGGTTCTAATGACAGATCATCAATAACCTCAATATCGGTATCTAATGATGTATTGGTTGCAGAATTATCAATATCTATTTCTTCAAAAACATTCCCATTATCATCCTCCGTGACTTCGGCCTTATTATCATTAACGTCACATTCATCACCTTCGGTATCATCAGTTATAGCTTTATTTTTATTGTGTTTATTATCGTGGGAACTTTTTAGCTCATTAATATGGATAACGTTATTAATATTATGACTGTCATCTTTATCATCGATGACAATATTTTCTGTATTATTTTCACCCATGGATGTTGGCATTTCTACTACCACATCATTAGCATCAATTAATTCCAGTATATTTTCTTCATAAGGTTTGGTGATACTTTCATCTATACAGATTTCTTCTACTTCTTCAGCCGATATTGTATCTTCTGAATCTGCATTTGCTGTAGTTTCATCAGCTAACTGTATATCTTCTATAATAGCCTCATTCATTACCCCGGGTTCAATACCTTCAGCCAGAGCATCAACAGCTGCCATTAAATTATTAATATTCTGTATGGGTTCACGATTACCATTAAGTTGTTCAATTAGCTGTGGCAATACAGACAAGGCTTCTTCTACTGCATTGAACAAAGCAGGGGTACTACTAATTTTCTTATCAATAAGACAGTTTAATGCGTTTTCGAATTTCCATGAAAATTCACCAATAAGTTCTGCACCAACAAGACGACCACTTCCCTTCAACGTGTGAAAGCCTCTTCGGATAGTTGAAACAGCCTCATTATCATCGGGATTAGTTTTCCATTGTGGAAAACTACCGTGTAATTCTTCAAGTACCTCCACTGCTTCTTCAATAAATATTTCAACAATTTCGTCATCTGCATCATCACCAAGAATAGTATATTGCTGATCATAATCAGGAACAGTATTTATTTTATCTATGGCGTTATTTTTTACGGTCGGAGCTTCAACCGCTGTTACCTGCAGGTCATCTTTAGCTGGGATAATTATATCTTCTGCTACATCTTCACTCTGGCTGCCATCAGGTATTATTTCATCAGTTTGAGTAAGCTGTGATTCATCATGTATATTATCAATCTGCTCATTCTGCACAGAATGATTCTCTGCTAATTGATTTTCCTGATTTTCGACATCGTCAATATAGTGACTATAAATATCCAGCAAAATTTGTGCGGCTCTATCGCCACTTTCCATTGCTCGATCTATACCCGGTCGTCCCTCCGATAGCGCTTCCAGATAATATTCTATGGATGTTACAACATCTGCTACCTTATCCTGCTCGTCACTTTCTGTGTGTCGTTTATTATCACGCAGGGCTATACTCACATAGTCTTTAAGCTGATCAATCTGCTTCTCAATACGACTAAGTGGCAGCATTAATGCGACACCACGTACCTCTTCAAGTTTTTCTATAATAAGATCAAGTTTCTCGGTACTACCAATACCAGACACATATGAAAGCAATGCTTCTTTTGCCACAGAAAAGTTTTTTAATGCTTCATCAACAACAGCCAGTACTACCTGACGGTATTCTGCAGATGGAACTATCTGATCAGCATCTTCATGCTCAACAATATGCCCGGAACGATTACTGATAAATTGTTTTAAATCAGATTCTGCATTCAGTAACTCTTCAGCAACACCCAGCACCAGCGCTTCACTAATAGTTTCATCGCCACCGATAATTTTTTCAATAACATCACGCTGCTCAACAATTTTGTGCCTGGTCGCACCCATGCTTAGCATACCAAAGGTATCTGCAATTCTGCCAAGTTGTTCACTAACCGGGGGTAATTGCTGTATATCCTGATCATCATGTTGCATAAAGATTTCAAGTAAATCTTTCACTTTGAAGAGGTCTTCTGTTATACCTTTTGAAACTGTTTCAAATAGATCCGCATTCAAACCGCCCATTGCAGGGGTCTTATTATCTTCTTCGGCCGGAATAAATTCTTTAAGTTTGTACGCTTGCTTAACAGCTTTTATGCGCTTACCATCAGTTTTACTGCTGCCAACATAATACAGCATATTTTTCAGTAGATCAGTGGAATATGTAGATAAGAATTCTTCTTCACCTTTATCCAGAATTTGTTTTAACTTCCGGTCAACCGCAGCCAATAACATTTTTACACTAATATTATTGTCAATTCCAGCATGCATCAAACCTTCAACCAACGCACTTGACACCATCCATAAATGACGAATTTCATCATCATGGGTTACTTTTTCCAGTGCGCTCAGAACAGCACTAATACGTTGCAGCCCGGCTTTTTCCTTATGATTACGAATAATATCCAGTAATCCAAGTTGAAAATGTGTTCTAAGTCGTTTTACCTCTTTTTCCAGCTTCCCGGCTTTAATTGAAGCATGATTAAAATTGTCTGTTTCTAATTTAATATTATCTGTATCGGCAACAAACAGTACACTTTCTGATAACAAATTATCATTACGTGCTGCACGTAAATCATTAATTAATGACATTAATATTATGGGTGTGTCAGTGGCTCCATTCTGTATATTCTCCAGATAATCCGGCAATTGCAGCATGGCTCGCATTAATACATCAAAAGCATCATCAATGCGTTCAACAGTTCCTTGCTGAAGGGCAACAATAGTATGCAGCATTTCCTCTGCCAGCATCGCAGCACCATATACTTCCACCATTTGCAGCGTGCCATAAACGAGTTTTAGATTTTCAGCGCACTGCGTCAAATGATCTTGTTCACGCTGGTCGATATAATCACTTAAGCTTATCTGCGCTTCGGCCAATACGGTATCAAGCTGTTTTTTAACCCAGCTTAGTGAATTATATTCTACAGTGCTTTGTGGATTCATAATCCTCTCGCTCTATCTTTTTCTAAATACAAATATAACTAATAAGAATTAATTATTTAGAATGACTGTTTCGACCTTACTGTCATCATCAGAGTCAGGTAACTTAAAGCCAGATACTGATCGACTTAGTTCTGTTGACAAGGTATTTAATGCCGTTAGGGATGTCGAAGTCTCATCGGTACCTTCAGATGTTTTCAGGGTTATTTCCTGAATCACGTTCATCGAGTCAGAGACGGATAATGCAATTTCTGACTGTGCTTTGGTAGAATGCGATATCCCCTTAATCAGTTGTGAAAGATTTGCCGACACCTCTTCAATTTCCTTCAATGCTTCACCTGCGTTTTCTGCCATTGCTGCGCCTTCAACAACCCCGGAAGTACTGATTTCCATGGATTTAACGGCTTCATTTGTATCTGCCTGAATGGTATTAACCAGGCTTTCAATCTGTTTGGTCGCATTACTGGAACGCTCAGCCAGACGTTGCACCTCATCCGCAACCACAGCAAAACCACGGCCAGCATCGCCAGCTGTTGAAGCCTGAATAGCTGCATTTAAAGCCAGAATATTTGTCTGATCAGCAATTTCAGTAATCAGCCCGACAATATCACCAATTTCCTGTGAAGATTCACCCAGGCGTTTGATGCGTTTGGACGTTTCCTGAATGGTTTCACGAATATTATCCATACTACCAATGGTATTACGCACTACCTGAACACCTTTTTGTGCAATTTGTACGGATGTCTCTGCCACCTCAGCAGAATTATCTGCCTCACTGGTTACCTCTACCATGGACTCAGCCATATCTGTCACCAGAGCACTGGCTGACACAATTTCTCTAGCCTGTTGGCTGGAGGCTTCTGCTAGTTCAGTTGCTGTCTGTTGAGTTGATTCCGTTGAGTTTGAAACTTCATTTGCTGTTTTATTGATTGTTGTTACCAGTGTACGCAGTGCATCAATGGTAAAATTGACTGAATCTGCAATTGCACCGGTGATATCCTCAGTTACGGTAGCGTGAACCGTCAAATCACCATCTGCAAGATTGGCCATCTCATCCAGTAAACGTAAAATAGCTCGTTGATTCCGGCGATTACTCTCATGCGCTTCACGCTCACGTCGCCGGGCATCTTTCACTAACAGTATGCCAAGAATAATAATTAACAATACGGCCGCAGCACCGAAAGCAATACCAAGAATCTGGACTTTATCCAGTTTATCACCTTGTTTAATTACAACAGCCTGAAAAGCTTTTAGCGACTTCAATAGCTGTTCACTGCTACCACTGACGCGACCAGCAGCATCTTTAACCTCGAATAACTGTGGTGACAACTCCAGAATACCAGCGATATTATCACTTACAGCACTAATAAGCATGGCAACTTCACGTAATTTACTGACTGCCTCCTTATCAGTAATCTGTTTAATACGCAGTCCTTTTGACCCCTTTAACAATCCTTCCAGTACACGACCGAATAATGCTGCATCACGACCAAAGCGATCTGCTGCGGCAGCAGCTTCTTCTCCACCGACAAGCACCTGATTCAGGTTATTTTTAATACGTTGCGATAACATCATCTGACGGGTAGCCAGATAAATTTGCCGATCTGATGCTTTTTTTCTGATCAATACACCGACAACTTCATCGGAATATGTCAGCATTTGCGGGATAAAACTATCAATAACTTTATATAGATCACCGACTTCTGAAACTGCCTGCTTACCCTTTAAAATAATATCTATATTCTTTCGGTAATCAGCCCAGTTCTTTTCAACAGGATCCAGTAAAGCCAGCACTTTTTTGTTCACTACTGGTAAAAACTTATCACCCTTACGATTGATAGCCAGTAATGAATCAAATCGATTACGTGATTGAAGTAGATGATCAAAACTTTTTTCACTGCCCGATGATGCCCGCAATGAAAAAGTTGCCATCTGCTGAGACAGCAATAACTGCTCCGCCGATAGCTCAACATGATGTTGTAAAACAGCTCGTTTATTCCCCACATACAACAGACTTGCAAGCATCAGGAAAATAAATATCGAGAGCAATATACTAATGAATATTACAGGTTTACCTATGGAGATTTTTTTTCTTTCTGCGCTCATAGGATGTTTTCTCCAGTCATTTTTATCTATTATAGTTTATTTATTTAAGCCGTTTTTTGTTAGCTATTCGCAGCTAATAACATCACAAAGCCGCTTTTAAAAAGCGCTCGTCTGATGTCATTTTTGTAAAGCTAAAAACTGGCCAGTAGTCTTCACCCTGTTTATAGTTTTTTATAATATAGGGTTTTATTATCTCATCCAGCTCAAATTTATTGCTGGTGCTTTCTGTTATTTCTTCTGCTTCTGTCAGATGCCGCATACCATATACTTCTTCCACTAACAACCCGGTGTTGAAGCCTTTGTAGTCAATGACAATGACACTGCCTTTTTGCCGATTAAGAATATTTTCGCTAACCAGATAGCCTTTAAGGTCCATAACAGGCAGTAAACTACCACGTACATTCGCCACACCAATAATCCATGACCTGACACCTGGAACAGAAGTAAATTCTGGTAATTTAAGAATTTCTTTTACTTCTTTCATATCCACAAGCAAATGATTTTTGCCAACCCGAAACCCCAGGCCAATCCATTCATCTGCCTGCCTGTCTGCTGGCAAACCAGATGATTTTTGCAACACACGTTGTTCATAGGCGCACAACAGATCAAAAGGATTCTCCATATTCATCAATATTATCTACTTGCTTGCCTGGCTGGATAGAACCATATTAACATGTTCAATCAATGCCTTTTCACGCACTGGCTTAACAAGATAATCTTTTGCACCCTGCCGCATTGCCCACACCTTGTCTGTTTCCTGATCTTTCGTTGTCACCATAATGACAGGTATGGTTGCTGTATTTTCATTTTTTGATAATTGCCGGGTGGCCTGGAAGCCATTCATCCCCGGCATAACGACATCCATCAACACCAGATCAGGTCGTTCTTTACCTGCTATATTGACACCATCCTCACCCGAGGTTGCCACGATAGTATCGTAGCCATTTTTTGTTAACATGGTTTGTAAAACATGCACTTCGGTTGGCGAATCGTCAACGATTAATATTTTTGCCATAGTTGCACCACAACTTAATGTCTCTGTTTTTTAAAATTTTACGTATTATTCTTTTTTACTGCCGGTATTATCCCGGTTTTTGACCTTTCCAGGTTACCAGGAAAAATCCTTCCATCTGTTTATTGAGGAACATAATCTTTTATTGCGCCAAGCAAATCTTCTTTGGTAAAGGGTTTGGTCAAATATTGTGTTGAACCAACAATTCGACCCCGCGCACGATCAAAAATACTATCCTTACTGGATAGCATAATGACCGGCGTTGTTTTAAATGTCTGATTATTTTTAATAAGCGCACAGGTTTGATAACCATCTAATCGTGGCATCATAATATCAACAAAGATTATATCAGGGTGTGTTTCCGCAATTTTTGACAATGCTTCAAAGCCATCAACGGCAGTCACAACTTCGCAGCCTTCCTTTTTTAGCAAATTTTCTGCTGTGCGGCGAATTGTTTTACTATCATCAATGACCATTACTTTAAGAACATCCATCGGAACAATTTTTTCAGCCATTATCATTCATACACCATCTAGTTAACATGCATCTTTATAAAAATTCCAGTCACTTTGAATGTAGACTATGATTGACTTATTGCCAATAATTATCAGCAATAATTATCAGCATTGGTCAGGATTTTGCTTCGTGTTTACTTTTTCTTTATTATTACTGAAAACAGATACTGAAAACAGATACTGAAAATAGATACTGAAAATAGATACTGAAAATAGATTAAATAGATTATGTAGAAATATTATGATTAAAAAAACCATTGCTGGAAAAACCACCTCACTAAAAGCTGGCTTTATCATCGACCCTCTTAATTCCCTTAAAGCCTACAAGGACAGCAGCGTGGCAATGATGCTGGCCGCACAAAAGAAAGGCTGGCAAATTCATATCATGGTTCAGGATGACCTCTATGTTGTTGATAATCAAGCCAGAGCGACAACCAGCAGGATTGAATTAACAGGCAACGCTGAATCAGAAATATCAGACTGGTATCATATTACCGCGCAACAGGATATTTCTCTGGAAACGCTGGATGTCATTTTTATGCGCAAGGATCCACCCTTTGATATGGAGTATATATCCACAACATATATACTTGACCTGGCTGAAGCTCGGAACAGTTTGATCGTTAATCCACCAGCCAGTCTACGTGATAATAATGAAAAAATGTTCATCACCCGGTTTCCACAATGCTGCACGCCTTTTCTGGTTAGTCGTGATATGCAGCGTTTACGCCATTTTGTTATCGAACGCTACCAGCAGGCACAGCAGGATGTTATCCTCAAACCCCTTGACGGTATGGGCGGAGCATCTATTTTCAGAGTCTGCCCCGATGACCCGAATTTATCAGTAATACTTGAATCGGTAACGCTGCATGGCAAAAAAACAGTCATGGCACAGCAGTTTATCCCTGAAATCACCGCAGGTGATAAACGCATATTAATGATTAATGGTGAAGCAGTTCCGTATGCACTGGCCCGTATTCCATCAGAAGGGGAAACCCGGGGTAATCTGGCAGCCGGTGGTGAGGGGGTTGGTGTTTCCTTAACTGAGCGTGATAAATGGATAAGCACACAGATTGGGCCTGTTTTACGCCAGCAGGGTATTTTATTTGCTGGTATTGATGTGATTGGTGATTATCTTACTGAAATTAACATCACCAGCCCCACCTGCATCCGTGAACTTGATAAAATATACCAGCTGGACATCGCCACTGAGTTAATGCATTGTATTGAACAGAAATTGCAACAGCCCGGCTGAGTTACCAGGGCGAACTTTAATCTACCAACATTCTGCACACATTCAGTATAAATAATGATTCATTACCGCTTTACCCGCCTTTTTCCACTGTTTTTTATTGTTTTACTTGCTTCCAGTGCCTGTGCACCTTCTCCTACGGAATATAAAACCACTATCTTCGCCTTTGGCACACTGATTGATATTACCCTGTATGATGTTACCAGCAAACAGGCCAATACCGCCTTTGCGCAGATGGAGAATGATTTCCAGCGTGATCACCACAACTGGTCGCCATGGGAAGACGGTGCTTTGGCCCGGGCAAATAAACAGCTACAGCAGGGCAAGGCCAGTACACTGCCTGCCAGCATGGTGCCAATGATCCGCCAGGCCATAACCCTGAGCAAACGCAGTCAGGGTGCTTTTAACCCTGCCATTGGCAAGCTGATTAATCTTTGGCAATTTCATAAATATGATCGCCCGGATATAAAACCCCCGGCTCCTGAACGTATAGCCAGGTTACTTAAAACCCGGCCAGAAGCCAGTGATATTCATCTTCGGGGTAATAATACCATCAGTAGTTCCAATCCAGCCGTTCAGCTTAGTCTGGGTGCCTTTGCCAAAGGTTATGGTATTCAGGTCGAACTGAACAAATTGACAAAAATGGGTATTAAAAATGCCATTATCAATGCCGGTGGCGATCTTGGTGTGCGTGGCAAGCATGGTAAACGTAACTGGAATATCGGTATTCGAGACCCACGCAGCAAGGGTATTATCGCCAGTGTAAAAGCTAAAAGTGGCGAAAATGTCTTCACATCAGGCGATTATGAGCGCTATTATATTTATCAGCACAAACGCTACCATCATATACTCAACCCGCATACCGGCTATCCTACCCGGGGCTTCAGCTCGGTAACGGTTATTGATAATGACGGCGGTGTCGCCGATGCTGCGGCAACCGCGCTGATGGTTGCCGGCCCGGAAAAATGGTGGCAAACCGCCCGCTCGATGGGCATTAAATATGCCATGTTAATTGATGAACATGGCAGCATTTATATGAACCCGAAAATGGCAAAAAGAATTAGCCTGACAAAACCCGGTACAAACCACATAATACTCAGTAAACCGCTATAATCACCACAGTAGAAATGGATTATTCCGGCAGTTTGTCCGGGAGCCTGTCCGAGAAAACCAGTATTATTACTTATGCATACAAAACGGCGTCGAATCAAACCCGATATTAATGATCAGGATCGCTTTGGGCTGACATTTTTACTCACTGCCATTGTACATGGCATAATTATTCTGGGCGTTACTTTTACGTTCTCACCCTCTGCCGACAGCGAAACTTCGCCAACCATGGACATTATTCTACTCCAGACCCAGACACCCTCAAACAATGACCATGCTGATTATCTGGCGCAGATATCACAGGTCGGCGGTGGTGATCGTAAACAGAAAAACCGGCTACGCAACCTGTTTAGTGTACCCACACTGGCTAAAGCTCCCGGTATGGCTCGACAAACTCGGCACCAGCAGCAACAGCCTCGACCACAGACAAAACGGCTGGCTTTATTACATCAGACCAGCGCTGATTACCGGATCCAGCCACCTGATCATAGCAACAGCCCCGAGTATAAAACACCGACACCGCCAGTCAATCATTCCATCAGCCAACAGGCAGCCCGGTTAGCTGCTGAGATTCAGGATACGGTTGACGACCACGCCAGAACCGGTAAAGTTGCCTTTCTGAATTCCAGCACTCGCGCCTTTGCCCCTGCCAGATATATGCGCCACTGGATTGATCGAGTCGAACGTATCGGTAACCTCAATTACCCTGATCAGGCTCGTCGGCAGAAACTCAGCGGCACACTCATTCTCGACGCCACCATTGATGCCAGTGGCAAATTACTTAAAACTGTGATCCGTCAGTCATCCGGGCATCAACTACTGGATGACGCAGCTAAACGTATTGTAAAACTGGCAGCACCGTTTGCCGCTTTTCCACAGAAACTCCGCCAGCAGGCAGCGGTCATACATATTACCCGTAGCTGGGAATTTATTAATAATCGAGGTTTACATACGCATTAAACACCACCAACAATGAGTACTGATACACAAAAACAAAGCAGTTTAGCCGGACAGTTTCTGATTGCCATGCCCAGTCTGGTTGATAGCCACTTTAATCAGGCGGTTACCTATATCTGCGAACACGATGAAAACGGCTGCTTTGGCATTGTCATCAACCACGAAACCGATGTGCTACTACGGCAAATTATCGACGAGATGGCCATCAAAAACCCATTAATGGTTCCTGATTCTACCCATGTTTATCTTGGCGGCCCGGTTGAAACCGGTCGTGGATTTGTCCTCCACCGCCCCACTGGCAGCTGGAAATCAAGCTTGAAAATTAATGACAGCATTGCATTAACCACCTCCAAAGATATTCTCGAAGCTATGGCTAATAACACCGGCCCCGAGGACGCCATCGTTGCACTGGGTTATGCAGGTTGGGCAGCCGGTCAGCTGGAGCAGGAAATCGCTCAGAACACCTGGCTTAACTGTCCGGCAGATGAACAGATTATTTTTAGAACCCCGGCCAGAAAGCGCTGGCAAGAAGCAGCCAGACTACTTGGTGTTGACCTGCAATTGCTAAGCCAGGAAGCGGGTCATGCCTAGGAATCTGCCCGAGAATAGAAGCCGTAGCGAGGGAAAACCAAACAAAATACAGAAAAATTTCAGCCAGGTTCTGGGGTTTGATTTTGGCAAAAAACGTATCGGCATTGCCAGCGGCCAGACCATTACCCACACTGCCACACCACAAACCACCTTGCATGCCGTTAACGGTAACCCCGACTGGCACGCCATTACCGAACAAATACAACAATGGCAACCTCAAGCGCTGATTGTTGGTATGCCTTACCATCTTGATGGCCAGAAAAACACCATGACTCAGGCTGTTGAGGATTTCTGTTTTGCGCTGAAGAAACGTTATAAACTGCCCATTGTCCTGATAGATGAACGTTATAGTTCGGCACAGGCGGAAACACAGTTGAAAAAAAACATTAAAATAAACCAGCATAACCGACTTGAGATTGATAAAATGGCGGCAGCCGTTATTGTGCAACGCTGGCTGGAAAATGAAAGTGGGCAGTTTTTTTAACCTGGATTAAGGAAACCACAATGAATCCCGGCAAACAGATACCATAAAAAATAATGCAAACACCTGAGATTTTTCTGCAACAGCTAACCGGACAGCTAAAACAACTTTTGCATGATCGTCAAATTGATCAACCACTCATGGTTGGTATACACACAGGCGGCGTCTGGATTGCCCAACATTTACACCATGAATTAGCACTGGAACAACCTTTGTCAACACTGGATATAAGTTTCTATCGGGATGACTTTTCACGGATCGGCATGCACCCAACCGTTAAATCGACACAATTACCACCCCAGGTAGAAAACCGCCACATTATACTGGTTGACGATGTTCTGCATACCGGGCGTACTATCCGCGCTGCCATGAATGAAATTTTTGATTATGGCCGTCCCGCCAGTATTATTCTGGTATGCCTGCTTGAGCGCAGTGGACGTGAGCTGCCGATACAGCCAGATATTGTCGCCGGGCACCTGCAGCTTGAGCATAATCAGCATATTAAATTAACCGGGCCAGAACCGCTGACACTTGAATTACAAACATTGTGAGACGGTTGAATTACTATCATGGTAAATAAGGCCAGTAACCAAACAGCAAATATTCAGCTGGATAATAATGGCCAGCTAAAACACTTTCTGACCACAGAAGGTCTGAGCAGTGAAATCCTGACTCAAATTCTGGATACCGCCGAAAGTTTTGCCAACATCAATGATCAACGGGTTAAGAAAGTGCCATTACTGCGTGGCAAAACTATTGTCAATCTTTTCTTTGAAGCCAGCACCCGTACCCGTACCACCTTTGAACTTGCCGCCAAACGCCTGTCTGCCGATATACTGAATATTAACATCAGCACTTCATCCACATCCAAAGGTGAAACCCTGCTGGATACCTTACAGAATATTCAGGCCATGCAATGCGATATGTTTGTAGTACGCCATAGCGATTCCGGGGCAGCCTATTTTATTGCCAGCCATGTTGCCCCCAATATCAGTGTTATTAATGCGGGGGATGGCAGCCATGCTCACCCGACTCAGGCAATGCTCGATATGTTTACCATCCGGCGTAATAAAGGTGCCGATTTTTCCCGCCTGCGCATAGCCATTGTTGGTGATATTCTGCATTCACGGGTAGCTCGCTCACAAATCCATGCACTCAACATACTCAACACTGGCGAAGTACGTGTTATTGCCCCCAGAACATTACTACCCGTCGATATTGAAGACATGGGGGTCAATATCTACAACCGGCTGGAAACAGGTATTAAAGATGCCGACGTAGTGATTATGTTACGTTTACAGAAAGAACGTATGCAGGGCGCATTTCTGCCCAGCGAACAGGAATATTATCGTCTCTACGGACTGACCTCATCACGCTTAAAGGCTGCTCGAAAAGATGTCATCGTCATGCACCCGGGGCCAATTAACCGGGGGGTGGAAATTGATTCCAGTGTCGCGGATGGTAGCCACTCCGTGATTCTCAATCAGGTGTCCTATGGCATTTCTGTACGCATGGCAGTAATGACCATGACTCTGGGAAGCAACCAGATATTACCAGAACAACCTCATGCTCAATCACCAGCTTCTAACCATGGAACCCGTCAATCGTGACCACCCTGCTCATCAACAATGCACATCTTATTGATCCGGCAAATAACGTTGACCGGCAGGCTGACATTTATATCAGCCGAGGTAAAATCGAGACTATTGCCGAAGCAAATACACTCGCCAGTACAGGCAAGGAAATCGACCATCATATTGATGCCAGTGGGCTGATCGCCTGTCCAGGTCTGGTTGACTGCTGCGCACGTCTGCGTGAACCCGGCGATGAAAACAAAGCTACCATTGCAACTGAAACTCGAGCTGCCAGCCATGCAGGTATTACTACATTATGTTGCCCACCTGACACGGATCCGGCCATTGACGAACCAGCAGTGGTTAAGCTGATTCATCAACAGGCCAGGCATGCGGGTTATAGTCACGTAGTCACGCTGGGTGCCCTCACTGCTGGTTTAAAAGGCAAACATTTAAGTGAAATGGCCGCGCTCAGCGAGGCTGGCTGTGTCGGTCTGAGTAATGCGCGCCACCCTATTGAAAACACACTTATTTTAAAACGCACTTTTGCTTATGCCGCCACCTTTAATCTCCGCGTTTTTATTGAACCCAACGAATACAGTTTAAGTGTCGGCGGTTGCGCCCATGAGGGCAACGTGGCCAGTCGCCTGGGGTTACAGGGTATTCCGCGCTCAGCTGAAACCGTAGCCATTGCCAGCGCTATACCGTTGATTAAAGAAACCGGCGTCAGTGTACATTTTGGGCGACTTTCAACGGCTGAAGCTGTCACCATGATTGGCCGCGCCAAACACGATCAGTTACCCATTACTGCTGATGTCAGCGCTCATCAGCTATACCTTACCGATGACAATCTCGGTCATTTTAACAGTGCCTGTCATGTCCAGCCGCCACTGCGCACCCAGTACGATCAGGATGCACTTAAACAGGGAGTGCAAAACGGTATTATTGATGCGATATGCTCCGACCATCAACCTCATGAGCAGGATGCCAAACAGGCCCCCTTTGCCAGTACTGAACCGGGTATTTCAGCATTAGAAAGCTTTCTGCCACTGGCATTAAACCTGACCCGTGACGGTATTGATATCCACACTATAATACGAGCCATCACTGCTACACCTGCCCATATTCTAGGGCTGAATTATGGCCAGCTTGCACCCGGTGCTGTGGCAGACATCTGTCTTTTTGATGCCAATGAGCGCTGGCAATTCGACACAGAAAAAATGCTTAGTTGCGGCAGAAACACACCTTTTAACGGCTGGCATTTTCAGGGCAAAGTAAAATATACGCTGGTTAAAGGAAAATTAGTCGGCAATTAAAATGCAGGTAAATACGCCGCTTATTCATCAGGAAACTGTAAAGGTTCAACGGCACCCTGTTGAGCCTGCAAATCCTTAACCCCGCCGCCAAAGTTTATCTTCCATTCCAGATTAGTGCTCGAATCAGCATTTGCCAATGCGGATTTCAGATCAATTTTTCTGGCTTTAAACAGGTCAAACAGAGCCTGATCAAAGGTTTGCATACCCGACTCATGACCTTTTTCCATAATTTCTTTTATTTCGTGAAAATCGCCTTCCCGAATCAACTTGCTAATATAGGGTGTGTTCACCAGCACCTCCACCGCAGCCACCCGATTACCATCAATACCAGTGACTAATCGTTGTGCCAGAATCGCATTCAGATTCAGCGATAAATCCATTAAAATCTGATTATGGGCATTGTTCGGAAAAAAATTCAACAGCCGGTCAAGTGCCTGATTCGCATTGGTTGCATGCAGTGTGGTGAGACATAAATGCCCGGTATCAGCATAACGCATGGCCGCTTCCATGGTATCGTGATCACGTGTTTCACCAATCATAATAACATCCGGCGCTTCACGCATGGCCTCGCACAGAGCATTGTCGAACGATAGCGTATCCAGCCCGACTTCACGTTGTCCAACAATACATTTTTTATGTCGGAACATAAATTCAATCGGATCTTCAATGGTAAGAATATGCCCGGTTTCAGTCATATTACGATAATCCAGCATCGATGCCAGGGATGTAGATTTACCCATTCCCGTGGCGCCAACCACCAGTACCAGGCCTTTTTTGTGCATCATCATTTTTTTATACACATCCGGCAGGCCTAGTGTTTCAAGTGTAGGAATATCTGCATGTATATAACGAATAACCATGGATACTTCGCCACGTTGCATATAAATATTAATCCGAAAACGACCAAGATCCGTGTATGACACCCCCAGATTCAACTCCAGCTTGTTTTCAAAATCTTTTATCTGCAAAGGCGTTAACAGATCATAAGCCAGTTTTCTGGTTATCCCCGGACTCAACATACTCTTACCCACCGGACGTATTTTT
Source organism: Gammaproteobacteria bacterium (assembly GCA_015488885.1). Classification (GTDB taxonomy): domain Bacteria; phylum Pseudomonadota; class Gammaproteobacteria; order SZUA-229; family SZUA-229; genus S010-25. Next base: position 22,608 of record WFMW01000005.1, on the reverse strand, counting down.
CCATCAATGCGTACACTTACCGGTGCACCCGTGGTGAAGTACATATCCGAGGCCTGCTGCTCAGACATTAATTTCAGATAAGGTTGTAAATTCATGTTTTATTCTCTGAGTCAGCGATTAGCGCAACATGGAACGGTCATCATCGTTATCCACGGTGATTTTGTCGAGCCCATCCATCAGGTTATGCTGTTTTGCCTCTTTGCCTTCAAGTTTAATCCGTAACCGTAAATCATTAACCGAGTCGGCATTGCGTAAAGCATCTTCATATTTAACCTGGCCATTTTCATATAAATCAAACAATGCCTGGTCAAAAGTTTTCATCCCCAGCTCGGTCGATTTGGCAATCAGTTCTTTTATCTCATGGACTTCACCTTTAAATATCAGGTCAGACATTAATGGGGTATTAAGCATGACCTCTACCGCTGCAATACGTCCTTCACCTGAAATACTCGAGATTAAACGTTGTGAAATAATGCCTTTGAGATTTAATGACAGATCCATTAATAATTGCTGACGACGATCTTCCGGGAAAAAGTTAATAATCCGATCCAGTGCCTGATTGGTACTATTTGCATGTAAGGTAGTCAGGCATAGATGCCCGGTTTCCGCAAATGCAATGGCGTGCTCCATGGTTTCACGGTCACGCACCTCACCAATCAATATAACATCTGGTGCCTGCCTAAGGGTATTTTTCAATGCAACTTCATAGCTTTCTGTATCCACCCCAACTTCCCTTTGCGTCACAATACAGTTTTTATGATTATGAACAAATTCAATCGGGTCTTCTACAGTAATAATATGACCTTTACTGTATTCATTTCGATGCCCAATCATCGCTGCCAGAGAGGTAGATTTACCTGAGCCAGTTGCGCCGACAAAAATAACCAGACCACGTTTGGTCATGGCAATATCCTGTAGGACAGGCGGCAGGTTTAAATCTTCAAATTTTGGAATCTCTGAACGAATAACCCGTAACACCACACCTACTGAACCACGTTGGGTAAACGCATTGACCCTGAACCGGGACACGCCCGGTAAACTGATAGCAAAGTTGCACTCCTGATTTTGTTCAAATTCTGCACGCTGACGGTCATTCATAATGGCACTTACCAGAATCTGTGTATGCTGTGGTGTTAGCGCCTGATTGGACAGTGGCTGAATGATACCATCCACTTTCATCGATGGAACCGCCCCCGCAGTAATGAACAGGTCAGAGCCTTTTTTCTGCACCATCATACGCAGCAGGTCATGCATATATTTTATTGCTTTATTGCGATCCATAAATACTCCAGTGTATTCTCTGTATTCTTTAAATCTGTGATCAGATCTCTGGTATCGTTTTGCTTTTAAAAAGCATCTTTATTAGCGGCTTTTTTCCTTACTTCTTCTTTACTCACCAGACCACGGCCAAGTAATTCCTGTAAATTCTGATCGAGAGTTTGCATACCTATCGACTGGCCGGTCTGAATGGCTGAATACATCTGCGCAATTTTATTTTCCCGAATCAGGTTTCTGATAGCGGGTGTCCCAATCATAATTTCATGTGCCGCCACCCTGCCTCCGCCGATTTTTTTTAATAGCGTCTGCGCAATAACCGAACGTAGTGACTCGGATAACATCGATCGTACCATTTCTTTTTCTGCAGCCGGAAACACATCAACAATACGGTCAACAGTTTTGGCTGCCGAACTGGTATGCAGGGTGCCAAAAACCAGATGCCCGGTTTCAGCTGCTGATAAAGCCAGTCGAATGGTTTCCAGATCACGCATCTCCCCAACCAGAATCACATCGGGGTCTTCACGCAATGCGGAACGTAATGCTTCACTAAAACCCAGCGTATCACGATGCACCTCACGCTGGTTAATCAGGCTTTTTTTACTTTCATGAACAAATTCAATCGGATCTTCAATCGTCAGAATATGCCCATAATGATTTTCATTAACATAGTTAACCATAGCCGCCAGAGTGGTTGATTTACCCGAACCGGTAGGCCCGGTTACCAGTACAATCCCTCGCGGGGTATCTGAGATCTCTTCAAATATTTTTGGTGCCTGTAATTCTTCCAGGGTCAGAATTTTAGATGGAATGGTACGAAAAACCGCACCGGCCCCACGGTTCTGATTAAATGCATTAACCCGAAAACGCGCCAGGCCGGGAATTTCAAACGAAAAGTCTGTTTCCATATATTCTTCATAAGCCTTACGTTGTTTGTCATTCATAATGTCATACACCATGCCATGTACATTTTCATGATCCATGGGTTCGACATTTATCCTGCGCACATCCCCGTCAACCCGAATCATCGGTGGCAGACCGGCAGAAAGGTGTAAATCTGAAGCACCATTTTTAACACTAAAGGCAAGTAATTGTGCGATATCCATTAATATCCCCTGTTATTGTCTTCTTTATATAATATTATCTCTCTAGTTATAGCCAATAATCATCAACACTTCATGGATTCTATGTTCAATGACTGTTTTTTTCTCAACCGAGCCTTGCTGCTGTGATAAAATTTTCTTTTTTATTGAAATATCAGGTTAAAGTATGAAACCCACTATTGGATTTATCGGCGGTGGTAATATGGCCAGCAGCCTGATTGGCGGTATGTTACGGGCAAATATTAACGCTGCCGATATTCTGGTTGCGGAACCTGATGCCAGCCGCTGCCAGATGCTTGCTGATCATTATCAGGTTCATACCACACAGAGTAATACCGATACCCTGCAATGCGAATGCGTGGTGCTGGCAGTTAAACCCCAGATAATGCACCAGATATGTGCCCAGCTCAAACCAGCATTGAGCACCACTGCACCATTATTTATTTCTATTGCGGCAGGTTTAATGAGCGCTACCATCAATCAATGGTTAGGCGATAATCAGGCCATTGTACGCTGTATGCCCAATACCCCTGCACTGGTACAATGTGGCGCGACCGCCATGTTTGCTAACAAAGCAACATCCTCGTTACAACAGCAGCAGGCTGAAAAAATTCTTCAGTCAGTCGGCATCACCGTCTGGGTAGCGAATGAAGACCAGCTTAATGCTGTCACCGCTGTATCAGGCAGTGGCCCGGCTTATTTTTTCCTGCTGATGGAAGCCATGCAACAGGCAGGTGAAAAACTGGGCCTGGAAACTGAAACCGCATTACAACTGGTCCTACAGACGGCGTTGGGCGCCGCACGCATGGCCAGTGAAAAACAGATATCCCCTGCCACATTACGCCAGCAGGTTACTTCAAAAGGTGGCACTACTGAACAGGCTATAAACAGTTTTGAAGCCAGCCATTTCCGCAACATGGTTATGCAGGCTCTGCAGGCTGCTAATGACCGCTCAATTTCACTGGCTGAAGAATTAGGGAAACTCTGAGTAAGCCATACATCGACACTATTTCCCTGTTTAATTTATAGAAACACAACTAAAAACGGACAAAAAATAATGAATAACGGCGACCCCTTTATTTTTCTTGTTGATACTTTATTCAGTATTTATATTACTATTATGTATCTACGTTTTATTCTGCAACAGGTTGGGGCGGATTTTTATAACCCGATTTCACAGTTTATTGTTAAAGCCACGCAGCCACTGGTAAAAAATGCACGCCGCATTATTCCCAGTGTAGGGCGTATTGATACCGCCACCCTGGTACTCACACTACTACTGATAATACTAAAAACCTTTTTACTTTATGGTGTGCTATCCGGTGGTGTGCTATCCAACTCTTCGATTAATTTTCTGGCTCTTTTGTTACTCAGCCTGCGTGACATTATCAGCCTGACATTTAATATCTTTATCTTTGCTATTTTTATTCAGGCAATCCTGAGCTGGATAAATCCCGATCCCTACAACCCAATCAGCACCTTACTTTATAGTATTACCTATCCTGTACTACGCCCTATTCAGCAACGGTTACCACCCATGGGTGGTTTGGATCTGTCCAGCCTGGTGGCATTAATTGGGCTGATGTTTTTAAAATTACTGGTACTTAAGTTCTTCTGATGTTTTATCAGTGGCAGGAAAAAGATCTTATAATAAATGTTCGCGTTCAACCTAAAGCCTCTCGTGACAGCTTTGCCGAAGTCATCGATAATCGACTTAAGATACGCATTACTTCACCACCCGTTGACGGCAAGGCAAACAAACATTTAATCGCTTTTCTGGCCAAACAGTTTAAAGTGGCAAAATCAACCATACAGATTCTGTCAGGCGATACTGGCCGCAATAAACGTATTAAAATCCCACAGCCCGGCAAATTACCAGCGCTTTTTATCAGTGAACCAGAGAAGCTCTGAACAAGTCGTGAATACGAACTTTGCGTCCAGACTTGTTCAGAGCTTCCCCGGATTTGCATCTTCCCCATCCAGTGTTTACACTGTCAGCTTAATGACTTTCGTTTATATAGTATTCAATGCCTGAAACACTGCCTGAAAATTCTGTTGGTCTGGTGCAGACCCATATTCATCATTGCGTCACGCCATTAATACTGGAGTGCGGCAAAACCTTAGCTGAGTATGATATTGCCTATGAAACCTATGGCAGTTTTAATGCACAGAAAAATAATGCTGTTTTAATCTGTCATGCACTGTCCGGTGACCAGCATGCTGCCGGCTATAACAGCATGGACGATAAAAAACCCGGCTGGTGGGAGTCGGCCATTGGCCCGGGCAAGCCAATAGATACTAATCATTTTTTTGTTGTCTGTATTAATAACCTCGGTGGTTGCAAAGGATCAACCGGGCCGAATACTGTCAACCCTGAAACTGGAAAATACTGGGGACCGGATTTCCCCATCGTTACGGTAAAAGACTGGGTAAAATCACAACAACGCTTTATGCAGGCACTGGATATTCCTCACTGGCAGGCTGTTATCGGTGGTAGTCTGGGAGGCATGCAGGTATTACAGTGGTCTATCGACTATCCCGAACTGCTGAATTACGCTATTGTTATTGCCGCTGCACCCAAACTGTCTGCACAGAATATTGCCTTTAATGAAGTCGCACGCCAGTCCATTATGGCTGATCCAGATTTTTATAACGGCCATTATCTGGCACAGAATACCAGCCCGCGGCGTGGACTGATGCTGGCACGCATGCTGGGGCATATTACCTATCTGTCTGATGCTGCTATGCGCCATAAATTTGGCAGGGAATTGCGTGAAGGTAAGCTTAACTTTGGTTTTGATGTCGATTTTCAGGTGGAAAGTTACCTGCGTTATCAGGGGCGGTCTTTTGTTGACCGGTTTGATGCAAACACCTACCTACTGATGACCAAAACACTGGACTATTTTGACCCGGCAAGTAATTATCAGGATAATTTATCGCTGGCACTGGCACCGGCAAAAGCAAAATTTCTGGTTATTTCCTTCAGTTCAGACTGGCGCTTTGCGCCTGAACGTTCGCGTGAGATTGTCAAAGCTCTGTTACAGGCAAAAAAACAGGTAAGCTATATCGAAATTGAAGCCAACCAGGGACACGATGCCTTTTTGATTCCTATTCCGCATTATCTTAATGTATTTGATGCTTACATGAAAAATATCAGACATGCTGCTTTTACATCTGATGATGAGGTCGAAAAATGCAACTGAGGGCAGATCTGGCTATTATTGCACACTGGATAGAGACCGGTTCCAGAGTGCTGGATTTAGGCTGTGGTGATGGAACTTTATTACATTATTTACAACAAAATCATAATGTTGATGGATATGGGCTGGAAATAAATGAAACCAAGATCGAAGCCTGCATCCGCCATCAGGTCAATGTTATCCAGCTGGATCTAAATAATGGCTTTCGCGATTATTTTTCTGATAACCGTTTTGATTATGTCATTATGAGCCAAACCCTGCAGGCAACCCAGCGCCCTGATCAACTGATTGACGAAATGTTACAGGTTGGTCGTGAAGGCATTGTCACCTTCCCGAATATGGCACACTGGCGGGCACGCTTACAACTGGGTTTTAAAGGCATTATGCCGGTCACCCGAAACCTGCCTAACCAGTGGTATGATACCCCCAATGTACATTTATGCACATTGAATGATTTTGAAAGGTTATGCAAACAACACGGTATTTCCATCCTTCAGCGTACGGTGGTTGACTATAGCCATCATCAGGGCAACTTTGGGATGAAATGGCTGCCTAATCTGTTTGGTGAAATTGCAATTTATCGATTCTGTCAGTCAAACACGACTTAACTCAGATATTCCATCGAAACACGATAAATTTTATCTCTGCAACAATGATGTTACTCTGCTAATATCACATTAATCAAATATTTAATCAGCTAAACTCAAGCCATGCCCACTGCTTTATTTAACCACCTGCCCACGTCTGCAACTATTCAGACAGTCAATAAATACCTGTCAGTATTTATTAATAGCCTGCTAATACTGGCTATCGCATGGTTACTGGCAAAAACCACCTGGTTATTTTTTTCACAACCGAAAATAGCTCGAATTCATCTAGTACCGGGAAAGACTTTTTATCGTCAACCTTCACCGCAAAATTTCAGGCGGCTGACAACAGCACACATCTTTGGTACCAGTCAAGCGCCAGCCATAGCCAACCCGGTTAAAGCACCAGTAACAAATCTTAATTTAACCCTTAAAGGGGTGTTAGCTGCTACCCCAATGAAACGCGCGACAGCTATTATTGCCCAGGGAAGAAATGGTAAAGAAACCATTTATGGCATTGGCGATAAAATCAGCGCCAACGTAAGCATAAAAGACATCTACCCTGAATATATTGTATTAAATCGTGGTGGTCGTAGTGAAATACTAAAATTACCCAGGCAAAGTGGTTTAAAGCAAAGCGGCTTTAACCAAACTGGTATAAATCACCTGACCCGCTTTGCTAACCATACACCCGGGCAGGCACTCGCTCAAATTCGACAGAATATTTTAAGATCCCCCACCTCATTTGGCGATTACGCCTTACCCATCGTGGTACGAAAAAATGGCAGACAAATGGGATATCGCCTGCAACCTCAGGCAAAAGGGCAATTACTATCTCAACTTGGCCTGCAACCCAACGATATTATTACTCGTATAAACGGTATCGAGCTAAATAAACCACAAAATGGAATCGCTGCTTTACGTAAATTGACGACCGCGAATCAACTTAACCTGATGGTCAATCGCAATGGCTCGCAAGTTCCCCTTTATATTCAGCTAAAATGAACCTTCAGCTAAAATGAACCTTCAGCTAAAATAATATGTACGACACAAATAAAGGCACGGGCCAATATTAATGAATCAGGAAACCTGTATGCATTTTTTTAAATATTTAACGACGGCCTTACCCTGTCGTTCGAGAACGCCGTACATAAAGCTATACCGATATCTACGTCCATGCTGTTATATTCTGTTCTTCACACTATTGTTTAACAGCTATGCTTTTGCAGACAATATTACGCTGAATCTAAAAGATGCAGATATTCGTGCTTTAATTAGCACGGTATCAAGATTTACCGGCAAAAACTTTATTATCGACCCGCGAGTTAAAGCCAGAGTCACCGTTATTTCAGCCACACCATTATCATCTGATGAAGTCTATGAAGTTTTTTTATCGGTTTTACAGGTACATGGTTTTGCCGCAGTAAAAACCGGCCCGGTGATTAAAATTGTTCCTGAAGTGAATGCCAAACAGGGACCATTACCGGTAGAAAAGAATAAAGATATCTACCCGGAAGATGCACTGGTTACCAAAATTATAAGGCTGGATCATGTTCCAGCTTCTCAGCTCGTCCCCATCTTACGACCACTGGTTCCACAACAGGGGCATCTGGCAGCCTATAACCCGACCAATACACTTATCATCACCGACCATGCCGGCAATATACAACGTCTGCTAAAAATCATTGCCAGCGTTGACCGGCCTGACAGTGATGAACTGGAAATTATTCCCTTAAAACATGCCTCAGCCCCGGAACTGGTACGCATATTAAATTCATTAAACAGTAGTGGTAATCGAAAACTTAATAACACCAATGATAATGTCAAGCTGGCTGCCGATGAACGCACCAACAGTATTCTGGTTACCGGTTCACGCAGTGCCCGGCTAAAAATTCGCGCTACCATTTCCTATCTTGATACCCCACTGGAAAAAGGCACCGGCAACACCCATGTGATTTATTTAAAATATGCCAAAGCGTCTAATCTGGTAAAAATTCTTACTGGCATTCAGGATAAAAAAAAGAAATTAACTCGATCCATCCCCGGCAAAAAAAATCTGGGTGCTGGCAGTATCAGCCAGAATGCCATTATTCAGGCAGATGATGAAACTAATGCTCTCATTATCACTGCCGATACCACGACACTGAAAAGTCTGCAATCAGTGATTCGCCAACTGGATATTCGTCGGGCACAGGTATTAATTGAAGCTATCATTGCAGAAATCACTGTCAATAAAAATAAAGAAGTTGGTGTTGGTTTTGCCTATGATGGCACCCCTGATAAAAACAACACTGTACCGACGGCAATCAGTAACTTTGCCGGCATTGGCAATATCATTACATCTATTCTTGGCGGCAAAAGTGTCACATCTATTCCCTCAGGACTGTCATTAGGGGTTGCTCATACGCTCAGTTCGGGCGCCCGATTTGCCCTGTTACTACGTGCTCTTCAATCTGACACAAATTCCAATATTCTATCCACACCAAATATTGTGACTCTGGATAATGAAGAAGCTGAATTAATTGTCGGCCAGAACGTGCCTTTCGTTACCGGCAGTTTTACTGGTACCGGTAGCACCAATCCAAACAACCCTTTCCAGACGATTGAACGCCAGGATGTAGGTTTAACCTTAAAAGTGACCCCACAGATTAACGAAGGTGACACCGTTAAAATGACCCTGGAACAGGAAACCTCCAGTGTTATCCCCGGTACCAGCGGAGTTAATATTTCCACCCGTAAACGCTCGATTAAAACCAGTGTACTGGTTGATGATGGCGGCATTCTGGTACTTGGTGGATTAATCCAGGATGAAGTAACAGACAGTGTCAGCAAGGTTCCCCTGTTGGGTGATATTCCGATTATTGGCAAACTGTTCACGGACGAAAATACTACCAAGAAAAAGGCCAATCTTATGGTATTTATACGCCCCAGCATTATTCGTGACCATAACGATGCATCGGCTTTCACCAATGAAAAATATAACTATATTCGCGGTCTGGAAAATAACGTATACAATAAAAACAAAGGCAGTTATGGCCTGCTCAAAGGCTCTGCACCCTTATTACCACCAAAAGAACAAATTGATCGATCCAGACAAACCACGGAGAAATCCAGTACACAGTTAGATAAAAATAACACAGATATCTGGGATGACGATGACAACGACTTCCTCTGAACCCGTATCGACACCAGATAAACCGCTTAGCGCACAGATTCTGCCGTATGCTTTTGCCAAACGTCATGGTGTATTAATCAGCCAGATTGATAACAATGCTATTAATTTGTTATATCACGGCCAGCCTGATCCGCTTGTTCTGGCAGAAGTAGAACGTATTACCCAACGTAAAATTACCCTGAATTCTACCAGTAAAGAACAGTTTGCTGCCTTACTGGCGCAAACCTATGAACAGGGTAGCGATCAGGCGATGGCGATGATGGAAGGCGTTGGTGAAGAACTTAACCTTGATGAACTGGCCGACACGCTGGAACCGGAAGATTTGATGGAAGCGGATGATGATGCCCCCATCATCCGGCTGATTAATGCATTATTAACCGAATCAATAAAAGTCAACGCATCCGATATTCACATTGAACCCTTTGAAAATCGAATGCGGGTACGTTTTCGTGTCGATGGTATGTTACGTGAAATTTTACGACCACCCGGTAATATCGCCCCACTGGTCATATCACGAATTAAGGTCATGGCAAAACTGGATATTGCCGAAAAACGCCTGCCCCAGGATGGCCGCATTTCTCTACGTGTTGCTGGACGCGCCGTCGATGTGCGTGTATCTACCCTGCCCTCGGGATACGGTGAACGCATTGTTTTACGTATTCTTGATAAAAAGGCGGGGCGACTCGACTTAAAACACCTTGGCATGGGGCCAGAATTACAACAGAGTTTTGAAAAGCTGCTGCATAAACCGCACGGTATTATACTGGTTACCGGTCCTACCGGTTCTGGCAAAACCACCACACTCTATGCCGGTCTTAGCATTCTGAATGAAAAAACCCGCAATATTCTCACCGTCGAAGACCCCATTGAATACTATATTGATGGCGTTGGTCAAACTCAGGTCAATAACCGCGTTAACATGACGTTTGCCAAAGGCCTGCGTTCTATCCTGCGTCAGGATCCCGATGTTGTCATGATTGGTGAAATTCGGGATCTGGAAACTGCCTCAATCGCTGTGCAGGCCAGTTTAACCGGCCATCTGGTATTATCCACGCTGCATACCAATACAGCTATTGGTGCTATTACCCGTTTACGTGATATGGGGGTGGAACCATTTCTGCTGGCTTCCAGCTTAATTGGTGTTATGGCACAGCGCCTGGTACGCAACCTGTGCGTGGAATGTAAAACGCCACACACTATCACCGAAGGCGAACGTGACTGGCTGGAACTGGTAGAAAATGAAATCCCCACCATCTATTCGGCCAAAGGTTGCAGCCACTGTAATCACACCGGCTATCAGGGACGTAGCGGTATCTATGAATTTATCCGTATCAATGCCAGCCTGCATAACATGATTCATGAAGGTGCCGGGGAACAGGCAATGGAACACTATGCTCGCACCAAAACCCCCAGTCTGGGACAGGATGGTCGTCGCTTGATTCTTCAGGGTAAAACCTCACTGGAAGAAGTCTTACGCGTCAGCCAGGAAAACTAAATTGGCCGCCTTCGACTACATTGCACTTGACCGTAAAGGTAAGGAACAAAAAGGCGTAGCTGAAGGCGATACCGCCCGCCAGGTGCGGCAGGTATTACGTGACAAAGGCTTAATGCCTCTTGAAATCAGCGAAAGTCTGAAACAGGCTCGGTATGATAAAAAATCCACCAGCATTCATTTCACAGGTCTGTTTCAGCGTGGCATCAGCGCCACTGAACTGGCGCTGCTCACCCGTCAGCTAGCCACCCTTGTGCAGGCAGCATTGCCACTGGATGAGACTCTGGCAGCCGTTGCCAAACAGACAGAGAAACAGCGGATAAAGAGCATGATCTATGCAATTCGTTCGCGCGTACTCGAAGGCCACTCGCTGGCTACCGGCATGAGTGATTACCCAAAAGTTTTCCCCGAACTCTATCGTGCCACCATCGAAGCCGGGGAACAGTCTGGTCATCTTGATACGGTTCTCGAACGGCTTGCAGACTACACTGAAAGCCGCCAGGAAATACAGGGTAAAGTCAGACAGGCATTAATCTATCCCGCTTTCCTGTCTTTCTTTGCCATTGCGATTGTTATTTTTATGATGACCAGTATTGTCCCCCAGGTGGTCAGCGTCTTTGAAGATACCGGTCAGGCACTGCCAGGACTCACCCGTGGGTTAATTGCCACCAGTGATTTCGTGGTTAACGATGGTATTTATTTACTGATTATCATTATTGCCTTAATTATCGGTTTTCGCTCCATGCTTAAACGCCCGGCTTTTCTATACAGCTACCACCTGTTCCTGTATAAAATTCCCGTGATCCAGCGTCTGGTACGGGGTTTAAATGCAGCCTTGTTTACCCGTACCTTCAGCATTCTAATCAGCAGTGGTGTAACCGTGATTGAATCCATGAAAATTTCAGCCAAAGTAGTTGCCAACATACCCATGCGTGAAGCGATTGTACAGGCCACTGACCGGGTACGCGAAGGTAGTGGTATCAAAAATGCACTGGATCAAAGCAAACTCTTCCCCCCAATGACATTACAGTTAATTGCCAGCGGTGAAAACAGCGGTAAACTGGAAAACATGCTGGAACGTGCTGCCATCCAGCTGGAACGTGAACAAATTACTTTAATTGCCTATATCGTTGGTATTATGGAACCCGTAATTATTCTTATTATGGGACTGATGGTATTATTGATTGTTCTCGGCATATTGTTGCCTATTTTTGACCTGAACTCATTAGTAAAATAACAGCTATGATGACATAAAGGTACCTCTATTAATTTATGAGTGTTTATATTACAAAGATTTACAAAATCACCCTGATAATTTTATTTTCAAGCAATATATTTACTGGCAGTTTCAGGGTTTATATGTAATGATGTATTTATCGCCTGCATAAATACATCAGTATGATAGTGGAAGATTATGAACAAGAGCGAATATAACAAGCACTCCCACAGCAAGCATAATTTTCTACAACGTCGTCATGGTGTTCGACCAGATGCTAATAATGAACAGTTTCTGTCCAATTTAAGCGCAGCCATTCGCAATAACGAACTGCATCTGCATTATCAACCCCGTTACGACAGCCTAAGTGGCCATGCGAATATTCTTGAAGCTCTGGTACGCTGGGAACGTCCCGGACTGGGCACTTTCTATCCCAACACTTTTCTTCGAGCTGCCGAAACTCATGGTTTAATCTTTGCACTCGATTTATGGGTTTTTGAACAATGCTGCAAAGATTTAATTCAATATCGAAAAACACTCAGCCCACAACTGAAAATAGCCGTTAATATTTCTTCACTGGACTGTGAAAGTGTTTATTATTCACAGAAGCTCATTGATCTATGTAACCACTATCAGCTAAAACTTGCTGATTTTATCTTTGAAATATCTGAAACGCACGCCATTAACGACATAAGAAAAACCATCTCTTTCTGTAAAACCCTGAACGAATATAATACCCAGTTCTGTCTCGGTGGGTTCGGTACCGGCTACGCATCCATGATACGGCTACTCGAACTGCCAACTCACTACCTCGAAATTGATTACAGTTTTATCAGCCAGATTGGTGAATCTGAGCGCAGTGAAACCATCATCAAAAATATACTCAACCTTGCCAGAACCCTCAGGCTGAAAACCATTGCTGTTGGTGTTGAACATAAATATCAATATGATTTTCTAATGGCTGCTGGCTGTGATCTGATGCAGGGTTTTTACTTTATAAGCCCAGGTGAAATCAACCCGGGTATCACTAACAAAATTAATAAATCCAGCTTGTTCATGTCGGATAAAAAAAAGTTCTGACCTTAGATTTCTGATCTTTATTATTAACCAGGCAACAGTCCAAAACCTTGCTCATCGTGTTCGTATTTAGTCTGTTTTTTCTATAAAATGCCTGATCTATAATCATTTTAATGAGTGCAACGATGCCTGCCAGCCTGAAAGCCCTGATATTCGATGTTGATGGTACCCTGTCCAATACGGAAGCTGATGGTCACCGCATCGCCTTTAACCTTGCTTTTGATGAATACAAACTGGGCTGGCACTGGAATATCGACACCTACGGTCAACTGCTTGCCGTAACGGGCGGTAAGGAACGGATAAAATATTTCGCCACAGATTTTCTGCACAATAAAAATGTACCCAATGACTTTGATGCCCTGATTCCAGTACTGCATCAGGCAAAAACACGTCACTACACCGAACTACTGGCTAGTGGTGCCATTCCACTGCGTCCAGGTGTAGAGCGATTATTAAAGGAAGCACGTGAAACCGGTTTGCGCCTGGCGATTGCCACCACCACCACACCGGCCAATGTTACGGCTTTACTCACCCATACATTAGGCGAAGATGCGATAAGCTGGTTTGATGTTATTGCTGCCGGGGATATCGTTCCGGCAAAAAAACCGGCAGCCGATATTTATACCTGTGCCCTGCAGAAATTGCAGCTGCCAGCAGCACAATGTATGGCCTTTGAGGATTCACACAATGGTCTGCTTTCATCACTGGGTGCCGGTTTAAAAACCGTTGTCACCACCAATGACTATACTACCGGGCATGACTTTACGGGTGCTGAAATTGTGCTGGACAACATGGGCGAACCGGATTCACCCTTTCAGCTTATTCAGGGAGACGCTAATGGCTACGATTATCTTGATTGCAGGATGATCGAATACCTGCATCAAAAACCCGGTAACAACACATGATTTATGCCTGACGGTATTATCCTGTATCTGCTTACCGGCTGCTTCGCAGGCCTGGTAGCAGGCCTGCTTGGTGTGGGTGGTGGGCTGATTATTGTCCCGGTTTTGTATACGATTTTTTCTTCCCAGGGCATTGACCCGGCCGTGGTCATGCATATGGCACTGGCAACGTCACTGGCAACCATTGTTGTTACCTCACTTTCTTCGAGTTATGCGCATTATAAAAAACAGGCATTACGCTGGCGTATATTTTTGCATTTAACCCCTGGTATTTTAGCTGGTGCCTGGGCAGGTGGATTGATTGCTAGCCGACTTGATACCAGTATTCTCAAACCAGTATTCTCGATTTTTGAATTTCTGGTTGCAGTGATGATGTTGAAAAACTTTACCACGCGCTCACACCATAAATCCATTACATTCATCCATACTTTAAGCGGCGGCCTGCTAATCGGTCTGCTCTCATCAATTGTCGGTATTGGTGGTGGTACGCTGACGGTTCCCTTTCTGCACTGGTTCAATATCAATATGAAACAGGCCATCGCTACCTCAGCCGCCTGCGGCTTTCCTGTTGCCCTGGCCGGCAGTCTTAGCTATATCTATACCGGATGGGGAAAATCCTTTCTACATGTAACATCACTGGGTTATATTAACCTGACTGCCTTTTCGGCAATTATTCTGACCAGTTTTCTATGTGCGCCACTGGGCGCAACACTGGCGCATTCCCTTAACGAGAAAACCCTTAAAAAAGTCTTTGCGCTGTTTTTACTGGGTTTAAGCCTGAAAATGTTTCTGGCATAAAAATATATTTTCCTGGATATTTTTGCTACCGTAACTGTCACATCCACATTAACCGCAAATGCGAGGTCAAGCTATGTCAGCCCTGCCTGAATTAAAAGTAACCGTGTTTAGTGATTATATCTGCCCTTTCTGCTACATTGGCCACCATCGTTTAATGCATTTAAAAAAACATTATAATTTAAAGATAAACTGGTGCTTTCTTGAGATACATCCCGAAACACCTGAACATGGCGAACCTGTCTCCTCACTGGATTACCCGTCTCAAACCTGGCAGAAGATGATGTCCAGGCTAAAAGTCATTAGCAGAAAAGAACAGATAGCATTAGCCGAATTAAATTTTATCTTTAACTCAAAAAACGCCTTATTACTTTCAGAAGCTGCCAAGCAGGCAGGCAAAGCCTGTTTTTATGCGTTACACAACGCCTTGTTTAAAGCCTATTTTGTTGAAACAAAAAATATTGCCAATAAAAAATTATTGCATACCCTGGCCACAGATTGCGGCATTGCTGAGGAGATTATTGAAGCGGCCTGGACAGACCCGACCTATGCACTAAGATTACAGAATAATTACCATGCCGCCAGAGAGCATGCGATTGAAAGCGTACCCAGTTTTATTTTTGGCAACAGGGTATTAACCGGTGCCGTGAGTGAAAAGCTTATGCGCAATGCGGCAGAGAGCGTCGCTAATTACTAAGGCGAACACTAATTAGTGTTCGCCTTAGTAGCAATACAGCAATGAGAACACTGGACTCAAGATGCGTATTCACGACTTGTTCAGAAGTTCCCTAATTCAATGCTACCGTTTACCGTCATACTGACAGTCTGCTCACCAGCTGCAACGGCAGGTGGTGTCGATGCTTTGGCTGCCATTACCCGTGCCGCATAATAGGGACGTGGCCGGTTATTGCCCGATGAGGTAAGGGCAATATCAACAATTTTATAGCCCTTATAGCCAAGCTGGTGGGCTATTTGTTGGGCGCGTTTAGTAAATGCAGCCAGAGCTTTATTAATAAGTTGCGTATCGGCCCGGTGACGATTTTGCAGCGCGACAGAAAACTGCATCGACTGTAAAGCCAGCATGGTTTGCAGACGTCCTAATACATCACTCATCAAGGTCATATCCCGGCTTTGCAGACGCAGGCTCTGGCGAATCCGCCAGCCTTTTATTTTATTACCACCATCATGACTGCTAACAGGCTGATAAACAGGCTGCGTGGTATAGGTATTGGTCTGATATTTAATAGCGGGGTACTGTTTTATTAACACCAGTGCCTGACGTATTTTTTTGTTTACCACTGCGGAAATATCGGCAGCATGCGAGCCTTCTTCTTCGGCAAATACCACGGCCACCATGGTATCGTTTTCCAGTATTGTTGAAGCTGTTGCACTCAACCTTACCCGGTTATAATAATTATCTCCATTTCTAGCGCAAACAGTCTGGCTGAATACCAATGTAATGCTTAGCAGTAAAATATGAACAGGCGTTATATAAGCAGAGGTTATCTTTTTCATAACTGCACCGATTTCAATTCACGTTTACGTTTGCTTTTTGCTGAATCACAGCGTAAGGCATTCAGCCGTTTAAAATAATTTTCATCAACATCATGGGTAATATACTGGCCGTCAAAACACGAACAGTCAAAATGTTGCAACGATTTATTACCGCGTTGCACGGCGGCTTTCAGGTCATCAAGATCCTGATAAATCAGCCAGTCAGCACCGATTATTGCAGTGATTTCTTCAAGGTTACGATTATGCGCAATAAATTCTTCGTGCGATGCCATATCAATACCATAGACATTGGGATAGCGCACCGGCGGCGCGGCTGAAGCCATATACACTTTATTCGCACCGGCTTCACGCGCCATCTGCACAATCTGTTGTGAGGTGGTGCCACGAACAATGGAATCATCGACCAGCAGAACATTTTTTCCCTTGAACTCCAGATCGATGGGATTAAGTTTCTGGCGTACCGATTTTTTACGCTGCTTCTGTCCGGGCATAATAAAAGTTCGCCCGATATAACGATTTTTAATAAATCCTTCGCGGTATTTCACATTTAGATGATAGGCTACTTCCAGCGCCGTACTGCGACTGGTATCGGGAATGGGAATAACGACATCAATATCGTGATCGGGATGTTCTCGCAGAATTTTCTGTACCAGCTTCTGCCCCATACGCAGTCGTGCCTTATAAACCAGCACCCCGTCAATAATGGAATCGGGCCGGGCAAAATAGACATACTCAAAAATACAGGGGGACAGTTCAGGCTGTTCAGCACATTGACGGCTATGCAACTGCCCTGTTGCATCAATAAAAATCGCTTCACCCGGTTTTACATCACGCACCAGCTCAAAGCCCTGTGACTGCAAGGCAACACTTTCCGACGCCACCATATAATCTATACCTTCACGGGTCACCCGCTTACCATAAACCAGCGGTCGAATGCCGTGGGGATCACGGATGGCCAGAATACCTTTACCAACAATCATCGCAACCACAGCATAACCACCACGACAACGCTTGTGGGTTGCCGATACCGCCGCAAAAATTGCATCTATATCAAATTTTGGCTGGGCTTTTATCTGTAATTCATGCGCAAAAACGTTTAACAGAACTTCGCTGTCCGACTCGGTATTCAGGTGGCGCAAATCCGATAAAAACAGGGCTTTTTTTAGTTCCTCGGCATTGGTTAAATTACCATTGTGCGCCAGTGCAATACCATAGGGCGAATTTACATACAGCGGTTGCGCTTCCGCAGACGAGGAACAACCTGCTGTCGGGTAACGCACGTGGGCAATACCCATATTGCCGGGCAGCTGCTGCATATGTTCACTTAAAAACACATCACGCACCAGGCCGTTGCCCTTGCGCAAATAAAAGCGACCTTTTTCACAGGTAGTGATACCTGCTGCATCCTGTCCACGATGTTGCAGGACAGACAGGGCTTCATATAAATCCAGATTGACGGCTTTACCGGCAACAATACCTGCAATTCCACACATATTTAATCTCTATTGCGCTTTTTTAAACGATAAATTCAGGTCTTCAGGAATATAGTCCTGGATAACCCCTGCCGTATTTTCAAACCAGGGTAGTAACTGTGAACGCTGCCACCACTGTGATTGCGGTAATGCTGTCATACCACCTACCACCACAAAAACAACAATAATCAGGCCACCCCGAATTACCCCGAAAATCACCCCGAAGATTCTGTCCGCACCGGAAAGCCCGGTTTTTTTCACTAGCTGACTAATCATATAATTAACCAGCCCGCCTGCAATCAGGGTTAAAATAAACAACACGCCAAAGCCTATCGCCTGCCTGACCGCCTCTGAATCAATCATATCAACAAGCATCCCGGACAGTTTAGGGGCAAAAGTGGCCGCCACCCAGATCGCAACGATCCAGCTTGCCAGGGATATGGCTTCTTTGACAAAACCTCGCATTAAACTGAACAATGCAGATAATACAATGACAAAAATTATAATAATATCAACGACTGTCATAAGATTTACTCTTAAAAGGTAAAAAAAGGCTACGAATGATTAACCACATAAGCATCTATTTTAAACTGCTTTTTAACTTTCTTTTTCATTTTTTCCAGCACTGATTTCTGTAGTTCAGGACCAATACGAACTTTGTAGATGGTTTCATTTTTTCCCGCCACGGGCACCACAAAACTATGATAACCAGCTTTTCTTAATTTATCACGCAACTTTTTTGCATTGGCATTATTTTTAAACGTTCCCATTTGTAGTGCAAAAGCATGTAAAGCGCGTTGTTTATCGCTGTGTTTATGCCGGTATTTCTTTAGCGTCTGCCTTTTTACCTGTCGTTGGTTAGCCTGTTGCTGCTGTTTACGTGCTTTTTCCAGAGGAGAAATAATATGTTCTGGTATTTTTTTGCTTAAGGGCGGAAAGTCAGGTTCTGGTTTTATATGATGGATATTCAGTCGGGATTTATACCCTGCGCCATCCAGCAGAGCCGGGATAAAGATCACCCCCAGAGCAACCAGAACTGCCGCGCCAATAATACGCTGTAATAACGGAGAATCCATCAGTTTACATAACCCGAATGTAAATAAGTTTTATTAATCTTCAAATGACGCATAAAAATGGATTGCCTGGGCGGCAGTATAAAAAGAACCAAAGATAATTAATCGATCATTTTTGTTCAGTTGTTGATGCATCTGCATACAGGCCTGAGTGACTGTTTCCGCAGACTGAAGTTTAACACCTGACAGACTGTTCTGAACACGTTTTCTCAGCGCCTCAACGGATAAACCACGAGGAACCTGAGGCAGACCGGCCAGACACCATATATCAATACAGGGTTTCAGGCATTCAACCACCCGGGCAATATCTTTATCGGCGAGCATGGCAATAATGGCACAGGTTTTTCCTCTGCCTGTTGCCGCATCAGCCTGTGTTACCGGTAACGGCTCATTCAGTAATGCTGCCAGTGCTTCGACAGCCTGTGGATTATGTGCCACATCAACCTGCACCAGTGGTGACACCCGCAAGGTTTCAAAATGGGCAGCTAAACGACAATGCTGTAAACCGGCTGCTATAGCTGCTGGCGGTATCGTTATTTTATCCGCTATGTTTTTCTCTGCGAGGACTTTCTGTGACAGGGCTTGCTGTGGTAATGGACTAAATTGCAAACATTGCAGGGCAAGAATAGCCGTGGCAGCATTGTTCAACTGGAATTCACCCTTCAGTGCAGGTATCGGCAAGTGCATGACATCACCATAGGGGCCGTGAAAATCCCAGTCATTATCATGCCGGAAAAAATCATAATCGCGCCCCAGCAGGTTTAAATCGGCACCCAGTTGCCGGGTTAGTGAAAAAAGACTGGCTGGTGGTTGCCGGTCACCACAGATTGCCGGTGTTTGCGCCCGGAAAATACCGGCTTTTTCTCGTAGAATCTGTTCGCGGCTATTGCCCAGCCAGGCAGTGTGATCAATGCCAATCGAACTTATAATAGCCACCGATGGCTGCATCACATTCACCGCATCCAGGCGGCCGCCCAGACCCACTTCCAGTATAATCAGATCAGCCTGAGTGCGGCTGAATAAATACAGCGCAGCCAGCGTACCAAATTCAAAATAAGTCAGTGGAACCGCGCCGCGCTGCCGATCGATAAACACAAAGGCTTCACACAGGGCAGCATCATTTATCGCTTGTTGATGGATATGAATACGTTCATTATAACGCAACAAATGTGGCGAGGTATAACTGCAGACACGCAAACCCGCCGCACCAGCCATGGCTTCAAGCATAGCCACGATAGAACCTTTGCCATTGGTACCGGCTACCGTAATCAACGGACAGTTAAAGCGGGTGGCTAAACCGGCCTGCTTCATCACCTGTGTCACCCGCTCCAGCCCGAGGTCAATTTCTGCCGGGTTCAGGGTTTCCTGCCAGGCGAGCCAGTCATCAAGAGAATCAAATCGCATGAATCAAAATTTTTCTACAGATGGATATCAGGAGCTTGTCCGAGTATAGAAAACCAACAGGCAATAAAATTCCCAGTAATAAAGAACAGCAGGCTAAAGTGGAACCGGTCAGAGATGAAGATAACAACAATATCAGACTTTCTGCACTGCCGGTTTATTGGCCAGCATCAATACCAGACTGGCAATACGGTCACGTAAATCACGCCGGTCAACAACCATATCAATGGCACCATGTTCGAGCAGAAATTCACTGCGTTGAAAGCCTTCCGGTAATTTTTCATGCACGGTCTGCTCAATCACCCGTGGCCCGGCAAACCCTACCAGCGCTTTGGGTTCGGCAATATGCACATCACCCAGCATGGCAAAACTGGCCGAAACTCCACCCATGGTAGGATCGGTAAGTACGGAAATATAGGGAATACGTTTTTTTGCCAGCCGGGTCAATACCGCACTGGTTTTTGCCATTTGCATCAGGGAAAACAGGGCTTCCTGCATACGTGCGCCGCCCGAGGCAGAAAAGCAGACAAAAGGCAGTCCTTCTTCCATCGCCAGGGTTGCTGCACGCAAAAAGCGTTCGCCCACCACAGAACCCATTGAACCGCCCATAAAACGAAAATCAAACGCCACAGCCACCAGTGGCACGCCTTTCACTTTACCTTTCAAGGCAATCAAGGCATCTTTTTCACCGGTATTTTTCTGCGCCTGCAACAGCCGGTCTTTGTATTTTTTACTGTCTTTAAATTTTAGTTTATCGTAGGGAACGAGATTAGCACCAATTTCTTCCGTGGCATCTTCATCCAGAAAGATTGCCAGCCGCTTGCGCCCGAAAATACGCATGTGATAATTACATTTCGGGCAGACATCCAGATTACGTTCCAGCTCAGCCCGATAGAGTACCGCATTGCAGGACGGGCATTTTGTCCACAAACCTTCAGGGACACCACGTTTTGTACTGCTATCGGTTCTAATGCTGCTGGGCATCAGTTTTTCAAACCAGCTTGGGCTCATTAGGTTATTACCTTTGTGTCATGCTTATTGTTTCGTAACGACTCAGCTAACCACTGAAATCAGCCGGTTTTACATTAAACCGATTATTGTTGAAAAATGGACATTTACGCTTGTAAACTCACATTTTTCGCCTTGATCTGACTGATTTCAGCGGCAATCTGAGCAGTTACTGTTACCTTTGACTACTCACTGAGTCGTTACATTATTTCTATCTTAAAATCACGTCGCTTCATGTTTCCAGCAACTCGACAGCATCCATGGATTGACGCATAGTGGAAAGTATATCACTGATTTCTTTAATTATTATAGTCCTATCTTCAGGTCTATGGTGATTATTTTCGGCCATTTTCCTGACTAATACACTGCCAACCACTACCGCATCGGCACAGGCAGCCACTTTTGCTGCCGATTGGGCATCACTGATCCCGAAACCGACACCAATCGGCAGGTCGATATATTGCCTGATTTCATGTAATTTCTGTTCCACGCTGCTGATATCCAGATTTGCCGCCCCCGTCACCCCCTTGAGTGAAACATAATACACAAAACCGCTGGCCATGCCATGCAGATGCTGTATCCGTTCAACAGTGCTGGTTGGTGCCAGCAGAAAAATCGGGTCGATGGCAAACTGTTTTAAAGCCGCTACATAAGCGCTTGCTTCCACTGGTGGAATATCAACTGTAATAACGCCATCAATCCCTGATGCGGCGGCCTGCCGGGCAAAATTTTCATAGCCCATCACTTCTATTGGATTCAGATACCCCATCATGATAATTGGCGTGGTCGTATTCTGCTGCCTGAATTCGGCCACCACCTTAAACACATCATGCAGATTAGTGTGATGCGCCAGCGAACGCTCAGCCGCAGCCTGGATTGTCGGACCATCTGCCATCGGGTCGGAAAAAGGCGCGCCCAGTTCAATAATGTCCGCACCGGCTTCCACCATGGCATGCAATAAAGGCAGGGTTATCGTCGGCTCGGGATCAGCGGTCATAATATAGGGGATTAAGGCTTTACGCGATGTCTGTTTCAATTGCGCGAAACATTGGGCTAAACGGCTCACAGTTTGATACCTTCAAGATCGGCAATGGTATTGATATCCTTATCGCCACGACCGGATAAATTAATAATAATACGCTGCCCGGGTTTCATAGTAGCTGCCAGTTTCATCCCGTAGGCAACCGCATGACTGGATTCCAGTGCTGGAATAATCCCTTCAGTACGGGTTAATATATCGAAAGCCTCCAGCGCTTCGGTATCGGTTGCCGCCACATAGCTGACACGCCCGATATCTTTCAGCCAGGCATGTTCAGG
>WFMW01000004.1 GCA_015488885.1 Gammaproteobacteria bacterium | reverse complement strand
CGTTAGAAAATCGTTATTTATGCTTACTGTCTTTATCCTTAACTCAATTATCGTTACCATCGCAGTACTGATTCATTATGAGTTCCTGTACAGGATTTCTACCATTATTCCCAGAATGAAGATAAAACATCGCTTCAGAATCGTTATTGGGGTGTTTACATCGTTAGTGGCACACAGTCTCGAAATCTGGTTATTTGCCATTACTTATTATTTATTGCAACAGATGCAGGGGTGGGGGTATTTAGGTGGGGCATATCATGGTACTTTGATGGAGTGTGCTTATTTTTCTTTTACTACCTTTACTACACTGGGTTTAGGTGATATTGAACCACATGGCCATATCCGTTATCTGGTTGGGCTTGAATCCTTAACCGGCCTGCTGTTAATTACCTGGACAGCTTCATTTTTATATTACGAAATGCAGCGTTACTGGGATAAGCACTAATACTGATTGGTCATGCTAAATATATCATGGTGATGAGTGCAGAAATACCGACAACTAAAAATATCAATCTGATCGGGCATCGAGGCCAGCCATGGTTGTTCCCGGAAAATAGTTTGCCGGGGTTTGCGCATGTTTTACAGGCGGGTGCAACATTCATCGAAACGGATATACAGCTTTCTGCTGATGGGGTTGCGGTGTTAAGCCATGATGAAAATCTGTTAAAATTAACCGGCCATAAGCTGTCAATAACCCATACCCATTTCGATAAATTCAAAAATTTATCAGCCGGTTACGCCGAACGTTTTGGTGAAAAATACCAGCGCTGCCGGATTGCCAGTTTGCAGCAGTTTGTCGGTTTTTTACAGCAATGGCCGGATATTACCTGCTTTATCGAATTAAAACGTGCCAGTCTTACTATTTTTGGCAGGCAGATGATTGACCTTGTAGTTGCTCAACTGTCCGGTTTAAGCTGCCGGGTAGTGTTAATCTCTTTTGACTATAAGGCAATGGTTTATACGCAGGAAAAATATTCCCTGCCGGTGGGCTGGGTATTGCCGACATGGTCAGCCGATACGCAGAGAAAAGCGCAACAGCTGTCTGCGGATTACCTGTTTGTCGATGCGAAATTCTGCCCGCACCGTAAACAGGATTTATGGCAGGGAAGCTGGGAATGGGCTGTTTACACGCTTGATTCTGTCGCCGAAATAAAAACTTTTTCCGCAACCGGTATTCGACTGTATGAAACCAACTGTTTTCATAAACTCAGTCAGGCGTCAGGGATACTCTGAACATATACTCTGATTAGTATCCCTTAGTAAAAGTCCCAACGATAACCAAGAGTAAAGAACAGGTTATTGGTCCCCAGTGTATCATTATTTATATTTGTACTGGTGGTTGCATCATAACCAATTTCAAAATCAAAACGTACCTTGTTTAAATACCGATAATCGGTTCTTAATAGAGCGCGATATTTTGTCTGTGATCCACTGCCCTGTAATTTTCTGTAGTCTAACTGAAGGCGTGGATTAATTCGCCAGTTACGGTTGATCGGGAACCTGGAGTTGGCGATTAAGGAAAGTGTATTGGATGGTGTAGTATTATTGAAGCGAATACCGATGACACCGGTATCATGATTTATTAATAGATTATTGCCAACGATCTGTGCACTTAAAAAATAGTCTGTGCCGGTACTGGGGGTTGCCGCAACACCGCCAGAGCTGACAGTAGAACCAACTCTGGACAGGGTAATATCAACCGATGACTGAAATTTCTCATTTATCGGCTGGGTTCCGCCAATGGTAACCGTTTGACTGCTAGCTGTCCGGTCATTGGCCAGTTGATAAATTTGCTCAATATTCAGGGTTTTTTTCAGATCGCTGATGGTTCTTGCCTGTTGCCCAATTAAGGCATTGCTGGTGGCAAGTATGGGCGCTTCACGCATAAATGCGTTCATATACGCGGAGCGGCCATGAGCAAATAGAATATTGGCGTTTAACTGCAGGATATTAATTTTTTTATAGAACAGATCGTAATCAATCATACCAAACAGAGCCCTGTTTCTATCATTATAGTGTACTTCCGTACCGGCACTGTTACGGTCGGTTAAGCCGTCTATTTTCTGGTCAAAATAAAATAAATTCATATTCCAGTTTTTCAGAAAGGTACCTGTTTCATAAATAAAACCGTAGAAAAATTTATGTTTATTAAAAGAGGTTTTATTTTGAATATCGACGGGTAAACCGCCAAGAAAATTTAAACGCATTTCAGGGTTAATCTGGTAACCGAGTGAAATACCGTCAAAACGTTTTAATATACCGCCTATACGTAATGCCTGACGGCCAATTTTTCCCGAATTACCTGTTCTTCTCTGGGTTAACTCATAATAGGTTTCAATAAAACGCAGATCATCTTTACTGGTTAATGCGACAAAATCATGGGTATGGTCAGCCGTAAACCTGAAGCGCTGATCATAGCTGTTTGAACGAACCAGTGTTTCTGTATCCAGAAAAGTTACCAGTTGTGACAGGGTAACAACAGAAGCCGCATTGTCGGTACTGGCCCGGTTCCAGCGATAGAACTGGGATAAATTGCCATAGGATGATATTTTATTTTTTTTCTGAACAGTCAACAGGTGAATCTTTTTCCTGGCTGGTTTGCTGGCGGTAAGTAAACCAGCAAGACGTTGTTTGACTCTGGGCGCACCTTTGCTGCTCGGATATAGTTTTATATATCTTGCATACGTTTTCGCCGCACGTTCTTTCTGGCCGAGACGTTGTCTTGCCAGCCCGAGTTGTTCCAGTGCATCCTGTGAATATTTATGTTTTCCTGCTTCAACCAGGGCGGTCAGATAACGAATCGCACTTCTGTATTTTTTTCCATTGAATGACTGCCTGGCTTTTTGCATCAGTTCATTAATCTGCTTTTCCGTTAGTGTTGATTGATTATGAATAATAGTATGTTTTGTTACAGGTGGTGCAGAAACATTTGTGTTTTCTGGTGAGCTTATAATACGCTTAATAGTATTTTTTGATGTTCTTGTTATCCATGCATCCGGGTACCGTTTTTTTATTTTTTCCTGTACGGCTCTGGCCTGCTTATAATCTGTATAAAAACCAACACACAGCCTTTGCCATGCTTTGCCTTTTACAGTTATTGCCTGTGAATAAATAGTGCGGTGATTAAATGCTGAGTATTTTTTTATTACCCATTTTACCTGCCTGCCTGGCGTTGATGCTAATACAATAGCATAGATTTTTGATCTGCCAGATGCCCGGGTATTTACCGGTATAATTAGCTGGCATAATACTATCATGGCAAATATAAAAGTTACGGGATAGTGAGGGCGCGTCATATAGGATGGCGTCGTAATCATATTAAATAAAATCAAGAGCTAAAATTAGCTGTCTACTAAAATAGTTACCATCCACCAGCACTTGCACGGTGTTGATGGCTTTTTGTCGCCTTTTTCAGGTGACAGGTTCCACTACAGTCCTGAACATCCGCAACAGGCAGTGGTACATTACCTGCTCCCTTGTGTTCATCTGATTTGTAGTTATTAGCATGGCAACCAGCACAATCAGGCTTATATGTCGGAAATGGCCAGGCGATGGTCTGGTTGTTGGTGGTATGACAGTCTACACAGAGCGTGGCAGTGCGATGATCACCCGGGTAGTCTGGGGAATCGTGACGGAATAATACAAGTGGTTTCCAGCGTTGTGTTGAGTGACAACGTTCACAGTCCAGTGTGGTAACAAAATGCGTGGTGTTCTTCCCGGTTGCTGTCGAACCATTATGGCAGCTCGAGCATAATCCAGTTACATTGTTGTGATCAAAACTGGCACCCAACCATGAATTTGTTGTATGGCAGGCATCGCACTCACTGTTAGTCTGTAAATGTGTGGGATTTTTTCCGGTGGCAACAACGCCGTTGTGACAGTTGCTACATGGTGCAGTAACCGAATTATGATTGAAGCTTGCTCCTGCCCAGGTTTTGGTGGTATGACAGTCATCACATTGTGCATTGGTCGGTAAATGAGACGGGCTTTTACCGGTGGCAACCACACCGTTGTGACAGCTATTACAACTTGCAGTGACTGATGCATGATCAAATACGGCACCTTTCCATGAGGTGGTGGTATGGCAATTATCACAGTCAGCATTTGTGGGTAGATGTGACGAATTCTTGCCCGGCGCGGTTACCCCGTTATGACAGCTTGAACAGCTTCCAGTCACCGAGCTATGATCAAAGTTTGCGCCTTTCCATGTATTCGTATTATGGCAGTTATCACATTGTGCATTGGTCTGTACATGTGAAGCCGTTTTACCGGTGGCAATAACACCGTTATGACAGCTTGAACAGGGGCCTGAAACGGAAGCGTGATCGAAGCCAGCCCCTTTCCACGATGTTGTAGTATGACAGTTACCGCAGTCAGCCGTGGTAAGTAAGTGACTGGCGCTTTTACCGGTGGCAATATTGCCGTTATGACAACTGCTACAGTTGCCGGACACTGCTGAATGATCAAAACGGGCATTTTTCCAGGTAGCTGTGGTGTGGCAGCTATCACACTCAGCTGATGTTTTCAGGTGGTTTACATTTTTGCCGGTTGCAACACTACCATTATGACAACTGGAGCAGGGTGCGGTGACTGCTGAATGGTCAAAAGTGGCCGCCTTCCAGCTGGCGGTTGTATGACAGCTATCACACTGTGCTTTTGTTTGCAGATGTGAAATGGATTTACCGGTTGCTGTTACCCCATTGTGGCAACTGCTGCATTTACCGGCGGTATTCGTGTGGTCAAAACGAGCGCCTTTCCAGCTGGTGGTTGAGTGGCAACTGTCACATTGCTGGTTAGTGATAATATGTTGTGATGATTTGCCAGTACTGATACTGCCATTATGACAACTGTTGCAACTGCCTTTGACTTCTGCATGATCAACAGTGCTTACATGGTTAAAGGATACGGTATTGTGGCAGCTTTCACATATTGCGGAAGAAGGAATATGCGAAGGTGATTTACCGGTAGCGGTAGTATTATTATGGCAGCTTGTGCAACTTCCCTGGACACCGGTGTGATCAAAGGTTGCACTCTGCCAGGAATTAACCGTATGGCAGTCATCGCAGTATATACTGCTACTGATATGTTGCGCAGGTTTGCCAGGTGCACGTGAACCGTTATGGCAGCCAGCACATTCCAGTGGAGCGCCTTTAAAGTGGCCGGATAAGTGACAACTTGAGCAATCGATATTACGGTGTTTCCCGGTTAATGGAAAGCCGGTAGAAAAGTGATCAAAATGATTACTGGAAACAGCAGCCTGAATATTAAAACTCAGGAAAAAAACCGGTATTAAAAGTAACAGTCGAAGTGTCGGCATAGCGTTGCTTGTATAGTTATCTAGACAGTCGTATTTTTATCATTTATTACAGTTGTAACGTGTCTCCCGTAGAAAAGGTTCCTGCTATTTTAATATTTACTTTATCTGCGTTTTAATAATATATCCTTAAAGCTGTCTGTAGTGTGGCATTGTCCACAGTCTCTGCCAAATTGACGATGGTGAATATCATCACTGCGATGACAGCCGATACAATCGCTTGCTGTTACCAGCTTTTTTCCTGATGAAGGTGTTTTGTGACAATCATAACAACCTGCTTTTTTATGCGCGCCATCAATTTTAAAAGTTGTCGATTTATTATGATCGAAAATCCAGATATCCCAGGCATTGGGGTTGTGGCAGTTTGCGCAATCCGTTCCCAGTCGCTGTTTATGTATATCATCATCGGTATGGCAGTTATTACAGTCCGTGTTTGCATCGCTGTACGTTGTTGACAGATGGCATTCACCACATTGTGTGGTAGCATGCATGCCAATTAATGGAAATTTTGTCAGATCATGATCAAATTTAACATTGCTTTTCCAGCTGCTTTCATTATGGCAGTTATCACATTTTCTGCCCTGTTTACCTTTATGTACATCGTCCTGTTTATGGCAGTTAATACAGTCTGTTTTGAGTTTTTCTTTATAAACATTTCCAGAATGACAGAGGCTACAGCTGATTGATTTATGCTTACCCAGTAAAGGAAAGTCGGTGTTTTTAGTATGGTTAAATATCTGTTTCTGCCATGATGTTGAACGATGACAGGTATGGCATTTTTTACCATACTGACCTTGATGAATATCATCGTTTTTGTGGCAGCCATAACAGTCTTTAGGTAACTTTGTCTTTTTATCTCCTAATGTGTGACAACTATTGCAGGTTGCTTTCTGGTGTGAACCTTTTAACGGAAAATCGGTTTTATTATGATTAAAATGTCCATTTTTCCATTTAACTGAGTTATGACAGCGATTACATTTGATACCAAATTCACCAGGGTGAATGTCATCTATTTGGTGGCAACTTATGCATGTTTTCGGTGTATCTTTATAGGTTGGTGTAATATGGCAGGCATTACAGGCTGTTTTTTTATGTGAACCTTTTAACGGAAAATGAGTTTTATTATGGTTAAATTTTGTTTTTTTCCAGTTATTTTCTGTATGACAGTTATCACATTTGTTTCCCTGTTTGCCTTTGTGTACGTCATTTTTTCTATGGCAGCTATAGCATTTATGTGCTGCTTGCGAGTATTTTTTTTCAGGTTTATGACAAGCCTGGCAAACAATCTTTCTGTGGGCACCTTTTAAAACAAAATCGGTGTTTATGTGATTAAAGGTTGATGGATTTAAAAGTATAATTTCAGCTTTTCTGCCTTTATGTTCAGTATGACAGTGTTTGCATTTTAACTGTACGGAATCGGACAATCGTCCGTGAAACCCGGTTCTTTTATTAATATCATTACGAATATCTTTATGGTCGTGACATCGCAGACAGACTTTTCCCTGCTCGGTTTTGCTAGTGATATTATGGCATTTATTACAATCATGCTCATATTTTGCATGTGCATCCGTTAATGGACCTGGCATAAGCAGGGTTTTCAGAGAATCTGCACTGGCTATCGCTGACAGGGCTAATATAAACAGTAGAAAAACAGACCAGAAAAGACAGGGTAAGCATCGATACATAAAATGTCACTTGTTAGCGAGAGGTTTAGCCTTGATTTAATAAAGATGTACTGCAAAAATATGAATAACCGCAGTAATAATCATCATAATAAACAATGGCAGGTGGAGAATATGCCATAAGGAAAACAGCCTTTCATATACGCTTAATGCGGCTGCCTTTCTTAGTGTTAAAAGATATTTCTTAACGGTACAGACAACTATTTTTTTGTCAGCTATGTATGTCTCGTCGGTATTTTCACTATAACTATTTTTTAAAGACTGGAGTATTTTTCTTTTCATCCATGGTGCATTAATAGCCAGATACATAACCTGTAGCAGACTGCTTATTATATTGGTATAGGGCTGCATGGCTTTATCTTCCATATTTTTCAACTGACTGGCTAATTTACTGTCTTTTTCATACAGCGTGAGAATGGCTGAATGCTTATTTTCAGTTTCCTGTCTGAGTTCCTTAAGGGTAATGCGTGTGCCATACAGACCATGATGAATATGCGTGTATATGTATCGCCCGATTACACCACTGCCTGCAACCATGAGCATACAGATAAGTGCAATAGAGCTATTTGCTGAACCAAGATGAAAGTTAGAGTGGAATAAAACCAGTATAGGCCCAACAATACCTAATAGCATATGCATGCCAAACCAGTAACGAATGGGAATTAATCTGGTCAGTAGTGTAATACGTTTACTCAGCGGGTAAAGAAGGAGAGTAAGCATCAGACTGCCGCCGATAATACCGAGAGCATAGCCGGTTCCAGTCTCCGCACTAAGATAATTATCACTTCTGTGCATCCAGCCTATATAAAGTACGATAGTTGCACAGAGCAATAAAAAGTTAGTTCTCAATAGTTTAAATGATGCTTGTATCATAAGTAGCTATAGATCATGGTAATGAATATTTTCTGTTTATTTCTGATATATTCCTGTTAACCAGACACGTCTGGTAGCGTATTTTGGTTCCACTTGTACAGGAAATATTTATCGGGATGAATATCAGGACGAATAGCAGTATGAATAGAAAAATAATGAGCTTGTTGAAATATTTATAAAAAATATGCAACAAAAGTCCTGTTCCCGGCGTGGATATAACCATGGAATACTTTTTCTGTATCCAGACTAGTTCAGAGCTTCCCTAAGTTATAGACGATGACAATATCACCTTTAATCCTTTATTATGGCCTGCCATTACTGATTATATTATTTTATTATTTATGGAAGCGGGCGCAAAAACAGCATCTTAGCCAACGTATTTTTGATGAAGTCAAAGCGTCAGGTATGGCCGAACCTGCATCACTTCATCCTCTGATTGATCATAACCTCTGTCTGGGTTGTGCAAGCTGTATAAATGCCTGCCCTGAAACAACTAAAAATGTGCTTGGATTAATACATGGTAAGGCTCATTTAATCAACCCGACACATTGTATTGGCCATGGTGCCTGCAAAACAGCCTGTCCTTTTAATGCCATTGAACTGGTTTTTGGCACCGAAAAACGGGGTGTAGATATTCCTCAGGTAGATAAAAACTTCCAGACTAATGTTCCGGGTATATTTATAGCCGGTGAGCTTGGTGGTATGGGTTTAATTCGAAATGCTGTCAGGCAGGGCGTTGAAGCGGTGAATACGATAGTTAAATTGCCTGGAATAAAGCGTGGTGGGAAACTCGACCTGATTATTGTTGGAGCAGGTCCTGCTGGTATCGCAGCATCACTGGCTGCAAAGGAGAAAAAACTTGATTTTATAACACTGGAACAGGACTCATTAGGAGGAACTGTTTCTCATTATCCCCGTGGGAAAATTGTTATGACAGCACCGGCAGTATTACCCATAGTTGGAAAGATGCAGTTTAGAGAAACGACCAAAGAAATATTGATGGAATTCTGGCAGTCTGTAGTGAGCCAGAGCGGGCTGAAGATTAAGGAAAGGGAACAGGTTGAGAGTATTGAAATTGAAGAACAGGGATTTCATGTAAAAACGATTAATACTAACTACCATAGTCGGGCGGTTTTACTGGCAATTGGTCGCCGTGGTACGCCGCGAAAACTGGACGTACCCGGAGAAGATCTACCCAAGGTTGTATACAGGCTGATTGATGTAGAACAGTATCGTAATCAACATGTATTGATTGTCGGCGGTGGTGATAGTGCTCTGGAAGCTGCGGTAAGCATTGCTGAAGTGCCAGGTACAACGGTAACTATTTCATATCGTAGTGAAGCCTTTTCGCGTGCAAAAGAAAAAAATCGTACAAACGCTTCGGCAGTACAAAAGGCAGGACGGCTACATATATTGATGAAATCAAATGTAAAAATCATTGAGCCTCACAGGGTTATCATTAAAACAGGTAACGATGAACTAAGCATTGCAAATGACACCGTCATTGTTTGTGCAGGTGGTATTTTACCGACTGGGTTCCTGAAAAAAACTGGTGTTACAGTCGATACAAAATTTGGTACTGCCTGATATTTTGTCGATATATAAAATAGTTTATTGGTGAAGAGGAATATTGTGCAGTTTTTAATAGTCAGGGCATTGGCGTTTTCTCTGTGTTTATTACTGCCTGTAGTCAATGTTGTACAGGCAGCATCATTGACTGAGGCAAAAATAGCAATACGCTCACAGGCGTACACAAAGGCAATTGGCATTTTAAAATCACTAGCCAGAAAGGGTGACGGTGAGGCGCAGTATTATCTTGCTGTGATGTGCAGAAATGGCCAGGGTTTGAATGAAAATAATCGCAAAGCGGCCTACTGGATGAAGCAGTCAGCTGTACATGGTTTTACCCGCGCGCAGTATTCACTTGGTGTTATGTATGAGCAGGGTTCCGGCGTTGAAAAAAATATTGACAAGGCTATACACTGGTTAAAGGTTGCCGCTAAGCATGGTTATAAAACAGCAGAACAGCGACTGAAAAGATTACAGTCCATTGATGTGATACCGTTAAATAAAGCAGAAGCATCTAATTCCGGCAAGGTGCTGGTACAGGCTGTTCACTCAGCGGATGTTTATCGTACCAGGCAGTTACTGGCGCAGGGAGTTAGTGCAGATACGCGTGATAGTCACCAGCGACCGGTTATATTTGATGCCCTGTTACAGAAGAACAGCAAACTTATTCATCTGTTACTTAAACATGGTGCGAATGTTGATGCGGTAGACAAATATAGTAACCGCCCCCTGTTACTTGCTGCATTAACCGCTCAAAATAATGTTGTACTTGATCTGTTAAACCATCACGCAAGAATTAATATTCGTGATGCCAATAACAATACTGCATTAATGCTTGCGGCCATGAAAGGTTATAACTCGACGGTTAACGTTTTACTGAAAAGAAAATCATCGCTATCATTAAAAAACAACAGGGGTGAAACCGCCATTATGCTGGCGGAAAAAAATCGGCATAAAACAACGGTTGCATTACTGAAAAAATATGGTGCCTGGTTGCCAGCAGAGAAAAAACCGGCATTAACTGTACAGCAAAAACTTACTGTGCTGCATAAGAGTACAACAGGTATCTATAAATTATGGACACCATTAATGCTAGCTGTCTGGCGGGGGAAGTCAGAGGTTATGCTGAAGCTTCTTAAACAGGGTGCAAACCCAAATCAGCAGGACAGGGAAGGTCATACGCCTTTAACGCGTGCCGCTATAAAAGGTAATTCACAGATTATTAGTCAGCTAATTCATTACGGTGCAAAAATAAACCTGTATAGTAGAAAAGGTAAAACTCCATTAATGTGGGCAGTAGATAAAGGAAATAAAAAAGCGGTTATTGCATTACTTAAAGCAGGTGCAAGCGTTCAACTTAAGGATCATAATAAGCGTACAGCGCTAACTTATGCCATCATAAATAAACAGGAGGTGATTACTGGCCTATTACTTAAATATCATGCAAAACCGGATAATGATACGGAAAATGCTCGCAATGATTTAATGCGGGCCATTGAAACCATGTCATTATCAACGGTTAAACGTCTGGTTAAAGCCGGTGCCGATATTTCAGTACGCAACGCTGCTGGCCATGATGCACTCTGGTATGCTATGGAATCAGCCAGTCCTGCTATGGTGGATTACCTGCTAGGAAATCAGGCAAATCTGCAGGGTAAAGATCAGAACGGATTAACTCTGTTGCATCGTGCGGCGATGCTGGATAATCCTGATGTAATGCCTGCCTTGATAAAAAAAGGTCTGAAAATTAATGCCCGGGCTAATGATGGTAATACCGCTTTGATGATAGCAGCAAGCCGCAGCTATTCTAAAACAGTAAGAACACTATTGACCATGGGTTCTGCTCTTAATCTGAAAAATAATATTGGTAATACAGCATTAGTGCTTGCTGTTCTGGCAAATAGTCCTGAGTCAGTAGAACTACTGCTGGATGCCGGGGCAGATATAGATATAAGAAATAATAAACGTGAACAAGCTTTGGAGCTGGCGCAACAGGGAAAAAATGCATCTATCATAACTATGCTAAAAAAATACAGAGAAGCACATAAATTATTCGGCATTTTTTAGTCAACAGGGTCTTTCTTTTGTAATGCACTATAAAGAAAGTCTGTATGCTGTCGATATGAATCTACAATTATTCATTTTTAAGTGATTTTTGTATGATACGGGTGTAAAAGCTTATGCATAAATGTTTCCTGAAAGGGTATTTATAATAACTATAATGAGGGAAACGCTAAGTGAATCCTGTGTGGATCATCCGTTTCCTGATAAGGGCGAGATAATGATCAAAATTTCAGTAATATTAATTTTCTTTCTGTTGTTTCCTGGACTGGCTGATGCCAGTAGTGAGGTCGCCGTCAGCACCACCGATTTCACGGCCACCTGGATGGGTATTATCTCTGTTATTCTGTTTGCATTTGCTTATGCACTGGTCATTGGTGAGGAGTTTCTGCATTTGCGCAAATCCAAACCGGTGATGGTGGCTGCGGGAATAATCTGGGTACTGGTTGCGCTTACCTTTAATCACAATGGTGATACCCATAGCGCAGAAATACTCATTCAACATAATATCCTGGAATATGCCGAGTTATTGCTGTTTTTATTATCAGCCATGACCTATGTGAATACCATGGAAGAGCGTAATATTTTTGCCGCCTTGCGTGCTTATCTGGTATCAAAACGATTATCGTTAAAAAATATTTTCTGGATAACCGGTTTACTGGCTTTCTTTATTTCACCGGTTGCTGATAATTTGACCACGGCACTGGTTATGGGTGCGGTTATTATGGCTGTAGCTGGCAAGCAGGCAAAATTTATCACCCTTGGTTGTATTAATATTGTTATCGCTGCCAATGCAGGTGGTGCATTCAGTCCTTTTGGTGATATCACAACATTAATGGTCTGGCAAAAAGGGGTTGTTCAGTTTGGGCAGTTTTTCCACCTGTTTTTGCCTTCACTGGTTAACTGGTTTGTGCCTGCATTAGTCATGTCCTTCTTTCTTCCTGCAGGTATGCCAGAACAGTCTGGTGAAACGGTACAGGTGAAACCCGGTGGATTTATTGTCATTATCCTGTTTCTCGGTACGATAATAACAGCGGTGTTATTTCACAGTTTTCTTCATCTTCCTTCAATGCTGGGCATGATGACCGGATTAGGTGTGCTTAAATTATTCGGTTACTGGTTAAAACAATCTGAAAAACAGAAGTTACAGTCTTTTGAGAATGCAACACAGGTTGATGGTGAAGGGGCATTTGATATTTTTCACCAGTTACAACGTGCTGAGTGGGATACGTTGATGTTTTTCTACGGTGTTATTTTATGTGTTGGCGGTTTAAGTGCCTTTGGCTATCTGACCCTTACTTCGCATCTTCTCTATACCGGTCTGGGTACCAGCTGGGCGAATATCCTGGTGGGGATTATGTCTGCGGTGATTGATAATATTCCCGTTATGTTTGCGGTACTAACCATGATGCCTGATATGAGCGTGAACCAGTGGTTACTGGTGACATTTACTGCAGGTGTGGGTGGTTCGTTACTATCGATTGGTTCTGCTGCAGGGGTGGCGTTAATGGGGCAGGCAAAAGGTAATTATACTTTTTTCGGGCATTTAAAATGGAGCTGGGTAGTGATGCTTGGTTTTATTTCATCCATCGCAACCCATTACCTGTTGTCCGGTATGCCGTTTTAGAACTGACTTCTTAGAACGCCGCCGCGAGTCTGTCGGATTCAGAACTTATTTACCGGTGAACGGAGTCAGGCAGATTCCTGATTAGCCGCCCTGGCTTTGCTTTTCAGGCGTACATAAAACATAGTGCCGACAAAAAATAGCAGGCTGGTACAAATAACATAAAGTCCAAAATAAAATTCTGCAGATGAGCCGGCGTACCAGACACCAACACAAAAATAATAGATGGCCAGATACATTGACCAGGTATGGGTATAAACCCTGCCTTTCAGCAAACCGAATAATGGAAATATTAATGGTCCTATCTGAAACAGGATGATGATTGAAATAAGATTTTTTTCCAGCGGATGAATCCATAAATACCAGAAGTAAAATCCCGTCATTAAACCAAAATACCCGATAAGTGTTAACCAGCGAAATACCGGAATTAGTTGACTGTTTTTTATATTTGTCATAGCGCTCAGTGTTTATCCTAATTGTACAGCAATACTGGCAACGCGTTTACCCAAAGCCAGACAAAGTTGTTTTTCCTCTTTACTCAATGGATAATTTTCTGTTGCACTGGATACACGTGTTGCACCATAAGGTGTGCCACCGGTTTTAGTTACCAGTAATGCTGTTTCGGTATAGGGCAAACCAACAACCAGCATACCATGATGCAACAAAGGTAACATCATGGTGAGCAGTGTTGTCTCCTGACCACCATGTAGACTGCTGCTGGCAGAAAACACACCAGCCGGTTTACCAGCCAGTTTTCCTGATACCCATAATGCAGAGGTATGATCAATAAAATATTTCATCGCAGCTGGCATATTGCCAAAATGTGTGGGGCAGCCGAGTATCAGCCCTGAACATTCGGTTAAATCAGTATTACTGGCATATAAAGCCCCCTGTGGTGGAATATCCGGGGTGGTTTTTTCTGGTTCAGGCGACACATCAGGGACCGTGCGTAAACGGGCAGACATGCCGTCGATGGATTCGACGCCGCGAGCAATAACATTTGCCATTTCAGCCGTTGTGCCACCCGGGCTGTAGTATAGAACAAGGATTTCTTTTTGCATTAGAATAAATCTAGTGTTTTTTATGAATACTTATGATTTTAATCTGGATATTTCATGGAAATGTGGATTTTACCAAAAGCTGCATAACGCGGACATGTGTGCTTTTCTAATATAGCAGTATTGACTAATATATTCATAGTGTTAAAACGTATTTATAGCGTTTCCATGAAAGGTCGGGCTAATGGTTGGGTTTTCTTCTTTAGTTAACAAAAAACGCTATTTTGTCAGATTTTTATACAAAGAAACATCTCTTCATGCAGGGCTTCTTGGTTACATTATAAATTTTTCGTAATATAATGCTCTTTTAAGCGTTTTTCTCTGGCATAATTGAATCACAGCAAATATAATCAATGATATTCCAGCTCATTGATAAATTCAAAATATTAAATCTAAAAAACTAACACCAAACTCAATTCGGAGATATTGTTACCATGCACACAACTGCCCGTTTTTTCAGCATTGTTCTTTTAAGTTTAGGATTAATAACTGGTTGTGCCACAACCAGTGAAACAGCCTCTGGCCCAACGATGGCTCAGCAGGCGCAGCAGGCAATTTCAGATGCCAAAGCCTCAAACGCACAGGCAAAAAGCCTGAATTATGAATGGCGTGATACCGGTAAGATCATTAAAAAGGCCGAAGCTGCACTGGCTGCTGGTGATAACGCCAAAGCCCTGAAATTAGCCAACCTGGCCAATGCACAGGCAAAAGCTGCCATCAAACA
Organism: Gammaproteobacteria bacterium; assembly: GCA_015488885.1. GTDB lineage: Bacteria > Pseudomonadota > Gammaproteobacteria > SZUA-229 > SZUA-229 > S010-25. The sequence goes on along the minus strand of WFMW01000004.1, from coordinate 44,015 downwards.
GGCTAAATTTGAAAACCAGAAATATTTGAATACCATGAGTGTCAGTTATGATGAAAGTGATGCAAAAAATAAAAATACGATGGCTGGCAAGGTTGATAGTTACGAGGTTGTCCGGGGCGACAACCTGTGGGACATTTCCGCTAAAGATGAAGTTTATGCCAATCCTTATCAATGGCCACTCATCTATAAAACCAATCGCGACAAGATTAAAGATGCCGATTTAATCTATCCCGGACAGGTTCTGGATATTGACCAGAATGCGACAGCATCTGAAATCAACGCCGCCATCAACCATGCGAAAACACGCGGCGCGTGGACCCTGGGTGATACAGAGCAGTCTGATCTGGATTATCTGGCAAAATAAGAATAACGCTGTCACTGAACTTTGCAATAAAAAAGGCCCGCTTGCGGGCCTTTTTTGCGGAAGATGAATACTCAAAAACTAACCTTATCCCGACTTGAATCCCTGCTGCTTAAAGCCTGTGATATTCTGCGTGGCAAAATGGATGCCTCTGAATATAAGGAATACATCTTTGGCATGTTATTCCTTAAGCGCATGTCTGATGAGTTCGATAATGAGCAGTATAAACTAAGAAAAAACTATGTTAGCAAAGGGTTGGATGAGGTAGCCATAGCCATCCAGCTGTCCAAGCCCAATAAATACAGCTTTTATGTACCAGAGCGTGCCCACTGGAATACTCTGCGGCACTTAAAGTCCGATGTTGGTTCCGGTCTCAACAAGGCGCTGGCGGAGCTGGAGGAGGCCAACCTCAAGCGCGGTATGGAGGATGTGCTCAAGCACATCAACTTCAACCGAAAGGTTGGCAAAAAGCCCATGTCTGACAGCACCCTGGTAGCGTTTATCCAGCATTTTGATGAAATCCCTCTGGCAAATGGCGATTTTGAGTTCCCCGACCTGCTGGGCGCGGCCTATGAATACCTGATCAAATATTTTGCCGATAGCGCCGACAAAAAAGGCGGTGAGTTCTATCGATGGTCTGAAAAATGGCTATTTTAAAAAACCTGAACTTGTTGGGAGTGGGTATAAGTTAATAAATGTATCAGAGCTTTACCAAGATTATGGAATTGATATTACCCTTGAATCAGTAGAGCGAGTAGACGCCAATATAAAAAATTACAAGAAATATATGGTTGAACCTGGTGATTTGTTTTTCACACGCAGCTCATTGGTGCCGTCAGGTATTGCAAAATGTAATATAGCAAGAAGCTTACCAGAGCCTACAGTATATGAATGTCATGTAATGCGTCTCAGGCCGAATCAAGATTTAGTGAATCCAGATTATCTGGCACTATATTGCCAAACAAGGCCGTCTCGCGATTATTTAATGGCAAGAGCAAAACAAGTAACAATGACTACTATCGCGCAGCCTGACATTCAGAATATGCCGATACCAAAGCCACCAAATGAAGAGCAAAATATGATTGTTCAGAAAATCATTAAAATTTCAGATATGGCTAGGTCAGAAGAAAAGTATATGAATAAACTAGTAAAACAAAAAATCGGCCTCATGCAAGATCTTTTGATAGGGAAAGTTATTTTAAACTGAAGAGACAGACTATGTATTTACGGCAAGTTATGCAAGCGTTCAGGCTGTAGAAAAACCTCGAGTATATTTTTGTATAAAATTTTACGGTACGGAGAGTGCTCTCAAATAATTTAGTGAGGAAAAATAGACTCAGAATTTGCATATGAGCCATATTTTTTAGCACATTTTTTAACCAAAATTGACGCTGTAGGTTATTCTACAGCCTCGTTAGGCAAATCCCCGATACCAGATTTAGTGCACCGGGTGTAGAAGGCCCGAAGGTAGTGTTATAAGCATTGTCGCTCATAGCAAAATGCTGTGCATAATTCCACAGGGCTGTCACGGTATTGCCATCATAGTAGTCCATCACCAGATTCGGTTTGCTGATTTCCGGGAAGCTACAGGACTCTTTATTAGTGTATTCCACGAATTTATCCATCAAACCACCATCAAAGGCACGCTGCTCATCCCCATAGTGGTGATCCTGATCGCATGTCAGGGCTTCATCACGTCCGAGACGCTGCGGATTGGCTATGTTAGGATTGTGCCTCAACATAGCCTCACTCAGACCATTTACTGAAGGCGTGCCCCTGCGTGCCGTAAAATGTGGCTCACCATCTGGATTTAAGGCCTTCGGGTAAGTAGCAAAATAGTGATCGAATGAAACATTTTCCTGGTAGATAACAATCACATGTTTAATGGGTGTGGCCGTATGCATGTGATGGTTATGATGAAGGTGATGATGCTCCCATAAATTATTGCTATAGAAGCCATGTCTATTCCATCTTACAGACTCATCGTTGATGTTATGATCTGTCTCAGCATGTGAAACCAGCGGCAAACTTGCCATCATTAATGCAGTTATCGCTGTCAGTTTTAATATATTAGTCATTCTAAATCATCCTCTATCGTTGAAAAGGTAGAGGTAACTTATCTTACTTATATTGCACAGGCGTTACAGAGAATTTAAGAAATTGTGAAATTTGAAATTATAAAAGTCATTTTTTCGACCATCGACAAACTCCTTGCAGTATTGAAGCCCGCCACTGTAGCGGTCGTATAGATGCCGCCATGATGGGTTAACCCCGACAGATTTCCAGTCTGGAAATTGTATGGAGATACTGAAACTATCGCGTAACACTTTGAATAATAAAAATAACGAAATGTAATAAAAGAAGACGTGTCGGTATCTGTACGCCGGGCATGCCCAATGTACAGATACCGATATCTCCATACAGCTTCGGGGTTAAGTCCGACTGGCTGCTAGTTAAGCACTACAGGTTCAAACGTAAAAACATTCTTGCTGGAAGGATCAACCATCATTTCTATCCAGCTATTGTCTTTACTACCGAATACTTCCACGCGGGTGAAGTTTCCGGTAAGTGTACCGTCCTCGTTATACATGGCTTTATCAATCTTGTAGTAGTGAGAATCACCATGGACCAAAACTACCTGACCGCTAAAGTTTTGCGTTTCTTCAACCAGAGCACGGAAGAAATCAGAATAACCATTATCAGAATTCAACTGCGGCAAAAAATCTTCCTGGTAACCACCATCGCTAAGTTCAAAAGGAAAGAAAATATCCGCCTGTATGGCAATCAATATACCCGCATAATGATTCTTGTGCGCCATGGCAAAGGAATCTTTTAACCACGCGATATTCATGGCATTGCGTGATTGGTATTCTGCTGTGGCAGCATTACAATCCTGCTGGGTACGGTTGGATTTCTTGTAACATTGCTTGTCAGTTACCACCAGATTATTGTTACTGCCAGGGATATGCAAGGCAACAAACTCAACTTTATTCATAACAAAGCGGCTGTTTTCACTGTATGCCTGACCAAGTCCTCCCTGACGTTCAACTGCAATTGGATCCACTCCCTGAGTAGTATTCTTGCTAAAAAAAGTTGTGCGCAGATAGCTTAGTCGTTCAACCGGATCATAGCTGCCGTTACTGGTACGATGACAATCTGTCCATTCATTATCACCCACGCTGTACATGGTTGGTGCATCCAGACGATTAAAAATATCGATGACATCCTGCCCAATTGCCTGATCAGTACACAAACTATGGCCGTTCTTGGTGTCACCCGCAAAAATGGTGAAATCCAAATGATGTTCATTCATAGAGTCAATAGTTTGATCAATGGTATCTGCTTTTTGACCAGGATCATCGCTGTAGAATTCATCACCCCATAAAGCCACACGCAGGCGTTGATGATATTTATGGTGATGTTTATGGTGCTTATGATGATGCTTGCCGAAATTATTGCTATAGATGTCATTTCTGCTCCATCTTACGGACTCATCATTGATGTTATGATCCGTCTCTGCATGTGAAACCAGCGGCAAACTTGCCATCATTAATGCAGTTATCGCTGTCAGTTTTAATATATTAGTCATTCTAAATCGTCCTCTATCGTTGAAAAGGTAGAGGTAATTTATCTTGCTTATATTGCACAGGCGTTACAGATAGTTTAAGAAATTGTGAAATTTGAAATCATGAAAGTGATTAATAGGACACCCAAAAACTTAACGCCAGTTTTAAATACATATAGCATGTGTTCCTATGACAAAAGCCCGCCGAGAACAGGTTGCCCTTGACGCGACATCGTTTTACCACTGCACCGTTCGTTGCGTTCGCCGCGCCTACCTGTGTGGGGTGGATAATACAACCGGACAGAATTTTGACCACCGAAAACAGTGGCTGGTCTCGCGTATTCGGTTTCTGTCCTCTATCTACGCCATTGATGTTTGCGCATACGCGGTAATGAGTAACCATTATCACGTTATCTTACATATTGATACCGATTGCATTGACAGCTGGACAGATACTGAAGTCGTGGAACGCTGGCAACAACTGTATGCCGGTGACGGGCTGATTAACCGCTGGCGCAACAACGAAACCCTGACCAGCGCCGAGCTGGAGGCAGTTTCCTCCATCATCGCCGAATGGCGTGAGCGCCTGTGCAGTATAAGCTGGTTTATGCGTGGCATAAACGAAACGATTGCGCGTATGGCCAACCGGGAAGACAACTGCACCGGCCGATTCTATAAATACCCTCCCTGGTATTTACCCTTCGGGCCAGCCGAGCTATTCAAAATTTTTCCAGAAAATTTTGTGGGAAGGACGGTTCAAAAGCCAGGCCCTGCTGGATGACGCCGCACTCCTGACCTGCATGGCCTATGTTGACCTGAACCCGATTCGAGCAGGCATGGCAGACAGCCCGGAAGCAAGCGATTTCACCTCAATACAACAGCGCCTGTATGATGACATCATACCCGGCAAGCATAAAAGCAAGGCCACAAAAACACTGCTTAAACGCATAAAACGGCAACAGGCGATCAAAGAAGACATCAAACTGGCGGATCTGGAGACAGCCCCCTTAATGCCCTTCGACGGGAGCAGCCATACCCCCATCCACACCGCCTTACCCATTACCCGTGAAGACTACGTTAGCCTGGTCGATAGCACCGGCAGAGTGATTCGTGCGGATAAACACGGGGTTATACCCTCAGAACTGTCATCCCTTGTTGCACGATTCGGCATTAAGCCGGATAAATGGCTGGAACATATCCAGGGCTTTAATCAGCAATACGGAACAGCCGCCGGTGCCACCGACAAACTTGAAGATTTTGCGCAACATTGCCACAAACGCTGGTTGAAGGGCATGACATTGTCGAGAAAGCACTATCGTTCAGTCGCTGCCTGATTGGGTTTTTCTATTCAATCAGTTATCCATAATCCATTTCCACAATCCATAGTGAAAACCAATCACTGTGCAATCATTTTGCCCTCTGGTAAAAAATACGGGCTGTTCCTGACTGTGAACGACTGAAGAGAATCCAGCGAGAAGAGAGTAGTGCTGGGAGAAAGGTTTATGGGCTGAATATCTAGCTAAGTGAATATATGGGTGTCCTTTTATGTGCTACAAGGAAAAAATGATGCCAATAGGCACACCTATGTGCTACACTTTAATTCCATGAAACCAATAAACTGGAATTCCACAAAAAATCAACAGCTTATATCTGAGCGTGGCGTTTCATTTGAGGATGTCGTTTTCTACTTACAGCAAGGTGCGCTATTAGATGATATCGAACACACAAATAGTGACAAATACCCAAATCAACGTGTATTTGTAATAAACATCGATGATTATGCATATCTGGTTCCGTATGTAGAAAACCGAAAAGAGATATTTTTAAAAACTGTTATTCCTAGCAGAAAAGCTACAAAGCAGTACCTGGGAGAATCATGATGGGTGGCCCTAAACTTAGTAAAGAAGAGAAGCAAATTTTAAAAGATTTTGAAGCAGGTGAGTTTAAGTCAGTGCTTACGCCAAAACGTAAAAAAGTGTTGCAAGCTATTGCTGAAGAAACATTTAAAAAAGACAAACGAATAAACATCAGAATTTCAAGTCGTGATCTTGACTCGCTTCAAAGACGTGCGCTTGAAGAAGGTATTCCTTATCAAACATTAGTATCTAGTGTTCTTCATAAATATGTTTCTGGTGGCTTGCATGACATTGTGGCTAACAAGGCGCTAAACACGGACGCGAAAAAGCATCACGCCGGTTAGCTAAATCGTTAGCATTAAAAATATAGCGCAAGAGGTGTAACTGAAGGTCTTAATATGGTACAGTATTTAGACTGGAGGTTAATTTTATGAATATTTCTACTGATATCAAACCAATATCTTATTTAAAGTCTCGAGCTGCCGATATGTTAAAGCAGGTAAATGAGACTCATCGGCCGATAATAATCACTCAAAATGGTGAGCCAAAAGCTGTATTGCAAGACCCAGAAAGCTTTGAAAATATGAGGAATGCTATAGGGCTTCTTAAAATAGTAGCTCAAGGAGAGCAGGATATTCAAAAAGGAAAATATAAAGAACAAACAGATGTTTTTTTAAGGCTTGAAAAATTAATTACAACTTAAACTCATGCCTAAGAAATATAAAGTCTCTTGGGTAGAGTCTGCCGAAAATGATTTGGTATCAGTAATCGAATATATTCACTCTGTTAACCCGAAGGCTGCACTGGAAAGTTTTAAAATAATAAAAAATAAAGTGACCAGTCTTAACTCTTTACCGCAACGAGGTAGAATAGTTCCAGAACTCAAAGAACATGGTGTCTCGATTTACCGTGAAATAATTGTACCTCCCTGGAGGGTGATATTTAAAATCGTTGATGAAAATGTATTTGTTTTGGCGGTCATTGACTCCAGAAGAAATGTTGAAGACATATTGCTGGAACGTTTAATGAGAAAAAGCTAATGCTAACAATTAGCTACACCGGATTTAGAAAAATGTCATGCATTTTGCTAAATTGGTTAACTCAAACGTTATTTGCGACACGAAGTTGCATATTTATTTGTTGAGGTTTAATAAAGTTTAAAAGTTTTTTTTAACATTTTATTAAATTTTCAACCTGCTGTTCTGTCAGCAGTTTCCTACAAAACTATGCGAAACGGAATGGGTATAAAGCGTTTGGGACAACGTACCCTGTTAAGATGAAGCCGTGAGGTGGATCGGATATGTAGACGTGGCAATGTCGTATTGTCCTTCAAGGTAGAAGAAAGCTGCCCATGAGAGGTGCCGGTGACAATGCATCAATAAGATGATGGAAAAAATGAATGATTTTCTGTAATGGAAAATATACGGGTTCAAACCTTGTCCGACATGAAAATGTGCCCACGTCCATTCGGTGTTTCATTGCAAGATAAATTGAACCAAACGATTTTATGAAGAAAAGCAAATGACAGCCATGGTAGCTGATGCAGCTTCAAACATCCCTCCAGAACCTGCCCGCTACCTAAAAAATAATAAACGTAGCAATTAATAAATGATTGTGCTAGTTTGTACGTAATATCGTACAAAGAGGTGTTTGCTATGCAACCAATTAATCTTAAAGAAGATATCCAACCACTTTCAAAATTCAGGTCAGGCGTTAGCTCATTTATACAGCAAGTTACTGAAACTAAACGCCCTTTACTGATAACTCAGCATGGTAAAGGGGTAGCGATTCTAACTGATGTGGAAGAATTTGAAAATTTGACAGGACGTTTAGATTTACTCGAAAGCATCTATAAAGCTGAAGCTCAAATTAATGATGGCAAAGGTATTTCTCATGATGAGGCTAAGTCTATTGTATTAAAGAGCATTAAAACTTGAAAATAACCTGGTCACCATTAGCAGTTGAGCAAGTCCAGGACATTGCTGCATATATCGCTTTTGATAAACCATCAGTAGCAATTGAATGGGCAGAAAAAATATTTAATTCTGTCAATCAGTTAATAGAATTTCCAGATAGCGGTCGCATTGTTCCTGAAATAAAACGAAAAGAAATTAGGGAGCTTGTGCTTAAAAACCATCGAATTATTTATAAGGTTAAATCAAAAGAAATTTTAATTTTAGTTGTTAAAAATTATCACCAGATATTAAAGAAAGATGATATAAAGGTATAATAATTCATTCAACGTTGGCCAATTTTATACGCCGCTTTGCTCTGTATTTACGTCAAGTTATGCAAAACATTGTATTTTAAAAACACGAATCAAAAATCCAATTTTCAACTACAAGGTTCGGTACTCGATTAAATTCCCGAACGTTATTTGTAACTAATACAGCATTAATACTTCGAGCATGAGCAGCAATTAAAAGATCATTATTTCCAATCGGCGTACCGTCTTTTTTTAGTTGCGCTCTAATTGAGCCGTAGTGCTTACCAGCATTTTCATCTAAAGAATCTATTAGCAGCCTTTGTGTAAAAATTTCAAGTTGTTGCCATCGTTGTTCTTTTAAATTATTACTTCCATTTTCTATTCCATAACACAACTCTCCATATGTAACCGAGGAAATACAAATATCTTTAATCGCTTTAAATTTATGTCGCAATTTATCAGAGTGATTTTTTAAAACATAAATACAAATATTAGTGTCAAGCATATACATCAATCAAAATCCCTTTCCTGTGGTTGTTCATCAAATCGTTCTTGTAAAAAGTCATCCCCAAAAACAGGCTTAGAATCAAAAAATTCATCCCAGGTTGGCTCTTTTGCAGAAATAATGATGTTGTCCCCTTGCTTTGTAATAAAAACCTCGTCGGTATTAAAGCGGTATTCTTTAGGTAAACGGACGGCCTGGCTACGTCCGTTCATAAATATCTTGGCTATTTGTGCGCTCATATCGTCACCCCACTCTATTGATATATACTTAATAGTATATACCCTGTAGGCGCAATAGCAAGGTTACCCGTAAGTGTATGAAATTAAATGAAAAATATACAAGTCATTCAACCCGACCGTTTTATACGCCGCCCCACTGTGTTACGCTCTGTATAAGACGGCCGGTTAACTCAAACATTATATTTTTCATTGAAACTCAGGCTACAGGTGCTACAATAAGACCAGTTAACAGCAGCTGTTAGGGTTGAGCACATGAAAACACTATTCTCCCAAGACATTATTCCTTTGTCTGACCTTAAAATAAACCCAGGAAAAATTGCAAATCAAGCAAAAGATTCCCACCGTCCCATATTACTTACTAGCAGGGGTCGTGGCATAGCCGTTATGCAAGGCTTAGAAGAATTTGAAAATCATGAAGAAGAGCGCGCTTTTGTAAAAGCCATCGCACAGGGTTTGCTGGAAGTAAAAGAAGGCAAAGAACAAACTGTTGATGATGTAAAAATAAAATTAGGTATCAATATTTGAAAATATTAATATCTGACTCAGCGTTTAATGATTTAGAATCAATAAAAGAATACTATCTTAATGAAGGAGTGCCGCAAAAAGGGATTGAGTTTGTTACAAAAATCATTAAACATATTGAAACCATACCAACAAATCCAGACATTGGTCGAAAGGTACCTGAGTTTAACGAAAATAATATACGTGAATTAATTCACCCCCCTTTTCGTATCGTTTATTTAAAAGAGAAAAAAGCTATTCATGTAATCAGAGTATGGCGAAGTGGGCGCTTATTAAATTTAGCGGACATGCAATATCCGGGTTAAAGCTTTTGAGGCAAGTGAGTTTAAGTCTGTTCTCACACCAAAGCGTAGAAAGCTGTTGCCGAAGAAACATTCAAAAAAGATAAGCGCATTAATATACCCCGCCGGGGACAACCACATGGATATGGGGATGATAGTCTAATCGACGGTTATTCGTATGGAGCACCGCCGTCATCCTCATCTCGGCACCTAAATGTTTGGCGTTAAGGCCAAAATCCTTCAGTGTGCGGTTGACACAGGCAAGGAACACATTGTAAAGCACTTTCTGAGTGGTGATAGGGAGTAGCTTCAAGCAAGACCAGGTTCTTCCTTGGCGTTGGCATCATGCTGTCCTTTGCTGATTGATGATAAAATAGATTGCTGTCTGGTCACGGGGTCGTCAAATTAATTTTATGGGTGTCTAGGAGTCTGTCGGACTTAACACAACCTACTGCGTAAAAGCCGAATTTGGCCATATTTCCCGTTATTTTTGTTCAACGCATCCATGCGTTTCACCCCTTTGGGGCTGACGCGTTATATTGTTCCTGACAATATAATCGTTAAATAGTCATACTATTCCATCCTTAGGTTCGTAACCGCTACATCCATGTAGCACTACTCGCCTCAAAATAACGAAAGATCTGTCTCAAATCGGCTTTCCCTCGCTACGATTGGTTAAGTCCGACAGGCTCCTGGCGTACAGGGATGTATTGACAGCGTGTCCTGGGCAAGCAGTATCCACACTATCCGGGTTAATGTTAAAATCAGAAATGATGACAGCAACAGTGAAAGAATCTCCACAGTGAATCCATCTCGTTACCGGTTTTATGACCTGCATCCCGAAGCGGCTGATTTTCGTGTTGATGTTATTCAGGGTTTATCGGCACCGCAGCCAGCTATTCCGCCCAAATATTTTTACGATCAGACCGGTTCAAAATTATTTGAAGCAATATGTGCGACCGAAGAATATTATCCGACCCGGACAGAAGTCAGTATTATTCGCGACAATATTGATGAAATTGTAAGTACGCTGGGTAAACAGTGTCTGTTGATTGAACCGGGCAGTGGTGACAGTTATAAAGTGCGTCTGTTGCTGGATGCGTTACGCCCGATTGCTTATTTGCCCATGGATATATCCCGCCTGTATCTGCAGGAAGAAGCGCAGAAACTGGCTGAGGAATTCACCTGGTTAAAGGTACATGCGGTATGCAGTGATTTTACCCGTGAGCTGACCCTGCCTTATGAGGTGAAGGCAGGCCAGAAAGTTGCTTTTTTCCCAGGTTCGACCATTGGTAACTTTACGCCGCAGCAGGCGGTAAAAGTCCTTGAGGAAATTGGTCAGATGGTGGCAACCGGTGGCGGCCTGTTGATAGGCGTTGATCTGTCTAAAGACAGCCGAGTTCTGAATGCAGCCTATAATGATAAAGCCGGATATACGGCACAGTTTAATTTAAATCTGCTACACCGGATTAACCGGCAGCTGGGTGCAGATTTTAAGCTGGCGCAATTCAGACACCATGCTTTTTTTAATGCCGGGCAGCAGCGGATAGAAATGCATTTGATCAGTAAAACCAGTCAGCAGGTGCATATTATGGATGACCATGGTAACGAACATTGTTTCACATTTAACCAGGGGCAGTCGATACTAACCGAATATTCCCATAAATATACCGTTGAGGCCTTTCAGCAGCTGGCAGCTAAAGCCGGATTTGAACCGGTCAGAACCTGGCTTGATGCGCAGCGCCTGTTTAGTGTACATTATCTGCGCTATATAAAATAACCGCCTGAGGCTATCGCCTTTTATGACTCAACGAATTCAAACCATGCCAACCCAGCTGGTCAATCAGATTGCCGCCGGGGAGGTGGTGGAACGACCAGCTTCAGTAGTGAAAGAGCTACTGGAAAATGCGCTGGATGCAGGGGCGACCGATATTCATATTGATGTTGAGCAGGGTGGTATCAAGCTTATCCGTCTGTCGGATAATGGTTGCGGGATACATAAAGATGATCTGGTGTTATCACTTTCTCCCCACGCCACCAGTAAGATCCATCAAATTGATGACCTGGAACGGGTTACCAGCCTGGGGTTTCGTGGTGAAGCTTTGCCAAGTATTGCTTCGGTAAGTCAGTTAACTCTTGTTTCCCGTCAGCATGACAGCGATCATGCCTGGCAGCTGGACATGCATAACAGTGTGGCATCGGCAATTATCCCTGCCGCTCATACCCCCGGAACCCGCATTGAAGTTCGAGATCTGTTTTTTAATGTACCGGCACGGCGAAAATTTCTGCGCACGGAAAAAACCGAATTTGCCCATCTTGAGGATGTCGTCAAACGGATGGCGCTCAGCCATTTTGAAGTGGGCATGACACTGGTACACAACCAGCGCATGGTAAAACAGTTTTTGCCAGCCATGCAACGCCTGCAGCAGGAAAAACGTATTGCTCAGGTTTGTGGCCCGGCGTTTATCGAGCAGGCGGTGTACACCGATTTCAGTTATGAAGACAAACGGCTGTGGGGCTGGATTGCCTTGCCCACTTTTTCCCGTAGTCAGGCCGATATGCAGTATTTTTATGTTAATGGCAGGGTGGTCAAAGACCGGCTGGTAACTCACGCTGTTCGTCAGGCTTATGCCGATGTATTGTTTCATGGTCGTCATCCCGCCTATGTGTTATTTCTGGAGATTGACCCTGCCAGTGTCGATGTGAATGCACATCCGGGTAAACATGAAGTCCGCTTTCGCCAGTCACGTCAGGTCCATGATTTTCTGTTTAAAACCATTTATAAAACACTGGCCGAAGTACGTCCCGAGAACAATAACAGTCATGATGCAGGCCATTTTTCCAGCGCGATCAATGTACAGGGTGAGGCCAGTGCCGCCGCACCTGTGCCTGCGACCGGCAGTGCCTGTCATGGCAGCCATTATCAAACTTCCGTGCCAGCAGCCAATCAGCAAAATCTGTCGCTGGCTATTGCCGAGCAGCAACAGGGCTATCAAACCCTGTTTCATCAGGCCAGGGATCTGGCTGGCAGCCAGCCTCAGTCAGAACCTGAAATACCCCCGCTGGGGTTTGCCAGGGCACAGTTACATGGTATTTATATTGTCGCGGAAAATGCGCAGGGTATGGTGCTGGTGGACATGCATGCGGCTCATGAACGCATTACCTATGAGCGTCTTAAACAGGCCAGTGAACATGCCGGTATTCAATCACAGCCCCTGCTGGTGCCAGTCACGCTGGCAGTCAGTCAGCGTGAAGCCGATCTGGTTGAGACCCAGCCGACCATTTTTCAACAGCTGGGTTTCGAGCTTGATCGCAATGCGGAAGAAAGTATCTGTATCCGCCAGATTCCCGTGGTACTGGCAAACAGTGATACAGAAGCCCTGCTGCGTGATGTGCTGTCGGATCTGCTTCGCCATGGCAGCAGTGAACGTATCCATGAAGCCATCAACGAGGTATTATCAACCATGGCCTGTCATGGTTCGGTACGGGCAAATCGCAAACTCACACTGGCCGAAATGGATGCGCTGTTGCGTGATATGGAACGCACTGATCGTAGTGGACAATGTAATCATGGTCGCCCCACCTGGATTCAGTTAACAATGGCGGAACTGGATAAATGGTTTAAACGCGGGCAGTAAAAGTATTTGTAATAGCTCAGTGAAATATTCGGGTTAAAGTCTTTCAGCGATGTGGATGGGTAGTAATAGGAAACTGATAATAGTACAACTATTTTATGGGGTTAACGATTGCAAGTCACTGATTATCAAGCACAATACTATGCTCATGAGTTAATAAAACGCAGTTCAGCGGATAGCCTGGAAAAGCTCACAAGCACCTTGATGGATGCTCAGGTAGACCTTAACCCGCATCAGGTTGAAGCGGCTCTGTTTGCATTCAAATCACCGCTCTCATCCGGCGCTATTCTGGCAGATGAAGTTGGATTGGGAAAAACCATTGAAGCCGGTCTGGTTATCTCTCAAAAATGGGCAGAAGGTAAAAAGCGAATCCTCATTATTACGCCATCAAGCCTGCGTAAACAGTGGAATCAGGAGCTTCTGGAAAAGTTTTTTCTGCCATCGGTTATTTTAGAAGCCAGAACGTACAATGCTGATAAAAAGGCAGGCAAAAGCAACCCGTTTGAACAAAATGAGCTGATTATATGCTCATTAAACTTTGCTGCCAATAAAGATGAAGACATAATGATGGTGCCATGGGATTTAGTCATCATTGATGAAGCACACAGGCTCAGAAATGTATATAAACCCGCTAATAAAATAGCCAAAAAGATTAAAACAGCACTCGCAAATTCACCAAAAGTGCTATTAACAGCTACCCCCTTACAAAACTCGTTAATGGAACTGTATGGTTTGGTTAGCTTTATAGACGAGTACACGTTTGGCGATGTGAAAAGCTTCAGAGCACAGTATGCCAGAATTACCACACCGGCGGTTTATGCTGAGCTGAAAGCCAGATTAAAGCCTGTATGTCACCGAACCCTTCGTCGGCAGGTGCTGGAATACATCAAATATACGAACCGCATACCTATCACTCAAGAGTTTATCCCCTCACAGGACGAGCAAGACCTTTACGATATGGTCTCAAGCTATCTGCAAAGAGCTAACTTGCAGGCCTTGCCATCAAGTCAAAGAAAATTGATGACTCTGGTATTACGTAAATTGCTGGCTTCCTCAACATTCGCGATTGCCGGTGCACTGGACTCACTGGTGCGTAAATTACAGAGAATGCTGAAGAAAAATGACAGGCTGGAGCGTTATTTTGGTGATTTTCTTGAGGAAGGAGGCGATGACGAGGACGTATTAAGCGAACTGCGCGATGAGTACGGTCTGGATAATGATGAAATATTGCCTGAGCCATTATCACCAACAGATATAGAAGCCATCGAAAAAGAAATTGACGATTTATCAGTCTTTAGAGATTTAGCAACATCGATACAGGAAAATGCAAAAGGAATGGCTTTGCTCGATGCTTTGAACGTCGGATTTAAAAAGGCAAATTCATTAGGTGCACTTAATAAAGTCATCATATTTACCGAATCCCGTAGAACACAAAACTATCTTGTCGATTTACTGAATGACAATGGTTATACAGACAAGATGGTTTTATTCAATGGTTCAAATGCCGATCCGGAATCACGGCGAATCTATGCAAGCTGGAAGGAAGAACACCTGGGGACGGATAAAGTCACCGGCTCAAGAACAGCCGATATGCGCTCAGCACTGATTGACTATTTTAAAAATAACGCTCAAATAATGATAGCGACAGAAGCAGCCGCAGAAGGTGTTAATCTGCAGTTTTGCTCATTTTTGGTGAATTATGATTTACCGTGGAACCCGCAGAGAATTGAACAGCGAATCGGGCGCTGCCACCGCTACGGTCAGAAACACGATGTAGTTGTCATCAACTTTCTCAATAAGAAAAATGCCGCCGATCAAAGGGTCTATGAATTACTCTCAGAAAAGTTTTCATTGTTTGATGGTGTTTTTGGTGCCAGTGATGAGGTATTAGGCTCTATAGAAAGTGGTGTGGACCTCGAACAAAGGATAATGGGTATCTACCAGAATTGCCGCAGTGCCGATGAAATCAATCAACAATTTGATCTGTTGCAGGAAGAAATGGAAGAACAGATTAGCGCTGCAATGGATACCACTCGACAAAAATTGCTGGAAAACTTTGATGCGGAAGTTCATGACAAACTAAAAGTAAATCTGGAAAAAAGCAGAAACTACCTGAATAAATACGAGCAAATGCTCTACAAGATCACGCGCAATGCATTACAGCCATACGCCAAGTTTGATGAAAACAGCAGTGATTTCCTGCTGCTGCAAAACCCCTACCAGTCAACAGCTCAGGGTAAAGATGTACCGTTGGGTAAATACCGTATGGGTTCACCCGATAACCGCCCCATTGAAGATGCACATATCTATCGTCCGGGACATACGCTGGCGCAATGCGTTATCGAAACAATTTGTAGCAATAATCTGCCAACGGCAAATATAACATTCCATTACAGCAAGCATCCACAACATGCATCGGCTATCGAAAATCTGGTCGGCAAACAAGGCTGGCTGCGTTTGCATAAATTAACCATCGATAGTGCCGAATCCGAAGATTATCTACTGTTTTCTGCCATTACAGATAATAACGAAAGGGTGACACAGGAACAGGGTGAGCGTTTATTCTCCTTACCGGCAACGATAACCGAACAGGGAATCAAGCCAGATAGTGCGATTAACACCACGCTGGATAATCAATACCAGAAGTATAAAGCACAGGTGCTAGATGAGATCAGTACACGTAACGCCACCTTCTTTGAAGAAGAAATAACCAAACTCGACACCTGGGCAGACGATCTGAAAGAATCCATAGAACGTTCCATCAAAGAACTCGACAAAGAGATACGCCAGGTACGCAAAGACGCAAAACTGGCCCCCACATTAGAAGAGAAACTTACGTTACAAAAGCAGCAGAAAAAGCTGGAAGCACAGCGTAATAAAGATCGCCGGGAATTGTTTGATAAGCAGGATGAAGTTGATGCCCGGCGTGAAGAGATGATAGTAGCGATAGAAGATCGGCTAACAAAGCATTTAGCAGAACAGAGCTTATTTACTGTGCAATGGCAGGTTGTATAGTGGTTTGTTTAGCTTATAACACAGAGGAGGCTCTGGTTCCCACGCTCCTGCGTGGTAACCCATACCACACCCCGCTTAACGCCACCACCGTATGCATTCCCACGCAGGAGCGTGGGAATGAGATATAGTTAAGCTGGCTATAAATTAGTGTGGTTAGTTTGAAAAATGTATTGTTGATAAACTATTAGTTTATTTGCAGATCAAAATGTAAATCTGAAGTTTACAAATAGTGATAATAAGTCCAAATAAACTGGAATAAAAAATAAAAATAAGTTATAAAGTAAACCATGGGTTTACATAAGGTAAATAAAATAAACAAATTGCTTGGCTTACTGCCAGAAGGGGTGGCAGTGCCAGGCAAATGGTTGACTGATCAGGGGTATTCACGTCAGTTGGTGCGTAAATATGTTCAAAGTAAATGGTTGCAATCATTGGGGCGTGGCGTTTACGCTCGACCGCAAACGGCACTCAACTGGCAGGGGCTGGTGTTGGGGATACAGCATTTTGCACATTACCCCTTCCATGTGGGCGGTACGACAGCACTAAATCTTCAGGGGTATGCACATTATTTACCTTTAGGAGGGAATGATAAGGGAAATAACAACAAGGCAGGCAGCGAGGTCATCCATCTTTGGGGGCAGGGTAAAGTGACTGCCAGGATACCAGCATGGGTTAAGTCAGTAACCTTAGCGGCAACATTACAATTTCATACACGACAGTTGTTTGATGAATCAGTACAGGATGTTGGTTTCGAGTTAATGCCGTCAGGCGTACGTGATTTGCAACTAAAGGTATCAGCCCCGGAGCGAGCCATAATGGAAGTACTTTATGATGTACAAGATGATGAGCACGCATTTACCCATGCACTTGAATTGTTTGAGGGTTTAACTAGCTTGCGACCTAAGTGTGTTAATGCCTTATTGCAGCATTGTCGTAGCATCAAAGTAAAACGACTGTTTCTTTATATGACCGGTCAGTTTAGTTACCCGTGGTTAGCACGAATAGACAAAAAACAGCTGGAATTAGGTAGTGGTAAACGAGTAGTAGTAAAAGGAGGTAAACTGGATAAAGACTATTTAATCACAGTGCCAGAACGCCAGACTGCTTAACTGAAAAAGTGGAAATAAATCAACCTGATGTTGGTAAATAAGGTAAAATTTAACAACCTTTGAAATACCAGATTTTGTAATGAATCAGGCAATATAATTATCTAAGGAATCCCTGATTAATGTCATTCTGAGCAAAGTATGAATTAATCAGAGGTTTCCTAAAGTGTTCCCGGAGAGTGACATGGCAAGTGGAAAAACATTAAGACAGTTGATAAAAGCAGGAGCGTCAGGCAATTCTGCTGCCTTTCGACATGCTTCAGAAGTTGTTATTAATGAAGAGCGCCAAAAGCAGCATCATCTTCTTGCCAATGATCTTGAAAAAATCCTTTATGGTGACACGATGCAACCAGCAAAGCGTAGTCTGTCTCGTATTCTACCGAAGGTTCCTACGGATAAAGAACGTGGCTTGCCCTTGCTGGATATTCATCAGCCAGGAAGAACAGTAGAGAACTTGATCCTTCCAGATGAAAGTCTGAACGTGATAGAAGAGTTGCTTGAAGAACATCGCCGGCAGGATGTATTACGTAGCTATGGTATGAAAGCCTCAAATAAAGTCATTTTCTTTGGACCTCCCGGTTGTGGAAAAACACTGGCAGCCGAAGTAATAGCCAGTGAACTTGATTATCCATTAGCCATAGTCAGGCTGGATGCGCTGGTTTCCTCCTATCTGGGTGAAACTGCCGCTAATTTACGCAAAGTGTTCGATTTTATTAGCCAATACCCAATGGTTGCTCTATTTGATGAGTTTGATGCTTTGGGTAAAGAGCGTAATGATGGCAGTGAACATGGTGAACTGCGCCGTGTGGTAAACGCAGTACTACAAATGATGGATGCCTATCAGGGGCAAAGCCTGCTGCTTGCCGCCACAAACCATGAGCATATTCTGGATACAGCAATCTGGCGACGTTTTGACGAAACTATCGCATTTCCTTTACCTGAACAGGCTGAAACAGCACAAATCCTGACTCTCAAGCTAAGAGGTGTCAGAAGAGAATTTGAAATAGATGATAAAAAAGTATTAAGCCTGTTTAAGACACTTAGTGGTGCCGATATAGAAAGAGTCATTCGCCGGGCGGTTAAACGCATGATATTAAAGAATCAGGAGTTTCTGACAATTAAAGATATTAAAAAGGCGCTGAACAGGGAAGTGAAACATAATTCTGTTTGAAGGATAAAAAATGCCGGAAAATTATAAACATCTGACAATAGAAAAAGAGGTTTTAACTAATCCTCGTAGAACTAAAAAGCCACCTCCCAGATATAAGCCTGATGACCTGCGTAAACATGCACAGGTGCTTTCAAGTAATCTTAATAGTGCAGCCAGAATAGCAAGGCAACAGCAAACATCTCCCCAGGGAAAGTTTGTATTCAAACTGCAATATGCAGGTGGACCCGATGTTAAAAACCTGTATAAACATGGTGTTGAGTTTGTTGGTCAGGAAGATAAAGAAATATGTATCGTTTTTGCTGATGAGCAAGGTCTAGCTATTTTTACAGAGCACCTCTCTCAATTAGGAACGGATGCTGCTGATTTTACCTATAAGCAAATATTACAAGCGATTCAAGGTATTGATAACTGGACACCTGAAGACAGAAAAAGCTGGGCACTTCAGCATAAAGGCCTACCGGATACAGAGGAACTTAGTCTGGATATAGAACTTTGGCCAATACAAACAGCCCGTCACCCTAAACGTATTCAATTAATAGAAGAGTTTGAACACTGGTTAGCTGAAAATAAAATAATAAAAGTTGATAGCATTAATCAGGATGGTTTACTGATCTATCGCCTGAAGTTAATACAACAGCATGTTGACCTGTTATTAAACCACCGTGATGTTCGCATGGTTGATCTACTGCCAGAATCAGGCATTGGCTATCAGCAATTAAACTATGATATAGACAACATACCACGGAATTTAGCATCGCCAGAGCCAGATAGCGCAAGAGTCTGCATTCTTGATAGCGGTATCAACACCAATCATCCCCTGCTCAAAACAGCCATAGCTGAAAGTCAAAGTTTTATAAAAGGTCGTAATGAAGATGACGAATCCGGACATGGTACAGCCGTAGCGGGTATTGCCTTATATGGCGATCTTGAAGCTTGTTCAGATAGCCATTACTGGCAGCCTCAATTCTGGCTATATAACGGCAAGGTTATGTACCGTGATGAACAAACCAATGAAACACGATTTGATGAAAAAACCATTGAAGCAACATTAACGGAAGCAGTTGAGTATTTTGCAGGTGAATTGGGTTGCAGAATATTTAATATTTCCCTGGGCAATACCAATGCACCTTACGACGGTAAGCATATACGTGGCATTGCATATGTGCTGGACAGGCTGGCAAGAGAATATGATATTTTGTTTATTGTATCGGCGGGTAATTTTTCTGGTTCAGAGAATCCCCCGGTACCCGTAGCAAGTTGGCGAGATGAATATCCAGAATACTTAATGGATAATGCCAATATCATTATTGACCCTGCAACGGCACTTAATGTCATAACAGTAGGTAGTCTGGCTAAGCATAATCAACACACAAATGAGCAAAGATACCCAGAAATTAGTGCATTATCTCCAAGCAATGAAGATCAACCCTCACCATTTACACGTCATGGTCCCTCAGTTGGTAAAGCACTAAAACCGGAGCTTGTCGCAACCGGAGGCAATCGAGCATCACCATTAAGGCAAGCAGACAGACAATGGAATCCTGACGAAAGAGGCATGGGTGTGCTCACGCTCAATCATCAGTTTGTGGGAGGTACTTTATTTAAAGAAATAGCCGGTACAAGTTTTTCCGCACCGTATATTACGCACCTTGCGGGACGCCTGTTAAATGAATACCCGCAAGCCTCCGCCAACCTGTTACGGGCGATGCTAATTAATCATGCAAATTTGCCTGAAGCATGTTCTAACACTTTTTCTGAACAATGGAAGGAAAGCTATAAGGATAACACGGGCACAAAAAATAGAGAACTGGCAAGAGAGGTCGCTGGTTACGGAAAAATAGATGAAGATTCATTGTATCGATCATCAGAATCCGTGGTTGTGCTTATGGCAGAAGACAGCATAGAAAATAATACTCATCAGTTTTATGAATTGCCTTTACCAGAAAGTTTTCTTCGCACAAACCGGGCAAGCAGGGAATTAAGAGTTACCCTGGCTTACTCACCACCGGTACGTACCACACGGTTAGAATACACCGCGACAAAAATGAGCTACAGATTAATTAAAGGGCAATCACTAGAAGAGGTTGAACAGCATTTTAACCACGACAAACAAGACGATACCGAAACAAGAAATGATGATGCAACACCCAATAGAAAGATAAGTGCACAAACACGCGATAAAGGCACAGTGCAGTCATCGGTCTGGCATTTTAAACAACGTAACCCCAATGAAAAATGGTTTGTTGTCGTGACCCGGCAGGATAGAGACTGGGGTAATATCTCACCTTGTCTGGATCAGGAGCATTATGCATTAGTAGTCACTGCAACAGATAGGGAAAATGAACAGGCACAACTTTATACTGAAATACAGTTGCGTATTCAGGTTCAAGAGCAGGAACGGGTTCGTGCGCGGGTTATATAAATATGGCAAAACAAAAAACAAAACTCGAACTCACCTGGATAGGCAAAGATAAGCGCCCAAAACTTGAGCCGCGTATTTTACTGGAAGACCCGAGTAAATCCTATCATGCAAAACAGCGTGTAACCGATAAGGATATTTTTGATAATAAATTGATTTTTGGGGATAACTTGCTGGCGTTGAAGGCATTGGAGCAGGAGTATGCTGGGAAGGTTAAATGTGTATTTATTGATCCACCTTATAACACAGGAATGTCTTTTGAACATTATGATGATGG
The DNA here is from genome assembly GCA_015488885.1 of Gammaproteobacteria bacterium. Classification (GTDB taxonomy): domain Bacteria; phylum Pseudomonadota; class Gammaproteobacteria; order SZUA-229; family SZUA-229; genus S010-25. The sequence goes on along the minus strand of WFMW01000004.1, from coordinate 22,857 downwards.
ATTAGAACACTCTATTTGGCTTAGTTTAATGCGAGATAGAATGGAAATATTACAACGCTTATTAAGTGAAAATGGATCAATTTGGATAACTATTGATGATGATGAAAGTCATTATTTAAAAGTTTTATGTGATGAGGTATTTGGTAGAAAGAATTTCGTAGCAAATATAATATGGGAAAAAAAGTTCTCCCCTCAGAATGATGCAAAATGGATATCAGATTCACATGACCATATCCTGTTATATGCTAAGAATAAAGATATATGGCGGCCTAATCTTCTTCCTAGAACCACAGAGATGGATTCAAGATATAAGAATCAAGATAATGACCCAAGAGGTGCTTGGACCTCTTCAGATTTAACTGTGAGAACATATAATAAAACCTGTGATTATGTAATAGAAACACCGTCTGGCAATAAATATGAGCCGCCTGCATCAAGGTGTTGGGGCGTTTCTAGGAATAAATTTAATGATTTGGTTAAAGATAATCGAATTTGGTTCGGTAAAAAACAAAATAATATGCCACGTGTTAAAAAGTTTCTTACTGAGGTTAAAGGTGGAATAACTGCCATGACTATATGGAAGCATACTGATGTTGGGCATAATCAAGATGCAAAAAAAGAGGTTAAGTTTTTTAATTCAGATAAGGTTTTTGCAACCCCAAAACCTGAACGGTTGATTGAGAGAATAATTCGCCTCGCTACAGAACCTAATGATTTGGTTCTTGATTCTTTTGCTGGCTCAGGCACAACAGGTGCAGTCGCCCACAAAATGGGCAGGAAGTGGATAATGGTCGAACTAGGCGATCATTGCCACACTCACATCATTCCCCGATTACAAAAAGTCATCAATGGCGAAGACCAGGGCGGCATTTCAAAATCCATTAACTGGCAAGGCGGTGGCGGTTTTCGCTATTACACCCTCGCACCTTCCTTACTCGAAAAAGATAAATGGGATAACTGGGTAGTCAATAAAGACTATAACGCCGAAATGTTATCGGAAGCTATCTGCAAATTAGAAGGCTTTACTTATCAACCCTCTGATACCGTATGGTGGAATCACGGCTATTCCACTGAAACCGATTTTATTTATGTTACCACACAAAATTTATCGGTAGAAAAACTCCAGCAATTATCCGATGAAGTCGGTGGTGATAAAACGCTGTTAGTTTGTTGTGGATCGTTTCGCTGCAAGCCGGATCGTTTTGAAAATCTAACCATTAAGAAAATACCCAAAATGGTACTCAGCCGTTGTGAATGGGCGCATGATGATTACAGTTTAAATATAGAAAACCTCCCGCAAATGGAAAAAGAGCCTGAGCAGCAGGATTTGCTGGGAGGTGGTAATGAGTAATAGTCAGGATGAAAATAAACGCATTATCATAATTGCAGGCCCTAATGGTGCGGGTAAAACCACATTTGCAAAAGAGTTCTTACCTAATGAGGCAGATTGCCTGCATTTTGTGAATGCCGATTTAATTGCCGCAGGATTATCACCCTTTAAACCAGAAGTGGCTGCTGTGCAGGCAGGTAAACTTATGTTGAAGGCCATAGATGAACATATTCACAAACGAGAGTCATTTGTTTTTGAGACAACCCTGGCGGGTAAAATTTACGCCAGGAAAATTTCTCAATGGCAGGCACTGGGGTATCACGTAAGTTTACTTTTTCTTCGGTTGCAAAATGTTGACATTGCCATTGATCGGGTTGCTGAAAGGGTTAAACAAGGCGGGCATTATATTGCAGAGGATGTTATCCGGCGTCGTTATCAGTCGGGCTGGTTTAATTTTCATGATTTATATGCACCCCTTGTAGACGCATGGGCTATTTATGACAACAATGATCAGCAACCTGTACTGGTTGAATGGAGTGAAAAGCATGAAAGCTAATGATATTGATAAGGCGAAAAATCCTTTGCTGAAGTTGGCTTTACCCGCTTTACAGCGTGCAGCCAGAAGTGCTCGTCAACAGGCGCTAATACATAATACACAACTAATTTACTGGCGTAATAATCGTGTTGTTAAATTATCACCAAATGAAGTAAATGAAGCGGAACCTGATTATAAGGTTGATAAATAATGCATGGTAATAATTTTAAATTAATTAGAGTGGATACGTCACTATGAGTGAACGTATATTAAACAATATCTCCGGGCGTTTAAGTTTACGGCCACCTCAGCGAGAATCACTGGAGGCTTTAAAAACAGCGATTGATTCTACTGTTGTTGAAAATACTGTCAGTGAATTACTAAATCACAAACATGATGTACCTGCTTTACTGGATATTCTTAAATCACAGTTTAATAAACTGGAAGATTTTGAACGTGAATTTCCCTCACTTTGTTTTGCGCTGGCAACTGGCGTGGGCAAAACCCGGCTGATGGGTGCATTTATTAGCTATTTGCATCTGGCAAATGGCATCAATAACTTTTTTGTGCTGGCACCAAACCTGACCATTTACGATAAATTAATTACCGACTTTACCCTCGGCTCAGCTAAATATGTATTTAAAGGTATTGCGGAATTTACTGTGACACAACCGGTTGTGATTACCGGTGATAACTATGAAGAGCGGGGCGCACAACTTAAGGACGATTTATTTGGTCAGGCACAGGAAGTGCGTATTAATATTTTCAATATTGCCAAGATTGTTTCTGAAGTGCGTGGTGGTAAAGCACCACGTATTAAACGTTTATCCGAATATCTGGGTGACAGCTATTTCAATTATCTGTCAGAACTGGATGATCTGGTCTTGCTGATGGATGAATCTCACCGCTACCGTGCCAATGCGGGGATGAAAGCGATTAATGAACTGAACCCGATTCTGGGTCTGGAGCTTACCGCTACCCCCTTTGTTGAAGCAGGAAAAAATAAAACGATACCGTTTAAAAATGTAGTGGTGGACTATCCATTGGCCAGAGCTATGGATGATGGCTTTGTCAAAGAACCTGCCGTGGTAACACAACGTAATTTTGATGCCAGTCAATACAGCCGAGAAGAACTGGAACGCATTAAATTGATGGATGGTATTCGTTTGCACGAACAAACCAAAGTCGAATTAATGACTTATTCAAAACAGAATGATTTGCCACTGGTTAAACCGTTTATGCTGGTTATTGCCCGTGATACGACTCACGCTGCAGAATTATTTACCGTAATGGAATCCGCTAACTTCTTTGATGGACGCTACAAAGACAAAATTATCCAGGTCGATAGCAGTAAGTCCGGTGCCGCAGAAGAGGAAATGATTGCCCGATTATTAGCCGTTGAAAGCGTTGATGAGCCGACTGAAGTCGTTATTCACGTAAATATGCTAAAAGAAGGCTGGGATGTCACCAACCTTTATACCATCGTACCATTAAGAGCCGCTAATGCACGAACGCTTATCGAACAATCGATAGGACGGGGCTTACGTTTGCCTTATGGTAAACGCACAGGCGTTGAGCCAGTCGATCGTCTAAGCATTGTGGCTCATGATCGCTTTCAGGAAATTATTGATGAAGCCAATAACCCGGATAATCCACTGCGATTAAAACAGCTTATTCTTGATGCGCCCAAAAATGATACGCGAATAGAGAGTGTTGAAGTCGGCTCAAATCTAACTTCCATGATAAGTGGCACTGTACCAACTGGCAGTGAGGGTACAACATACACGAGGTCTGATAATGAAAAATTAATCTTTAATGGGGAGAATGAGCGCAAAGTGGCAGAAGTAACATTAGATGTTATTAACAGTCTGAAGGATAAACCGGAAACGCTCGCAACAACCGGTGTACTTCTTGAGGATGAAGTGCAGCAAGCCATCGTTGAAGCCGTTAAGGAAAAATTAACTGACAGGCAGCAATCATTACTTGCTGAGGAAGAAGAGACAGACCTGGCAGCCGTTGTCGAAAAAGTATCGTCACTGGTCAAGCAGGAAACCATCGATATACCAAAAGTGGTGGTTACACCCAAAGGTGAGGTTAATTATGGTTATAAATCATTTGTACTGGATGTCTCGCAACTTAATTTGCTGCCATCAGAAAGAGATATAGTTATTCAAAATCTACATACTAACCGGCAAACTACATTGACTGCACAGGTGGGTATCAGCGAATCACGTCCCGAAAATTACATTGTTCATGGACTGGTCGATTTTGATGATATTTCTTATGATGAACATGCTGATCTGCTCTACGATTTAGCAGGACAGGCAGTAAAACATTTTGAAAGCTACTTAACTTCAGAAGATGAGCTTGTGAATGTACTGGATTCAAATCGAAAATTGATTGCTGAGGCTATCCATGCACAGATGATTGGTCATTTCTGGGAAGAGGAAACAGACTACGAAATTGAAATCCATGGTGGTTTTACACCGTTGAAACCCTGTGCCTACACAGCAGCTGGACAGGAAGTTCATAATTACAGAGATACGGTAACAGATAAAAGTAAAATCAAGCAGATGCTGTTTGGTGGATTTTCAAAATGCCTGTACCCGTTACAGAAGTTTGACTGTGATACAGAACGCCGATTCGCAGTAATCATCGAGCGTGATGCAATAAAGTGGTTTAAACCCGCTAAAGGTCAATTTCAGCTCTATTACAAAGATGGTATAGAGCACCCGGAATATGTACCTGACTTTGTTGTTGAAACGGAAAAATGCATTTTAATGGTAGAAACAAAGGCAAAAAAGGAAATGGAGGATAAAAAGGTATTGGCAAAATCTGTTGCTGCAGTACGTTGGTGCGAGAATGCGAGTGCTTACCTTTTAAATCATGGTGGTAAAAAATGGAAATATTTACTTATACCGCATGATGAAGTTAAAGAGCAAAATAGCTTAAGCACTTATTATACCAATTCAGGTATAAACAAATTTAGTGGATAATATAAAATATTAATGCTGCGGGGTTCAGATGTGAGCTACTTATCTGACAATTTATTGGTTATATGGAAAATCTAGTTATTCAGCCCGGTGAGTCAGCAGACTCGCCCTTGAGTATTTTTATTATGGGGCCAACGGCGACCGGTAAAACCGATCTGGCGATTGCGCTTTATCATGCATTCCCGACTCAGATTGTCAGTGTAGATTCGGCGCTGGTGTATAAAGGAATGGATATTGGCAGTGCCAAACCGGATAACAGGACACTGGCGGATGCACCGCATCATTTAATTGATTTTATTGATCCACGGGATCATTATTCTGCCGGTCAGTTTCGTGATCATGCGATGGGCTTAATGCAACAAATCACCACGCAGGGTGACATACCTTTACTGGTTGGCGGTACCATGCTGTATTTTAATGCCTTGCAGAAAGGCATGGCAGATCTGCCGGTAATCGATAAAAACGTACGTCTGCAACTGGACCAGGAGCAACGGGAAAATGGGCTTGAAGCTATGTATGAGCGTCTGCAAACCGTCGATCCACAGAGTGCAGGAAGGCTGCACAAGAATGACACACAAAGGATTAAGAGAGCATTGGAAGTATATGATTCATCAGGGAAAACATTAAGCTATTTCTGGCAGAAACAGGCTGCTTTCCGGTTCCCGTACCAACGCCTGAAAATTGCCCTGATGCCTGCTGATAGAGTAGGGTTACGTCTGCGAATTACGCAGCGTTTTGATTTAATGCTCAAGCAGGGGTTTATTGAAGAAGTTGAAACGCTGCGTCGGCGTGGTGACCTGCATATTGGTCTGCCATCGATTCGTGCGGTGGGTTACCGGCAGGTATGGGCGTATCTTGATGGTGAATATAGCTTTGACATCATGCGAGAAAAGGCTATTATAGCTACTGTACAACTGGCTAAACGGCAGATGACCTGGCTGAGAAAAGAGCCTGAGTGTAATTTTATTGACCCGTCACAGTTAAATACCGATAAAGTTTTGCAAAAACTTGTCGCTTTATTGTTGTAGAAGCGGATGATACGGGGTTGATATTACAGGGTAATGGTTAATCGTTGTTGCGCTGAACTTGTTTGACAGAACATCTGTCTACAATAAAAAGATAATAGATATATATTCTAACGTCTCCGAACAATAGATAATAACAATAACTGAGGAGTTGATTATGTCAAAAGGGCATCACTTGCAAGACCCTTATCTCAATGCACTACGTAAAGAACGGGTGCCGGTTTCCATCTTTCTGGTCAATGGTATTAAACTACAGGGGCAGATAGAATCTTTTGATCAATTTGCTGTATTACTGAAAAATACTGTTACGCAGATGGTTTATAAACATGCTATTTCCACCGTGGTGCCTTCGCGGCAGATTAAATGGGTGGAAGAAGTCAAGGATACTCATACAGGTAACATGGCTGATTGAACGGTTTCTGTTTTTAAACTCGGTACTCCTGAAATATGGCCGCAGATGCGGCCATTTTTATTGCGATTGTGAAAAAACATCGAAAATATATCAATAGAATTTAAATGCTAGATAAAGAACGGGCACAAATAGGTCAGCGCGCTATTCTGGTTCATATGGATGTGCATGATGAATCACATCGTGAAGACCTGGCTGAATTTCAGCAACTGGTATTGTCATCAGGTGCACAAATACTGGTTATTGCAACCAGCAGCCGACAGCGGCCAGATCCAAAATATTTTATAGGTAGTGGTAAGGCAAAGGAGATTCATCAACTGGTTGAGCAGTACGATGCTGATCTGGTTTTGTTTAATCATGCCTTGCAGGCATCACAGGAACGTAATCTGGAAAAAATGATTGAATGTCGAGTGCTGGATCGCACCGGATTAATCCTCGATATATTTGCTCAACGTGCACGTACTTTTGAAGGTAAATTGCAGGTAGAACTGGCTCAGTTAAAACATCTGTCAACCCGGCTGGTGCGTGGCTGGACGCATCTGGAGCGCCAAAAAGGTGGTATCGGTCTTCGCGGGCCGGGCGAGACTCAGCTTGAAACCGACCGTCGTCTGTTGTCTATTCGTATAAAGCAGATTAATAAACGCCTGGAAAAAGTCCGTAAACAACGCCAGCAGGGGAGGCAGTCACGCCAGAAAGCCGAAGTTGCCACGATTTCCGTGGTTGGCTATACCAATGCAGGCAAGTCCAGTCTGTTTAATCGCCTGACTGAAGATGATGTTTATGTCCAGGATCAACTGTTCGCCACTCTGGATCCGACCCTGCGACGATTAATATTAAGCAAGGATCTGACGGTCATTTTTGCTGATACAGTGGGTTTTATCCGTCACCTGCCTCATGATCTGGTTGAGGCCTTTCGATCCACTTTGCAGGAAACGACAGAGGCGCAACTATTGTTACATGTGATTGATGCAGCTGATGACAACAGGCAGGCAAATATCCACGAGGTTGATTCGGTACTTAAACAGATACACGCCGACCAGGTGCCCTGTATTCAGGTAATGAATAAGATTGACCTGTCCGGTACATCGCCGCGTGTTGACAGGGGGGATGACGGGCAGATTAAACGTATCTGGTTATCGGCGCAAACTGGAGCCGGGCTGGATCTGTTAAAACAGGCATTGCTTGAGCGTTTTCGTGAAAATATGGTTGCCGGCGAACTATGTTTGCAGCCCGAACAGACGCGGCTGCGGGCACGTTTATTTGAGATGGGTGCGGTAGAACAGGAAACCATTGATGAACGAGGCTGTTTTCATCTTGCCGTACGAATGCGTCAGCGTGATCTGAAAGCCTTTGATGATGCCGAGTATCTTTTTATGCAGGCAGTATTGTGCTAATTAAGAGGCTCCTTGGCCATCGTCATGTTGGAATACATATTGAAATATCTTCATATATAAAATATATTTATTAAATTTATTTTCTTCACGCAATATTCAGGTAAAATGGCCAGAAATCTGTCCGGGGCACGTACAACAGGCTCCTGATATTAGTGCGGTTGCCAACGGTTGCCGTTAATTTAATCAATCAAGTTATGAGATAATCTGGAGAAACATATGGCCTGGAATGAACCCGGCGGTAATGGTGATAAAGACCCCTGGGGAGGTGGTAAACGTGGTGGAAACCAGGGACCGCCCGATCTGGATGAGTTATTTAAAACCCTGCAGAAAAAATTTGGTATGATATTTGGCGGCAAAGGTGGTGGCAGCGGTCGTGGTGGTCGTTCTTCTTCCGGTTCGGGTGGCACTATCGGCATCAGTATTGTGGTCATTTTGCTACTACTGTTCTGGGGTGCAACAGGTTTCTATAAAGTTGAACAGGCTGAACGTGGTGTTGTCTTGCGTTTTGGTAAACATATTGAGACTACTCAGGAAGGTTTGCACTGGCATTTACCCGCACCGATTGAATCCGTGATTAAAGTTGATATTAACAAGGTGCATACTGTGCCTTTGCGTGCCACCATGTTGACGCAGGACGAAAATATCGTTGATCTTGAAGGTTCGGTGCAATATCAGGTAGATAATGCGACGAACTATCTGTTTAATGTGCGCGCGCCCGAGATTACGCTGGAACAGGCAACTGAAAGTGCAATACGCCAGAGCATTGGCCGTGCCAAGATGGATTTTGTCATTACCGATGGCCGCGCACAAATATCAGTACAGGTGAAAGATCTGATTCAAAAAATTGTGGACAGTTATGGAACCGGTATTCATGTTATTAAAGTTAATATTAAACATGCACGTCCACCGGAAGCGGTAAAAGATGCCTTTGATGATGTAACACAATCGCGTGAGGATGAAGAAAGGCTAAAAAATGAAGCCCAGACTTATAGTAATGGCGTGATTCCAAAAGCACGCGGTGATGCTGCACGCATACGTGCAGAATCAGAAGCTTATAAGAGTGAGGTTGTCGATAATGCACAGGGTGAAGCGAAACGTTTCAGCCAGCTACTTGTTGCTTACAAAAAATCACCAGCTGTTACCCGGGAAAGGTTATATCTGGATGCAATGGATTCAGTGTTAAGCAATAGTTCCAAGGTGTTGATTGATACATCCGGCAATAATAATTTGCTGTATTTACCGCTGGATAAATTAATGTCAGGTAAATCTGTAGATGCTTCCTTATCGAACAGCATTAAAGCTATAAAGCAACGGCAAAGTCTGCATTTATTGAAAAAACGGCGGCTTGTACAGCAGAATCAACGTACACGAACAGGTGATTTACGCAGCAGAGGGTCTCGTTAATGTCTATGAATATACTTAAATTTGGCTTGCCCGTCATTGTCTTGCTGATCTGGTTAAGCGTTTTTACGGTTGATATGCGGCAAACAGCCATCCTGTTTAAATTTGGTGCCATTATGGAGTCCGATTATAAACCGGGGCTTCACTTTAAAATCCCGTTTATCAATAATGTGCGTAAGTTTGACCGGCGCATCCTTACTATTGACCAGAAACCTGAACGTTTTCTGACATTAGAGAAAAAAGATCTGATTGTTGATTCGTATGTGAAATGGCGAATTAAAAATGTTGCCCAGTACTACATCACTACTGAGGGAGATGAGAATCTGGCTGGTCGCCTGTTATATCAGAATATTAATAATGGCTTACGTGATGAATTTGGTAAACGTACAGTGCAGGAGGTAATTGCTGGTGATCGTAGTGAAATCATGGGAATTATGACTGCGCGGGCATCGGAAAAAGCCAAAAAGCTGGGTATTCAGGTTGTCGATGTGCGCATCAAGAAAATTGATTTACCTTCACGAGTAACCGAATCGGTTTATCGGCGGATGCGCGCAGAACGTGAACGTGTCGCCAAGGAGTTTCGTTCTAGAGGGGCAGAAGCGGCAGAACGTATTCGGGCAGATGCCGATCGACAAAGCCGGATCATTATTGCCCAGGCGAATCGTGATTCAGAAATTACCCGAGGTGAAGGGGATGCTAAAGCGACTGACATTTATGCTAAAGCCTATAATCAGGATCCGTCCTTTTATAAGTTTTATCGCAGCCTAAATTCATATAAAGATACTTTTTCCAGTGCCAGTGATATTCTTCTGTTATCACCTGATACAGATTATTTCCAGTTTTTTAAAGACCCGCTGGGGAAGCGAAAATCGACCACAGTTAATCAATAGGGTTTTAACATGTGGGAACAACTTTTTCCTGCACTGGCACTGGTGCTGGTCATCGAAGGCATGTTGCCATTTCTGAGTCCATCAGGCTGGCGTCAGGCTATGGCACAGGCGGCACAGCTATCTGACCGAGTGTTACGTGGTATTGGTCTTGCCAGTATGCTTGTCGGGGTGCTTATTCTGTATCTGGTACATTAAATGTATCAAAATAATAAAAGCAATAACTGACTATGACAATAAAGCATCACTGGATTTTGCCGGAAGGAATAGAAGAAACCCTGCCAGAAACCGCTGCACAGATGGAAACTCTGCGTCGTGACCTGCTTGATCTTTATGCAGTCTGGGGTTATGAACTGGTGATTCCGCCGTTTATTGATCATATCGAATCCTTGCTGACCGGTACCGGCCATGATCTGGATTTACAGACCTTTAAACTGGTTGACCAGATAAGTGGCCGGACACTGGGTGTACGGGCAGATATAACCCCCATGGTTGCCCGTATTGATGCCCATCATTTAAATCGTAACCAGCCAACTCGTTTATGCTATATCGGTACTGTGCTACATACACGGGCAGAGTCAATCGGTGACAGCCGAAGCCCCATGCAGGTCGGTGCCGAATTATACGGTCATGCCGGTATCGAGTCCGAAGTGGAAATACTGGGTTTAATGCTACATACTTTTGCTACTGTTGGTGTGCAGGATGTTTATCTGGATCTTGGCAATGTCGATATTTTTCGCGGGCTGGCAAAACAGGCTGGGCTGGATAAAGGCATCGAAAGTCAGTTATTTGAAATGCTGCAGCGCAAGGCAGTAACAGAAATCAATGCACTGCTTGCGACACTTGATCTAGATGAAACCGTGCGCACCATGTTAGCGCAGCTACCAGCCTTAAATGGTGATATCGGCGTTTTAGCCAATGCACATAAAGTCCTGTCGGCAGCCGATAACAGTGTGCATCAGGCTATTGATTATCTGGAAAATACCGCTACTTTATTACAGCAGCGTTTCGGCATACAGCAAATGAATTTTGATCTGGCAGAACTACATGGTTATCACTATAAAACCGGTGTGGTGTTTGCCGCTTTTGTTCCGCAATTCGGACAGGCCATTGCCCGTGGCGGGCGTTATGATGATATTGGTAAGCTATTCGGGCGAAACCGCGCCGCTGTTGGTTTCAGTACCGATCTAAAAGTTTTGATTCGTTTATCCAGTCGGTCATTTGTCAGCGCTGAAAAGATTTTTGCGCCCGCCAGGCAGACAGCGGCATTAACTGAAGCCATCAGCGTATTACGCGCGCAGGGTAAAACAGTTATTGAAGCACTGCCCGGGCAGGAAGCAGATGCCAAAGCGATGGAATGTAAAAAGCAGTTAGTCTTTATTGATGAGCAATGGCAGGTGAAACAGGTTTGATTTTTTTCTGGTTCTCACGCAGGAAGGTGAGAATCAGTCATTGGTTTTAATATTTTTATTTTTTCAGGTTTAACTTATGTCAAAAAATGTTGTGATACTGGGTAGCCAGTGGGGTGATGAAGGTAAGGGTAAAGTCGTCGATCTGTTAACTGCCCGTGCCGCTGCGGTGGTACGTTTTCAGGGTGGCCATAATGCGGGGCATACGCTGGTCATTGATGGTGAAAAAACGATTTTACACTTAATTCCATCAGGCATTCTGCGTGATGATGTTATGTGTCTGATTGGCAATGGCGTTGTCCTGTCACCAACAGCCTTATTTGAAGAGTTAAATGCTCTGGAGGCACGTGGTATCCCGGCCAGTCAACGCCTGCGTATTTCTGAGGCCTGTCCGTTAATATTGCCTTATCATATTGCGCTTGATCAGGCACGTGAACTGGCGCGTGGTAAAGCTGCGATAGGGACGACCGGTCGTGGTATTGGTCCCTGTTATGAAGATAAAGTATCTCGCCGTGGTATTCGACTAGCAGATCTGAAAGATGAAGCCAGTCTCAGAGAAAAACTTGCCAGTGTGATGGAATATCATAATTTCTCACTGAAAAATTATTTTCATTATGATGAAGTCGATTACCAGCAGGTGCTTGATGAAATTTTGTCCTACCGCGAAAAATTATTATCACTTATCGCCGATATTCCTGCCCTGATTGATGGTTTTACCCAATCCAGTAAAAGTGTGTTATTTGAAGGCGCACAGGGCACTCTGCTGGATATCGATCAGGGAACCTATCCGTTTGTGACGTCATCCAATACCACGGCAGGTGGTGCCTGTACCGGTAGTGGTATTGGTCCCAAAGCGCTGGATTATATTCTGGGTATTACCAAGGCTTATACCACCCGCGTTGGTGCTGGGCCATTCCCAACTGAGTTATTCGATGAGGCTGGACAACATCTGGGTAATAAAGGTCATGAATTTGGTTCCACCACAGGCCGTCCCCGTCGCTGTGGCTGGTTCGATGGCATAGCTTTACGTCGCGCTGCGCAGATTAACAGCCTTACCGGTTTATGTATTACGAAACTGGATGTTCTCGATGGCCTGCAAACCATCAAGATATGCACACAGTATAATTATAAAGGGGAGTTGCTGGAAATGCCGCCGCTGGGTGCGGATGCCATTGAACAATGTGAACCGGTATATGAAGAACTACCCGGCTGGTCTGAAAGCACGCAAGGTGTACGTAGTCTGGATGCCCTGCCTGAAAATGCCAGGAACTATATAAAACGTATGGAAGAAATTGTTGGTGTACCGGTCGATATTATTTCCACCGGCCCGGATCGTGATGAAACCATCATATTACAACATCCCTTTGACTGAATAATACCTGATATGTGCTATATCCAGACTTGTTTGGAAATTTCCTAATACAGAAGACGGGGATAGCTATTGTTCACGACACGCTGTAAATACATCCATGTACGCTCGATACCCGCATCCATGCGGCTGACGGTCTTTGAACAATAGCTATCCCCGTCTTCTGTTTTGCTGCAATTCAGGATGCAGTACATCGTGTGTGCGGGTTCGAGATCGACCGTTACTTCTCGTGATGCCCACCAAACTGATAGCGCATTGCCGACAGTAATTTACTGGCAAAGTCTGCTTCGTTACGCGAATCGAAGCGGCTGAATAAGGCCGCAGTAAGTACCGGCGCGGGGGTTGCGGTTTCGATAGCGGCCATACTGGTCCAGCGGCCTTCTCCAGAGTCGGAGACACTGCCGGAAAAGTTTGACAGATCGGGGTTGTCTTTTAATGATATAGCAATCAGATCCAGCAGCCATGAAGCCACCACACTGCCACGCCGCCAGACTTCTGCGACTTCAGCAGTATCAATATCAAACTGATAGTCCTGCGGATTCTGCAGTGGTGTCGTCTCGGCATCCACATCATGATGCTGGCTGCCGATATTGGCATGGTGGAGAATATTCATGCCTTCAGCATAGGCTGCCATCATACCGTATTCGATACCGTTATGCACCATCTTCACAAAGTGACCGGCACCATTAGGGCCACAGTGTAAGTAACCCTGCTCAGATGTTGATGCCTCGCCGGTACACCCGGTGGTGCGTTCAATTTCACCCATACCTGGTGCAATAGTCTTAAATATCGGATCGAGATGGCTGACAACGGCTTTCTCACCACCAATCATCAGACAGTAACCTCGCTCCAGTCCCCAGACGCCACCACTGGTACCAATATCAACATAATGAATGCCTTGTGTCGCAAGTTGCTTTGCGCGTGCCATATCATCCTTGTAATAAGAATTACCGCCATCAATAATAATATCATCAGCCTGTAACTGTACCGCAAGCTCCTCAACCACAGTACCTGCCACGGCAGCAGGAACCATAATCCAGATAGCACGAGGTGGATGAAGTTTGTTAATAAATTCAGTAATAGTGGTTGCGCCAGTCGCCCCGTCTTTTTCCAGTGCGGCAATTGAATGGGCATCGGTATCGAAAACCACACAATCATGTCCGCCTTTCATTAAACGGCGAGCAAGATTTGCCCCCATACGTCCAAGACCCAGCATACCTATTTGCATAATATCTCCGAGTTAGTCTGGTTAATCGTCAAGTGAATCGTCTGATGAGTAATCACTACTGATCATCAACAGTTAGCATAATGTATTATAATAGACATCAATGAGTATTATTAAACTATTTCAGGCCCGTAAAAAGCCTGCCGACCGTTTTGAACAACTGATAGCACCCTATATTAGTCAGCTACACCGGTTTGCCTGCCGCTTATGTAAAAGTGCTGATGACGCAGAGGATTTGCTGCAATTGTTATTGAGTAAACTTTTCCTCAAGTTGAAAGAGCTGGAGCAGGTTGAATCGCTGCAGCCCTGGTTATTTCGCTCATTATATAATCTATATGTTGATAGTTACCGTAAAGAACAGCGTAAACTCAAAATTATCAGTCCTGTTGAAATACCCGATGATACGGTTGCGGTGGACAAAACACCCTATGAGGAGGCCGAATTAACCCAGCAACAGAGCGTTATACTCAAGGCTATGGATGGCCTGAACGATGAGCAGCGTGTGGTAATGATGTTGCATGATGCGGAAGGTTATACCCTTACTGAACTGGCAGATATTCTGCAAACGCCCCTGGGAACCCTGAAATCGCGTCTGCATCGTGCCAGGAATTATATTAAGTCTGCAACAGACATGGAACTTTTTAGCGACTAGCTGCGTGTATAAGAATATCAGGAGACAAAAATGAACTGCGATAAGGTACAAACGGTTATTAATGATTATATTGATGATGATCTGTCGGCAGACCAGACAGCCGCATTACAGCGACATATTACTGGCTGTGAAAGTTGCGCCCGGCATCTTGAGTTGTTGACTGCTCAGCAGGCCGCATTACAGACATTACCGTATAAGGCGCTTACACCGAAAGCGGAACAAGGTCTTCTGCGGCAGGCGATAAAACATGCTGAACAGGAAAATAACGCCATTCATCATAGCTATCATCATGGCTATAAACTGGCAGTCGCAGCCATGTTTGCCATTATGGTCATTGCGTTAAGTGTTTTTTATCCGTCAAAGGATCATTCAAATGCCGAGAACTTTATTGCGGTTAATAATAACGTCCATACTGTCAGGGTAGCTATTGATGCAGAAAAGGCCTTAAAAGGTGTTGAACTTCGTGTCGATTTATCCGCTAACCTTGAGCTTGATGGTTTTGGTAATAAAAAGCAGATTAGCTGGACGACAGGGCTGCGCAAAGGGGTTAATATTATTTCTTTGCCCATTATTGGTATCGCAAAAGGTGATGGCAATATTACGACACATATCCAGTTAAACGGTAAAGAAAAGGTTATGCATATTAAAACACATTATAAGCAGCCGGACAGCGCGTTTTATGCACCGGATAATGTGATGCAGGGATAACGATGAAGATGAATATAAAGAGAACAGACAGAAAATGAATATGAGTGGGTTGACAAAATATTGTTTATTGACTGGCAGTTTTATCCTGTCATTCTGCGTGCCACTGATCGTGCAGGCAGCACCGGATGACCTGGATGAAATAACTATTCGTATGATGGATAATAATGATACCGTTATCAACGCGCATGCCTTAACCTTGCCGGGTGCCAATAATTCTCATTCTGGTATAGAAAATAATAAATCTCAGCATGGAGAAAAGGGATTGGTTGAAAATGAACCGGGTGAAGACCGGGAAGCGACAGAGCATTCGTCGCTGGAGGATACAAACACCGAGGATAATGGAACAGTAGAACAGCAAAATACAATAGAAGATTCTGGCGCAGAAGATTCCGGGCAGTCAGGAAATAATGCGGCTGAGCAGGGATCGCCACAGCCCGAAGCAGCACCACAGCCCGAAGCAGCACCACAACCCGAAGCAGCACCACAACCCGAAGCAGCACCACAACCCGAAGCTATTCCGCAGCCGGTAATAGAGCCACAGCCAATAAACCCTGAAGGTGAAGCACCTGAGTCAGAAGATTAATCCGGCTATTTCATGGGAACGCTATAATTTTTACTTAAGGAAGTTCTGAACAAGTCGTGAATACGCATTTTAGGAATCCATATTATGTATCCAGATTTGTTCAGATATTCCCTGTATTTCCAGACAGTTCTTCTAATAATCTATTATAATATCGGCGTATGTGTTTCACCGATAAAAACAAATACCCCTGTCTATTATTTCTGCTGATTTTTTTTCAGTCAGTTGCTGTCCATGCTACGGCTGATTTCAGCTTGCAACATAAAAAATATGAACATCAATGCCAGTCGGGCATTGATGCCTTTCATCGTGGCGAATATAAGCAGGCAAAACAGTTTTTACAGTCTGCCTTGCAGATACTTGAAAAAGATAAAACTGATATTGATCAGAAGGCGTACACAATCATTTATTATAATCTCGGTTCGGTTTATTATAAATTAAAGCAATACAATACCAGCCGGTTTTATTTCAGAAAGCTGCTTGGCAATAAAAAACTGGCTGCTATTGCTTATTATAACCTTGCTTTAATAGAAAACCGGCAGGGAGACAAACCGCAGGCTTTGCATTATTTAAAACAAAGTAAACGTCAAACCACTGATTCAAATTTCACCGCGTTGGTCGAGCGCCAGATTGCCAAACTTACTGCCAGAACATCGTCTTACAAAGTAAACAGAAAGAGGGTTAAAAAGAGAGCGGCTAACAGGAAAGACTGGCATGCCTATCTTTATTTAAGCCCCGGTTACGATTCCAATATAAAGTTTTCGCCACTGGATATTGCTTCAAATGAATCAGGTCGATTCCTGCAATTAACTGGCCTGTTCGATAAACGTCTAACAGCTAAAAATGGCGGCAGAAAAAAACCGGCCTTGCTGGTGACAGGCACGGCTTTTTTATTAAATTATTTCTCCACGAACTTTAACGATTTCGGTCTAATTGATGTCGGGCTGCGTTATTTGTACCCGATAAACAAATGGTTTAACCGGTTTGATATTAATTTCAGACAGTCTTCCTATGGCCATAGTGATTATCAGCGAAGTTATGTTGCTACCGTGCAAACAAGCCGGTATTTTCCTGGCAATAATATTTTAAGGCTACGTTATCGCTATGAACAGATAAACAGTATTAATACCCGTTTTGATTACCTTGAAGGTAATCGTCAAAAATTAACGGCGAAATATTTTCTTAGATGGTCGGCAGATACACTGCTTTTATGGTATGAACTTGAATGGAATAACCGTAATAATCTGCCCAGGGTCAATTATTCACCGACACGGAATACCCTGCGATTACGCTACGATAAATATCTTAATCATAAAAATAAAATCTCTGCCGAGATAGCTTATCGGCGCAGCGAATATGAATCAACCGCCATCCAGAACCGATTTGATAACCGTAGTACTTATGCCCTTGCTTATGTGTATGATTTTGCCCCAGGCTGGCAGTTTGCGCTTAACTGGCGCTGGCAGAAAAACCGTTCAACCGAATCTATTTATGCCTATGATCGGCAGCTTGGTTTATTAAGCTTAAGAAAATCTTTTTAAGCTCACTGTTCAAAACTCCCAGATATTTACTGTCTGTAAAAAAGAATGTCCATGGATATTAATGGATGCAAAATAAATGGAACCCTTTTCCCCCTGATAGCGTTTTAATAAATGAAAAAGCTAAGGATACTCTGAACAAGCCTGATTCTAACCATACTTGTTCAGAGTATCCCTAATTTACTAAAACACTATCAGGAGTAATCATGAAACAGGCAAGCAAGAAAAAAGCAACCATAAAGAACAGATTATTAAAACTTTCCATAGGGCTGGCAGCAGGTGCTTCATTAACTGCCTGTGGTGGTGGCACTACCGGTTCTGTACCCGCTGGTCATACTATTTCTGCACAGTTTGTTGATGCGCCGGTAGAAAATCTGCATTATGATTCATTGTCAAATATGGGTGATACAGATGCTAATGGACGTTTTAACTGCACACTGGGTGAAGAAGTTACCTTTTCTATTGGCAAACTGGCGCTGGGCAAATCCATCTGCCAGCGTATTGTGACACCGCAGACTATTTCAGCAACGATTACACAGACAACGGTTCCACAAACAACTACCAGTGCATCAGGGGTTGTGCTTTCAAATGGCGCAAAAACTCAGAGTACAGTGACAGCAACTGCGAAACCGGATGCTACTGAAGTTATTAACCGGGTGCGTTTATTAATGAGTCTGGATACCGATGCGACAAAAACTGGCATTCAGTTGCCTACGCCAGCAGAACTGAAAAAAGATATTACCCAGACAAGTATAGATTTCAAAAATACAAATACATTTGATACCGAAGCCGCTAATATGATTGCCCAGATTCCTGCTGGCATCATAAAGAGTAATAGCGGTCTACGTTCTGTAGCAGAAGCGACCACGCATTTTAATCAAACGCTGACCAATGATATTCCAAATATAACCACTACAACAACGAATGGTAATGGTTCGGCTACACCAACCAGAATCGGTTCCTATTATGATGATAACACTGGCACATTTAATGAGAAAAAACTGGAGTCGGAACATAATACGTTTACCGAAAAAGGTGAAGCTGAAAATGGACAACAGGAAATTCAGGGACGATAGTGACGATGATAATGCTTAAGCTAAAAAATTTATTATCAGTGATTTTTCTGGCGCTTTGTTTATTCCAGCAGCCGGTATTTGCCAAAGCGGTTTCAACCCTGCAGTGGCAAACGCCACTGCAGATTGAAAACATGAAAACAACCCTGTCACATTATAAAGGCAAGGTTATCTGGCTGGATTTCTGGGCCAGTTGGTGTTTGCCCTGTCGTGCCTCTTTTCCCTGGTTGAATCAAATTCAGCAACGTTATCAGAAGCAAGGCCTGCAAATTATTGCGGTAAATGTTGATGAGAATACCGCTAATGCGAAGCAATTTCTGCAGCAGATTCCGGCAGGTTTTCAGGTTTGTTTTGACCCGGATGGGAAAGCCCCGGCAGCGTTTAATATTCAGGGTATGCCAACCAGTGTGTTGATTGACCGGCAGGGTAAAATTCATTTATTTCATATCGGCTTTCATCCCGATCAGGAAGCCGAACTGGAAGCCTTAATTAAAAAAACACTAAAATTATAAGTTGTAGAAAATGAAACTATTTTTAATACAGGGGATAGCCCTGGTATTGGTTATGGCACTATCAGGCTGTAGTCATTTGCAACCCCAGGCGGTAAAACCCTGGCAACGCGGGATACTCGCAAGACAGAATATGGCAATAAGTCCGAACCCGGTACAGCAGGGGCTTGATGACCACATTTATTTCAGTAAGGAAGCGGCCTCCGGTGGCAGCGGTGTGGGTGGTGGAGGTTGCGGATGCAATTAAAGGAGAAACTGGGGCTGGCCGTTTGCTCATTACTCACGGCCACACAGAGCCAGGCCGCTGACTGGTTATACGATGCTTCGGTATTAAGTTATTCGGAAAAAGACAGTCAGCAACAGGACAGGGTATCCGTCATCGAGCCGGTTATCAGTGTGACGAAACAAAATGCGGTGGATGATTATGTGCAGTTTCAGGCGGTTTATGACAGCCTTAGCGGCGCATCACCCAATGGCGCAAATGCCGCAGGTGTGCAGCAGAATTTCAACAACTTTCTTGTCCGTCCCGGTTTTACGCCGCTGGATCCAGGTTTTAACGACACCCGTTTTGCTTTTAATCTTAACTGGTTGAAACCGTTTGACCGCTTGTCACGCTATCTGGCCGGTTTGAGTTTTTCTTCCGAAACCGACTATAAATCAGCCGGGGCGAATTTTTCCTATCTGCAGGATTTCGATCATAAACGTACCACGCTGACTTTTGGTGGCGCCTACAGTTATGATGCGGTTAATCCTCATGGCGGTTTTCATGATCCGTTTACCTCGATTTATGCCCTGCCGGCAACACCAGCGCCACAGACACAAACATCACCTTCGGGTGGCGGCACTGGCAGCGGTGAAAGTGAAAGTCTGTTTCCCGGTAAGATCAAGCAGACCTTTGAAGGCATTTTCGGTATTTCCCATGTCTTGAATCGCTTTACCCTGTTGAATTTTACCTATGGTCTGAGTTATGTGAATGGTTATCAGACCGATCCCTATAAAATTATCAGTGTTATTGATTCAGCCGGTCTGCCGGTAGATTATGTCTGGGAAAAACGTCCGGGTACTCGCCTGAAACAAACTCTTAAGGGGAGTTTTATTACCGCTATTGGTAGAGACTCGCTGCATCTGAACTATCGTTATTACTGGGATGACTGGGGCATTCATACCAATACCTATGATGTGAAATACCATTTGGGGCTGGGTAGCCTATTGTATCTGGTACCGCATTACCGGCTTAGCCAGCAGACTCAGGCAAACTTTTACCGGCTTAGCTTGAATAATGGGCAGGCATTGCCTGAATTTGCTTCAGCCGATTATCGCCTTGCCGATATGACCACGACAACACTGGGTAGTATGTTTGGTGTGAGGCTGAATGCAAAACTGACCTTGACCGCCAATATTGAACAGATCAGGCAGACCGGTAACAATCATCCGGCTATTGCGATTGGCGATCAGCGCAGACATGATATGTTTCCCGATCTGACTTTCTGGGCGCTAACCTTTGGGGTTCGCGGTAAATGGTGAGACGCAGAGGAACCCCTGTTGCTGCCATGGAAAATACTAAAATAATATTATGACTGAACGTAACTGGCAGTGTCAGCAAAAAGGAGAGGGTCTGTGGCTGGGAACGTTTGAAGCCATGAAAAGCCCGTGTGAAATCTGGCTGGAAACCGGCGAGGAAAATGCCAGGGCGCTCATTCAGTGGGCGGCCAGTGAAACCTGGCGCATTGAAGAAAAATACAGCCGTTTTCGTTCTGATAGTGTTCTCAGCCAGATCAATCAACAGGCGGGGCAGTGGCAAACGCTGGATATGGAAACCCTTTCCCTGCTTAATTTTGCGGATGAATGCTGGCGTTTAACCGATGGCATGATCGACATTACCGTTGGCACCTATTTAAAACACTGGCATTTTGATAGCAACACCCGTCCCCCACCACGTAAACTGCTGAAACAGCTGGCAGCCAGTGTCGGCTGGGAAAAAATACAGTTACAGCAGGGAAACCTTTTGCTACCAGAAGGTATGCAGCTTGATCTTGGCGGTATCGGTAAAGAATATGCTGTCGATGCGGTGGCTCTGGCATTGGCCGCTAAACTTGCCGAAGGCGGTATTATGGTCAATTTTGGTGGTGATTTAATGGCTATTCGCGCCAAACTTGATCAAAGCCCCTGGACAGTGGGTATTGAAAATATTGTGGCGGATGAGTCAGCCGTTAAGGTTATTTCGCTGTTTCGAGGCGCGATTGCCACCAGTGGCAGTACCAAACGTTACGCTGTGGATAAACGGGGCAGGCCGCTCGGCCATATCCTTAACCCGAAGACCGGTTGGCCGGTAGCGCATGGCCCGGCCAGTGTGACCGTTATCGCGGATACTGCAACGCAGTGTGGTATGTTATCTACCTATGCCATGTTACAGGGAGAGCAGGCAGAAGACTTTCTCCAACAGCAGGATGTCAGGTTTCTGCTTCAATAATCTGCTTTAATAAACATAGCTGCTTTAATAAACAAAGCCGCTTTAATAAACATAGGGTCTTAACCCCAGTGACGAACCCGTCCGGTATCAATATGAACAAAATTTGATGCCGGGTAATAACCAACCCCACCGGCACGACATTGCATCGCTGTTTTTCTCAGCGTGGCTAAATGACAATCGGGCAAACGTATATCAATGGCTTTACCCAGCATATGCTGGCTGTGTCTGGCAACGCCATGGCTGTGCTTTCTTAATGCGGCATTGGTTTTTGGCGAGCGGTAGCCTGAGATAACCTGAAACGCCTGTTTGCTATCTATTTTATGGTGCAACTGGTGTAACAGATCGAGCAGCCGTTTATCAATAGGGTGAATATCACCGGTGCGAAAATCACGAAGAATATAGTTTATCGCAGTAAGCTCACTGTTTTGGTACTGGCCTTCTGCCCAGTAGCTTGTGGTTAAACTTTCACCGGTATGTAAATTATAAAATGACAGTTTACGGTCTTTGATAGCTGGTGGTTTGAGCTTTGTCTGCGCAAAGGCTTTGGGAATGGCTAAAGCGGTGGTCGCACCAACACCAAACTGAATAAAACGGCGACGATTTAAGCGAGTTTTTAATGGCATGGGCTGGATCTCGTTATCAATGATATTAGCGCTCTCTGATGCATTCATTCATCAGTGTTCGCCTTCGTAAATTATAGATGAGTTTGGTAATGAATTACAGGGATTTGGTTATTTTTTGATCGCGCGGGTAGCTATCAGGTGAAAATACCACTTTATTTTTAATGTTTAAATGTTGTTAGTCTATTACTAAGGCGAATGCTGAATACCACCTGATCAGTGTTCGCCTTAGTAAGAATCCCGTATATTCAGGTAAAACTTTTTTCAGGCTGAACTTTTTAAATACACGATTGCCTGAACTGAGAAAATAAGCGCTTGAATAAAAATCTTATATTGGCTATTATTACTTAGATGAATTATAAATCCTGCAGATTGCTGTCTTACCTGCTTATCGTTATGTTAACGATAACGCCGTTGCGTTCTGCACTTGCAGGCAGTGCTCCCTGTATGAAACATGCCATGATGGAAAATATGGCAATGTCGATGACTCAGATGTCGATAAATCACAGCAATAAAATACTCGTATCATCTCACCACGATATGACCCGTCATAACGGGATGAATCATCGTATGGCTATGGCTCAGACAAAGGCGCATAAATGCTGCTGTTGCAAGGGTGCACATCATTGTACTGGCCACCAATGCGATATGGGTTCCCCGCTCGTCTATATACCACAAACACAACAGTTTTCACCTGTCATGGTACTTGCTTCACAGGCTGGAAATATTG
>WFMW01000003.1 GCA_015488885.1 Gammaproteobacteria bacterium | reverse complement strand
GATTATCTTAAATCGTGGTATGAGTGACCACGCAGAGCGCGGGATCCCGTCATATTGTAAAAAATAAATACCAGTAAAATTTGCATTTACTTATAACCGGTAACAAACAATAATAAAAAAATTAGGCTATTATCTGAAAGGAGCATGATAAAAAGATACACTCACCTGAATTAACGATTCTATCGTATTTTTAGGTATTTACCCTGGGGATAAATAGCAAAACCATGACAACACAGGCCAAACTAAAAGGGCTACCGGGTAAACTGGTTAATGATGGTCTATTAGAAGAAAAAATAGCGCGCAAGGCTATTAAAGGTGCGCATGATGATAAAGTCACCTTCACCTGTTATCTGGTGAATAATAATATCCTGCCCGCAAATCATATTGCTACCAAAGCATCCACAGCTTTTGGTCTGCCATTATTTGATACCGATGCACTGGATATGGAAGCTGTACCGCATAACCTGGTGGACAGCAAACTGATAAAAAAATATCGTGTGTTCCCTTTATTCAAGCGCGGTCATCGCCTTTATATCGGCCTCTCCGATCCAACTAATCTGGCAGCACTGGATGATATCAAGTTCCAGACCGGGGTAAATACTGAAGCTGTTTTAATCGAAGAAGACAAGCTGACGTCACTGGTGGATAAACTGCTGGAAGAACAGGATGAAGCCATCGGCTCAATGATGAGTGATGATCTGGAAAATCTGGAAGACCTGGATTTTACCGACCCTGATGCAGAAACCAGAAAAGAAGAAGATACCGGTGCCGATATTGATGATACCCCGGTGGTGCGCTTTATTAATAAAATTCTACTTGATGCGATTAAAAAAGGGGCTTCCGATATTCACTTTGAACCCTATGAAAAAGCCTACCGGGTTCGGTTACGCATTGATGGTGTCTTACGTGTGGTCGCCACCCCGCCAGTGGTCATGAATATGAAACTGGCAGCACGATTAAAAGTAATGTCGCGCATGGATACCGCAGAAAAGCGTGTGCCACAGGATGGACGAATTAAGCTAAAAATATCCAAAAATAAAACCATCGATTTTCGGGTGAATACCTGCCCGACTTTATTTGGCGAAAAAATTGTCCTGCGTATTCTTGATCCATCCAGTGCCAGTATGGGTATTGATGCACTCGGCTATGAACCCATTCAGAAAGAACGCTACATGCAAGCTTTAAAAAACCCGTTTGGTATGATACTGGTGACCGGCCCTACCGGTAGTGGTAAAACCGTTTCGCTTTATACTGGCCTGAATATACTCAATACACCCGATACCAATATTTCCACCGCTGAAGATCCGGTTGAAATAAACCTTGAAGGCATTAATCAGGTGAACGTTAATGACAAGGTTGGCCTGACCTTTGAAGCGGCTTTACGGGCTTTTTTGCGCCAGGATCCTGATATTATTATGGTAGGTGAGATTCGTGACCTGCAAACGGCAGAGATCGCCATTAAGGCTGCCCAGACCGGCCATATGGTGATGTCTACCCTGCATACTAATGACGCCCCACAAACTCTGGCTCGACTGGTGAATATGGGGGTAGCGCCATTTAATATCGCTTCAGCCGTCAACCTGATTATTGCCCAGCGCCTGGCCCGGCGCTTATGTAAACACTGCAAGCAGAAAATGGATATCCCTCGTACCGCACTGGAAGAAGAAGGTTTTACTGAAGAGCAAATTAATGCCAACCCGGTTTTATACCGGGCAGTAGGTTGTGACCAGTGCAGCGATGGCTATAAAGGCCGGGTAGGTATCTATCAGGTTCTGCCTATATCCGAAACCATTGGTCGTATTATTATGGATAATGGCACCGCGATTGATATCGCCGATCAGGCCGCCAGGGAAGGCATTGATGACTTACGTCAATCGGCGATCAAAAAAGTCATCGCCGGGCTGACTTCTCTGGAAGAAATTAATCGTGTTACCAAAGATTAACCATAATAAAATCATTCAAAAAATAAAATCATTCAATAAAACAATCCCCAATCAGACAACAACCTGTTTTATTACTGGAACAAGCTTATGGCTAAAGCAAAAACAATAAAAACGTATACCTATTCCTGGGAAGGCACCAATAAAAAAGGCCAGTCCATTAAAGGTGAAACCACTGCCACCAGCATTGATCTGGTAAAAGCCGAACTACGCAAACAGGGACTGGTGCCAAAGAAAGGCAAGATAAAGAAAAAAAGCAGTGGCTTATTCAGTCCCAGAAAAAAACCTATTACCACTAAAGATATTGCGGTGTTCAGCCGCCAGTTGGCGACCATGATGAAGGCCGGTGTTCCCATGGTGCAATCCTTTGATATTGTAGCTCAGGGGCATTCAAACCCAACCATGGCAAAACTTATTTATCAGCTTAAAGCGGATGTTGAAGCAGGTGGCACACTGGCCAGCGCTTTAAAAAAACACCCGGCACAATTTGATGATTTATTCGTTAATCTGGTCGATGCCGGTGAGCAATCCGGTTCACTGGAAACTTTGCTGGAAAAAGTGGCTACTTATAAGGAAAAAACCGAGGCATTAAAAACAAAAGTTAAAAAAGCCATGACATATCCTATTACGGTGCTAGTAGTGGCGGTTGTGGTTTCGGCCATTCTATTAATTTTTGTAGTACCTACCTTTGCCAAAATGTTTGCAGATTTCGGCGCTGAACTACCAGCTTTCACCCTGTTTGTAGTGGGTTTATCGAATGCTCTGGTTAATAATGTCTGGCTTTTTATCGGCGCTATTGTTGCCGCTATTTACAGTTTCAAGCAGGCAAAACTCCGCTCAAAAGGCTTTCGTGAATTTTTAGATCGCCTGTCCCTGAAACTGCCCGCCATTGGCCAACTGACCACCAATGGTGTGATTGCACGTTTTTCCAGAACGCTGGCCACCATGTTTGCTGCCGGGGTGCCCCTGGTTGAAGCCATGGTCTCGGTTGCCGGGGCTGCCGGTAACAGCGTGTATAAAAAAGCTATTTTACAGATACGTGATGATGTCGCAGCCGGCACCACGTTACAGGCCAGTCTGGCACAAAATAAGGATTTGTTTCCGAATATGCTGATACAGATGGTGGGTATTGGCGAAGAATCCGGCGCGCTGGATGAAATGCTGGATAAAGTGGCCGAATATTATGAAGAAGCCGTTGACAACGCGGTGGATAATCTCACCGCATTAATGGAACCGATGATTATGGCCTTCCTGGCCGTGGTTATTGGTGGCCTGGTGATTGCCATGTATCTGCCTATATTCAAAATGGGTTCGGTGGTATAAGGTTTATGTTAGAAAATATTATTGCTGTTTTTCAGAGCAGTCCCTGGCTATTTTATACCAGTGTTATTTTTACCGGGCTTTGTGTTGGCAGTTTTCTGAATGTTGTTGCTTATCGCCTGCCGGTCATTATGGAACGTAACTGGAAAGCGGAATGTTATACCTTTCTTGAGCTCGAGCCACCTGCCCCGGATCCGACCATACAGAACTTAAGCCTGTCATTACCGGCCTCGGCCTGCCCTCATTGCGGGCATAAAATACGTTTTTGGGAAAATATCCCCCTGCTCAGTTATCTTTTTCTGCGTGGAAAATGCTCTGCCTGCCATGCGCCGATTGCTATCCAGTACCCGCTGGTCGAGGCCTTAACCGCCGTGCTGTCTGCCATTGTTGCCTGGCGTTTTGGGCCGCATTGGCAAACCCTGGCAGCTTTATTATTCAGCTGGATATTAATTGCCTTAACCTTGATTGACCTGAAAAAACAGTTATTACCCGATAATTTAACCCTGCCTTTACTCTGGGCAGGCTTGCTGTTTGCACTATTTAATCTGTTTACCGACCTTGAAAGTAGTGTAATAGGTGCCATGGCCGGTTACATTATTTTATGGAGTGTTTACCAGCTGTTTAAACTTGTTACCGGTAAAGAAGGCATGGGTTATGGTGACTTCAAATTACTGGCTGCTCTAGGTGCCTGGGGTGGTTACCAACTGCTGCCGCAGATTATTTTATTATCTTCTATCGTTGGTGCCAGTATGGGTATTTTGATGATAATATCAGGCCGTAGCCGAACCCGGCAACCCATTCCTTTTGGCCCATATCTATCTATTGCCGGATGGATTGCCTTATTATGGGGAGCACAGATTAACCAGATCTACCTGACTTTTCTTAACCCTTAACCTTCAATTTCATACTTTTCCGAACTGGATAAAGATGCTAAAAATCGGCCTAACAGGCGGTATTGGTAGTGGTAAATCGGTGGTTTCATCCCGTTTTGCACAACTAGGCGTACCCATTATTGATACTGACATTATCGCTCGCAAACTGGTCAAACCCGGCACGGAAACCTTAAAGTTAATTACCGCTCATTTTGGCAAGCAGGTTCTGCATAAAGATGGTCGTTTAAATCGACAGACATTGGCCCGAATTATTTTTCAGCACCGCGCACAGAGAAAAATCCTCGAAACCCTGCTGCATCCACGAATCAATACTGAAATCAAACGCCAGCTGACACAAATTAACGCTACTCCCGTTCACCCAGAGGCTGGACAGCAGGCAAATTATGTCATGATTGTTATCCCTTTATTATTTGAAAATCACTTTGAATTTATGGTCGATAAAATTCTGCTGATTTATGCCGATGAAAACCAGCGTATCAACCGGGTCAGACAACGGGATCAGCGCGACATTAAAGAAATTAAACAGATCATCTCCACACAGATAAACCCGGCGCTCGCTTTTGACCGGGCAGACGATATATTGATGAATGATAATGATTTGGCGCATCTCTATCTATTAATAGATGCTTTGCATCAAAAATATTCCCTGGAAGCGGTCTGAACCTGGGCTGAAATCACAATAATTTCCATGAGTAATTATTAAGCTGGGTAAAAACGTGTAAAATAGGCAATTCACTCTACTTAATCCATTACTCAACGTGAACAGTCACCTGGTCTACGAACAACCGCTGAATGAAAAAATAAGAGCTTTTCTGCGTCTGGAAAAACTTTTCCAGCAGTATAACTTCCATTTAAAACATGGCTCTGACTGGAATAATATGGTCGCTGTTGACTCCATTATCGAAATTTTAGCCTTTACCTCCCGCAGCGATATTAAACTGGAAGTCCTGAAGGAACTCAAACGCCAGCATGCTCGCCTGGAAAGCCTGGTAAAACGCCCGCAAATTGATCAGCAACAACTCAAATCCATTCTTAAAAATATCCACCAACGTATAGGTGAACTACAGGCTATCAGCGGCTATATCGGTCAGGAAATAAAAAATGTTGAGCTGATTACCATGATTCGGCAAAAGAGTTCTGTGCCCGGCAGTATCTGTGACTTTGATTTACCGGCGCTGAAACACTGGCTGAATCAGCCCAAAGAGCAACGTCATAAACACCTGCAAAAATGGTTTCGCCCGTTTGGTCATCTCGATCGAGCCATTCAGCTTATTCTTGATGTGATTAGACACAGCACTGACAACAGTGATGAAGTTGCCGCTCACGGCTTCTTTCAGCAATCCATTGACACCAGTCTGCCGATGCAACTGTTACGTATTACTATTCCTGCCCATAGTCACTATTACCCGGAAATAAGCGCGGGTAAACACCGTTTCTCGATACGTTTTATGCAAAATAATGACCCGGCACTCAGACCGGAACAGTGTAAGGAAGATATCAAATTTCAATTACAGATGTGTGCCATCTAACGCATTCACCAGCCAAAGCTTATTCCAGCAATACCCTGCGCGCCAGCCTGCTGGGCCAACATTATATCCTTTTCATTCATCCCTCCCAGCGCATAAACCGGTATCGAGCTTTGCTCGACCAGTGAGCGAAAAGTTGACCACCCCATGGGTTTTGCCAGTGGGTGACTGGTGGTTTTTTTGACCGGTGATAATACAGCAAAATCCAGCCCCAGCGTTTGGGCTTGCTGAAGATCGCTCTGACTATGGCAGGAAGCCGCCAACCAGACTGGGTTAAGCCTGCTCTGTCGGTATGCCTGTATTTTTCCCACACTGAGCTGATTTAACTGCACACTATTAAAATGCAGGCCAATGCCACCGCTGATATGTCCCGATACGGCTTCCGACAAAATCGCTGGTTCTAATATTGTTGTTGCTAGAATCGCAGAGTCTAAAATGGCTAATCTTAATTCATCGGGTATATTCAACATCAGGCTCACCGCTGTGTTGCACGCCAGTGTTATGCCATGCTCTACAACCTGCTGTGCTAGTTGCCGATTAGCTTTTACCCACGAGGTTTTCAGCCTTAGCTGAAGCAGGCGAACACCCTGTTCAACGGCATGAGACAGGCGTTTTTTAAAATCTTCCAGTGAGCTGAACTCACCGCTAATTAAATAACGGTCAGGTAGTTTTAATACACTGATAATAGCTTTATCCGCCGCTGGAAAATCGTCAGGATCGAGTTTATTAACATCCAGCCATTTAATCGCCTGCCCCTCCGCGCCTTGATTACCCATCAGGTTGACACCCGGTTCACAGCAATATTGCTGCACGTTCCACACATGCAGACAGACTTGTTTATCGTTATAGTCATGGCTCAGGGTGATAAGGGGACGGGCTGACTGGATTAGAATATTGAGCTCTTCATGCAGTTCACGATACAGTGCCTGGCGAATTGTTTCACCCGCTTCGACTTTGCCACCGGGAAACTCCCAGAGGCCGCCCTGATGGGTATTCTTGCGGCGCAGGCTGATTAAAGCTCTGTCCTGCGCATCGATAATAACAGCAACCGCAATATGAACAACAGCCATTAGCTCAACCGTGTGTTAATAATTTCAGGAACGATAGTCTGAATTAATGCTGATATAGTCATGGGACAGATCAGTGGTCCAGATGGTTGCACACTGCTCACCACGCCCCAGTTCAACCCGAATATCAATCTCCGCCTGGTTCATGACCGCCTGCCCCTGCGCTTCGGTATAGGTATGGCTTTTAGCACCTGCACGCACAATACAGACATCGCCCAGAAAGATATTAACCGTGCTGATATCCAGATCAGCCAGACCGGCACGGCCAACCGCAGCAAGAATACGCCCCCAGTTCGGGTCACTGGCAAACAGCGCGGTTTTTACCAGCGGGGAATGTGCAATCGTATAAGCTACTGTTTTTGCTTCGGTGATTGATCTTGCCTGTTCAATATTAATGGTAACAAATTTTGTTGCACCTTCACCATCACGAATAATGGCCTGCGCCAGCGTCAGGCAAACCCGTTCAAGTGCCTGATAAAACTGTTCTGAGGCAGGATCTTCTGCAATGACGGAAAAAGATGACTGGCATGTTGCTACCAGCATACAGGCATCATTGGTTGAGGTATCACCATCGACAGTAATGTTGTTGAAGCTGTTATCGACGGCGCGACTGAGATATTGCTGCAATAAATCGGCTTCAATACTGGCATCAGTAGCAATAAAACATAACATGGTTGCCATATCCGGCTTTATCATCCCTGAGCCTTTGGCTATGCCGGTAAGGGTAATGGTTTCACCCTCCAGCACCACCTGTTCGGATACCGCCTTGGCAATGGTATCGGTCGTCATAATACCATGTGCAGCCGCTAACCAGTTACTGGCATCCAGTGCCGGTATTAACTGTGTGATACCGGCATGCAAATTTTCCAGCGGCAGGGGTTCACCAATCACTCCGGTTGAAAACGGCAATACCTGCGTTGCATCACAGTTTAATTTTTCTGCGACCCAGCGGCAGCTTTGCTGTGCGTCATCCATACCCTGCTGACCGGTACCGGCATTGGCATTGCCTGAATTGATCAAAAAACAACGTGGTGCAGTTTGCTGCAAATGCTTTTTAGCCACGCTAACCGGTGCGGCACAAAAAGCATTTTGGGTGAAGGTGACCGCACAAACACTGTGCCCGGCAAAAGTCATTAACACCAGATCATCACGCGCCGGCTGCCCGTCAACCGGCTTTTTAATGCCACAGGCTGTCGTCGCCAGCTTAACGCCTTTAATGGCTAATAAATCAGTGGGTTCGGATAAACCAACAGCCATGTTAACGTTAACTCAATTTACCGTGACAATGTTTGTATTTTTTTCCTGAACCACAGAAGCAGGGTTCATTGCGACCAATTTTCTTCTGGCTGCGTTGATAGGGCTGTTGCACTTCGGGAACCTGATCTGGTGTTTCTTCACCCTGATTCAACGCCTGTGCATCAGCGTGCTGATAACTTACATTCTGTACCGGCGGATTCTCATTGGCATTCAGTTGCTCCACTTCTTCACTGGCCTGGATCTGAACTTTTGACAGAATGGTCACTACCTCGTATTTCATGCGTTCAAGCATTTCTGCAAACATTTCAAAGGATTCACGTTTGTATTCCTGCTTTGGATCTTTCTGCGCATAACCACGCAGCCCAATACTGTTGCGCAGATAGTCCATGGCTGCAAGGTGTTCTTTCCACAGCCGATCTAGTACATTCAGGGTGACATGTTTTTCATAGCCACGCATATTTTCCGCGCCGACAATTTGTTCCTTGGCCTCATATTCATCCACCAGCATCTGCAGGATACGCTTGCGTAAACCATCTTCATTGAGCGCATTATCCTGTTCCAGCCAGTCGGCAACTGGCATCGCACAACCAAATTCTTCTTCCAGAGTGGCCTCCAGTCCGGGAATATCCCATTGTTCATCCAGACTGCCGGGAGGAATATACTGGGTAATGGTATTGTTGATCACTTCTTCTCGAATCGCGACAGCGGTTGCAGACAGATCATTTTCAGCCATCATGTCATTACGCTGTTTATAAATTACCCGCCGCTGGTCATTAGCTACATCATCATATTCCAGCAATTGTTTGCGTATATCATAGTTATGCCCTTCTACCTTGCGCTGGGCATTTTCAATGGCTCGATTAACCCAGGGGTGTTCAATGGCTTCGCCTTTTTCCATGCCCAGTTTTTTCATCAGACTACCTACTTTGTCTGAGGCAAAAATACGCATTAAATCGTCCTGCAAAGACAGGTAAAAACGACTGGAACCAGGATCGCCCTGACGCCCCGAACGACCACGCAGCTGATTATCGATACGCCGGGATTCGTGACGTTCACTACCAATCACATGTAAGCCACCCGCATCAATAACCTGCTGGTGGCGTTGTTCCCATTGCCGACGGACAGACGCACGCTCTGCGTCATCCTCAATACCAGCCAGTTCTGCTTCAAGATTACCGCCCAGCACAATATCGGTGCCACGCCCGGCCATATTGGTGGCAATGGTTACCGCACCAGGACGACCAGCTTCTTCAATAATATGTGCTTCATTCTCGTGCTGTTTGGCATTAAGTACATTATGCTTAATTTTCTGTGCCTGTAATTTTCTGGACAGCACCTCAGAAACATCAATGGATGCGGTACCCACCAGCACAGGCTGCTGCCGACTAATACAATCTTTTATATCTTCGATGACAGCATCAAATTTTTCATCAGGGGAAAGAAATACTTTATCGGTATGGTCGGTACGCGCCATCGGCTTATTGGTGGGAATAACGATGACTTCAAGGTTATAAATCTGTAACAACTCTTCCGCTTCGGTATCAGCCGTGCCGGTCATGCCGGAAAGTTTGTCATAGAGCCGGAAGTAGTTCTGAAAAGTAATCGAGGCGAGGGTCTGGTTTTCCTGTTGAATTTCAACACCTTCTTTTGCCTCTATCGCCTGATGCAAACCATCAGACCAACGTCGGCCTTCCATGGTTCGCCCGGTGAATTCATCAACGATAATAATTTCATTATTTTTGACAATATAATGAACATCACGCTGAAACAGAACCAGAGCACGCAATGCCGCACTCAGGTAGTGAAGCATATTAATATTTGCCGCACTGTATAAACTGTCGTCTGCATCAAGAATGCCTTCTGCTATTAGAATCTGCTCAATTTTTTCATGGCCCTGCTCGGTAATATGCACGGTGCGATTTTTTTCATCGATGGAAAAATCACCTTCTTCAGGTTCATCTTTCTCAGTCTTTCTACCTTGCTCAAGCCGGGTAACAATATCCTTAAACTGATTATGCAGGTCGGTACTCTCACCCACGGCACCGGAGATAATTAACGGGGTTCTGGCTTCATCAATTAAAATCGAGTCAACCTCGTCCACAATAGCAAAATTGAGTTCACGCTGGACTTTATCTTCGGCAGTAAATGCCATATTATCGCGCAGATAATCAAACCCGAATTCATTATTGGTGCCATAGGTAATATCAGCGGCATAAGCCTGTTTCTTTGCCACCTGATCCATACCAGCAATACTGACACCCGTGGTTAAACCAAGAAAGTTATATAATTGACTCATCCACTCGGCATCACGTTTCGCCAGGTAATCATTCACCGTCACCACATGCACGCCTTTTCCCGGCAACGCATTCAGGTAACAGGCCAGGGTTGCTACCAGGGTTTTACCTTCACCGGTACGCATCTCGGCAATTTTGCCACTATCGAGTACCATGCCACCAACCAGCTGCACATCAAAATGACGCATTCCCAGAACCCGACGACCAGCTTCTCTGACCGTGGCAAATGCTTCTGGAAGAAGCTGCTCAAGCGTTTCACCTTTATCCAGACGTTCACGAAACTCTCGAGTTTTAGCGGCTAACTGTTCATCACTTAATACTTCAAACTCAGGTTCCAGTACATTAACCAGTTTAACCGTTTTTAGATGTTTATTAATGATTCGGTCGTTGCGACTACCAAATACCTTGCGCACTACATTTGCTAACATTTATTTCTATGACCTGATGTAAGTTAGCCCTGCCACAATCAGGCAGGGCAAAGAAATCGAAATAGGTAGATTATAAACGATTTGAAGAGGCGATGACTATTTTGCAGCAACAAATCTTGCCGGATTAATCTGCTGCTCATTCTTCAGCACTTCAAAGTGGACATGCGGACCGGTAGAACGCCCTGTGGAACCCATTAATGAAATAGTCTGTCCTTTTTTAACAATATCACCCACTTTAACCAGGATTTTTTCATTATGCCCATAACGGGTGGAATAACCATTGCCGTGGTTTATTTCCACCAGATTTCCATAACCACTTCGGTGCCCTGCCCAGGTCACCACACCTTCTGCCGCCGCAATCACCGTACTGCCTTCCTTACCGGCGAAATCCATGCCTTTATGCATGGCCAGCTTGCCCGTGAAAGGATCAATGCGCTTACCAAAATAGGAGGATGTCCAGCCTTTTAAAATTGGCCGTCCACTAGGGGTGGTCTGTTTATGAAGCTGCCTGTTCATTAGAATATCTTCAAGGATCTCGAGCTGCGATTCACGACTCGCTAATTGATTATTTAAATCGTTGATGACCTTTCCAAAATCTATGGCAACCGGCATTTCCTGTTCCACTGGCCCGCCATAAGCAGGCGGATCGCGGAAATCAAATTCTTTTGCATCTAATTTTGCCACCTTAACCAGCCGCTCACCCAGAGCATTCAGGCGAATCACATTAGCCTGCATTTTACCGATACGTGCGGTCAAGGCGTCCAGGTTGGTCGCTGTATTCAAACGTGCCTGCTTAATCAGTGCCTTCTGGATGGAAATATCTTTTTTCAGCGCCGTTAAATTACCGGTTTTGCGCTGTTGATAACCCTGATTATGCTGGCTACCATACCAGTAACCTGTCGCCAGCAATAATACAGCGGCAACACTGGTTAAAACCCCGCAGACCACTAGCTGTTTCGTCGTTTTTAACTGACAATGCAGCGGCCTGCATTTAAATTTACCCAAAAATATAATATTCATATATGTTATGTTGATAGATAATCGCCTACTAAGTATAGTCAATAATGTCGGAAAAATTTGCACAACCCCGAATAATGAAACCAATTTTTGAACAATTAAGCCCCGGACTGCTCGCCAGAAGTAAAAACCTGTCCGTCTTAACCCAGCTGTTAACAGATTGTTTACCGGGTCAGGTGCACGGTCATTTCCATGTGGTAAAACTGGATCAGCATACCCTGTTTATAGTGACAGATTCTCCGGTCTGGGCAACTCGATTGCGTCAACTGGCTCCCCAGTTAATTAATCATTTACGCATCAACCGGTCAGGCCAGAAACATCATAAATATATGGCGAATATAAATCTACAAACGCTTATTCCAGCAGGTATCAGGCATATTCAGGTATTAACCCGCCCTGGTCAGCTAATTACTACACCGTGTTCCAGCCCTGAACACCATCAGAACTATCCACGCCAGCTAAGTCCACAGGCGGGTAAGTTACTGTCGCAAAGTGCCGATTATATCAATGATGGCAAGCTCAGTGAATCCTTACGTAAATTATCCCGGCATTGTAGATAATAGCCTTTAAAAGGTTTGTAACGGCTGGGTATAGGAGATGGGTGACAGCGCTTTGTCATCTTCAAAGGTTACTTCTTCCCAGGCATCGGGATCAGCACATAAAGCTTTTAATAATTTATTATTGAGCGCATGCCCGGAGCGATAACCGGAAAAAGCGCCGATAGAGCTATGTCCTAACAGATACAGGTCACCGATGGCATCAAGCACTTTATGTTTAACAAATTCGTCTTCATAACGTAATCCATCTTCATTTAACACACGATATTCATCGACGACAATGGCATTATCAATGCTGCCACCCAGCGCCAGATTATTCTTACGCAAGGCTTCAATATCCGTCATAAAACCAAAGGTACGGGCACGACTGACTTCTTTTACAAAAGAAGTGGTTGAAAAATCTATTTCTGCGGTACACGGTGAATCTTTAAACGCAGGGTGATCAAAATCAATCGCAAAGCTGACTTTAAACCCGTCAAACGGGTCAAAACGCGCCCATTTGCCTTCCTCCTCAACAATGACCGATTTTTTAATGCGCACAAAGCGTTTTGGCGCTTCCTGTTCGACAATACCTGCTGACTGTATCAAAAAAACAAAGGGCCCTGAACTACCATCCATAATTGGCACTTCTGCGGCACTGACATCGACATAGGCATTATCAATACCTAAACCGGCCATTGCTGACAATAGATGCTCAACCGTCGATACACAGATGCCATCTTGCTCCAGTGTTGTGGACAACATGGTCGCGCCCACATTCATTGCGGTAGCTTTTATCTCCACCGGCTCATTTAGATCCACACGTCGAAACACAACCCCGGTATCAGGTAAAGCCGGACGCAAAGTCAGGTAAACCTTCTCGCCGGAATGTAAACCAACACCCGTGGCACGAATCACGTTTTTTAATGTTCTCTGTTTAATCATCTTCACTTAATCTAATAGCAAAATTCATGCATATCAACAACATAATTTCCTGTATCCATCCCTTCTATCTATATCAGAACCACCTGATATAGACTACAATCTGCCGATACAATGTATTTTTATGGATAAAATTCTCTATATTATCACATAATTAACATCCAGATTGGAAGCTCATCTACACGACTGACCAGTATGGCTGTATTGATGTAACGCTAGCATCCATAAAAACTAATACAATAACCTTTAATCTTTTAGCTGATCATCTGTGCCCCCTCAATCGGCCTGACGACGTAAAAAAGCTGGAATATCAAGTAGTTTTTCATCGTAACCACCATCAGCAGTTACCGCATCGGCAGCCTGACGTGCCGGTGTAACACTGGGTACGACTGGAGCAGGTTCTTCAATATCAACTTCTGGCTCAGGCTTAACAACCTTAATAGTAGCCGGTGATTGTTGTACTGGTGTTTTAACCGGTGCCTGCATAGCTGATGCATGACCTAGCCCGGTTGCCACAACCGTTACCCGAATTTCACCTTCCAGTGATTCATCAATGGCAGTTCCCATTACCACGGTGGCATCTTCGGAGGCAAAACTGTTAATCACCGAACCAATATCCTGAAACTCACCCAGCGTCATATTCGCACCGGTAACATTCACCAGAATACCATGCGCACCATGTAAATTAACATCTTCCAGTAACGGGCTGGCGATGGCTGCTTCTGCTGCTTCTTTTGCCCGGGTTTCACCAATAGCTTTACCCGACCCCATCATACCCATACCCATCTTCGACATTACGGTTCGAACATCGGCAAAGTCAACATTGATAACACCCGGATGGGTAATTAACTCGGTAATCCCCTGCACCGCGCCGCATAACACATCATTGGCACCGCTAAAAGCATTCATTAAGTCAAAATCCCGACCATAAACATCCATTAATTTATCGTTAGGAATAGTAATTAACGAATCCACATGGCCACTCAACTCTTTGATACCCTGCAGGGCAATCTTCATCCGCGCCGGGCCTTCAAAACCAAAGGGTTTAGTCACCACACCAACAACAAGAATACCCATTTCACGCGCCACCTGAGCAACGACGGGGGCCGCGCCTGTACCCGTACCGCCACCCATACCGGCGGTAACAAATAACATATCGCTACCTTCAATGGCTTCCTGAATTAATTCACGGTCTTCCAGCGCCGCCTGCTGACCAATGTCCGGTGTCGCACCCGCACCCAGACCTTTGGTAATGTTACTGCCAATCTGCAATGACTTCGCACCTTCCACTCTACCGAGTGCCTGTGCATCCGTATTAGTGCAGATAAACTCCACACTATCAATACCACTACGCACCATATGCTGTACTGCGTTACCACCGCCGCCACCAACACCCAGCACTTTTATGACTGCATCTTGTGCACCCGAATCCATCAATTCAAACATAGGCATAATTATTCTCCGCTATTGTATTACTGTTAATTTTATTCATTAAATCGTCCTACACGATTCACCTGTATTGTTTCATCTCTTACCCGATTACTATTACTACCGCTTTAACCACCAACCTGTTTTTCACTTTGCCACTACCCGCTCTACCTGTTACCTGAATCCGTGGGTTCAGGTGTTATTAAAAATTACCCTGAAACCAGCTTTTCATTCTCTGCAAGACACTTTTGACCCCTCCCTCCATCATAATGTGGCTGGTGCTGGATTCACGATGCTTATTGCCAAATAACAATAAACCCACGCCTGTCGCATAAATGGGATTTCTGACTACATCTAAAAGCCCTGATACATACTGCGGCAGACCCAGTCTGACGGGTGCATGAAAAATTTCTTCCGCCAGTTCAATCACCCCTTCCATCTTTGAACTGCCGCCGGTTAACACGACCCCGGCAGCAATAATTTCTTCAAAACCACTGCGGCGCAATTCGGCATGAACCAAAGTCAGCAATTCTTCATAACGGGGTTCAACCACCTCAGCCAGCGTCTGGCGTGAAAGCTTACGTGGCGGCCGGTCACCCACACTGGGAACCTCAATGGTTTCTTCAGGGTTAGCCAGTTGACGTAAGGCACAGGCATATTTGATTTTTATTTCGTTAGCATATTGTGTTGGGGTACGCAAAGCGACAGCAATATCATTGGTGACCTGATCGCCCGCAATAGGAATAACGGCGGTATGGCGAATGGCGCCATCAGAAAAAACCGCAATGTCCGTGGTACCACCACCAATATCCACCAGACAGACACCGAGTTCTTTTTCATCTTCGGTTAATACTGAATAACTCGATGCCAGTTGTTCAAGAATGATGTCATCCACTTCAAGCCCACAACGCCGTACACATTTAATAATATTCTGTGCGGCACCCACCGCCCCTGTCACCAGATGAACTTTGGCTTCCAGACGCACACCCGACATGCCGACCGGTTCACGTATACCTTCCTGATCATCAATAATAAATTCCTGTGGAATAATGTGTAACACGCGTTGATCAGCAGGAATCGCTACCGCACGTGCTGCATCCATGACTCTGTCGAGGTCACTTTCCGTGACTTCCCGTTCCCGAATCGCAACAATACCATGCGAATTCAAACTGCGAATATGGCTACCTGCGATACCGGCATAAACCGAGCTGATATCACAGCCGGCCATTAATTCAGCTTCTTCAACCGCATGTTGAATAGATTGCACGGTGGATTCAATATTAACTACCACGCCTTTTTTCAGGCCACGCGATACATGAGAACCGATACCGATAATCTCAATTTCACCGTCATCATTCACTTCACCGACAATGGCAACAACTTTTGAGGTACCAATATCCAGCCCGATTAACATATTTTTATCTGACTTTTTAGTCATGACATTAACTTTCCTTTATCCTGACCCATGTTTATATTTATATTCTGCTTTACATTATGTTGCATACCTATGCTGCTTTTTTTATCCTGCGGCGTATTTTTCAAAATCGCAAAACCATTGGGGTAGCGCATGTCAACCACCTTTATCCGGTTTAAATCCGGACTATTTATTCTGGAGAACACATCAATAAAACGTGAAAAACGTGCCCCGGTATCATAGCGCCCAAGTCGCACTATCACCGTACCTGCAACCGCTATATTTTTTATGGATCTGTTCGTTGTGGCTACACCTGCCACAGACCTGGCTGTGGCACGGGTTTTTGTTGCTACCGGACTCTCTACTGCAAGGTTATTTAATACCAGTTTCCACGCACGTCGGTCATCCATATAGAGCCCTTTCACCTCTAACGATAATTGTGCCAGTGGTGGATAAATTTTATTCATAAACATCCACACTTTTTTTGCCTGCCCTGCCGGTCCATACATATGCGGTAACAACTCTGTCATCACATTATTTTTCGCCTTGAATACCTTACCCTCGGCGCTGATAAACGCGGTATCATTCCAGTAAGCTACTGCTTTTTTCTCAACCACATTAACGATTAACTGTGCTGGCCAGTGACGTCTGACAGAAACCTGTTTTACCCATGCTTCGGTCATTAACTGTTGCCTGATATGCATTAAATTGACAGTAAAATAACCTCCTTTTATATCTTTCATTACGGTCGCTTTAATCTGCACTGGATTCAGATGCCGAAAATCACCTTTCACCACAACCTGTCTTATCGGTAAAACCGTTTTAAAGGGTACTTTTTTCACGGCTAGCCAACCAGCCGATAACAGTACAACCATCAAACCATAAGACAGCCACCTGACCACCAGCCTGACTGACAGATTTTTTTTGTATTTTTTTGTTGAGCGTTTTTTTCTGCTCATTGCTCACAACCTTCTGCAGCGGTATTTAAAATTTCAACGACCAGTTCATCAAACGATAAACCTGCCTGTGCGGCTGCCATGGGCACCAGTGAATGACTGGTCATACCTGGTACGGTATTAACTTCAATTAACCAGGGCTGGTCTTCATTATCAATCATAAAATCAACCCGACCCCAGCCACTTGCACCTACTGCAAAGAAAGCCTTTTTCACCAGCTCAGCAACTAACTGTTCATCCGCCTGATTCAACCCGCATGGACAGATGTATTGTGTATCACTGGCTGCATACTTTGCTTCATAATCATAAAATTTACGCGGCGTTTGCAGGCGAATGACCGGTAAGACCTGTTCCTCAAGTATGGCCGCCGTATATTCTTTTCCTTCGATCCACTCTTCAGCAATAACTGCACCGCCACAACGACGAGCTTTCTCCCATGCAGGCATCAGCTCATCTTCGGCTTCAACCTTACTCATGCCAATACTGGAACCTTCCAGCACCGGTTTTATAATCATGGGCAGGCCGACTGTCTGTAATGCCAACGCACAATCCTGCTCGGTTTTAATCTGTTGATATACCGGTGTTGGCAATCCGGCTGCCTGCCATATCTGTTTGGTACGTAATTTATCCATTGCCAGTGCCGATGCCAGTACCCCGGAACCGGTATAGGGTATCTGCATCATTTCCAGCAGACCCTGCATGAGGCCATCTTCGCCTCCACGACCATGCAGCATAATAAAGGCACAGTCATACGCCTTTTCACACAGTTGTTTAATACCTTTATCTTTAACGTCTATCGCGGTTGCATTAAAACCTTTTGACTGCAAGGCAGTAAGTACGGCACGACCACCCTGTAGTGAAATTTCGGACTCTGCAGAATCACCGCCCATCAGTACAGCAATACGTACTGCCTGCTGTTTTAATGAGCTTCTGTTTAATAGCTGCTTATTCAGACGTTGCTTCATTTTGCCTGCTCACCAATAATTCTAACTTCGGTCTGCAAACTAATACCTGTCTGTTGCTGCACGGTTTGCTGAATAGTTTCAATCAGTGATTCAATGTCTCCGGCACTGGCATGATGATCATTAATAATAAAATTTGCATGTTTTTCCGAGACCACAGCGCCACCTGAACGTTTGCCTTTCAAACCACAGCTTTCAATTAAACGTGCTGCATAATCCGCATCCGGGTTACGAAATACCGAACCACAACTGGCCATACCTGTCGGCTGTGAGTCAGCACGCTGTGCCAGCAGTTGCCTGATATTAATGACCTCGTTTGAATCGCAGGCGACTGTATTTTTATTATCATCAAACTGCATGGTGGCACCAATGAACCATTCACCCTGTCGATTTCCTACATGACGATAACTGACAGCAAACTCATCACGCTGACGTTGACGAATTTCACCCTGTCGATTCATCGTTTCAACGTTAATAACATGAGACCAGGTATCACTGCCCCAGGCACCGGCATTCATTGCTAAAGCACCACCGATAAGGCCGGGAATCCCCGCAAAAAATTCTGCACCGGTTAAACCTTTCTGCTGACACATGCGCGCCAGTTTGGCATCGGCAACACCGGCACCGACATAAACCCGGTTATTATCCAGCCAGTGTATGTCATTCATCACATGCTGGGTGGCGATAATCCAGCCATTAAAGCCGCCATCACGAACCAGGGTATTACTGCCCAGCCCCAGCCATTCAATCTTTTCGGTTTTATCGATACGATGCAGTAACGACTGTAATGCTTCCAGTGTTTGCGGTAGCGCATAAAATGCTGCACAACCACCTGCACGCCAGCTTGTATGCCTCGACATGGGTTCATTTCTTATCACCCGGCACGTTGGTGGTATTGATGCTTTCATGTTAACACTCGACATAGCATGTTACCGTTTGCATAACTGCTTTAAGGTTGACGCTACCCGCCCGATACTGCCTGCCCCTAGAGTCAGCACCAGATCACCCGCCTGCACAATAGTTTTCAGGGTTTCGCACAGGTCATTCACATCGTCAATAAAAACCGGATTCACCTTGCCACGAGCACGTATGGCAGCACATAAAGCACGTCCGTCTGCACCCGCTATCGGTTGCTCTCCAGCTGCATAAACTTCAGTTAAAATCAGCACATCCATATCCGCAAGTACCAGCGAAAAATCTTCAAACAGGTCACGCGTCCGGGTATAACGATGCGGCTGAAAAGCTACCACCAGACGTTTATCCGGCCAGCCACTTCTTACTGCCGCAAGGGTGGCAGCAATTTCAGTCGGGTGATGTGCGTAATCATCAACCAGCATAATACTGGCTGCCGGATCATTCTCATGCAGACTGATTTTGCCGTACTGATGCATACGCCGACCAATACCGGCAAATTCTGCCAGTGACCGCTGTATGGCTGCGGTCGTTACGCCCAGCTCATTCGCCACACTGATGGCAGCCAGTGCGTTTAATACATTATGCCTGCCCGGCATATTCAGGGTAATAGGTATAGCCTGTTCAGTCTCAGGCAGAAAAACATCAAACTGTGTTTGCTCACCGTTAAAAATGATATTTGTCGCCGATATATCCGCTTCCTGTTCAATACCATAACGAATAACTGGACGATTGATGTCTGCCAATATACTACTAACTTCCGCATCATCGACACAGATAACCGCCAGACCATAAAAAGGCAGGTGATGTAAAAATTCAATAAAGGTTTGTTTCAGCCGCTTAAAATCACCCCCATAGGTTGACAGATGGTCAGCATCGATATTGGTTACCACCGCAATAATAGGCTGTAGATATAAAAACGAGGCATCACTTTCATCCGCTTCTGCCACCAGATATTTACTTTTACCCAGGCGGGCATGTTTTGCTGAACTGTTTAATTTACCACCAATGACATAAGTGGGATCCAGCCCGCCTTCTGCCAGAATACTGGCAATCAATGAGGTGGTCGTGGTTTTACCATGCGTACCGGCAACCGCAATCCCCAGGCTGAAACGCATAATCTCCGCCAGCATTTCAGCGCGCGGCACCACAGGAATACGCAAAGCCTGCGCGGTCTGCACTTCAATATTATCGTCATCAATGGCCGTTGACGTGACCACGACATCGACACCCTCAATATGCTTTGCCTGATGAGACATAAAGATTTTTACCCCGGCCAGCTTTAAATGTTCAGTAGCTGCATTTTCTGCAATATCTGAACCACTAATCTGATACCCCAGGTGATGCATGACATCGGCAATACCACTCATTCCGGCACCACCAATACCTACAAAATGAACTTTACGAATACGGCGCATAATCGATTCTATTGACATCATCTCAGGCATTAGCACTGCCCTCCTGCCTGTAAACACAGTGCGGCAATGTTTTCTGCCGATTGCGGCATGGCCAGGGTACGTGCGGCTTCGGCCATCTCCAGCAAGCGTTCACGATTCGTTGTTAAATCGCTGAGTGTCTGTACCAGCCAGCCCTGATCCAGTTGTTGCTGCTGTTTGAGTATGGCCGCACCTGCATGACATAAATACATCGCATTTGCAGTTTGATGATCATCCACGGCATAGGGATAAGGAACGAGTATGGAAGCCACACCTGCTGCTGCCAGTTCAAAAACCGTCATCGCACCGGCACGACAGATAACCAGATCGGCCCAGCCATACGCGCTGGCCATATCATCGATAAACGCATCAACCTGTGCATTCACACCACAACGCTGATAATACTCACGCGTAAGTTCGAGATTTTTTATACCGGTCTGGTGACGTACTTCAGGACGTAGTGTTACATCCATCTGTTGCAAGGCCTGAGGCAATAACTGATTAAGTTGCTGAGCACCCAGGCTGCCACCGACCACCAGCAAACGCAAACGCCCCTGATGTAACGGCAGACGCTGTGCGGGCAGTTCCAGTTCACAGATTTCTCTCCTTACCGGGTTACCCAGAGTCTGTGCCCGACTGCCAAACGCGGAAGGAAATGCCTGCATAATTTTTATTGCCAGTTTTGCCAGCAAACGATTGGTTAAACCCGGGATGGCATTCTGCTCATGGATCAATAAAGGCTTGCGCATTAACCACGCCATCAGTCCACCCGGCCCGGAAGCAAAGCCCCCCATACCGAGTACCGCACGGGGCTGGTAGCGACGTATGACCGACAGTGCCTGCCAGCAGGCCTGGATGATTTTTAGTGGCGCTAATATCAGCGTAACCATTTTTTTACCACGAATACCGGTCACACTCAGCCACTCAATGGGATAACCTGCAGCAGGTACCAGTCTGGCTTCGATACCCGCTCGCGTACCCAGCCAGATAACGGGTACACCATGCAGACGTAACTGTTCAGCAACCGCTAAGGCAGGAAAAACATGGCCACCGGTGCCACCTGCCATAATTAAAACTGGCTGACTATTAGACATGGCGCTTCACCCGCCCACGTTTAAGCCCGGC
The DNA here is from genome assembly GCA_015488885.1 of Gammaproteobacteria bacterium. Lineage (GTDB taxonomy): Bacteria > Pseudomonadota > Gammaproteobacteria > SZUA-229 > SZUA-229 > S010-25. Next base: position 27,369 of record WFMW01000003.1, on the reverse strand, counting down.
TTCAGGTTTTTTCCCTGTTCTGGCTTTTTGCCTGGAGGACCGATTAACGGCCTGTTTTGATACCTTCACCGTTTCATAATGAATACGCATTAATAAACTGATTGCCAGGCAGCAAACCACCAGACTACTACCACCATAACTCATTAATGGCAAAGTCAGGCCTTTTGTGGGCAGCAGCCCCATATTGACGCCTATATTAATCACTGCCTGAATGGCTAACCAGATACCAATGCCATAAGCAAGATAAGAAGCAAAATAGTTACCTGCCAGTTCCGCCTGCTTTGCAATACGAAACGCACGAAAAAAAACAATCGTGTACAACCCGATAACCAGAACAACACCAGCAAAGCCCAGTTCTTCCGCCAGGATGGCAAACAGAAAATCAGTATGCGCTTCAGGTAGATAAAAAAGTTTCTGCACACTACCGCCCAGGCCAGTGCCAAACCAGCCGCCCGTACCAATCGCTATAAGTGACTGGGTTAACTGAAATCCACTGTCAAAAGGATCGGCCCAGGGGTTAGCGAAAGTAATCAGCCGCTGCATACGATAAGGTGAGGTGACCACCAGTAATAATGCGGCCACCGCAAACAGCGTAACAAAAGAAAAAAACTGGCTGAATCGTGCTCCGCATAAATACGTCATCCCCAGTACCGTACCCATCAGCACTACCGTAGCGCCAAAATCAGGCTCAAGTAACAGCAACAGACCGGCCAGACCAACCATTAACATGGGTTTTAAAAAGCCCCACATCGTGGTACGTACTGCTTTGCCATGCCTGACCAGATAACCGGCAACATAAATCACAATAAAAAACTTGACCAGCTCAGATACCTGCAGATTAAACACCCCCAATGGCAACCAGCGAGTACTACCGTTAACCGTTTTCCCGACACCTGGAATTAACACCAGTACCAGCAAAAACATGGCAAAAAGCAGTAATGCCATACCGGATTTTTCCCACTGCACCATACGTATATTGAACACTACTAATGCCGCCAGCACACCAATTACAATAAAAAATAACTGTCGTTCAGAATAATAAAATGGATTGGAAAAATTTCTATCCGCAATACTTATTGAAGAGGATGCCACCATAATAAAACCGAGACTTAATAAAGCCATTGCGGCAAGCAGTAAAACATGATCTATATCTTTTAATGCATAGTTACCGATACCTCGTAACAGGGGTAACTGCAATAATAATGTGGCGGGCATATTCATCCTATGTCGCCTTTTTCCGATACCAAAGTATCAACGGTTTCGTCACCCGCTAACATGGCTTGCAGCTGCTGAACTTCCTGTATAAACACATCGCCACGATGCTCAAAGCTATTGAACATATCAAAACTGGCGCAGGCCGGCGCAAGCAACACATTATCACCGACTAAAGCCAGAGCACTGGCTGCAATAACCGCCGCATGCATATCAACAACACGTTTAATAATAACCGGTTGCATCCGCTTTGCTTCCATTGCCTGCTCAATGGCCGATTCAATCAGTGCCGCGTCCTTACCCAATAAAATAACCGCACGACAGTGACTGACAATCACTGCGGCAAGTTCGGTAAAATCCGCCCCTTTGGCTTCACCGCCAGCAAGCAACACCTGTTTACCCGCCAGGCTTTTTATGGATGCAATGGCGGCACCAACATTGGTAGCCTTGGAATCGTTAATCCAGTTAACCCCGTTGATTTCGGCCACCCACTGCGTACGATGCGCTAAACCGGTAAAATGTTTTAAACTTGACAACATGCTGTCAACGGGCCAACCCATTGCTTTTCCCAGCGCCAGTGCAGCCAGCGCATTTTGCAAATTATGTTTACCTTTAAGTTTGATATCGTTAACATCTATTAAAGCCCTGTCTGCATAACAGAGTTGCAAGCTGCCCTTTTTTTCTGCCAGACCAAACTGCCCTGAACCCGGCTCTTTCAGTGTAAAGGCTATACAGTTTTTATCTTCTGTCTGCTCTGGCGCTGCCAGCGCATCATCGGCATTCACCACCCAGCGTTCAGCATTATCGTAAATAACCTGTTTACTGTATGCGTAGGCCGTCAGATTTTCATAACGATCCAGGTGATCCGGGCTGATATTTAATACCACAGCGGCCTGCATGGGCAGATGGTTTAAGGTTTCCAGTTGAAAACTGGAAAGCTCCAGAACAAATAATTCCGTTGCAGGTTCATCATCGGTTTTTTTAAGCAGATCCAGTACCGGCAAACCGATATTGCCACCGGCAACCGCATTAATACCCGCATCAATGGCCATTTGAGTAAGCAGAGTGGTGACCGTGGTTTTACCGTTTGAACCGGTAATACCAATGACCGGTAGCGTGGCTTCATGGGCAAATAAATCGATGTCGCCGCAGATTTCAATACCCGCCTTTTTTGCCTGCTGTAACGCGGCTGTGGCCATGGGTACACCAGGGCTGACAATAATCCGATGCGCACCGGTAAATAAATCGGTATTAAACTTACCGGTATAAACTGCAACATTCGGGTAATCATTTTTTAACTGATTAAGGCCGGGAGGAATATCACGACTATCCACCACCACCACCGCTTCACCTAATGCGGTTAAATACGCCACCACAGACAGGCCGGTTTTACCCAGGCCGACAATCAGTGTATAGACTGACTGATGATTGTGTGTATCCATAATTAACTCTGTACCCATTATTTTCAGCGAAACCTGTTAACGAATCTTTAGCGATGCCAGTCCAATCAGCACCAGTACCACGGTAATAATCCAGAAGCGAACAATCACTCTGGGTTCCGGCCAGCCCTTTAATTCAAAATGGTGATGAATGGGTGCCATTTTAAAAATACGCCTGCCGGTTAATTTAAACGATGCCACCTGCATAATGACCGAAACAGTTTCCATCACAAACACACCGCCCATGATGACCAGTACCAGCTCCTGACGAACATACACCGCCACCACACCCAGTGCAGCACCTAATGCCAGCGCACCCACATCACCCATAAATACCTGTGCGGGATAAGTGTTAAACCAGAGAAACCCCAGGCCTGCCCCCACCATAGAACCACAGAATATAGTCAGTTCGCCCACACCTGCCACATAAGGGATGCCAAGATAAGCTGAAAAAGTGGTATGGCCAGTGACATAGGCAAAAATACCCAGCGCTGCCGCTACCATCACCGTTGGCATAATAGCCAGCCCATCCAGCCCATCAGTGAGATTAACGGCATTACTTGCGCCAACAATAACCAGATAGGCAAAGACAATAAAAAATAACCCCATCGGTAAATATACATTTTTCAGAAAGGGGAAAATAAGCGTGGTTTCTATCGGGGTTTTTGCATGCATAAAAATAATGATGGCCGCCAGCAGACCAAACACGGTTTGCCAGAAATATTTTGCCCGTGCAGACAGGCCGCGGGAATTGCCATAAACCAGTTTTTTATAATCATCAATACCGCCAATTAAACCAAATGACAGGGTCACCCCCATCACCACCCAGACTTTAAGGTTGCTTAAGTCACTCCACAATAAGGTGCTGATAGTAATCGACACCAGAATCAAGGCTCCACCCATGGTCGGCGTACCGGCTTTGGACAGATGCGACTGAGGGCCGTCGTCTCTTACCTGCTGACCAATTTTATAACTGGATAATTTGCGTATCACCAGCGGCCCGACCATTAATGATAAAACCAGTGCCGTAATCGCCCCCAGAATGGCACGCAGGGTGATGTATTGAAAAACGGCAAACCCGCTTTCATAATGCTGCAGATAGTGAGCTAATGTGAGTAACACGTATCACCTTTTTCTGTATTATTGTTGCCGTTATCGTTGTGATTACCGCTTAAAAGCGCCGTTACCACTTTATCCATTGCTGCACTGCGTGATCCTTTTACCAGAATAATTTCATCACCCGTTAAACCAGCAAGCAGGGATTGTATCAACGCAGTGCGGGTAGAAAAATATTTTGCACCCTGACCAAATGCTTCGACAGTATATTTACTGTTGTTACCTGTCGCATACAAAATTTCAATCCCGGCCTGACGGGCATAAACGCCAATTTGGGTATGTAATTTTGCGGCTGCTTTACCCAGTTCAGCCATATCGCCCAACACCAGAATTTTTTCCCCCGTTTGCGCTACCAGTACGTCAATCGCTGCCTGTACTGACAACGGGTTTGCATTGTAACTATCATCAATAATGCGGCTACCGTTGGTGGTCACTTTCATCTTCAGGCGACCGGCTATATTTTCAAAGCTGTTTAGACCATGACGAATGTTTATTAAATCGATACCGATAGCGCAACAGATTGCCGTTGCCGCTAGTGCGTTCATGACATTATGTTTTCCCGGTACCAGCAACTGCATTTCAAAATTACCCTGTGTGGTAATAATGCGATAACTATCTGCTGTTATTTTTTCCGCAAACACATCAGCATGTTTGTTTTTTATTGAAAATAATAACCGTCTGTTCCTGGCCGTCTGTTCAAGCCACATACCGGCATACGGGTCATCAGCATTGATGACTGCCACGCCAGCATCAGACAAACCACTGAATACTTCTGCTTTGGCAGTGGCAACATTTTCAATGGAGCCAAAGCCTTCAAGATGCGCTGCCGCCGCATTGGTAATCAGGGCGATATCGGGTTTACCAATAGCAGACAGCGTTTTTATTTCACCCATATGGCTGGCACCCATTTCAATGACAGCGTATTGATGTGATGCACGTAAACCCAACACGGTCAGCGGCATACCTATATCATTATTTAAATTACCCTGTGTCGCTAAAACTTTTTCACTACCGGCATACTGCGTTAAAATATGCCGGCACATTTCCTTGACTGTGGTTTTCCCGTTACTTCCGGTAATGGCAATAAGTTTGTGGGTTAATAAACCTGGGCGGTTTGATAAACCTGGGTTATTTGACGCCCCGGGTGGTTGCCCGGTTAATGGCTGGCGCCATTGCTGTAACCAGTAAGCAGCGAGCTTCCCCAGGGCATAACGTGTGTCCGTAACACATAACTGCGGTAGTTTACCGCGTTGTTGTTTGCTGACCAGTGCTGCCACTGCGCCAGCCTGTTCTGCCTGGGAAATAAAATCATGGCCATCAAAATGCTCACCTTTAAGCGCAATATACAGATCACCGGGATGACAATGACGAGTATCTTTTGATACCGCGCTGAAGCCGACATCTGTCCCACAAATTTCTGTATTCAGGGCTTTAGCCGCCTGCGATAACATCATCATGCGATAACTCCGCTGTCTCTGGCAGCCAGTACTTCACCTGCAACACGGCGATCATCAAACGCGATTTGCACATCACCGACTATCTGACTGGTTTCATGGCCTTTACCAGCAATTAATACTACATCACCAGGCTGTGCATTATGGATTGCAATCTCTATGGCTTCGCGACGACTGATAACCGGCTCGACATTTTCAGTGTTAACAAACCCTGCCATAATTTCATCAATAATCTTTTGCGGATCTTCGTGGCGCGGGTTATCTGTGGTCACAATAATTTTATCTGCATATTTTTCAGCCACTTTGGCCATTAGCGGGCGTTTACTGCGATCACGGTTACCACCACAACCAAACAGGCACCACATCTGCCCGCTAAAATGTTCTCGAACAGAGCTGCATACTGCTGCCAGACCCTGTTCTGTGTGTGCATAATCCACGACGACAACAGGTTTGTTTTCCGCTGCAATCAACTCTACCCTGCCATCAACGGGATGAATATTACGCAGACTTTTTACCGCATCATCAAAATTTGACTGTGTAACCAGAAGGGTTGCCAGTACCGCCAGCACATTCGACACATTAAATCTGCCAAGCACCGGTATTTCAAAATTACCCGCACCTTTTGGTGTCTGCACACCAAGCTTAAATCCGGTTTCATAGGCTTCTATCCGGGTGGTATGCACTAGATAATCAGCAAACGGGGCAAGTGATTTTGCATCTTTCTGCATACTGTAACCCCATACACAAACATGCTGCCGACATTCTTTTGCCAGCTCTCTGCCAAAAGCATCATCCAGATTAATGACTGCCGCTTTCAATCCCGGTGTATAAAACAGTTTACGTTTTGCCTGCACATAATTATCTATTGTTTTATGATAATCCATATGATCAGAAGCCAGATTACTGAATATTGCGGTGGTAAATGCAACACCACTCACCCGCCCCTGATCGAGTCCGTGCGAGGACACTTCCATCACCGCATGACGAGCGCCAGCCTGATGAATCTCAGCCAGTGTTTTCTGTATCTGAATGGCATCAACAGTGGTTAATCCGGTTGGATGCAAATCATTGATAAAGCCGTTTCCCAGCGTGCCAAGCACACCACAATGAACATCATAGGCATCCAGACATTGCGCCAGGAAATGTGCAATACTGGTTTTACCATCGGTACCGGTAACGCCGATCATATCCAGTGATAAAGAAGGCTGCTCATAAAAACGTGAAGCAATCTGCCCCACTTTCTGTTTCAGTCCGTCACAATGAAGGCATAAAACCTGCTTTGAAATATTTGCCAGAATCTGATCACGTCGAGTTTCATCACCTTCATCTATCCCGCCATCCCATAACACCACAGCAGCACCTTTGGCTACTGCATCTTCTGCATATAACAGGCCATGTGTGTTAAATCCCTGATGAGCAATAAACAGATTGCCTTTTCTTACTTTCCGGTTATCCCTCACCAGGCCATTTATTTTGATATTTTTACATTTATCAATCAGTTCATCATTAATAAATCCTTCGAGCAGGAAATCCAGTGGCATTGATTTTTGCATGATATTACACCTGACCTACTGCAATGGCTGAAGCTTGTTTAGCATGCATAAACTGCTTGATATGGATATCTGGCTTGCGCTTTTTCGCCGAAATCAGTTGCTGCTTGTTTACTTTATCTGGTGCGATATCCAGTAACCTTACAGCGCCAGCCATTACCTTACTGAAAACAGGTGCAGCAACCAGTCCACCAAAATACTCACCTTTTCTGGGTTCATCAATTTCCACCACCATAACCAGCTGTGGTTTATCCGCAGGAATCATACCCGCAAAGATAGATATATAACGGTCTTTAGCATAACCGCCGGTAATATATTTATGTACCGTACCGGTTTTACCTGCAACCGAATAATTGGCGACTCTGGCTCGTTTACCCGTACCTTTATCACTCAGTACACGCTGCATCATTTTACGAATTTCACGCGCCGTTTTTACCGACATAACTCTATGCCCCGCCTGGCTTTGTGCATCAGGATTATGTAAAAAACTCACTGGCCGCATTATCCCGTCACTGGCAATAACATTATAAGCATGCGCCAGTTGTAACGGGGTAACAGACAAACCATAACCGTAGGCCATGGTGGCACGGGTAAAATCATTATTCATCGCCGCAAACGAAAGTCTGCCATTAGCTTCACCAGGAAAACCACTCGCCGTTGACACACCAAACCCTACTTTTTCATACATACTCCATTGTGTTTCAGCATCCAGAGATAACACAATTTTACTGATTCCCACATTACTGGATTTTTCTATCACGCCCCCAAGATCAAGGATGCCGTAATTTCTTTCATCACGAATAAGGTTACCGTTCACCTTCATATATCCCGGTGAGGTATTAACTTTATAGAACGGCTTCCAACGGCCACTTTCAAGCGCAGCAGCCATACTGATTGGCTTCATGGTAGAGCCAGGCTCAAACACATCCGTCACCGCACGATTACGCGTTGCCTGAGGGGTTATCTGTTTTCTATCATTTACATTAAATGAAGGCTGGTTGGCCATGGCCAGTATTTCACCTGTTTTCACATCCAGTACAACAGCAGAACCTGCGATTGCATTATGCTTAATCACGGCTGCTTTCAAGGTTCGATAAGTAAGATATTGCAGACGCTTATCGATACTAAGCATTATTGACTGACCCGGCTGTACCGGACTAATCCTTTCTACATCTTCAAACGCCTGACCAAATCGATCACGCAATACCTTTTTTTTACCTGCGATACCCTTTAATGTTTTATCATAAGCTCGCTCAATACCTTCCTGACCTTTATCATCAATATTAACAAAACCCAGAACGTGTGCAGTGACTTCACCACCCGGATAATAACGATGGTATTCATTCTGCATCGCCACGCCGGGGATATTCAGGGCTTTTACCCGCTCCGCCAGCTCTGGAGATACCTGCCGCTTGATATACATAAATTCACGTTTGGCATTACGTTTGACCCTGGCGCGCAACCGGTTAGGATTCAATGACAGTAATTTTGCCAGTGGTGTCAATCTATCAAGATCAGCCTGCATCTCGCCTGGATTAATCCAGATACTTTTAACCGGCACACTTATTGCCAGCGCTTCACCATTTCGATCAACAATATCACCCCGGTGTGCCGCAATGGCAACCGTACGTAATTGCCGCGCTTCACCCTGTCGTTGATAAAAACCGCTATCCAATACCTGCATATCCAGCGCCCGACCAATCAGCACCAGAATTAATGCCACAAACACCACAAATACCGACAGACAACGCCATGGCATTAGCGGTTTTTTGTCGGCACGGTCAGTGTATTTTTTATGCACAGCAACTTTACGCCCCAGTTTCTGTGCTTTTCCAAGCGGCTTCATTATTCCACCTATTGCAGCCTCATATAAACAATATCATCATCACGCGGTACGATCATCGACAGTTCTTTTCGTGCTTTACTTTCAATCCTCGCATGCCCCGACCAGGTGCCCTGCTCCAGCTGTAGCTGGCTCCATTCTGTATTCAACGCATCCACCTGCTGTTTTAACTGCTGCAAATCAACAAACAGCCTGCGAGATTGATGCTTGCTGTAAATCAGCAGTAAAGCCGATGACATCATCAGCACATACAATACAGTCAGTAACAATAACCACCTTTGTCGCGTAGACATTATTTTTTCTCCAGTACACGTAAACGTGCGCTTCTGGCTCTGATATTGTTTTGCAGTTCTTCTGTACCCGCGACCACCGGTTTACCAATCAACCGATATGGCACCTCGATATCCGCTTCCATTACTGGCAATCCTACCGGCAAAGGTGGCCGACTCACGTGGTTACGCATAAACCGTTTTACCATCCGATCTTCCAGTGAATGGAAACTAATCACTGCCAGCCGTCCACCTGTCGCCAGTACGGATACAGCTGCTTCAAGCCCTTCTTCCAGGGCTTTTAATTCCTGATTAATAAAAATCCGCATAGCCTGAAAACTACGGGTTGCCGGATGTTTATGTTTTTCTTTTACCGGAATAGCATCGCTTATAATCGCCGCCAGTTGATCGGTGGTCGCAATAGTCTGCCTGTCACGTTCAGTAATAATGGCCGTTGCAATACGTTTTGCGAAACGTTCTTCGCCATACCATTTAAGTACATTTCTAAGCTCATTGAATTCGACATGCACCAGCCACTGTGCGACTGATTCGCCATGACTGGTATCCATGCGCATATCCAGTGGGCCAGAACGCGCAAAACTGAAACCTCGGCTGGCATCATCCAGTTGTGGCGATGACACCCCGAGGTCCATCAAAACACCGTTAATTTTTCCCACCAGCTTATATTTATCAATCACGCGATTTACCTGACTGAAGTTACCGTGCTCAAGAATCAGCCGTGGTTCCCCGGCAAAATGCTGTTTACCATAGGCTATTGCCTGTAAATCCTGATCAAAACCAAATAAACGACCCTGTTGACTCAGCTGTTTCAGGATAGCCCTGCTGTGTCCGCCACGCCCGAAAGTTGCATCAATATAAATGCCATCAGCATGAATGTTTAATGCTGTCAGCGATTCATTTAATAAAACCGGCTGATGCGCAAACTCAACCATGGCTATAAAGACAGATCTTCAAGTGCCGATGGCAGTTCACCACCATCGGCCTGAACCGCCTCCACCCACATCTCCTGACTTTCATTCCAGACCGACTCATCCCATATTTCAAACTTTCTGCCCTGACCGATTAATACTGTTTTCTTTGTTAAACTGGCATAATCACGTAACATAGCTGGTAACAGGATTCTGCCCTGTGCATCCATTTCCAGCTCGGTGGCATGGCCAATATACAGACGTTGCAATAGGCGCGCCTGCTTGTTCAATGCAGGCAACTTAATTAATTTAGCTTCAATAATTTCCCATTCAGGGAGGGGATAAACCAGCAAACAATGATCACGATCGACGGTAACAATCAGGCGACCACCGCAACTTTCAAGCAGGCGCTCACGATAACGCGCTGGCATAGCCATTCTGCCTTTTGCATCTAGCGCAACATTATTGATACCACGAAAATTCATTTTTTATTATTATTGCCTATACTGAAAACCCAGGAAAACCCACTTTCTACCACTTTCCCCCACATAACCACACTATAGGTATTCTACCCCTGTTATGTCAAGTGTTTTTACCCATAAAAATGTTAAGAATGGTAACTCAGACAGTAACTTAGCCAGCAATTTTAAAATACCTGAGAAAGCACTTTTAGATATACCCGATAAATCATTAACTTGATTATTTAAGCTAATAATTTACTTTAAGTTTAATCGCTATTCACCCCAAACCGTGCATCTACCCAGGAACAGATCTCATTTAATTTTGGCTACTCGCTGAATCATTACCATGCATGATAAACTCCAGCCCGAATAACGAAGGGGCCACCCATTAAGAAAGGAGCCACCCATTATGATTGAAAGGTTAAATTTATGATTGAATGGTTAAATTTGCATATTGAATACTGGCACTGGATTGTAACCGGCCTGTTGCTTGCTGCAGCAGAAATGTTTATACCCAGTTTCATCCTGCTGTGGATAGGTGTTAGTGCTATTATTGTTGGTCTGACACTGGCATTAACCCCGATCAGTTTTAATGAACAGCTAATTTTATGGATGCTACTTTCTATTATCTGCCTGTTCCTCTGGTTTAAATATATTTCCCCCGCCATTAGAACACGCAGCCACGCCGGCATGGCACTGGAAAGCTTAATAGGCCAGCAGGCAATGGTGGTTTTTTACGATGCCGGTGCTAACAGTGGACAAATCAAGTTCCCGGTTCCGGTTCTCGGTAATGAGCAATGGTCAATGATCTGCCATGATAAAGTCATTCCCGGTGATCGCGTTAAAATTACTGAAATACTCGGCAATAAATTACTCGTACATAAACTTTAGGAGCTAATCATGCACACTTTATATATTATCCTGGCGTTGCTGGGCGTGGTTTTTGTCACCATGGCGATGGGGGTAAGCATTGTGCCACAGGGCAAAAAATATGTTGTCCAGCGACTGGGCAAATACCATAAAACCCTCAAGCCCGGGTTGAATATTATCCTCCCCTACATTGATTCGATTGCTTTTAAAGTAATAACCAAGGATCTGGTTTTAAACATCCCTGCTCAGGAAGTCATTACCAAAGATAACGCGGTGATTGAAACCAATGCTGTCGCCTACATTAATGTTGTCGATCCACAAAAAGCTGTTTATGGCGTGGAAGATTACAGCTTTGCCCTGCAAACTCTGGTACAAACCTCATTGCGCTCCATTATTGGTGCGATGACACTTGATGAAGCGCTAGCATCGCGCGAAATAATTAAAGCCAGACTCAAAGAATCTATCTCGGATGATATTTCAGACTGGGGCGTGGTATTAAAAACGGTTGAAATTCAGGATATCAATCCATCCCCAACCATGCAGGCAGCCATGGAAGAACAGGCCGCTGCCGAACGCCAGCGACGTGCCGCAGTTACCACAGCTGAAGGCCAGAAACAGGCGGTTATTCTGAAGGCAGAAGGCAACCTTGAAGCCTCACGCAAAGAAGCCGAAGCAACCGTATTACTGGCTGAAGCCTCAGCTACTGCCATCCAGAAAGTATCTGACTCGATTGAACAGGATCTACCGGTGATGTATCTACTGGGTGAAAAATATATTGCCTCACTTAACCAGCTGTCTACATCCGATAATACCAAAACTCTGGTCTACCCGGCTGACATCCAGCAGGCACTAAAAGGCATGATAAGCCTGTCAAAATAGCACTTACCTGAACCTTTGATGCTAAAAAAGAATTTACTGAATCTGCTGTTACTGATTATTGTTATTACGCTAATTTATCTGGTCATACATACCAAACCCGAAAATAACCGTCTTGATACACTCACCCATATCCAGCCTGAAACCATTAAGCAGATTATTATTCGACATCATGGCCACACCAGTAAACTGATTAAAAAAACCGAGGGCAAGCAGACTTTCTGGCAATTTACCCAACCAATAAACATTGCGGCGAATAATTTTCGGATAAAAGCTTTACTGGCTTTATTAAATGCACCGGTCGATGCACAATACAAAACAATAAAAATGAATCTGCAAACCATCGGCCTGGCCCATGCAGACACCAGCATTGAATTTAATCAACAACGTATTCAATTTGGTATCATTAACCCGTTAAACGGTTTACGTTACATCCTCTATCATAACCGGGTTTATCTTATTCAGGATGTTTTTTTTCCTTTAATTAATTCCAATTTCAGCACCCTGGTCGCACTGGAATTACTACCTCATAACAGTCATATAAGAAAACTGGTATTACCCGGACAACGTATTTTCAAAACCGCAAAGGGCTTATGGAAAAGCACGCTCAAACAGCCCACTGATGCTATTATTAACACGCTACAACAATGGCAGAATATTCAGGCATTTGGTGTACATCAATATCTGCCCCGAGCGTCACAGGGAACAATACAGGTTTTTCTTGATACAGAAAAAAAACCACTGATTTTTCAGATTACATCAACCAGACCCTGGGTTATTCTCGCCAGACCAGCCTTACACCTTGAGTACCATCTGGACAAAAAAAACAGTCAGCAATTATTCAAGCCAGTTGCACAATATTAAATGCGATACCTTCACAAAAAATCTTATCCTGAATAATGAACCTATCTTAATCGTATGCCTGAATTACCCGAAGTTGAAACCACCCGCCGGGGAATAGAACCCCATATTATCCGGCAAAAAATAAATACGGTGCATATTCGTAATCATCGCTTACGCTGGCCTGTCCCTGTACACTTGCCCAATACGGTACAATCACAGACTGTTAACCAGGTATTACGCCGGGGAAAATATCTGATATTAACATTACAGACCGGCAGTATTATTATCCATCTCGGCATGTCAGGTAGCCTGCGTATCACCACCGCCCAACAGCCTGCCGACAAACACGACCATATTGATTTCTGCTTTGAAAATAAAAAAATCCTACGCCTGCATGATCCACGCAAATTCGGCTGTGTATTATGGACGGCTCACCCTGTTGAACAACATCGCTTACTCAGCCATCTGGGGCCTGAACCACTGTCCGATGCTTTGACCGCCGACTATCTGTACAGGCTGTCGCGCAAACGCAAGATAACGATTAAAGCTTTTATTATGAACAGCCATAATGTTGTCGGTATCGGCAATATTTATGCAAACGAAGCGTTATTTAAAGCAGGCATCAACCCCAAACGTCAGGCAGACAATATGTCACTGCAAGCTTATCAGCGTCTGATTGAAGCCATACAGCAAATATTATCCGCAGCGATTAAACAGGGCGGTACAACTCTGCGTGATTTTACTGCCGAAGACGGCAGACCCGGTTATTTTGCCCAGCAATTGAAGGTATATGGAAAAACCGGCGTTGCCTGCCCCAACTGCGGCCACCCTGTTAAAAAAATTACTCAACAGCAACGCTCAACCTTTTATTGCACCATCTGCCAGCAATAAACATGAAACACCTTAACCAGAACCTTTTTATTATCACCCTCCTGTTTAGCCAACCCGGTTATGCCCTCGAAATAACGCCAGTTAATAATAATGCCAGCCTTTTCTGTCAGGGTGGCTGCACCCTGACAGTCAACGGCCAGCTCCTGACTCAGGGGGAAGTATTTGCTGGTTTAGCGGTTAAATTTTAAGTAACTATATTAAAGCCCCCCTTTATTCAAGACCGCCAGCCACATGCATGCCGATGTCGAACTTATAGAATATAGCCTCTTTCATCATGTTCACTAATATCCAGACCTTCTGTTTCTGCCTCACTGGAAACACGCAAACCGATTATGGCATCGACAATCTTCAGCAAAACAAAGGTTGCTATGCCTGCCCAGATAGCCGTGGCAAGGATACCGGTTAACTGTACCGTTACCTGAGAACCTATACTTACCCCGTTCGCCAGACCGGTACCACCCAGACTTGAGGCAACAAATATACCGGCAAGAAAGGTTCCCAACATCCCTCCCACACCATGCACTGGAAACACATCCAGTGAATCATCTATTTTAAGTGACTGTTTAATAAATCCGGTAGCAAAGAAACAGATAATCCCCGCGCTCATACCGATAAACATGGCAGCTGCAGGCCCGACAAAACCGGATGCGGGTGTAATGGTACCCAGACCAGCCACCATACCGGTAACCAGACCCAGGGCGCTGGGTTTACCATATTTATACCACTCCAGAAAACTCCAGGTCATCGCCCCACAGGCAGCACTGATATGGGTAACCAGCATGGCCATACCGGCATCCGTATTTGCTGCCAGTGCACTACCCGCATTAAAACCAAACCAGCCTACCCAGAGCATACCTGCCCCGGTGACCGTCATGGTCATATTATGCGGCATCATTGGCGTTGCAGGAAAACCTTTACGCTCACCAATCACTATGGCACAGATAACGGCTGACACCCCGGCGGTTATATGCACAACCGTTCCTCCAGCAAAATCCAGCAGCCCTTTATCTGCTAGCCAACCACCACCCCAGACCCAATGACAAACAGGAATATAGACAACGGTTAACCATAAAATGCTGAACACCAGCATGGCCGAAAACTTCACCCGCTCAGCAAAACCGCCAATAATCAGCGCAGGCGTAATAATGGCAAAAGTCATCTGAAACATAATAAAAACCGATTCGGGCAAGCTGCCGGTTAAACTATCATGTGCTACATTAACCAGAAAAACATTGTGTAGCCCGCCAATCCATGCATTCATACTACCGCCATCACCGAATGCCAGGCTGTAACCATAAACCACCCATACTATTGACACCGCGCAGGCAATAGCAAAACACTGCATTAATACCGAGAGAACATTTTTTCCCCGTACCAGCCCACCATAAAATAATGCCAGCCCCGGCAATGTCATAAATAACACTAATGCCGTAGATGTTAACATCCATGCCGTATCACCACTATCCGCTGATTTTGCCTGAGCAGCCAGAGGCACCAGTAACAATAAGGCCGTCAGAAAATATTTACTATTTATCTTTTTCATCATTTTTTACTCTTTAACAACTTATCATTAACCACCTAAAGTGCTTCATCACCGGATTCACCGGTACGTATGCGCACAGCCTGTTCGATATTCAATACAAAAATTTTGCCATCACCAATTTTGCCGGTATTGGCTGCATTTCTGACTGCGTCGATAACTTTTTCCACCATGGTGTCAGCAACCACCATCTCCATCTTCACTTTAGGTAAAAAATCCACCACATATTCCGCCCCCCGATACAACTCGGTATGCCCTTTCTGACGGCCAAACCCTTTTACTTCCGACACAGTGATGCCTGTTATCCCAATCTCAGATAATGCCTCGCGGACATCATCAAGTTTAAAAGGTTTTATAATTGCTTTAACTAGTTTCATTGCAGCCTCTGTTAAGTCATTTCTGTTTTACATTTCAGAGACATCTTTTACCACACATTTGCTTAAAGTGCACCAAAAATGTGCAAGATGAAATATGCACCAAAAATGTGAAAACAGCACCTGAATGAAATAGATGTGGTGATGACCAGGCGGCATATTCATACCTGGCTGAACAAAAAAAGGCCGGGTACTTACGTACTCGGCCAATACATTATCAAAGGATATGTTATTGCTGTTTAATTATAAATAGTTATATTCATACTGTTTGCAGCTAAATAGCAGCACATCCGTGTGCTTTTGAAAGAACACCACAGATAACCAGATTAGAGGTCATAAGCGCGTTCATCGTGCAACACCAGATCCAGACCTTCTGTTTCTTCATCCGCAGTCACACGCAGACCAATAACAGCATCAATAACTTTAAGAATGATAAAGCTTGCGATGGCGTCATACACAATCGTAGCGCTCACGCCGAGTACCTGAGTACCAAACTGCTGCGCCATTGTGATACCTTCTTTTAAGCCAACACCACCCAGAGAAGAGGCAACAAAGATACCCGTCAACAGGGCACCGATGATACCGCCGACAGCATGCACACCAAACGCATCCAGACTGTCGTCATAACCGATTATACGTTTCAGCTTGGTAGCTGAGAGGAAACAAACCACACCCGCTGTTATGCCGATGGCAATCGCACCCATAGGGCCAACAAAGCCCGATGCCGGGGTAATAGCCACCAGACCAGCAACCGCACCTGAAGCAATACCCAGCGTTGTTGGTTTCCCGTGAGCTATCCACTCAGCAAACATCCACGCCAGAGCCGCCGCCGCCGTAGCAACCTGAGTCACTGCCATTGCCATACCAGCCGTGCCGTCAGCAGCTAGTTCACTACCGGCATTGAAACCGAACCAGCCTACCCACAACAGACCAGCACCAACAACGGTGAACATCAAGTTGTGCGGAGGCATGGCGGTGCCCGGATAACCTTTGCGTTTGCCAATAACCAGAGCAGCCATCAGTGCAGCCACACCAGCATTAATGTGTACAACCGTCCCACCCGCAAAGTCCAGAACGCCTTTATCTGCCAGCCAGCCGCCACCCCACACCCAGTGACAAACCGGGAAATAGACGACAGTGACCCAGATACCCATAAACCAGAGCATGGCAGAAAACTTCATGCGCTCGGCAAAAGCACCTACAATTAAAGCTGGGGTAATAATGGCAAAGGTAAGCTGGAACATGGAGAACACGGTTTCAGGAATCGTGCCTGACAATGTATCGACACCGACACCAGCCATGAATGCCTTACCCATACCGCCAACAAACGAATTCATCGATCCGCCGTCACCGAATGCCATGCTATAGCCATATATTACCCATATCAGCGTTACCATGCAGGTAATCGCAAAACATTGCATCATCACTGACAGTGCATTTTTAGAGCGCACCATACCCGCATAAAATAACGACAGGCCAGGAATGGTCATCAACAAAACCAGCAAAGTTGATGTTAACATCCACGCAGTATCACCACTATCCAGTTTGTCTGCTGCCTGTGCCAGTGAAGGCAGTAATGCCAACGTGCCTGTTGTCAACACCATCGGCAGGTTAAATAATCTACGAAATTTTTTCACTTCAAATCTCCTCAATGGTTAACTTAAAGTGCTTCAGCGCCGGTTTCACCGGTACGAATCCGCACAACTTCTTCAATGTTGGAAACAAAAATTTTGCCATCACCAATTTTGCCGGTATTAGCCGCATTACGAATAGCATCCGCCACTTTTTCAGTAACATCCGCTCCCACAGCAACTTCTACCTTCACTTTCGGCAAAAAATCCACCACATATTCCGCGCCACGATACAATTCCGTGTGCCCTTTCTGGCGACCAAAGCCTTTCACCTCAGTCACCGTAATACCCTGCACCCCTATATCGGATAAGGCTTCACGCACATCATCCAGTTTGAAGGGTTTTATAATTGCAGTAATCAATTTCATTATCATCACTCCTCAAAATAATGCTGCCCCCGGTATCGGCGACAGCTAAAAAACCATAACAATTAAAAAAATAAAATCTAAAATATAATCTAAAATATAATCTAAAATATAATCTAAAATAAAATATAATCAGTTATAAACTGCTATGCCCCTACTGCAAAGCACATACCATACCAACTATAATTTAATTATATTTATCAAATACTTATTAAAACAATTACACCATCCATCCTGATCTTGCCACTGATAACGCTATATTTTGGTGCGCCCATAATTATCCGTGTTTATTTTGGTGCATCGTTAACCCGGATATTGATAGCATTCCCATGAAATATCCGGGTTAATCAAAACATCCCGGAACTAAGCATTTAGAGGTAAAATACCCTTCATCAGTAAATTTTCCTGGACACAATGAATGAAACAGAAACTCTTCGATGAACTCAGTCACCGTATCGGCGCTTTACTGCCTGAAGGCACGGAGAGTATACGCGCTGATATAGAAACCAGTATTCACCTTTTCGTGCAGGAAACATTCAATAAACTCAACCTTGTGAGCCGTGAAGAATTCGACCTGCAATCTGCCTTACTGCAACGCAGCCGGGAAAAACTTGACCGCCTGGAAAAACAGCTGGAAACATTAACCCGGAACACTGAGAACACACCTGAAAATAACAAACCAGAAAATAATCCACCTGACTGATACAAGCCCATGCTGTTTTTATGTATAATCGTTGTATATAAAGGAATCACTATCAGGGAAAGACCTTATGAAACTCGCTACTATCTACACCCGAGCGCTGACCGGCATCCACGCCCCTCAGGTCAGCGTTGAAGTTCATATTTCTAACGGTCTGCCAGCTTTATCCATCGTTGGCCTGCCTGAAGCAGCAGTACGTGAAAGCAAAGACCGGGTACGCGCCGCCATTATTAATTCACACTTTGAATTCCCCACCCGAAAAATAACCATTAACCTGGCACCCGCCGACCTGCCCAAAGATGGCGGGCGTTATGACCTGCCGATTGCACTGGGTATTCTGGCTGCCTCAGAACAGATGGAACTCGATCAGTTTGAACATTATGAATTTCATGGTGAGCTCGCACTATCGGGAGCGCTACGCAAAGTCAATGGCAGCCTGCCGGTGGCACTGGCCTGCAAACAGGCCAACCGGCAGTTAATTCTGCCCCCGGAAAATGCCAATGAAGCTGCGCTGGTTGAAGGTGTGCAGGTATTATCCGCCGACAGCCTGCTCAGTGTCTGCCAACATCTCAAAGGGCTAAACACACTTCCCGTGGCCGATGTAAGCACTGTTATTAACCATATTGATCGTCAACTCCCGGATATGGCCGATGTGCGCGGCCAGCATCACGCTCGGCGCGCACTGGAAATCGCCGCTGCCGGGCGCCATAATATGCTCATGGTCGGACCACCCGGCACCGGGAAATCCATGCTAGCCAGTCGCCTGGCCAGTATTTTACCGCCCATGACCGAACAACAGGCACTGGAAAGTGCGTCTATCTGCTCTATCAGCCATCAGGGGTTTGATATCAGCCAATGGAAAACCCGGCCATTCAGAAATCCGCATCATACCGCTTCTGGTGTGGCACTGGTTGGTGGTGGCTCCAAACCCGCACCGGGTGAAATTTCACTGGCACATCAAGGTGTGTTATTTTTAGATGAACTCACCGAATATGATCGTCACGTACTGGATGTGTTACGCGAACCCATGGAAACCGGTCGTATCTCTATTTCCCGAGCCAGCCGCCAGGCCGATTTTCCCGCCCGTTTTCAACTTATCGCCGCGATGAACCCCTGTCCACAGGGGTATGCCTGCAACGGTAAAGACCTGTGCCAGTGCAGCTACAATCAGCAGAAAAAACACCGTAGTAAAATTTCCGCCCCGTTTCTCGACCGTATTGATATGCACGTCGAAGTCCCGCGCATCGACAAAAATGCCCTCGATAGCCACAGCCCCAAAGGTGAAAGCAGTGAGATAATTAGAGAACGCGTGAGGCAGGCCTATCAGCGCCAGCTATCAAGAAGCCCGCATTGCAATGCCGAACTCAGTGTCAGCGAAATTGAAACATTCTGTGCCTTACAGACGCCGCAGAAAGCATTATTAAACAAGGCGATGGATAAGCTCAAACTATCTGCCCGCGCCTATCATCGTATTTTAAAACTCGCCCGCACCATTGCCGATATCGATAACAGTGACAATATAGAAATACCGCATATCTCCGAAGCAATCAGCTACCGCAGTCTTGACCGATTTTTTAATGCCTGACACAGAGGATAGTGCTCAGTTACATTTTCATCCAAAAATACTATCAGGGCATCCCTGTATCAACAAGTGGGCAACTTGTTTTCCTCGTCATCTTACAATCAGTATCATCAGGTTGAAAGTCAAACGAGCAACTTTTCTTTTGCAACATAGCCCAGTCCTCCTGCGAATAGGCACAAGAAGGAAGATTTGGAGGGAAGTAAACACAACTCTCACAAAGGCTCAATGATTGTTCAATATTTTTTAACATAATATTTGAATATACTACCATCTTCTTCAGAAAGTAAAAGCTCATGCCCCGTGCTTGCACCAGGATGGGATATCGTTCTGAGATAGGGCAACACCTACCGCCAATCATAGCGGATACCTTGTCCATTGCAAATTTAAATACTGTGTAAACACCCTGATAAAACATCCACTGCATCCACAGCGGCAAGGCCATGCATTGGCAAGGTCAGCAGGCGGGCGGCAAAATCACGCGCACAGGGAAACAGTTTTTGTTTATCAAGCACCTGCTCCAGGCCGTGTATTTCCGGTATAGCTGCTGCATACATAATGGATGCTCCTCTGCCGTTCTGATTCAGGCAATGCACCACATGGTCACGTTCAGACGCGGGCAGTAACAGTGGATAACGTAACAGGCGCTGCGCTTCAGGCAGCTCACACACCGCGGCCAGATTAATAATATTTTCATTACCCTGCAAGGCTGTACGTGTGTACCGGTTTATCGCCAGAGCATGTTCATCATAACCATAATAGGCATGGATATTAGCCATCAACAGTTTTTTACGCAAGCGGTCCAGACCCGCTATTGACGACAGGGGATGATAGGCTGTTTCCCCCAGATGTAAAAAAGGTAATGCAGCAGGCAACCAGTACAGCCGTGGATGAAGCATG
This sequence comes from Gammaproteobacteria bacterium, assembly GCA_015488885.1. Taxonomy (GTDB): domain Bacteria; phylum Pseudomonadota; class Gammaproteobacteria; order SZUA-229; family SZUA-229; genus S010-25. Next base: position 6,527 of record WFMW01000003.1, on the reverse strand, counting down.
ACATTATACAACTGTGCTTTCAGGCGGTAACGTAAACGCTGGATAGCATTGTCTTTCGGTGATGGCAACTGAGGTAATAAGGCACTTATACTATTATTTCCCTGCGGCGACAATACGGCACCACCGCCAAGTAAACTCACCGGCTTGCCACGCCCAAAACTCAATACCACCAGATCTCCCTGCCAGTATGCCTCACCATGCCGGGTCATGGCTTGCGCCGGAAAGCCCTGAGCACTATCTTCAATAAGAACGATTTCTGCCTTGTCTGCAATCGGACGTAACCGGGACAGCCGTTCGGGAATACCAAATAAATCCACCGCAATAATGGCCACAGTCGCTGCTGAAACAGCATCAGCAACCGCCTGTAAATCCATCCACGGACGTGACGCTTGCAGATCGACCAGCACCGGCTTCAACCCCGCATACACAGCAGCCGCGATCAGATCAGGGCAACCATAAGCCGGTATAATCACCTCGGCATCCCCGGCATAACCGGTACCGAATTTTTTTGTTCTGGCCGCAATCATGGCGGCGGCCAGTGCCGACGTGCCCGAATCATAAAACTGGATATCCCAGTGAAGAAAAACGGCCGGAAAATTACTGGCGGCACGATTCAGCGGGGTTTTATCCCGGGAATAGAGTTGAACCGGATTACCTACCGGCGGCAGTTGATAAAACATTGAATCCTAGCGTTTTGATGGCACCCAGACCGTCATACGCTTCCCCATAAGAAACTGTAAGGTGGCCTGAGCCAATGCAATATTGGTCTGCACAAAAAAGAAAATAATTTTAATCAGGGTGTTTTTGCGCAACCCGGCAATCAACCAGCCAGCCAGTGCCAGCGTGTAAAAAAGCAGTTGTGCATACAGCGCCAGCGAATAGATCACCCCTTTCCCCTGCAACCATAATGTAACGACAGCAAAACCCAGCATAAACCACGGCACCCCCCAGCGCATAATCTTATGGCTCCACACCTGAAAGGCGAACAATCCCATGCGAACCGGATTCAATACTTCGGGGTGGCGTGCGATAGCCGTAATGCCCCGAATCACAGTACGCATTTTACGGCTGTATTCCAGTGAAGCATCCTGAACATCCCGGTACTCACCAATGACATCCGGACAGGTAATGGCAACCATCCCCGATTTTGCTGTATTCAGCGCAGTATTAAAATCACTGGGACAATAGATATCCCAGTGTTCACAAACCTGACGACGTGCTGCAAAAAACGACCCACTTAATCCCACCAGCCCGGCACGAACCGACTCCTGCCGACGCAGCCACATCTCATATTTCACATAAGCCCCCTCACCAACAATACTGCCATCCTGGCTCAAAAAACGGTCTTCACTTGAGATAGCACCAATGCGATTATCGGCAAAGCGCAAGGCAAGATGTTTCAGTGCATCAGCCGGTATCATGGTAGCCACATCAGAAAATACCAGTATGTCGCCATATGAGGCACGAATCCCGCACAGCTGGGCATATTCCTTACCTTTACGCTCATCCGCACGTACCAGCTTCACTCCTTTATCCGCGTAGGCTTGCACAATATCTTCGGTGGCATCCGTGGAAAAATCGGAAGCAATAATGATTTCCAGTGATACCGCCGGATAATCAATAAGTAGCGTGTTCTCCAGCTTTTCCCGGATACGTGCCGCTTCATTATGGACAGTGATAATTAAACTGAGCATCGGCCATTCATCATCCGCAGGCGGGGAACCCGCAAAATCAAACTGACGTGAGGGAATAAGCTGTAAAATGAGCGGATACAGAAAATAGCTGTAGATGCACAACACACCAAGTAGAAAAAAGAGTACTGTCATCAATGCAACCTTTGGTCGGTTCAACTAAAATAAATAAAAATCTGCCCACTATATTACAGCTAATATACACAGCTAATATAGCAGAATGGTATTACATATACTCTCAAATACGAGACGACAAATAAGTCATTATGGATAAAAATCACCCCGTCAAGGTATTACATATTGCTTCCGGCGATCTCTGGGCAGGCGCTGAAGTACAGCTCTATACGCTTGCCAGTGCGCTCAGGAAACATACAGGAACTATAGTCCATATTCTCTTACTCAACCATGGAAAATTAGAACAAAAGCTACGTGATACAGGTATTGATGTAACAGTTATCGACGAGGCAAGCTTAAACAGTGCACAAATCCTCAGGCAGATGATAAAAACCGTGCGTGCAATACAACCTGACATTATCCATACGCACCGGCTAAAAGAAAATATCCTTGGTAGTATAGCTGCCTGGCGATGTGGACATATCCCTTCCCTGCGCACACAACATGGTGCCGCCGAACACCCCGCCGCAGTGTACAAATTACATAAACATATTATCTTTTTTCTGGACTGGCTTTGTGGCCGTTATTACCAGCGTTATATCATTGCTGTTGCTGCGGATCTGGCAGAAAAACTGGCCAGAAAATATCCGGAAAGTCATATTAAAACCATTGAAAATGGTATTGATACCGACACCTTGCCAGCGACAACATCAGCAAACAACGAAACTGGCAAACGACATTACCGCGTAGGCATTGCCGGCAGACTGGCACCGGTTAAGCGTGTGGACCTGTTTATTCAGGCCGCAGTTTGTCTCAAACAACAACACCCGGAATTATCGGTTGATTTTTATATCTATGGCGATGGCCCATTGTCAAATTCCCTGCAGCAACAGGTAACCGCAGCATCGGCAGACGATTACATCCACTTTGAAGGTCATTGTGATGATATGGCTACCGCTTTACAGACACTGGATATACTGCTGATGACATCCGACCACGAAGGCCTGCCGATGATCCTGCTCGAAGCCATGTATCTGAAAACAGCCATTATTGCCCATGCAGTGGGCGGCATTCCGCATTTACTGGATCAGGGGAAATGCGGGATATTGATACATGAACATCAACCGGAAACATTTGCTGAAGCAATCCAGCAACTGATTACTCACCCGAAACAACATCAGAAACTAACGCAGCATGCCTTTGATCGAGTCAAGCAACATTACTCTTCCCGGCAAACGGCAGAAAATTACCAGCGACTGTACAATCAGCTGGTTAAAATTTCCACCAGCAATGAATACTCCACCGACTAAAGACGGTGGCTTCGTGTTACGGCTGAAAGCCGGAATGAATTTTAACAAAGCATCAGCAGTAATCTCGTAGCGTATCAGATTGATGAAAAATGTCGATATTTATTACGCTTTTTACATCAAGCCGGGTAAGTCATCGCCACATAATAAGTTGTTGATAGTTATACATTTATCAGCTCCATACGCATATCCTGAATGAATGACTACTTGCATTAAGCAATGATTCAGTGTCATAGATTTTTACAGTTCAGGAAAAATTTATAATTACTCAATATTGAATAATATCATAAGCCATTGTTTTTTATAGTTATATTATGCCGCTAAAAAGAATGGCACATGGATTGCATACAACCAATATATCATTACATTAATTTATGAAGACTCGACATCATGAAACAACTTAAAAAATTTGTTATTTTTACATTTCTGTTTACCCTAACCGGTTCGGCATATGCAACACTAATTGACTTCAAAGCCGACGCCAATTCTAATGAGAGAGGATACAGCACACTCAATTATCCGGGCCTGAAAATTACCGCCTCATCTACCAGAGATAATGACCCAAATCAGTATGCCTATATGGATTCGAAGTATGGAGCAAGCGTAGCCAATGGCGGTTTAGGTTCCTGTATGGATATCAATAATAACAACCAGTGCAACCCTTCGAGTGATGATAATGTAGCGACTGGTGAATCGGTTCATATGAAATGGGATAGCAATATCATGATTACTGGTATCTGGTTTAATAACAATCATGATTCTGACTACAGCCTTGTAGGCAATACAATAAATATTGACGGCGTTAATTATACGTTCAGTGCCAGCAACTTTGATGCCTCACGCAGTAGTGGCAATGGCACCCTTGCTGATGCCATCGCTAAAAGAAACGCGGATTTTTTGTATAATATACATACAAGTGTTAGCAGAAATAATTCCTTTAATATCTCATATTTTAACGGTCAATCACCTAATCTTATTGGTGAACAATTCTATATCAGCGCAATTCAATACGAAACAGTACCCGAACCAGGCATACTGGCACTGTTGTCAATCGGCTTGATAGGCCTGGTTACCACGGGCCGAAGGCAATATAAATCATCATAGATTCGGCTATAAAATACCCAACCCTGCCGCTACTGCAAAAACCAGGGAAGGTATGCAACGATGAACACCTCCTGGATAAATAAGACCCTATTAGTTTTATGACCTTATTAGTTTCGTGATAACGTTTGGCATAAGCTCGGCAGATTTCATTAGATCCGCCTGCAAACGTATGAGCAAGTTTATGGGGGCCTTATAAATTCATTTTACGGTTAAACAAGCAATATTTATAGACGATACATATACAAAGTCGTATATTTAATAGATATACAGTATTGACGAAAAATAGAAGGCACCATTATGTCTACCTCACAAAATAAAATAGCACCCATTAATATCCGCGCACTGGAAGGTCAGCGGGCTTTAATTGATAAAGCCGCTTCCAGCCTGAACAAAACACGTTCAGACTTTATGCTAGAAGCGGCCTGCCAGGCAGCAGAGAATATATTGCTGGATCAACGACTATTTCTGGTCGATGATGAGACGTTTAGTGCCTTCCAGGCGCAACTAGATGCCCCTGTCGCTGACAATAAGAAGTTACATTATTTGCTAAATCAAAAGTCACCATGGGACAATTAGACCGATGGCAGATCTTTCTGCACCAACACCATTGTTGGCAACGCATGTGACAGATGAATTTGATTGTGGTGAGCCGGTGCTCAATGATTGGTTAAAGAAACGAGCATTGAAGAATGAGGGCTCCGGTGCTTCACGTACCTTTGTTGTCTGCCAGGATAAGAAAGTCGTCGGGTACTACGCGCTGGCTACTGGGAGCGTGATGCATCAACACGCGCCCAGTAAGGTTCGGCGCAATATGCCTGAACCTGTTCCTGTGATGATACCAGGCAGATTGGCTGTCAGCAAAAAGCTGCAGTCTGCAGGTCTTGGTCGTGGACTACTCCGCGATGCCATCCTGCGCACATTGGGTGTTTCTAAACAGGCCGGTATTAAAGCCCTGTTGGTTCACGCACCATCGGAAGCTGCGCATAAATTTTATCGTCAATGTGGTTTTATAGAGTCTCCATTAGATCCGATGGTTTTAATGATTACCCTCAAGGATGCAAGGCAACAGTTTTAACCCGAATACGCGATACCAGCCACCATTTACGGTGGTCGAGATTCTGTCCTGTTGCATTATCCACCCCACACAGATAGGCGCGGCAAACGCAACGAACCGTACACTGGTAAAACGATGTTGCTTCAAGTGCAACTTATTCTCAGCGCACTGGGGGTCCTATAAATTTGTGCATTAATAAAACGTGCAAATACCTGATACGAAATAATCAGGCGGCATGAGAAATTTTCATGCTAACTTCGCAACCGATTGCCGCCAGCATATTGACCAGCCGGTCAACTGTACATTTTTCAATTTTACCTTTTAGAACATCGTTTAATCTGGGTTGTGTTGTCCCTAGTCTTTTTGCCGCCTCTGCCTGTGTTAAACCGGCATATTTTACATAGGCTGATATTTCAATCATTAATCGCGAACGTATTTTTAAATTGGCGGCCTGCACAGGATTCGTTTCAATCGCATCCCAGACACTTTTATATTCAGCACTAGTCATTACTTATATCTCCTGATAACATCATTAAAACGACTTTTTGCAATATTGATATCTGTATGACGAGTTTTCTGTGTTTTTTTCTTAAACACATGCAATACATGGACTTTGTTCTCAAATTTAGTCATATAAATAATTCGATATTGGCCGTTAATTTTAATACGAATTTCTCGCACTCCTGGGCCGATAGCCGGGAAGGGTTTCCAGTCAACAGGCTCAAGATTTCTCTGAATGCGATCAATTTCATAGCCACTTCGCTGTCTTACGTCTTCTGGCAGATATCTAATCACATCCAGTGTATTGCCTTCAAATATTACTTTTTTCATAATAGTCCATTATTTCATTTATATCAAGTTTGATATAATAGCAAAACCGTTTGATGGAAAGGCTTTTAACATTTACCCACAGTTACTGGGTCGGACCATTGCCTCAAACAACCAGCGCAACCAGCACTGGCGGTATTTCACAAACTTCAGCAAAAATTCCTGCTTATGGCAGCGGTGGGTGATGTGCCAGATATGACCGGGCAAAAAATGTCGATTGGCGCGTGGCCGTGGCATTGGCTTCTCTCCTTAAAGCGGTAGTTTTACCCCTAAAACAGGCGGTTTAAGCCTGAAACTCATGCCTATTTTAAGTATTTTTTATTTTTATTCAATCACTTATCATGGTTCGACCCCAATGCAGCTATGCACCCAATGCAGCTATGCCAGCTGGGAGTAGAACCCTTGATCTGCAGTAAATCCGTAAAAAGG
>WFMW01000002.1 GCA_015488885.1 Gammaproteobacteria bacterium | reverse complement strand
GATGATTAATCACACTATCCGCCCCTCGATCCAGACACCATTGTTGTGATTCAGGGCGAGAGGCCGTAGCAATAACATTTAATTTTGCCAACTGTTTGGCCAGCTGTATTGCGATTGAACCCACACCACCCGCACCACCTATAATCAAAATTGACTTAGCGGCGTCATCACCTTGTATAGAAATCTGTAACCGTTCAAATAACGCTTCCCATGCGGTAATACTCGTTAGTGGTAGAGCTGCGGCTTCAGTAAATAAAAGTGATGCAGGCTTTCTTCCCACTATACGTTCATCAACCAGTTGAAACTCACAATTTGAACCGGAGCGCGTAATGTCGCCCGCGTAGTAAACCTTATCACCTGCAGTAAAATGCTCAACTTGTTGACCAACGGCCACCACTTCACCCGCAGCATCCCAACCTAAAATACGCGGTGAAGCCTCAACCTGATCCTTCGGTGCACGTATTTTGGTGTCCACAGGATTAACCGAAATGGCATTCACCTTCACCAACAAATCATAATCACTGACCTCAGGTTGTGGTAATTCGATATCCTGAAGACTTTCTTTATTTTCGACAGGTAAATATCGAGTTAAACCAATCGCTTTCATGTATGACTCCTAATGTTTGACGCCTAATGAATCAGCTGCACTATTCAATTAAATCACTTTTGTTACGGAATCGCTATGTCTTTGGTTACAAATTTTACCTGGATAGCCAATAATTGATATATGTCAATTATTGGCTATCCAGTATACTGTTATCATGTGAATATCACACAAACTAATGACACCATCTCTTTTATCGCAGCCTTGAACACCTTACCCTGGAAAATCAATAGATAGTCCAGACACATATATGAAACTGGCAGAACTCAAATTGAAAACAGGCGAATTGATGGCGGCCAAGGAGAAACTGCGTCATGAAAAAGCATTTTTACAGACAGTTATTGACTCATTGCCCTACCCGTTTTATGTGATTGATACCAGCAATCATTCCATCCTTCTTGCCAATAAGACTGCAAATACCATGTATGGCAAACAGAGTATTATCGGGCAGAAATGTTATGCCACATCTCACCATCTGGATGCACCCTGCGACAGCACTCATCATCCCTGCCCAATAGACACAGTCGAAAAAACCGGCAAAGCCTTTATCTGTGAACATATTCATTATGATAAAAACAATCATCCCTGTATTATGGAAGTACATGGTTATCCCGTAGCACCCGGGCAGGATGATCGTTTAATCATGATTGAATATTCGATTGATATAACGGAAAAAAAATCCCTGCAAAAAGAAAAACAGACACTCGAAAACAATCTTCGGCAGGCACAGAAAATGGAAGCCATTGGCACACTGGCCGGTGGTATCGCCCATGATTTCAATAATATTTTAACCGCCATTCTTGGTTTTTCTGACATGGCCTGTAAAAAGATCAGCCCGAATGACCCTGTCCATGCCTACCTTGAAAAAATAATCACTGCAGGAGATCGTGCAAAAGATCTGGTTCAGCAGATTTTATCCTTCAGCCGCCAGCAGGAAATGGAAAAACAGACCATCCAGATTCAACCGATTATAAAAGAAACCATAAAACTGTTACGCGCTTCTCTACCTGCCAGCATAAAAATAGAACAGGATATAGCACCCCATTGCGGTGTCATTAATGCTGACCCTACCCAGATTCATCAGGTATTAATGAATTTATGCACCAATGCCTTTCATGCGATGGAAGGCAAGCCGGATATGGTATTACGCATTAGTCTACAGGAGATTAACCTGAATGATGCAGATATTATCTCACACCCGGAGCTTGTTCCCGGCAACTATATTAAACTGTCTATTGCTGATACCGGTTGTGGCATAGACAAAACCATTCGCGATAAAATCTTTGAACCTTATTTCACCACCAAGGAAAAGGGCAAGGGAACCGGCCTGGGTCTGGCGGTCACACACGGTATTATAAAAAAACATCATGGTGACATCAGTGTCTACAGTGAACCGGGGGCAGGAACCGTTTTTAACATTTATCTACCGCGTATTATATCCCCGGCAGAGGATAAGGAAGCATCTTCCGCTGAATCTCTACCCGGTGGCAGTGAACACATTTTATTTGTTGATGATGAAGAACTGATTACCCAGATGAGAACCGATATGTTAACCAGCCTGGGTTATCAGGTCAGCGCCTATACCAGCAGTAAACAAGCCCTGGAAGCTTTTAAGGTAGCTGCAGATCAATTTGATCTGGTGATAACTGATTTGACCATGCCAGACATGACAGGCAAGGAATTAGCAGAAAATATTCTAGCTCTGAGAGCAGATATACCCGTTATTATCTGTAGTGGCTTTACCCTGCCAACCCATCTCGACAAAACTGCTGGGGTAAATATCAGCGCCTATCTGGCCAAACCCACCACGATTGAGAAACTGGCCACAACGATCAGAACGGTACTGGATGAAACATAGGCTCTGCGCTTATTTGAGAAATACCGTCGCAACAATGCGTCAATACGCCTTAACTATTTTCTTTTATAACACAGGAATGTCATCAAGCTGCTCAAACACTTAAAATAACGATGCCAGATAAACACAATAATAAGTATGCCAGACAACGGACAAGCTGTTTATTTTTCTGGCGGCATATTCTTTCATTTGAAAATCTCCCGGATCTATTAAGCAGCCACAATAATTCTGCTGATTTCAATGGTACTCGTGCCATGCAGATAGCCTCACGAGCGTGTATTCTGACCGCCCTGTTCGCGGTACTCGCCCTGCTATGGATTGCCATTGACAGGATAACACTAAACAGTTCGATTTTTTATGACATACTTCCGGGCAGGCTGGCTCTCATTGCTGTCTTTGGTGGCCTGGCGCTTTATACAAGCCGATTTCAGAATCTGAATTTGAGTCGGTTCCGCCTGCTTATCCTGATGCTTGCTCCAGCCCTGTTCTACGTCTTTAGCCAGACACACCTTCCATCGGTAACCGCAGGCACGATTACTACAGACACAAACAGTTTTGTCTCATTGGGTTATAGCTTCTACCCATTTGTACTCATTATACAACTGGCCATTTTCCCGCTGACCCTGATCGAATGTGTTTTACTAACACTTCCTGTCCTGCTCTGTGTAGCCTGGGCGGGTTATCTCACGGATAAGCTCTGGTCTGTTCAGCTACTGGAGCAATTCTGGTTACTGTTCCTGTTGATGATGGTTGCCTGGTGGGCCAGTCTTTCACAACTGAATTTACTGCTACGGCTTTATCGTCAGGCTACACATGATCCACTGACTGGTCTTGCTAACCGTCGTTTGTTTATGCAGCAACTGGCTACCGAGATCGAGCGCGCCCAACGTTATCGACACCCCATGAGCCTGATAATTTTTGATCTTGATCATTTTAAACATGTCAACGATAATTATGGTCACCTGCAGGGTGACGAAGTGTTAAAACGTTTTGCTCGACTCATGGTGGATACCATTCGTGGTAATGACCTGGCTGGCCGTTACGGTGGAGAAGAGTTTATCGTTTTGCTACCCGAAACACCGGCACACACTGCTGCCGAGGTAGCAGAACGAATTCGCCAGGCCTGTACTGCACAACCGGTGATAGTCTCCAGAGAACGACACATCAGTTTTACAGCCAGCGCGGGTATCGCCCAGTTACATCCCGATGAACAGGCTGAACAACTGATCAATCGTGCCGATAGTTCGCTCTATAAAGCCAAGGAGACAGGACGCAACCGTATTGTCCTTGTAAATTGATTATTATTACTGAGGAAGCTTTACCGTTGCTTTACAAAAAACTACGGATTACCCTGCACTGCCACCCAGAAAGGAAATTGACCGACAGTGATTTTCTGTTCCATTTATGCAACGGATACCATACCAGGAGTCTGTCAGCTTAATCTACGGAAAAAACAGCAGATAAAGCTATGGACAGTTCATCAAGATTATACGGTTTTGAAATGGCATTTTTAAATCCGTAATCCGTGTAATTGGCCATAATCGGGTCACTGGAATAACCGCTGGATACAATCGCTTTAGCTTGCGGATTAATTTTTAGAACCTCTATAATTGCCTCTTTCCCTCCCATTCCACCGGGTATGGTTAAATCCATAATAATACAGTCAATCGGATTATTATGCTGCTGCGCTATTTTATATTTTTCCATCGCCTGTTCACCATTTTCAGCCTGTACGACTTCATAACCCAGATCTTCGAGCATGGCCTCACCGATTTCGCGGATCATTTCATCATCATCCATAAGCATAATACGTTTATGTGTCGTTGATTTCTCTATCACTTTGGCTACCTCATTACGATAAGCTTGTTGAGATCTGACTTCAGGCAGGTATAGTGTAAAACAACTGCCCTGCCCCGGCGTTGAATGGACAAAAATATAACCCTGATGTTTTTGCATAATGGAATAGGACAATGCCAGTCCCAGACCTGAACCACTTTTTCGGGTAGTAAAATAAGGGTCAAAAATCGATTCTAGATCCTTTTCATCAATCCCTGTACCGGTATCCTCTACACTAATTTTTATATACACCTGCTTGCTCGCTGCTGAGTCAGGGGCAGGCATTTCTGCAATCCTTCTCACCCGTTCACAACGAATAAAAATATCACCGCCATCCGGCATGGCATGTCGGGCATTAATAATTAAATTCTGTATCACCTGGCTGATCTGGCCGCTGTCTATACTGACCAGACATTGTCCTTGTGGTTTTTCAAAATGATAGTTGATATTACTGCCATGTAAGCTGAACTCGGTAGATTCACGTATAACTTCAATAATATCAGCATTTTTCTTTACTGGCTCGCCGCCTTTGGAAAAAGTCAGTAATTGCTGAGTTAATCCTGCTGCTCGCTGGCAGGCTCGACTTGAGGTTTGCAAATAGCGTTTAACTATATCCGTATCCGTCAAACAGCGCATGGCCATTTCAATATTACCCATAATACCCGCTAACAGATTATTAAAATCATGCGCAATACCACCAGCTAATACACCAACCGATTCAAGTTTGCTGGCTTTGGCCAGTTCATCCTGTGCCTTTTTCTGTGCGGTAATGTCGCTGATGGCAATAAAAACGCCATCAATATCACCGGAAGGCAGATAATAGGGTTTGTACGACACGCTTAAATAATAGCTGCCTGCTGCTGACTCAAACCACTGAAAGGTATGCACAGGCTTTTTCTGTTTAACCGCCTGCTGAAAATGATGCATACAACAGTTAAACCACTTTTCGCCCACAACTTCGTTTATTGTATGCCCGATGACCTGCGCTTCCGACTTATTGAAAAAAACCAGATATTTATCATTGACCATTTGATAAACACCGTGCATGGTGATAAATGCCAGCGCATTCTCACTATGTTTGAAGACATCCCGGTATTTTAACAGGCGCTCGTGGCGGGCTTTTTTGGCGGTAATATCACGCAAAATACCACTGAAACGCTGCTCACCCGCTATCTTTGTATCACTGCACACGACCGATAAAATGACCGAAGAACCATCCTTGCATTGACCTTGCAGTTCAATTTCACCCGCTGCTGTGGCAGCAGCTACTTTTTTGATATAACTATCAAAGCTTGAATAACTTTGCTTGTCGAGAAGGATTCGGATATGTCTGCCGATCATTTCTTTTTCGCGGTAACCGAAGATCTTTTCAGCGGCATGATTAAAACGGCTGATTACCCCTTTTTCATCCATGCTGACAATACCATAATTAATACTGTCAACAATGGTTTTATAACGGCTTTCACTACGGCGCAACAAATCGGACAACCGGGTTTCACCACGCAACAGACTTAGCAGTAATAAAACAAATGCCAGGGTAAACAGTATCAGGCCGATAATGGCAACCACACGAAAATCGCGTTGCGCGGCTAAAAACCTGTTGTGCAGCAAACTCATGGTTGCCACCACATTATGATTGGCCAACTGATCCATGGAACGAATGGTAGCCAGAATAGCCGCCTGGCCCAGCACTACCTTTTTTATCATCAGGCTTTCGGCCTGTTCTTTTCTGCCTTCAGCAAACAGATCGGCGACCTTGTTCTGCAATACCGAATTAACCGCTACCTTTTTACCCAGCTGTTTATTCAGTTTTACCCAGCGCGAACTGGACTGATTGATTTTTTTCAGCTTATGCCGTGCCTGTATAAAAACAGCCGCCAGATCACGCATTTTCTGCCGCAGCTCATCAAGAGCAAAAGCATCATTCTGTACCGACATTTGCAGCAATACCACCGAACGCTCCCGGGCGGCACCATACATTCTGGTTAATTCATGCTGGCGTTGCAACTGCACAGCAAGTTCCTGCTGTGAATGCTCAAAGGTAGTACTTAATGATTGATAACCACGGATAATCAGATAGATCGATATGATAATTGCCAGAACTGTTACCACAACAAAAACGATATTTCTTTTATAATCGTTAAACATGTTCACTTTTTCATATTACTGCAGGTTATCACCGGTCATGGCAAAATCCTTGCTATCGCCGCAGCCAGCGCCTGCCGGGTATAAGGTTTACTGATTGCACCTTTAAAACCATAGCGCTTGTGATGCGCCATGATATCATCATTGGAATAACCGCTGGATACCAGTGCGTTTACCTGTGGGTCAATTTTTATTAACTGTTTGATGGTTTCCTGCCCACCCATACCACCAATAATGGTTAAATCCATAATCACCAGGTCAATTTTTCTGCCCTGTACCATTGCCTCCTGATACCGCTGTATCGCAGTTTCACCTTCTGCCGCCAGCACAACCTCAT
>WFMW01000001.1 GCA_015488885.1 Gammaproteobacteria bacterium | reverse complement strand
GTTGAATAATGCCATGTTTTGACAGTGAATAGCATCCGGCAGTATTATCCATCTATCCCTGAAAAATCAACCCAAAGGGGTGGCCGGAATGCATCGGAACAGGTGGCCGGTTTACGTCGGAATGGGTGGCCGGATTGGTCGGAATACTCAATTAGCCATCAATTCATTATTTTTTATCAACTTTTTAATCGTTCCCATCGCCCCAGCGTGGGAATGCATACCGTGACGCTCTGCGTCACGATTACTAATAAATATTGGTATCAGAAAAATACACTATGTACCCGTTGCCTGCTATGCAGTTTTTGGACCGCGGGTTAAAAGTCAATCCTGATACCTGTCTGGTGCAGATTTGCTATCGGTGCACACTTGATTTATTTGATAGCAATGCTATCATTATTGGGGAGTCACTCTTTTGACGAGGTAACAACCGATGGCTAGTTTAATTGTACGCAACATTGATGATAACATTGCCCATGCGCTGAAAGCCCGTGCCAGCCAGCATGGTATTAGTGCGGAAGCCGAGCACCGGCGTATTCTGCAGCAGGTATTAATAACCAGACCTGAGAAAAAAAGTTTTCTTGAGGTTTTAAGCCAGATCCCCAATGTGGGGGAAGACGCTGATTTTGAGCGAGTACAGGATAAAACCACGGCAAAAGTGTTTGACTGATGTATTTGCTCGACACCAATGTGATTAGTGAAATGCGTAAAAATACGGGTGTCAATGCGGGGGTCATGCAGTTTTTTCAGCAAGCGGCCAAACAAAATGCACGGTGCTATATCAGCGTTATTACCGTGGGTGAATTACGTCGAGGGGTTGAATTGATTCGCCATAGGGGGGATACCGTGCAGGCAAAAAAACTGGAAGCCTGGTTACAGACAATACTGCTTGATTATGCGGATAATATTCTTGATTTTTCGGTAGAAGAAGCGCAGGTCTGGGGGCTTTTACGTGTACCTCATTATGAGAACGCTCTGGATAAACAAATTGCCGCAACGGCACTTATTCATGACTTAACATTAGTTACTCGTAATGTGAGTGATTTTTCTGCTACGGGTGTACCACTATTAAACCCGTTTGAATAGCAACCCTAGAATCAAGGGGTTGAGGGTCATATATGGTCCACCTCGGTATTGCAAGATAAACGAAGGGGTCTACCATTGTATTTGAGAGTTTAGAAATATTGTAAATTTAATCGTTTCCATCACTCCAGTGTGGGAACGATGGTAAACACTTAAAACGCTTTCTACCCAAAAACCGGTTCGCTAAGAAAATTGGTGGCCAGATACTTGCATAATGTTAAGTTTTAAGGTAGCAATGAGCACTACAAAGTCATTCATTTATCGGGCGGGTATAAATCGCCAGACTATAAACCATGCCAGTACCGCAACAAGTGCCGCCAGAGAAAACAGCAGCTGTGGTGAAGTGTTGTCCCATAACAGGCCACTAATCAAACTACCGGCAGCACCGCCTGCACCAAAACTGAGGCTGGCATATAAAGCCTGCCCCCTGCCCTGATAAATACCACGAAAATATCGATGTACCAGCATAATACTCAGTGCATGAAAGACACCAAAACTGAAAGCATGCAACAGTTGAGCAAAAAACAGTATAAGTGGATAGTGTACAAAAAAACCAATGAGTAACCAGCGTAAAGCCGTCAGCATAAAGGTAATAAGTAATAATCGTCTTGCACTGATATGATCAAATAATCGCGGCAGTACGATAAAAACGACTATCTCTGCCATGACCCCTACTGCCCACATAAGGCCGATAATACGTGGGCTGTAGCCCTGATCTTCCAGATAAATACTGTAAAAAGTGTAATAAGGGCCATGACTGAGCAGCATTAAAAAACACACCAGCAAAAAAGCCAGTACGGCTGGCTGGCGGATAACATGCACAATGGAGGCATGTTCATGTTCGTGTTCAGTGGTATTGCAGGCAGAGGGAACAAACAGACTGGCGATAAAAATACTGCTTAACAGGCAGGCAATAACCGGTAGCAGGTTGCTGATATTAACTTTCTGAAACAGCTCGCCCATACCCATCACCAGTAAAATAAAACCCAGTGATCCCCATAGCCGGATGGTACTGTAGCTAGCCGTATTTTTACCCAGATGGTTGAGGGTAATGGCTTCAAACTGTGGCAGGGAGGCATTCCAGAAAAAACTGAAACTTACCATTACCCAAAATAACCACCAGAAACCATGACCACAGAAAACCAGACTGAAGAAAAGAACGGCCAGCAGATTGGAGCCACGGATAACCCGAACAGGTTGATGGATGTAATCTACAATCCAGCCGACGATATAGGGGGCAATGGTTTTCGTTGCCGGAATAATGCCGATAAGAATGCCTATATCCAGCGCACTGTAACTGGCATTTTTAAGATACAGGCCAAGATAGGGGATGAGCGCACCCAGCGTGGCAAAATAGAAAAAATAAAATGCTGACAAACGCCAGTATGGTACGACCTGTTTATTCACAGCAATATTTATTCATCACCACATCCAGAGATACTCTGTGCAAGCCTGATTTTAACCATACTTATTTTCTAACCATACTTTTTCAGAGTATCCCCGGCATTATTCGGAAAGGCTTTATCAGGAATATTTATCAAAAGTGGTTTATCAAAAGCTGTTTTATCAAAAGCCGTTTTATCAGAAATATCCTATTAAAAAAATCATGCAGCAGAAATATTCTGCTTCGGCTTATTCCTGCGCAGGAATAACCGGTGTTGATGACACCACATCGGCGCACTGCCCCCGGAAACGTAACAGTTGATCCAGCAGTACAATGGCCAGCATGGCTTCACAGATAGGGGTTGCACGAATTGCTACACAGGGATCGTGCCGCCCCAGTGTGACTACATCAACCGGTTCACCTGCCACATTCACTGTATCACCGGAGAGTCGGATACTTGAGGTGGGTTTAAACGCGGTATGTACCACGATTGGCTGGCCGGATGAAATACCGCCTAACACGCCGCCGGCATGGTTGGTTTTGAATCCCTGCGGGGTCATTTCATCGCGAAACTCGGTACCTCTGGCTTCAACGCAGGCAAAGCCATCACCGATTTCTACGCCTTTGGCGGCGTTAATCCCCATCATGGCGTGGGCAAGATCAGCATCCAGCCGGTCAAATACCGGCTCGCCCAAACCCGGTGGCACACCTTCGGCTACCACGGTAATTTTCCCACCCACCGAATTACCGGCTTTACGCAGGGCATCCATATAGGCTTCCAGTTCGGGGAGTAAACTGACATCAGCACAGAAAAAGGCGTTGCGGTTAATCGCATCCCTGTTCAACATGGGCATGACAATCGGCCCCAGCTGCGACATATAACCAAAAATTTCGATGCCATAGCGGTCTTTAAGATATTTTTTTGCTATGCCACCGGCCGCCACACGCATCGCAGTTTCGCGTGCCGAGGAACGCCCGCCACCCCGGTAATCACGAAACCCGTATTTTTGCTGGTAGGTGTAATCCGCATGGCCGGGGCGAAAACGGTCTTTGATATTGCCATAATCTTTCGAGCGCTGATCGGTATTTTCGATAATCAGACCAATACTGGTACCGGTGGTTTTGCCTTCAAAGACACCGGAAAATATTTTTACCCGGTCATCTTCACGCCGTTGGGTAGTGTGCCGGGAACTCCCCGGTTTACGCCGATCCAGGTCATGCTGTAAATCGGTTTCATCAAGCAGCAACCCCGGGGGACAGCCATCGACAATACCTATCAGACCGGGGCCGTGTGACTCACCGGCAGTGGTAACGCTAAACAGTTTTCCTATGGTATTTCCAGACATATATAATCCTGAATTAATCAGTTAAGCCATTTTATCAATAGTTAAAATTATCAATAGTTAAAACCATGCCATAAAAAATAACAGCTAAAATGATGAGAAAAAACTTATTCTTTATTCAGCAAGGCCGTTGCGCGTTCAAATTCATCCTGATGGTCAGCCATTTGCTCTGCCGTTAATACAAACACGCCTTCACCACCACGGGCAAAATCCAGCCAGACAAAAGGCACATCAGGCAAGCACTGTTCCAGTTGCGGTCTGGAATAACCGACTTCAACCACCAGAATACCGTTGGCTCGCAGATGCTTGCCTGCCTCGACCAGCATGGGCAGTACAATATCCATACCCTGTTCACCGGCAACCAGCGCCTGGGCTGGCTCATAGGCAAACTCGGCGGCCAGGCGGGTCATTTCATGTCTGCTCACATAAGGCGGGTTGCTGACAATAATGTCATATTTTTCATCTCCCAGCGAGTCAAATAAATCAGACTGTAGCAGTGTCAGGCGCTGTTCCAGACCATGGTTTTGACGATTGATAGCTGCCACAGCCAGTGCCGGTGCCGAAATATCACTGGCCGTTATCTGTGCCTGTTCAAAGGCATAGGCGCAGGCAATGGCAATACAGGCGCTACCCGTGCATAAATCCAGAATGTGGGTAACATTTTCAGCTGCCACCCACGGCGTAAACTGTTGTTCAATTAATTCGGCCAGCGGTGAACGCGGAATCAATACCGTTTCATTGACATAGAAACTCAAGCCGGTAAACCAGGCTTCGTGGGTGATATAAGCCGCAGGAATTCGCTTTTCGATACGTTGCTGAAACAGATCGAGAACCTTGAGTCGCTCTTCCATGGTCAGGGTACAGTCAAAATAATCACTGCTAAAATCAGGTGGCAGATGCAAGGCGTGCAGGCATAAATACACGGCCTCATCCAGCGCATCCGGCATCCCCTGGGTGAAACTTAAGTCGGCAGCATTAAACTGGCTACTGCCCCAGCGGATTAAATCACGCAGACTGGACAGATCGCTGGCAATTTCCCGTTTATCAATCATCACTTATGGTTCACTTAAAGTCCTCTATTCTACCCTAATCCAGATATAGAAATGTAGATATACCCGGGGTATACTCTAATTAAGCTCCATTATTTCAGACTTGTTCAGAGTATCCTTATAAACTTTCATCGTTCAGGCAGACCGCTTATAATCCCTGTATAATTATCGCCCAGTATCTATCTTGCCAGAAAATTTCCACAGGTTTACAACCATGATTATTAATATGCGTTTTTTTCAGATTCTCCTGTTTTTGTTTAGTGCCGGTTTGTCTAGTACAGGTTGCCTTGCAGAAACATCACAACCGCAGCCGCTCCAGTTCTCACATGTATGGGTTGCTGAAGCGCCACCCGTCAGTCAGGTAATGGTCGCTTATATGACCATTAAAAACCCCTCCAGTCAGAATATTGAAATTAAATCCTGCCATTCAAAATTGTTCAGCAGTATTGGTTTTCATCAAAGTGTGGTGGTAAATGGCATGGCTGAAATGCACCATTTGCCTGTTCTCAGCATACCGGCACACGGCTCACTGAGCCTGAAACCCGGCAGTTACCATATGATGCTGTTTAATCCGGTGAAAACCCTGCATGCCGGTGATAAAGTCAATTTTACGTTTACGCTGGGCAATGGCCAGACTGTCACGGTGCCAGCCATGGTAAAAAAACCTGACTATGCCGATTAACCCTGTACTCACCCTGGATACTATTGTTGAAACATTGCTGAATAGTTACCGACCACAAACAGGCATCTACTGCGACTGCTTCCGGCACATAATCTTCTGGTCACAAGATAGCGTTATTTGGAATAACCAAACGCCCCTGTTTTGTGACCAAAATCTCATGCACCGGAATCACCCTCATAACGATGCTGTTTATGGTTGGTAACTAAATAATAATGCCATCTACATTTAAACAGCATTTACTGGCGCTGCCTTTTTATATACTGCCACACCATGCTATATCATGGTTAATGTATAAACTCGCCCGCATTCGCTATCGGCCACTGAAAAACCTGATTATCCGTATTTACACTCAGCTTAACCCGGTAAATATGGATGAGGCGGTTGAGATTGACCCCTATGCCTATGAACACCTCAACGCGTTTTTTACCCGTGCGTTAAAACCCGCCTGCCGACCGCTGGATGCAGACAAAACACACTGGGTCTGCCCGGTCGATGGCAATGTCAGCCAGGCGCGAACCATCAGCTCAGGAAAAATATTTCAGGCAAAAGGCTTTGATTACAGCCTGTTAACCTTACTCGGCGGGAATAAAACCCTGGAACAGTATTTTCACCATGGAAATTTCGCCACCTTATATTTATCACCACGCGATTACCATCGTATCCATATGCCGGTAACCGGCACGCTGAAACAGATGTTGTATATTCCCGGACGCTTATTTAGCGTGGCTGATTTTACCGTGAAAACCATACCCGGTCTGTTTGCCAGAAATGAACGCTGTGTGTGTTATTTTGAAACCGCAGACGGGCCTATGGTTATGGTGCTGGTCGGTGCCATTAATGTTTCAGCCATCGAAACAGTCTGGCACCAGGGCATTATTAAAGCAAAAGCCAATACGATCACCCGCTTTGATTATGCAACACAAACGATCACCCTACAGCGTGGTGAAGAAATGGGTCGGTTTAATTTAGGCTCGACAGTTATCATATTAAGTAGCAGTGATGTACAGTTTGATCGCAGCATACAGGCCGGTAAAACGGTTAAACTGGGGCAGACGCTGGCCAGAAAATACACTCTTTAGCTCTCACCTTTTAACCTCAGAAACATCTTTCTGCTCAGGCTCCTGACTAACTGAAACGGGTTCAATATCTGACTCAGGTATATCGAGTGCTGTATCGGGAAGCATACCGGACGGTCGAGTATAACGGTCGTTCATAGTCTGAATAAACTCGCTGGAATCGGCAATTACCGTCTGCAAGACACGTTTGGTACGCATCGACCAACCGGCTGGAATCGGGCGAAAGATACTACGTAAAAAATGGGTATTACGAAGGAAAGCTGCGCGCACATTACCCGCTGCATGCTTAACAGCCAGTTTTGCAGCAATTCTTGTTGCAGCAAATCGACGCACGGAAAAATGCACGGCTAGCACAACAACGACGATAAGCACCAGTTTAATAATGGAAATAATATTATTATTCGTAAAGTCGAAATGAAATAACTGCCACGGATTCATCCACTGCGTAAGCACAAACATCAGTGTTAACAATAAACCAAATGCAATCGCATCCATGGTCAACACCAGCCGCATCCATTTATTCATTGCCTGTTTTATCACTGGCACAATCTCAAACTCTATATCATTAGCAATATTATCAAGCGCGCCGATGATACGATACGAGCGTTCAACCTCTACCTGATGAATACGCTCTACGATGGCAGCCATATCATGATCACATTTCGCCTCAAACCGGGTTCTGACTGATTCATCCTGAATAGGCACGGCCACCTCTTTATTATAAATGGTATAGAAACGTCCGGCAGTTAAACCCTCGGCAGCCAGTGCACGCTGCCAGGCGGCAACCACCGCTTCCGGGTTATCTTCCTGCGCGGCGGTATCAATCTGATTTAAAATATAGAGAAATTTTTCTGAATCACTGCGTTTTATGGTGTTACCAACAAGGTGATCCAGGGTATGCTGCATGGCACCGGGTTCAGGGTGACGTGCATCAAAAAACACCAGTACCAGATCAGATAAATCAACAATGTGATCGGTTAAACGTAAAATAGCATTACGCTGTTCGTCTGCATCAAAACCGGGAGAATCAATAAATATTTTTCCACTCAATTTTTCTGAATTTGAGGTTTTCATCTGTAAATAAGCATCAATACGGCGACCTTCACCACTGGCAACCTTATCTATCTCATCACTCATCTGGTAAAAAGGAAACCGTGGGTCAGAATTTAATGCAATACCGGGTAAGACACGATTTTCGTCACTGCCGCTGTAGGTAATCACGGTAAATTTATCATCCACAGCCTGATTACCGGTTAACTGTAATTTATCCCCCAGAAAATGGTTAATAAAAGAGGATTTTCCTGCTGAAAACGTCCCTAATATCGACACTAAAGGCCACCACGGTATGCCAGTAGCATAGGATTTATCGGTATTAAGCAACCCTGTTTTATACGCCACGCTATCAAGTTTTTTAAAACGGACCACCGCATCAAGTAATAAGGGATTCTCGTTTTTCAGGTGTGATTCAAGCTTTTCAAGACGATCTCGAATAGATTTTTCAGGGCGATTCAACATTTCTACTCATTCCTTCCCGTTGCAACAACCTGATGATTTTCCAGACCGGAACCATTCAAAGCAGGCTTTTGTATCGTATTATTGTGTTGTGGTAATGGCTCTATTGGTTGCATCACTTTTTTCCCGACTGTAGCGGGAGGATCCAGTTTATTCGCTTTTATCTGTTTAGCTAACGCTGGTTTTCTCACTGCGGGTGCTTTAACGGGTGCTGCGGCATAAGGACGACGCACTTCCCATGGTTGTCGATAAGTTGGTGGCGGTAGTGGCGGTGTAACATTTCTATTAGAATGAAATGGCATCACATCATTCATCATACCAAATGGCCCGCTGGAAATGGTACGATTCATACCTCCCATATCCCGTTGCATGCCATAAACAGAACGATTCATTTCATTCATCGTTCCAGTCATATTGGAAATATTCTGACTCAGTGGGGTCAAGGTATTCATTTGTCCAGACATTGAGGTTATTTCTGTTGTCATGCTTCTTATATTACCTGACATACCGGTAACATTATCTGTCATATTATCAATACTGCCTGTCATCACGCCCATATCCTTGGTCATTCTTGGCATGGCTTCCGATACAATTACCGCCATTCTGGTAACAGAATGTGACAGGGTTGAGATATCATGAGTCAGCCGGTAGATAAGGAAAAAACCGTAACCGGCGAGTAAAACAAAGGCAAACATCGATGGATAAACCACCATTTCCCAACGTCGTGCACTTTGATGAAAGGTATTTGCCAGGCGCTCTAATGGATCAATCGGCTTATCACTGACATAGGCTTTTTCCAGAATTTTTTCCTGTGCACGTTTCTTTGCTTCTGCAGCACGTTGTTTTAGTTCTTCAATCGCCTGTTTTGATTTAATAGCATTATTAGCTTTTTGTATTTCTTCAGCCGTTTTCTTCACGGCTGGTTTTTTCACAGCAGGTTTTTTATCTGTTGATTTTTTTAGCGGTGTTTTTTTTGCCTCTGGCTGTTTAAGCGATGCACTGGATGCATTGTCGGCGTTAACATCTGCGGCACTACTGTTTACCGCACTTTTATTAATGCTAGCAGATGTCTGTTTAATATCAGTAGTTACTGATTCAGACTTTGCCGACTTAGCTCTGTCCTTACTGGATATGTCTTTACTGGACACATTTTTACCAGACATATCTTTGTCGGCTGTATCTTTTTTGCTCATATTAAAAATCGCCTATCGCGCCTCTGTGCATAATATCGAGTATAATCTTTTTCACATTTTCTGCTTCTTTTTTTAAAGCTGGCGGCAATGGAGCCCCTCCATAAATCATTGCATCCATATTCAATGAGTATAGCGCCAATTTGCCCTTTTTATCTTCAACCATGGCAATCCGACAGGGTAAATAAGCAGAATAGGCATCACTATATTCCAGCATTTTTGCGGCAGTTAACGGATTACAGAACATATAAATCTTATAAAACCGGGTTTTTTTACCTGTCATTTTAGACACTTGAACTGACAGCGGTAATTCACCAACATTTTTAATATTATGCTCATTTGCAACCATACGCATGGTCTGCTCAACATCTTCTACGCTCAAACCCTTTTCAACTGGTACTTTCCATACCGTTGCCTCAGCAGCATTCTCTGTACTTAAAAGCTTTTTGCCCATGTCCAGATAAACACTGGCGGCTTTATCATCAAATCCATGGAGCTTTTCCAGTGTCGGCGCCAGTTTTACGGTGGCATAAATTCCGGTTACCACAGCAATAAAACCGATTAATGCAAATAAATTACGTAATGAATAGAACATTTTATACCTCCTGCAACACTAGTTTATTGAGCTGCCTCAAGTTTTTGCTTTAATTGTCTGGCTTTGTCCTGATTCAGGTAATGCATCAATCCAACTAAGCTACGTGCACGTTCGACCTTACCCTGTTTTATTAAAATAGTTGCTGCAGCCATATATGCATCTGCCGCCTTATCATTTTTACCCTGATTAAAATAAACATTACCCAGTTCGCCATAGGCATCAAAATTATCTTTTGTCATGGCTATGACACGCCGATAACGTTTTTCTGATTGCGCATATTCATGCTGATAAAAAGATTTTCGTGCTTTTATCCACACTGCTCTGGTCGCATCAGGCGTAAGTGCAGCAACATCCCCAGCTGCACCGGCATTCTCCAGTTCCTGTTCAACAGCAGCTGAAACAAATTTGTTTGCCTTCTTCGCCTGCTGAAGCTGAGCAGGATTATGTGGCACCTGTTTAATAACCGGTGTTGTATGCACCGGCTGGATTGATGTACTTTGCCTGAACAGATGGTGTTTCTCTGTTTTTTCAGTTTTATTAACATCAGGGCTTAAGGTTGACTCGTTGGCTTCAGCAGTATAATGGGCATTTGCTTTTCCTGTAGAATGCTGTAGCGATTGCTGATTATTGTGACGATAACGAATGGCCACAGGTGGTTGAATGAGAGGGGGTGAAGCATTCGCCGTTGAGCGGTCCTCCTGCGGTTTCTTGTTGTTGATACCGCCAATAAATTGATGTACTACAGGTGACTGTGTAGACAAATAAGCAATTACCTTACCACCCGGTGTTTCTGCACCCGTCAGATTACCCCAGTAAACATAGGTATATATTAAAGTAATTATTACAATTATCAGGATTATATTACTTAATAACCAGCGAAAAAATCTCATAAGCAACCTCGTTTACACTATCTCATATCAGGGTTATTCAGCAAGCTCAGACCAGGTCTGGATTAAACCGATTGCTGATTGATGACTTATTCAGCGCTCTCCTAACATCGTTGCCAGCTTTTTCATTTCTTTTGAAGCTTTACCCATAGGGTCGAGTTCAAATACACCCAGTCCTTCACTAAAAGAACGCCGATAAGCCGTACGTTGATACAGACGAATATCCAGTTCTTTAATTCCCTGTAGCATCTGCAATGCCTGTTCAGCTTCCTCAGTTTCGCGAACACCTCGATGGGTATCAGCACGATTGATAAAACCCAGCACTTCAGTGTTTCTGTTTTTATCGAGATTTCTGGTAATGATTTTCAGAAACCGCTGAGTTGACCAGATATCTGCCTGACTAGGCTGAACGGGAATCAGAATTCGATCCGCGATAGAAATGGCTTTTTCCATTGCTGGCATATTGCTTGCACTCATATCAACAATAACCGGTTGTTGACAGTTTTTGTCAGCTGCCAGTTTTACCAGCTCGTCAAGATCTGCCGACACGTCAAAAATCGGCTCAAAACCATCTTCCTGCCTTACCTCACAAACATCCAGCAAGGTGCATTGTGGATCAAGGTCGAATGCCCTGACATCATTATTATCATAAGCCAGCCATACTGCAAGATTAAATGCCACGGTACTTTTTCCCGTACCACCTTTTAGATTTCCCACTACTGTCAACATAAATGTGCCTGCCTGTAAAATAGCTGTTAGAAGTCTATCGCATTCATAAAACGCCGCTCATATAGCCCTGTATTAAAGAATCATTGATTAATATCATTCTTCTGAGCGGTTAGCATGGTTTTTTTATAACGTTTATACGTTTCAGGTATCACAAACATTGCCTGTTTTATTTTACCCGGTTTAATATTTTTCAATTCATCGATATAATTATTACCATACTGTTGTTTTATCACAATATTGAGTTTATTGTCATACCATTGCACACCATGTGTTTCCTTCCCGCTTGTAGAATAAGCATACATATCCAGTTTATGGACTTTGCGCCCATCCAGTATTAGCTTATCTGTCAACGTAGCATTTAAGGCTGAACCATCAGAGTTTTCCTGGCGTAAAACAACTTTGTATTTTTTGTCTATCCACTGAAATATATGATAATCGCCATGTTTTGTTGGCATAGTGATTAACCAGTTATCGGTATTACGATTATTAATTTTTGCTTCTTTTAAATGAATACAACTGGCATGCTTAAATTGCACACACGGATTATACGTTTTCTCTGGCTTAATCATTGCCTGTATCTTTT
The DNA here is from genome assembly GCA_015488885.1 of Gammaproteobacteria bacterium. GTDB lineage: Bacteria > Pseudomonadota > Gammaproteobacteria > SZUA-229 > SZUA-229 > S010-25. Next base: position 30,059 of record WFMW01000001.1, on the reverse strand, counting down.
TAATATCAGGCATCGCTGTTTCAACATACTGTTTATTTTTATTATCCAGCCAGATTACCCGATTTTTTGCAGCATCAAATATCTGTGTCATTGACACACCGTCTTTTACATAATCAAACCGCACTCGATTATTCTGCCAGACTATCTTTGCATGGCTAATCTGTTTACCACGAGTCTGTACTGCATCTGCAGTAAAAGATATTGCAAATACTGGTGTAATAAAAAAAGAAGAAAATACAAACAGTAATAAAAAAAGGAGCTTTTTCACAAAATAGTTTATTTCCAAAGTTCTGATCATGTTTTATTGTGGAACAAAATCGCCAAAAGGGCCATATCTAAATGGATAATAACTACCTCCTGAACGATAGTTTTTTTCTGATAGTTCAGAGGGTAAGGGTTCGAAAACATTCATCGGAGGCACGCCACCAATCGCTGCATCGGGGACTGCCGGTAATGATTGCCCCCCAAATAATAATGACTCCGAATCAAGTCTTTCAGGCGTTGTCAGTAAACCTGAACTGGATGACGGATTTTTATATTTATCTGGATTATATAACCATGGATCTGATGACCGATGGCGGGTATTAGCCGACCAACTGGTACCATAGGAACGTCCTCTATAGCGGTAATCATTATACTGCCAGGGTGAATGGTTCTGCTGTGTATATACCTGTTGCTTTTTTATATTATTTAATACCTCCGGGGTAACAAATTCGGGTTGCGCCCGATACCGCGGATAAGCTGCTGTTGACTGTGGATTTGCTGCTGTTGACTGTGGATTTGTTGTAGACTGGCCATTTTGTTGCCAGGCATTATAATAATGAGGGAAGGAGGTGGGGCGCTGTACTGGCGGTAATGTCCATGGGTTATACTGACCGATCTTCATAACCACAGGATGCAAACCTGGCATATCCATTAAATTAAAGGTATTCCCACTAATACGATCTGCAGCAACCGCTGTTACAGTTGATATGATCATGCCACAAAATATAAATAAACGACTCATACTCATTAATTTGATCTACACCCACAAAAATTAACCCTGTATCCATACCTGTTCCTGGCCACTCACGATACTCAGACGCTTATTATACCGTAACACTGTAGCTTAAGGGTGTCTTGAATCACGATCTACTACCTGTCCTGACACAAAAGAGCCTTGCCTGTATTGCGGAGGCATTCTGTATGCTGATGGAGCACGTGTTTGCGTAACCGGATTATCGGCACGATAGTGTGGCTGATAAGCCCGAGGCGGTTCTGATCGATAAACATTTTTATTTAAATTGCGCCTTCCAGAGCGTCGCGCAATATTTGATGTTGGTATTGTACGCTGTTGGTATAAATGTTTACCAGATATATTCATATTCCTTGCATAAGAACCCTGCTGCGGAGGTGAAAATTGATAACCCCCCTGTCTCCCGGGCGTAACAGGCATATTCAGTGATCGACGATAGCCAGACACCGGCCTGAATACCCGTGCAGGTGTCGATACTGCCTTACCTGATGTAATATAATGATAGCCATTATCAGGTCGCCAGCGGCTGGTCATGGTTTTCTCGTCTGGCCAGGGGGTATCTGGATTAAATTTAGCCGCCGTGGCCGTTTTATCAGGAGAATGAACGGTATTATGCATACCATTTATATGCGGCTCTTTTATCTGTCCATTGTTTAATGCTGTGGACATATATGGCCCTGGTGGTGGCGGCGGAATTATTTCTCGTGTAAATAGATTTTTAGCTGGCCATTGTGGATACCGCATTGATGTCAGCCTGTGATCAGATGCATTACTCCCTGACCCGGTAGTTGATGATGTGACGGGTTTTCTCTCTGCATGAGTTACAGATGATCCAGACCCCACTGAAGCTTGCCATGAAGAACCGCCTGGGTTGCTATTATGTGCGGCAATAGCCGTAGAAAATGCTATGCCAGCCATAGCACAAAGATATTTCAGATTGTTAACGTTAACCACCATAGGTTTACTCTTTGATAGCTTTGCACGATGACAGTTTTGTACGATAAGCAGGCGCAAAAAAACGAGCCAGAATTTTATACGTGAATATATCGTGCCAAGGTCTATTTACTGTCTTCATCGTCCTTTGTTGCCCCATCATCTATTTTTAAGCGTATACCGCGACGACCAGAAGCTGTTTTTTTGCCAGGCACTTTCTTAATTGCTGATTTTTTTACAGCAACAGATTTAACCTCAGGTTTAACCTCAGTTTTCTTTTTTACCGCTTTTTTAACTGTTTTTTTAACCTGTTTTTTCTTTGCAACCGCTTGCTTTTCATCTGCTGGTTTTTTCATTGGCACCGATTTTTCAGCGGTGAGCAATGATTCGTCTACAGTGGCTTTTTCTGCTGTCACTGCTGGTTTACTTACTGCTTTTTGCACTATTGTTGTTGCTTTACTATCTATTGCTTCACTATCTGCTGTTTTACTAGCCTTAGTGGATGCTGGATTGTTCATATGATCTGCCTGATTTTTCTTCTCAGGCTCGGCGGCTGTCGAAGTTTTTTCTGCTGAGGTTTTTTCTGCAGGTGCGGCAGTCGGCTGCCCGCCTGATGGTGATGGCGGTGCAGGTGGTGTAACGGGTGACGGTGACGCAGGCGGCGGCGTAGAATCATTTGAGCCAAACATACTAAACACCATCCGTCCTAGATTAAACAGCATTTGCGCAATAATAAATAACCAGTTGAAGACAGCAAGAATAGCGCTATAAATACTCATCCACAGTGGCGTTTTATATTCAGGCTCTGTTATCAAACATTCTGTCGCAGGAGTATCTCCAACAGGACAGGTATCACCACCAACAATACAGGCTGCGGGATAGGCTTTTTTCGCTGAAATACAACCCAGTGGAATAATAAACAACGTCAGCACGGTAGATACAATCACACCAAATAATAGAGAAATGGCCATCCCCTGAAAAATGGGGTCACTGATAATAACCGCTGAGTCACCAACCAGTGCCATCGCCGTGATCACAATGGGACGCGTTCTTGCCTGACAGGCATTAATTACTGCATCACGCACGTCTATGCCGCGCTTCACTTCATGCCTGGTGAAATCAACCAGTAAAATGGAGTTACGCACGATAATACCTGACAATGCAATCCAGCCGATCATAGAGGTTGCCGTAAATTCCGCATTAAACAACCAGTGCCCGGGAATAATGCCAACCAGCGTTAAGGGTATCGGCGCCATAATAATGGAAGGAAAAATAAAGTTTTTAAATTCAACCACGACCAGCATGTAAATCAGAATAATAGCGATCATAAATGCACCGCCCATATCACGGAAGGTTTCATAGGTAACTGTCCATTCACCACCCCATTCAAAGGCCGATTTTTTACTGTTATCCGGTGGACCAAAAAACCCACCACCAAGAAATCCATGAGGAACCTTGACGCCATCCGGTGCAGTGTAATTGTTTAACATGTCATCGACCTGGAACATGCCGTAGATAGGTGCAGCGAGTTTACCTCCACTATCCCCGGTCACAAATTCGACATTACGCAGATCTTTCTGGAAGATAACATCCTGTTCTACACCTTTTACAAATCGTCCCAGTTCTGACAAAGGTACCAGTTTTCCGTTACTGGATCTTACCGGTATGACGCCCAGGCGTGAAAACTCGGAACGGGCAGACATGGGTACCTGTAGAATAATATAAGTAGGATCAACCACCGAGCCACGCTTGAGATCGCCAACAACAAAGCCACCCATTGCCATGGCAAGCGTTTTATTAATGGCATCAATACTAATGCCTTCGCGTAATGCCTTATCCCGGTCAACTTCAAAGCGCCAGATACTATAGGGCGCCTGCATCAGGTTATCCACATCGACAATACTTGGTGCTTTTTCAAACATTTTAGTCATATCATGGGCAAACTGACGCCGGGTTTTATCATTCGGGCCGTAAATGACAGCCACGACAGACTGCAATACAGGCGGACCAGGTGGCATTTCTACAATCTGAATACGTGCGCCAGCGGCTTTTGCAACAGGCGTCATAAGGTCACGCATTTTCTCAGCTATTTGATGACTGGTTAACTCACGATCATGTTTATCTGTCAATTCAAGCTGGATGTCTGCCTGCCAGGGTTTTGAACGTAAATAATAATGTCGCACCAGGCCATTAAAATTATAGGGAGAAGCTGTCCCGACATAACTTTGCAGAGCCACCACATTTTTATTTTTGCGTGCTATGTTTGCCAGTTTTTCAGTAAGGTTAGCCGTGTCAATTAAAGAAGTACCTTCAGGGAAGTTTATCACCACATCAAATTCTGCTTTATTGTCCAGTGGTAATAACTTCACTCTGGTTGCAGTGGTATAAAACATGGTACAACTGGCAAAGAAAACCACAAACAATAAAATTAAAAACCCATACCCGAGTGATTTATTCTCCGCCAGTGGGCAAAGGGTTCGCCTGAAAAAGTTCCCCATTCGGGTATTAAACCGCTGTTCCTTTATTTCTGCTTTTTCCAGTGACTCCATCGATGGTTTGAGTTTATTAGCCAGCCAGGGAGTAAATGCAAAAGCAGCAAATAGCGAAAATAGCATTGCCACTGAACCTAATACAGGTATCGGCGCCATATAGGGCCCCATCATCCCGCGCACCGCTCCCATTGGTAATAACGCAGCAATCACGGTGAAAGTTGCCAGAATAGTCGGGTTACCCACTTCATCAACAGCACGAATAGTCACATCTTCACTGCTGTTATTATGTAGCCGCCAATGGCGATACACATTTTCTATCACCACAATAGCATCATCAACCAGAATACCAATAGCGAATACCAGTGCAAACAAACTCACCCGGTCAATCGTCATGCCCAATATCATCGCACTGAATATGGCAAATGAAATCACTATGGGAATAACCACAAGCACGACAAAAGCCGGACGCCAGCCGAGTGCGAACCAGACCAGCAATGTCACCAGACCGGTGGCGTAGAATAACTTAAATATTAATTCATTAACCTTGTCGTTAGCCGTTACACCGTAGTTGCGTGAAACATAAACATGTACGTTAGAAGGTATAATCAGACCTTTTAATTCATTAATTTTTTTCAATAACGCTTCATTCACTGAAACAACATTGCTGCCTTTTTTCTTGGCAATAGCAATGGTTACAGCAGAGGCACCATTTGCTACCATGCCAGATTTGTTTCCTGCACCGGTATACATCTTCACCGAACTGTTAACTTCCGATGGGCCATAAATAACATTTGCCACATCACGCATATAAACGGGTATACCGTCTTTAATACCCACAACAATACTTTCAACATCCTGTTTTGATTTCAGAAATGAGCCGGTATAAACCTTAAAGCTTTTGTCCCAGGCTTCAACATTACCAACACTTTTCTCACTATTTGCCTGTCGGATGGTATTGGCAATCTGCTGTAATGTGAGGCCATAACCATCCAGTTTCTCTGGTAAGACTTCAACGCGAAGCTGTTCACGCCGACCACTGACAACAAACCCCTGATTAGTATTGGGTACTTCACTTAATTTTTGTAAAACATCCAGCGCAACCAGCCGCAACGAAGCATCATTCACTTTGTCTGACCAGAGCGTTAACGTCAGCCCCGGTACATCTTCCACTGCCTTGGGTTTCACTAAATAGCCAGTTACCCCTGGCGGCATGACATCTTTATTGGAATTAAGTTTACTGTATAGTTTGGTCAGCGAGCGCTCCATATCCTGACCCACTCTAAACTGCACGGTAACCATCGCATGGTCGCGTTGCGCCATACCATACACATGCTTGATCCCATCCATTTCACTCATAATGCGTTCAAGTGGCTTTAATACCAGAGCGGCCACCTGTTTAGCTGAAGCCCCCGGATATTTCACAAAAATATCCACCATTGGGACTGAAATTTGCGGGTCTTCCTGACGTGGTGTAAAGGCAATACCAGCTACCCCCATCAGAACAAACAATACAATCAACATTGGCGTTAAGGGTGAGTTGATAAATGCCTGGGTGATTCGCCCTGCCATGCCTATGTGATTATCTTCTGCCGCACTATCAGGTGATTTATTTTCTTTATTATCTGTCATAAGAATTTTTAACTTTATCTACAATTAACATCTATGCGTTCAATTGAACGACAAATACCCGCTGATTTGCTCAGCAACAAAAACACGAGCTAATTAATGATGACTCTGCTGGCCATGTATCAGAATGCGCTCACCTGGTTTTAAGCCTGACAAAACGGACACGGAATTATCGCCAATATCTTCACCAACTCGAATCAGGCGCATTTGCGGTTTATTATCTTTATCCAGCACTTCTACCGATGGCAGGCTGCCATTTCTCTGGATGGCATCTTTAGGGATAACCGGCAAAGCATGTGTTGGTGAATTCACGTCAGGAATCATGACTTCAGCATACATACCAGGCCCACCGGGAACACCTTCAGGCAAATCAAATTTTACAGTAACGGTATGTTGTTGTTTATTCGCTACCGGCGCAATTTGTGCTACACGCACATTAATCTGTGTATTACCTACGTCCAGCCTGGCGGGCACGACCATGCCTTTTTTAAGCCCCGGCATTAAACGCGCAGGGACTTCTGCACGAATTCTTAAAAATTTTGTATAGGCATAAACCAGTAAATGCTGACCAGGTTGAACGGTATCGCCAATTTCAACCAGTTTTTTCATAATAACTCCGTCAAAGGGAGCTACTGCAACCGTATCACGTAATTTAGCATCAATTTCATGTATACCCGACTCCGCCTCCTGCACACGTGAACGCGCAGTGGCAACCTGCGTTCCCTGACCAACCAGATCGGCATGTCGTTCTATACTCTTATTGCCACCACTCACATCTGACATTGGCCCTTTATTAAAAAAGCCATCAAACATAGATGGCATCGCCATGCCCGACATCGGGCGTGGGTTATAAACGCGTGGGTTCCATAATTCACGGTTATACTGTACCTGCGCATTCTGTACCGCATCACGTGCAGAATTAAGCTTTGCCTCGGCTGCTTTTCTCATGGCCAGAAGCTTATCGTCGTTAATTTTCAGTAACTCGTCCCCGGCTTTGAATTTATCACCTTCCTCACCGGCAATCGATACCACCCTGCCCGGCATCTGTGCAGCAAGGGTTACTTCCTTAAGCGGAATGACACTCCCCCCAAGAATGACAAAACCACCATGCGGCGCAACACCGACAGTAACAATATTATCTGCCTGAACAATGTCTGTTTGTATAAAAACAGTAAGAAAAGATAATAAAAAGAGAGGATATTTTAATTTTTTTCTGATCGACATGCTAAAAGCTACCTTCATGTTCATTTACATAAATTTAATTTCGGCCATGCCTCACGGACACGGATGCCATGCCTCATGGACACGGATAATAAAGAATGCCTTGCAAGCGAATAAATTGCAAGAAATTTCTATTTTTCGTTGCAAAATAAAACTTAAAAGCAACCTACTATAACTGGATGTATAATAGCCACAGTTACAGTGGCTGTACAGTATGGAAAACCTATATGCAAACATCATGCCAGCATACAAGCCATTGTTTTCATTAAATTAATACATAAACGGCATGTTGCAGCTGCACCACCATGCAACATTAGCGTAAAAATTATTGCTATATTATTTTGTTTATCAATATGTTATTGTGCAACACTTGATGTTGCAACAGATACTGCCATAATAATGAAAGATTTTGATGATTTTAATTTAATCCTTGAATCCATCGTTTCATTTATTGATGAGGGCATTATTATTGCCCAGCCAAACGGCGATGTTCTGTACCATAACCCATCGGCGTATCAACTGCTCGGGCTTCCCGCCAATATCCCCATCACTTCCATCAATCACCTTAATACTATTAACCTGAAAAAAAGTCTGGTGCGCGCAGCTATTGACGCAGGTCATGCCGATGCAGCAGGTAAACCCAGTGATGATTTTGTCCGTTTTACCGAACAGGTTCTGGTTGATGGTTGCACCCGTTATATTCAATTTCATTCAGGCATTGTTCGATCACACCATACTGGCAAGGGTATCCGGCTGATTATTATGCAGGATTTAACCGAGCACATCACTCTTGACTCGGTATTACAACGTGACCGGCAAGGTTTAATCAGTAAAGACCCGAAAATGCTCGCTATTGTGTCACAGATTCAACAAATTGCCCCAACCGATGCCTATATATTATTACAGGGCGAGTCCGGTACTGGAAAAACCCAGCTTGCACGCATCATCCATCAGGGCAGCCTGCGTTCAAAAGCGCCCTTTGTTGAAGTAAACTGTGCAGCGATACCGGAGTCTTTAATCGAATCGGAACTTTTTGGCCATATTAAAGGCGCTTTTACCGGTGCCATTTCAAATCGTATCGGTCGTTTTCTTTCTGCCGACAAAGGCACTCTGTTTCTGGATGAAATCAGCGAAATCCCATTACACTTACAGGCAAAATTACTCAAAGTTCTACAGGATCAGTCATTTGAAATGGTTGGCTCAGACAAATCCATTCACATCAATACGCGAATCATTGCCGCCTCCAATAAAAACCTGCGCGAACTGGTGGATACGGGTAAGTTCCGTGCCGATCTGTATTACCGGCTGGCGGTTATTCCACTGGAGCTACCCTGCTTACACGAACGCCCGGGGGATATTCCAATTCTGGTTGAACATTTCCTCATGCGCTTACATGACCGTGGTTATTCCAGCCAGATTAGTTTCAGTAAACCGACGCTTAATCTGTTACTGGATTATCCCTGGCCGGGAAATGTACGTGAACTTGAAAATGCCGTTGAGCATGGGGTTATCTGTGCCAGCGGCAATGAGGTTACCCCTGACAACCTGCCTCAGGATATCCGAAAATATTTCCAGCTATCGGTCGATAGTTTCTGCGCTGACACCGCCGAGCAACAGAAGCAGGCTATTGAACTGGCGCTGGAACAAGCTGGCGGCAACCGAACACTTGCCGCGGAAAAGCTGGGCATTGACCGCAGCACACTATGGCGACGTATGCAGAAGTTTAATCTTTAACCGGGCTTAAGCCTGTTGCCAGGAAAAGGCCAGCACCTGATCAATAGAATGGCATTCACTTAATACCATTAGCAACCTGTCCAGCCCGATAGCCACGCCGGCACAGTCCACCACCCCCTGCTCCAGCGCAGTCAGTAATCTGGTGTCCATTTCAATCGTCGGTTTACCCATACTGGTACGCTGGCTGTTTTCCTGATTAAAACGTAATCTTTGCTCAGCAGCATCTGTGAGCTCATAAAACGCATTAGCCAGCTCCAGCTCACCATAGAGTAATTCAAAACGTCTGGCGACCGGATAACCATTGGAGCTGGTTTCAATTCTTGCCAGTGCTGCCTGTGATGCCGGGTAATCATAAATAAAACTAAATTCCTGACGGGGTAACCGGGGCAATACCAGCTGAGTAAGCAACCAGTCGAGCCAGTCATCTAAATCGTCATTAGCCGCACCCAGCCCGACAGGGATATCAATGGCATGTTGATTAGCACATTGCAAACATTCAGCGACAGTTACCGCATGCGGGTTAAACCCGGCATAATCTTCAAATACCTGCTGATAACTGATTGTCTGAAACCGAACACCGGGGTGTTTTTCAGCCATGAGCATATTGATCAGGCCGGTCACTTCATCCATTAATTGTTGCAGATCAAATCCCGGACGATACCATTCCAGCATGGTAAATTCTGGGTTATGGTGTGGCCCGGACTCATTATCACGAAACGCTTTACTTATCTGATAAATCGGCACGGCATTATCAGCAAGTAAGCGTTTCATGCAGTATTCAGGTGAGGTATTCAGATACAGGCACTGATCACGAAATCGGGTCTGCAAACTATCAAGATGTGGATCCGTAGTAGCAAAACGTGACAACAGCGGTGTTTCCACTTCCATAATATCGCGTTCAGCAAAAAAATTACGTATATCTTTCAACATACGTGCACGTTTTTGCAAAAGCCGAAAACTGGCACCTGGCCGCCAGTTATTCATTCAGCATTACCCAACCCACTATGCCCGTGACACATAATCACCAGTACGCGTATCAATCTTTAACACATCGCCTTCTTCAATAAATAGCGGCACTTTTACTTCAGTTCCTGTTTCCAGTGTGGCAGGTTTGGTTCCACCTTGTGCCGTATCGCCTTTAAGCCCCGGATCAGTCTGCGCCACAGCCAGTTCGACAAAATTAGGCGGGGTAATCGCAATAGGCTCACCATTCCATAATGTCATCACGCATTTTTCCTGACCTTTCAGCCATTTTACAGCATCACCGACTGCAACCTTATCAGCCGCAAACTGCTCATAACTGCTCGGTTCCATAAAATGCCACTGTTCTCCATCATTATATAAATATTCCACATCGGTCTCTTCGACATCAGCCGCTACGACCGATTCGGTACTTTTAAATGTTCTTTCAAGTACCCGACCGGTTTTTAAATTTCTTGCCTTAATCCGGTTAAACGCCTGCCCCTTACCTGGCTTGACCACAATATTTTCGGTAATTGAGCAGGGGTCATTATCTAAAATGATTTTTAATCCATTTTTAAACTGATTTGGACTGTATGATGCCATAAGTATTTTGCCTTTATATTTATAATATATGTTTATATATTAATAATAAAATAATAATAAAATAATAATAAAAATTTACTTCCGCTACCCGAACAGAAGGGTATAATCTGGCTCAGAAATCTGGGAACCAGATTCCTGAGGAACTTAATATTACGCTGATTTTACCACGACTTCACTGAGGAATTTTATTGGCCACTGAAAACTGGAAGCAGGCACTCTCGGAGGCCATTACCTCACCCGCACAATTACTGACTAGTCTTGGACTCAGTCACACCTTAACATCACAAATCAACGAACAACCCGATTTCAGGTGCCTCGTTCCACGCGCTTATCTGAACAAAATTCAATACGGAAACAGCAACGATCCATTACTTAGACAAATTCTTCCACTGACCATCGAAAACCAGCAGACAGGTTTACTTGATCCCGTTGGCGACCTCGCCGCCATGCCCGCTGATGGCCTGCTACATAAATACCATGGCCGAGCCTTATTAATCGCCACCGGTGCCTGCGCCATCCACTGTCGTTACTGTTTTCGCCGCCACTACCCATACAGCAAAGCCAGCCATACCCCCACAGCAATGCAGGCCATTCTACTTTATATTCAAATGCACAATGAGATAGAGGAAATTATCCTCAGCGGTGGTGACCCACTGATTCTTGATGATGAAAAACTTGCCGTTTTAATCTCACAACTCGAAACCATTCCCACATTAACATCATTACGGATTCATACCCGCCTGCCAGTTGTTTTACCTTCACGTATTACCCTGCAACTGGCGCAATTACTTCAGCACAGCCGCTTTCGTATTACGCTGGTTATTCACGCCAACCATGCTAATGAACTGGCAAAAAATGAACAACTAGCACTGAAACGACTACATGACGCAGGCATAACACTGTTAAACCAGAGCGTTTTACTTAAAGGTATCAATGATGATGTAACATCACTGAGTAATTTAAGTAAACGTTTACATGCCTGCTATACCCTGCCTTATTATCTGCACCTCCTTGACCCTGTTCAGGGTGCTATGCATTTTGATATTACCCGGCAGGCCGCTATTGTATTAATGCAACAACTACAGGCACAACTTCCTGGCTATCTGGTACCTCGCCTGGTAAAGGAAATAGCGGGAAAAACCTCAAAAACAGCAATTTTCAGTATCTAGGCTACACTTGATATACAGTGTTATACCTGAAAAATATTCTGCAAAAACTATTTAATTAATCACACTATTTTATTAATAACGGGCAATAACTTATAACCATAGATACTGTAAGTCATCATGACTCTTAATCAATATCACAATAAAAGATGAAATTACATATACCTGAACAAATTGAACCGGCAAAAAATGCACTGCCTGATCAGCCACGAAAGCTGAAAAAATACCTTGCAACTTTACCTAATGCTAATATGGGTGAATTAACCAGACAGGTGTATCAAATATTACATGAATTAAATCGGCAACCTATGCCCATAAAATACCGATTCAAGAACATGGAAATGTTGCGTCAACCAGCAAGAGAAATCTTCAACAACCTTAAAAAATATTTTATTAACCGAACCATACCGTTACCTGAGAAAAGTAAAAAAATTGTAAATTTAAATCAGTCTCTATTACAGGAAATGGCCTATGGTTATAAAATTATTCTGTTAGATATAGAGAACACTCCTGGAGAAAGCAAACCAGATATAAAATTATCCGCCACTACCTGTTGCCGAACCATTCGATACCTGGCTGAATTACTACTTCGTTCAAGTGAAATTTATGCCTCACCAGTAAAAAACCTGTGGCTTGATATCCATCAGGTATACCTGTTTGCAGAGCGTCATCAATTACTTGATATAGACGTTTTTGATGATGACCTGTCTGATACTGAACGGGAAGTAAAAAAAATAGATGTTAATCTAACAGATGTTAATCTATGTTATAAACAAATACTGTTATTCAGCCTGGCTCAACCCGCCACATTAAGCCAGAGCGATAGTGAACGTTTGTTTCATCAATTACCTCAGTGGGCAAATTACAGCAAAATAACCAATAGAGCAGATCCCTCACAAATCGATAAAATATTCTGCATAAAAACCAATTGCGATATTCAACCCGAACACCTGAATAGTAGTGACCTGGAAACTAGCCAAAGACAATATTTCCTTAATACAGAACCACTGGTTATGCATATAAAAAAAATCATTCACAAATTAGCAGGAAATACATCAGAACTGACTATTGGCAACCAGCTTCCCCCAGCTTCACTTAAGTTAATTAGCCACAACTGGAGTTCAAATACGAAACGGCGTTTTTCACGTGCCAGGCATAAAGAAAAAATTGAAACGGTTATTGGTTTAAAAAATATCGTTAATGCCATGTTTGCGAAAAACAAAAAAGCCAAAGGTGTTAATACCCGCTCTGGTATTGTACGTACTGAACAGACAATTAGCCAGGATCCGGTCTATACACTTGAAGCCATGACAGATAACAATGCAACAACAGATTTAAGTGGCTACATTACACATTCTGAAATTAATACCATGCAGACCGGTTCATGGGACATGGTTGCCCGTGGGACAGCCTTAACAGACACCTATATTGAAGAACAGAATAAACTGGCACAGGAAATACCTGGCCAGCACAAAAATTGTGCTGATGCCTATTGGGAAATTGTTAATTTCAGCGCTGGGGGATATTGCCTGCACTGGAATTCCGATGAAGCATCCCGCGCACAAATTGGTGAAATTATTGCCCTTTATGAACAGATTAATAATGAAAAATATGCCTGGCGAATTGGGACCATACGCTGGATGCAATTTACCCTTAAAAACGGTCTGGAAACTGGCGTACAGGTAATATCCCCAAAAGTAACTGGTGCAACAGCCCAGCGTATTCACCGGCTTAATGAACTACCCTTTGAATGCCTGATGATACCGGGTATAAAGCCATTAAAACAGGCATCAAGTATTATTCTTCCCGCCCATGCATTCAAGTCTAACGATAAACTTATTGTAAATATTTCGGGCAATAAACTGGCGATTACTGTTGGGGATGTCAGTGAACATACAGGCTCTTTTACGCAATTTTATTATACTAATACTGACGTTGACAAGCGCACAAAGAAACAGGCAAAAAAAGAACTGGCATCAAAAACTCAAGATAACTTTGACGAAATCTGGTCATCCCTTTAGCCATGTATATCAATACCGATCAGACACATGGTTCTTCAATATTTAATGGAAGCGCTGTGGAAGAAAAAACCATTAATCTAATCGTCATTGATAATTCCTTTGACAACGAGCAACAAATTGTCAGTGGCTTAAGACATGCAGGCTATACAGCCCGATCTATTCGTGCAGAAGATGAAGAAGATTTAACGAATGCAGTTAAGTCACACCAGCCTGATCTGGTTATTTATTTTTACGGTACAGAAGATATCAGCCTGCAGAATACCTGTGATTTTCTGGCGGCTAGCACCGCTACAAAACTCTGCCGGATAATCGCTGCTGTAAAAAATACCACAGCATCAGTTATTGAGGCATCCGCTGTTGAAGCAATAAAAACAGGAGCAATTGACCTGATCTCATTCGATAATCTCGAATATTTTTTTCTTGTTATAGCCAGGGAATTTGAATCACTAACTAACGCCAGAAAAACCCAGGCACTGGAGAATGCCCTGCGGGAAACTGAAACTCGTTGTAATTCACTCCTTGACAGTTCCAGAGATGCTATTGCCTATATCCATGAAGGTATGCATATTTACTCCAATCAATCTTACCTTGAGCTGTTTGGTATTGATGCAGCAGATGAACTTGAAGGCATGCCAGTTCTTGATATGATTGCCAATGATTACAGAGAAACTTTCAAGAAATTTCTACGTGATTATGTCAAAAATGAAACGGGTGTTCAAACATTACAGACCCAGTTACACAAACCGGATGGTATTGACTTTGAAGGTGAAATGGAATTATCGCCCGCACATATCGATAATGAACCCTGCATCCAGATTATTATTCGTCAGCAAAAAATAAATGCTGAAGAACTGGAAGAACAGTTAAAACAGCTCAGTCAGAAAGATCAATTGACTGGTATATATAATCGTCAGTACTGTATCGAACGACTGCAGGACATTATCCCCGATTGTGAAAAGCATGCATCAACGGCCTTTATGATGATTATCCAGCTGGATAATTTCGCCGATATAAAAGAGACCATTGGTATCTCAGATGCTGATAAATATATTACTGCTGCTGCAGAAGTTCTGAATAAAAATATTAACCATGGTGATGTTCTTGGTCATTATACTCACTCATCATTTTGCTATATCGCTTATAACTGTGACCAGATTCAGGCAGAAAAACTTGCTGTAGAATTTCAACACATCATTAACGATCTGGTATTTAGAATAAATGGTAATAGTATCAATACAACGTGCTGTATTGGTGCAACATTAATCGACTCAAACACCCCGGAATACAACAGTATTCTCGTTCGTGCCGAAAAGGCTCTGCAGGAGGCAACTGAAAAAGGAGCAGACCAAACATGTATCCATAAACCGGAAAAAGGTGAACTAACCCGGCATGAAATTGATAACCAGTATAAACAACTACTGACTAATGCTTTAAAGAATGATGATTTTGTACTGCATTTTCAACCTGTTGTCAGTTTACATGGTGATACCAATGAACGTTATGAAGTGTTTGTGCGACTATATGACACTAACAAGGCTGCGTTAATTATGCCCCTTGATTTTATGCCCGCTGCTGAACATTTGGGGATGTCAATCGCCATCGATCGCTGGGTGCTTTATCAAACCATTAAACACGTTTCACAACGCTGGAAACTGGGCTGTAAAACCCATTTCTTTATCAAACTGTCCGCTGCATCACTCAAGGATGAAACCTTAATCAGCTGGTTAACCTTTCAGGCCAGGGAAAAATCCATTCCGCCATATTCGCTTTCATTTGTGGTTAAAGAAACTATTGCCGTCACCAATCTAAAACATACAAGGGAACTCTCGCAACAACTGCAAAAACTTCAGTTTGGTTTTGTTCTGGATGACTTTGGTTCCGGCACCAATCCACTACAACTACTCCAGCATATACAGGTCGATTATGTCCGTCTTGCGCCCGTTCTTATGGAGGACCTCACACAAAATACACAACATCTGGAAGATATAAAAAATATTGCTGAAAGAGTAACGGAACTTGGCAAATTTACCATTGCACAGCAGGTTCCTGATGCAACCAGCCTGTCCATATTATGGGGTATGGGAATAAACTTTATCCAGGGTAATTTTTTGCAGGAACCCGCTGCAAACATGGATTATGATTTTACCGAAATATCAAGTTAGCCGGTTTTACTGAGGCGAATACTAAGGAACCTCCAGCCTGTCCACCTGCCTGTAACCCTGCGACAGTTTTAAACCTCGCCGCCCACGTTCACCTGTATACATTTTAAGCTCGGCCGTTTTCATGGTTTTATATTTTTTACCTGCATGGATAACCAGTCTGGCCTGCTGCGGTAGCACCGTTACTGCGGTAACCAGCTCTTCACCCGTCGTCAACCGTTTGGATGGCACATTTATAATTTTATTACCCTTGCCTTTTGCCATTTGTGGTAATTGAGCCAGTGGCGTTACCAGCATGTGACCGCTACTGCTAACAGCCACGATCTGATCAGAGGCAAGCTCAAAAATTTTTACCGGGGGTAATGCTCTCGCCTGTTTACCTACATTTAATATGGCTTTACCTTTTTTGGTATTTGCCTGCATATCACCCAGACGGACAACAAAACCATAGCCAAAATTACTCGACAGTAGATAAAGATCATCTGGATCACCGGTCATTACAGCAATAAAGTCTGCCCCGACCGGAGGCGTAAAATAACCGGTCAAGGGGTCACCCTGGCCTCGTGCCGAAGGTAGTTTATGCGCTGCTAAGGTATAGGCTCGTCCGCTTGAATCAAGGAAAACAGCCCGTTGATTTGTTCTTCCCTGTGCTGCAGAACAGAAACCGTCTCCCGCTTTATAATTAAGTTTCTGTGCATCAATATCATGGCCTTTAGCTGCCCGTACCCAGCCTTTTGCCGACAGTATAATAGTTATGGCTTCACTGGAAACCAGTGCTGTTTCTGACATTGCCTGAGCCGCCTGCCTGCTCACAATGGGGGAACGTCGATCATCACCATAGGTTTCAGCGTCGGCGATAATTTCTTTGCGAATCAGCGTTTTCAGTCGCCTGGCTGAAGCCAGAATTTTTTCCAGTTTATTCGCCTCATCGGCCAGGTCTTCCTGCTCACCACGAATTTTCATTTCTTCAAGCCGGGCAAGATTACGCAGTTTCAATTCCAGAATAGCCTCGGCCTGCGTATCGGTAATAGCAAATCGCTGCATTAATACCGGTTTTGGCTTATCATGTTGCCGGATAATCGCAATCACGTCATCAATATTTAAAAACGCGATGAGTAATGCTGCTAATACATGCAGGCGTTTATTGACTTTTTCCAGCCTCCACTGCAAACGACGGCGTACTGTCACGGTTCGGTATTTCAGCCATTCCTCCAACAACAAACGCAGGCCTTTAACCTGTGGCCGACCATCAATACCAATCATATTCATATTCACGCGATAACTGCGTTCAAGATCGGTAGTAGCAAACAGGTGCAGCATTAACTCATCGACATTAACACGACTGGAGCGCGGCACAATGACCAGACGGGTTGGATTTTCATGGTCAGATTCATCACGCAAATCTTCTACCATAGGTAATTTCTTTGCCGTCATCTGCATCGCTATCTGTTCAAGAATCTTGTTACCCGATACCTGGTAAGGTAATGCAGTAATAATAATATCATTAGCTTCCTGCTCAAACCGAGCACGTTGTCGAACACTGCCATGCCCGGTTCGACAGGTTTCCATGATATCTTCAGGTGAGCTTATAATTTCGGCATCGGTGGGGAAATCCGGCCCATGAATATGTTCGCACAAATCTTCCAGTGTGCTTTCAGGTGCTTCCAGCAGGCGCACACAGGCGCTGGCAACTTCACGGAGATTATGCGGTAGAATATCCGTTGCCATACCCACAGCTATACCTGTACCACCATTAAGCAATACATTCGGCAACCTTGCCGGTAATGATTCAGGCTCTTCCAGCGTACCATCAAAATTTGGTCCCCAGTTAACTGTTCCCTGCCCCAGCTCACTTAGTAACAGTTCTGAATAAGCTGTTAATCTTGATTCGGTATAGCGCATGGCGGCAAAGGATTTTGGATCATCACTGGAACCCCAGTTACCCTGACCATCTATCAATGGGTAACGGTAAGAAAAGGGCTGTGCCATTAATACCATCGCTTCATAACAGGCACTATCACCATGCGGGTGGTATTTACCCAGCACATCACCCACCGTACGGGCAGACTTTTTATGCTTGGATGAAGCTTTTAAACCCAGCTCGGACATCGCATAAACAATGCGCCGTTGTACCGGTTTCAGACCATCACCAATAAAAGGTAATGCCCGATCCAGAATCACATACATAGAATAGTCCAGATACGCTTTTTCGGTAAATTCGGCGATCGGCTGCTGTTCTATCCCTTCAAATTCAAATTCACTCTGTCCACTCATAAGTGCTGTCTAATGTTTTGTAACCACTCAATGAAAGTTACGTTATAGTTTCAGCTGGCAACAATATTAACCAGCCGTCCTGGTACCACAATAATTTTACGTATGGTTTTACCCTTAACATGGCTGATAATTTTTTCATCTACCATTGCCTGCTCTTCAATTATGGCTTCAATCGCTTTTTTATCTGTACTAGTGGATACTCTGATTTTTGAGCGCAACTTGCCATTTACCTGTACAACCAGCTCGATTTCGTCACATAATAACGCTGCTTCATCAGCCTGCGGCCAGTCGGCATCAATAATTAAGTTTTCATATCCCAGTTCCTGCCATAACTGTTGAGTAATGTGCGGCACTATCGGTGATAACAGCAATACCACTGTTTCTAGAGCTTCATGCCTGATCATGGTGTCCTGGACACTGTTATCAACAAATTTTGCCAGCTCATTGATTAATTCCATGACCGCAGCAATGGCTGTATTAAAAGTATAGCGGCGTTTAATATCATCCGTTACCTTACTGATGGTTGTATGGGTCTTACGTCGTAGTGCTTTTTGTTCAGCCGATAGCCTGTCGATATCCAGAACAGCAGACTCACTACCCTCTGGCAATTGAGCTATATGCGTCATCACCATTTTCCACAGGCGTTTGAGAAAACGTGAAGCGCCCTCCACACCACTTGCCGACCATTCCAGCGATTGCTCCGGTGGTGCGGCAAATAAAATAAACAGCCGTACAGTATCGGCACCATACTGTTCGATCAAACCCTGTGGATCGACCGTATTGCCTTTGGACTTGGACATTTTACTACCATCTTTTAATACCATCCCCTGGGTTAATAAACGTTTAAAAGGTTCATCACCTTCAATCAGGCCTTCATCGCGCATCAGTTTATGAAAAAACCGCGCATAGAGCAGATGCAGTACCGCATGTTCGATACCACCAATATACTGATCCACCGGCGCCCAGTATCTGACACGTTCGTCCAGCATGGATGGTGCATCAGGGCAGGTAAAACGGGCATAATACCAGGAAGATTCAAAAAAAGTATCAAAGGTATCAGTTTCACGTGTCGCAGCCCCCCCGCATGAGGGACAGGTGGTCTGGTAAAAAGTGGGCATTTTTTTTATCGGTGAACCAGGTTCATCGCCATATTCAATATCCTCAGGCAGAATAACCGGTAACTGATCTTCCGGTACAGTCTGAGTGCCACACTGGTCACAATAAATCACCGGGATTGGTGTACCCCAGTATCGCTGCCGAGAAACACCCCAGTCACGCAATCGATAGTTAAGCTGTTTTTCTCCCTTATTCATTGCATGCAGTTTTTCAGCAATCTTATCAATCGCATCAGCAGAACGTAAACCATCGAATGGTGCAGAATTTTTTAATATACCCGGCTCAGTATAAGCCTGTTTAGCAACCGAAATCTCACTGCCATCTGCAGGGAAAATCACCTGTTTTATCGGCAGTCCGTATTTTCTGGCAAAATCATAATCACGCTGATCATGTGCAGGCACCGACATCACCGCCCCCGAGCCGTAATCTGCTAGCACAAAATTCGCTACCCATACCGGCACTTCCTCACCACTGAGTGGATGAATGGCCGTTAAACCGGTGGCCATGCCGCGTTTTTCCATGGTTGCCAGGTCGGCTTCTGCAACACTGGAGGTTTTACATGAATCAATAAAAGCCTGTAGTTCTGGATTGCTTTCCGCCGCTTTTAAGGCCAGTGGATGTTCAGCGGCCACCGCCACATAGGTAACCCCCATCAATGTATCGGCACGGGTGGTATAAACGGTTAAGGGGGGGGCATTTTCAACCTCAAACTGTAACTCAACACCCTGCGAACGGCCTATCCAGTTGCGCTGCATAGTTTTTACCTGCTCCGGCCATTCATCCAGCTGATCGAGATCATTAAGCAGTTGCTCAGCATAGGCGGTAATTTTCATAAACCACTGGGCAATTTCACGACGTTCCACCGGCGTATCACAACGCCAGCACTTACCATCAATCACCTGCTCATTGGCCAGCACGGTGTGGTCGTGCGGACACCAGTTCACACCGGCCGTTTTTTTATAGACCAGTCCCTTTTTATATAAATGAATGAATAACCACTGTTCCCAGCGATAATAGTCAGGGCGACAGGTTGCCAGTTCTCTATCCCAGTCATAGGCAAACCCCAGGCGTTTAAGCTGATCCCGCATATAATCGATATTTTCATAGGTCCATGCTGCCGGTGCGACCCTGTTTTTCATTGCCGCATTCTCAGCGGGCAGACCAAACGCATCCCAACCCATTGGTTGCAATACATTTTTCCCCTGCATACGCTGGAAACGGGTGATCACATCACCAATGGAATAGTTGCGTACATGCCCCATGTGCAGACGACCGCTGGGATAAGGAAACATCGATAGACAATAATATTTTTCTCTGCTTTCATCTTCATCGACGTGAAAGCTGGATTGTTGCTGCCAGCTGGCCTGAATTCTGGTTTCGATAAGCTGTGGGTTGTAGTCTTTTTTTATCATATTTTATGCAGTTCGTCGGATGCTTTAAATAATCCTGGATTAATGTTCTATAAAAAGAGTGTCTAAAAAGTTTTCAGGAAACTCCTGCTACCGGAGATTCTTTATTTGCAACTTGATTTTACATGATAATGACGCTGAACCCGAATAGAAATCAGGAACAATACGGTGAATAACAGTACAAATATTCGCCGCCCGAATTTTAGTCAGCATAACCACCTGCTGATTGCCTATAACCAGATGATCATTGACCTGGAAAGTATCCTGTCACAAACACAGCCAGGTTATATTTCATTGCATTCAGCCTTACAGACGATTAAAAACAAGGCACTACATTCCGGCAGTATTAACCCTGAAGAGGCGGGTGAAATCATTCGTTATATCAAAAATGATGTCAATGATGTGGCTGATATGATGATGGAATCAGGCGCCGAGTGTTATGACTGGCTGATGCTCGATATTGAAATGATTGAACACAAGGTATTGAGCAGCTATCTGTCGGCGGCAAGCCTTACTCGTACATTAATGGAGCAGCTGAAATACCTTTAACCCGAATATTTCATGGGAAAGTTTAGCCCTTTTAGGTGTACAAGTTTATTAGACCAGATCACTACGATAAGACGACCCTTTTAGTATGACTACTCTTTTAGTATGTAATGTTTAGTGCGCATTAAGTGATGGTGCCACATCCTGTGTCAGATCACGCATACTTAATTCATCACTATGCGTACGTTGCTGATAAATAAGGGTATAGGTAAGCACTGCAATCACGTATTCACGCGTTTCCTTAAATGGAATGGTCTCAATCCATATATCTGCGGGCAAGATTTCATCGGGCAGCCAGTGTTTCACTCGTTTTGGCCCGGCATTATAGGCGGCCAGAGCCATCGCATAATGTCCATCAAACTGTTTAAGTAATTTCTGGTAATAATAAGCCCCATACTTAAGGTTTTTAACCGGATCATATAAACTTTTACTACCCCGCCAGGGATCCCTGAAATGGCGGGCAATTTTCCTGCCTGTAGCTGGCATAAGCTGCATTAAGCCACGCGCTCCAACCGGTGAATGCGCCTGTTCATTAAACACACTCTCTCTGCGTATCAAACCGAATAAAAGAGCTGGATTTAGTTTTTCTCGTTTTGCATTTTCATGAATTTTAGCAGAATAAGTCAATGGGAAACGCATTTCAATATCATCCCAGTATTTGACTTTTGCAATAGTAAGAATCGGCATATCACCCCAATGCCATTGCTGCGCCAGTTTTGCTGCGACCATTATTGCTTTTTTATCAAGCTTTCTCAGTGCAAACCACCATTGCAATCTGGCCTGCCGTTCTAAATTTAAAACTTTGAACTCATAAACAATCTGGAAATCAGGCTGATGCTGTAATTGATTAATTTGCTTCTGGCTAACAACCAGTGGCCGGTCTACCAGCTGATACATACTATTTATCCGATCAGCCGCAAGATAACCATAAAAACTACGTTTTTTAGCCAGCATGGAAAAAAGTTTCTGAGCTGCTTCAACCTTACCGGTCTCAAGATACGCACGTGCCAGCCAGTACTGCCAACTTTCATCCATGCGCTGTTCGTTGCTCATTGCCTGTATCGCCGAAATAACCCGTACCCAGTCCTGTTGTGACAGTGCTATGCGTACTCGCCACGCTCGACTACTCTGGTCAGATTCAGTTAAACTGACAAAGCGCGCATAGGCATCTGGATCCCCCTGATATGCCATGGCAAAGGCAAGGCGTTTTTCAATTTTTTGCTGGTGTTTTTTGTTAATATGAAATACCTGTTTATTTGCATCCCACAGGCTTATAGCCTGCTTGATATCATTCATCGCCAGCCTTTTAATGGCATAACTAAACATCGGTGATGCCTGTTCCCTTTGTGGATGTTGTAACAGGATTGAAATATAACGACCAGGATGACGATGCAGCTTTAGCCACAGGTTTGCCGTAGGTTGATACGCTGATGCCATCTGTTTTTTTACATAAATAGCAAGCCGAGTTTTATTATTGTTTAATGCTGCATTAAAGCGCTTCCAGAGTAATGCCTGATTAAACAGAGGCGAGTTTTTCAGGCGATCAAATAATGGATCACATTCATCGGGTTGTGAATAACCAACTGCCCACAGTTTTGCTGCGGCTTTGAGTGCAGACCGTCTTTCATCTGACCCGTTGTTACTGATTTCAAATTTAGCCAGGCGATAATAACAACTTAATGCCGTTTTCCCTGTTGGAACATAATACTGCAAAAAAGTCTGCCAGCGTTTATGTTTTGCAAGATGGTACAACCATTTGCGTTTTAAAATACCTGCATAACGCGACGATGCATAGACCCTTAAAAACTGTTTAACCTGATGGTCGGAACGCAGATGTTTTTTCAGCCACTGATATCGCAGATAGGGATATAACGGATAGTCTTTAAGCTGTGCTGAAAGCCTGAGGAAGTTATCATCATCCGTTTTTTTTAAGTAATCTTCAGCCTGTAAAAACAATTGACGCAGCCTGAGCAGTGATTCATCGTCAGGCCATTTTACTTCGGTATTCGATGACTGTTTAGACGATGACTTATCCGTTGACTGCTTAACTGTAACAGGTTGATTAATACCGACGCTGTCAGTGGCTATTGAATCAGACAATGGCAAACTGGATAACTGTATCTGCGAAGAGCCCTGTGGTGAAACTGGCAGTTCTGCCAGCACAGTCACGCCTTCAGCTAGAGGCTCTGAATCGACTTCTGTCGATAAATGAGAATGAGAGGGCTGACTGGAAATTTTTTCAGCCGGTAATGATTTTGTCTGGCTGTTTACTGTTGACTGCTTATTTTCTGCACTCTGAGCCAATACAGCTGTTGAAACCAACAGGCATAGCATAAAAAAGATAACTAACCGGTGAGGCAATTTTTTCATTATTTCAATCTGAAGCCATGACGTTATTTGAGCAACCGTCATGCTTTCTGTTCCATTCAGCGATATCTTTTAGTGTCGATATCAATACTTCAAAGTGTAGCTTCTCAACAGACATAACACCAGAGGGAACAGACAAATTAACAAAATCGGATATTCACCCCAGCTAATATAAGGTGTTGCACCACGTAATGCCTGAACCCTGCCGGTTAATACTGCCTGTTTAAACAGTGGTGCCTGTTTAATTACCTTACCATGAGGACCGATCAATGCACTAATACCGGTATTGGTTGCCCGCAACAGATAACGCCCCGATTCAAGTGCCCGCATCCGCGCAATAGCAAGATGCTGGGACGGTTCCGACGAATCTTCAAACCAGGCATCATTGCTCACATTAATCAGTAGCCGGGCTGCTGGCAGCGTTTCTCTAATGTCGCGAGCAAAAGCTTCCTCGAAGCAGATAGAGATACCAACAGGTATGCCTGCTACCATCATCAACGACTGTTTAGCCTCGCCACTGGCCAGATCGGACATGGGAATATCTACCCATTGCCGAAAAAAATCGATCAGGGGACGTAATGGAATATACTCACCCAGTGGCACCAGATGGCGTTTATTGTATATCTGACCATCTACATTCAATACGCTATTTAAAATTTTCCCGTTACGATTTCTGCTAAAAATACCAAAAACCAATGTACTGTGGCGAGCAGCCATGGCCTGTTTCATATAGGTAATAAATGGCTGTACCCGATAGCTGAAATCCGGTATCGCTGTTTCCGGCCAGACAATCAGTTTACTGTCTTTTGCCTGTGTCAGCGTTAAGTTTTTATACAGATCCAGCGTGTGCTGATGCATTGATCGAAGCCATTTTTGAGACTGCGGGATATTACCCTGAACCAGACTGACTTTTATCGCATGTCCCTGTGGCTGCGTCCAGTTAACCGGCTTCAGCAGCATGCCACCCGCCCACAGAACAACCACAGGCACCAGCACATAAAATATTTTCTGCCACAGTAAATGCCCCTGCTTTATAGACTGAAACAGGTAGATAACGAACAATGAAAGCGCGCCGGCAGTCATGGCCACCAGCCCACTCAGGGCATGATTACCCAAAACAGGTGCATAACCAGCCAGCGCCGTATCAATCTGAGTATAACCGGTTTGCATCCAGGCAAAGCCGGTTAAAACATAACCCTGTAACCATTCAAACACAACCCAGCTGGCCGGGTAAAAAAACAGCAGACGTAGAACCGGTTTCTGCGGGCAGAAGCGTACCACAACGTAAGCGGTCAAGCCGTTATAAATGCCCAGATAACAGGCAAGTAAAAATACCAGGCCAACAGCAAAGGGGGCTGGGCTACCGCCATGAACATGCAAACTATAATAAATCCAGCCAACGCCTGTCCCCTGCAGCACAAGGCCATACAACCAGCCGCTAAACCATGCTTTTAACGGTGTTAACTGTTGCCATACAGTAAATACAATGGCCTGTGAAACAAAAATTAACCAGACATGATTATAAGGCGCAAAAGCCAGTGTGGACAAACCACCGGCGACAGCACCAAGTATTAAAAGCACAACCCAGTGCAACCGGGAAATGGATAAATCTTCCTGTAGATAAGCAGGCATAAGGCTAAAGGTAATCGGTCAGAAACAATCAGGCTTCTTCATGATGTTTTGTATCGGCCGATGACCCGGCAGTTGACATAGCAGTTTCTCCCCTTACATCATTGTGTGCCGACAACAGGGTTAACTGCATGGTATTTATCCGACGTGAATTGGCACTGATAATTTTAAAATGATATTTCCCCAGAGTGACCTCTTCACCACGTTGTGGCAGGTGACCCAGCTCATGCGTCACCAGACCGGCCATGGTATCAAATTTGTCAGCAGAAAATTTTTCGCCAAAGAACTGGTTAAACTCATCAATTGGCGTTAAACCGCGCACACTGTAACGTTTAAATCCATTGCGGGCAATATTTGTTACATCCGCTGCATCATGTTCATCATCAATTTCACCTACAATTTCTTCCAGCACATCCTCAATGGTTACCACACCGGAAACCCCGCTATATTCATCGATAACAATAGCCATGTGGTTACGACTTTTCCGAAAATCCTTCAAAAGAATATTCAGTCGTTTACTTTCCGGAACAAAGACGGCGGGGCGCATAATATCCTTTAATTCAAAACCTGCAAGACTTTCGGTATTCTGATAATGCGCCAGGTCTTTCGCCAGTAGAATACCTTCAACATCATCCAGACTTTCATCAACCACCGGGAAACGTGAATGGCCTGACGCTGCCACAATTGACAACATCTCATTAACACCCATACCAGTGTGAATAGCCACAACATGTGAACGTGGCACCATGATATCACGCACTCGCATCTGTGCCACCTGAAGCACACCTTCAATCATGGTAAATGAATCCAGACTAATAATACCCTTACGCTGTGCCTCACGAATATGCTGTAACAACAGTTCATATTCATTTTTATCCTTGCTGAAAACTTTTTTAATACGGCTAAAAAAAGAGATTTTTTCTGGCTGAACAGTCATCATTTTATTCTTTGCATCATCCACAACACTCACCTTTTATACTGAGATGATAAGTTATTTTTAATCATTTTTCTTACCCGGATTATTCTTCTTATCTGGATTATTGATACGGGTTGATATAACCCAGTTTGTTTAACAGTGAAATTTCCAGCTGTTCCATTTGTTCTGCCTGATCCGCTTGAATATGATCATAACCCTGTAAGTGCAACATGCCGTGGATAACCATATGCGCCCAGTGAGACAGGGTGGTTTTTCCCTGATCTTTTGCCTGCTGTTTAATAACTGTCGCGCACAAAACAATATCTCCCAGTATCAGGTAGTTCATGTCGGCCATTACTGCCTCATCTATTTTCTGAAGCGGAAAGGATAATACGTTGGTGGGTTGATTTTTCTGTCGGAACTGATAGTTAAGCTGTTGTATTTCTTCTTCATCAGTTATCCGCAAACTGACCATGATCGGCAGTGCAGACAGCGAAACCTTACTGGTGGTAGTAACCCATTTTTTTAGCAAACTGGGCGGCGGAACTTCGTCATCTTCGACATTAATACTTTCGGCTATACTAACTTCTACGGTATGTAAAATAGAATCAGGCGTTTTTATTGAACCCGCCATATCTACTGAACCCGCTATTTTTATTGAATCAGCCATTATTTAGACTCATCCAGTTCATAGGCGTGAACAATTTTTTTCACCAGTGGATGACGCACAATATCACCTCGATTAAATTGCGTGATACCCACCCCCTCAATGGTTGACAGAATTTTTAATGCATGGCGTAAACCCGAGGTTTTTTCACGTGGTAAATCTACCTGAGTAATATCACCGGTGACCACCGCACAGGAGCCGAAACCGATACGGGTTAAAAACATTTTCATCTGGTCAATCGTGGTATTCTGGGCTTCATCAAGAATAATAAATGCATCATTCAGAGTTCGCCCGCGCATATAGGCCAGTGGCGCAATTTCAATGATATTTCGTTCCAGTGCCTTCACCACTTTTTGCTGCCCCATTAACTCAAACAAAGCATCATACATGGGTCGTAAATAGGGGTCGATTTTCTGTGCCAGATCACCGGGTAAAAAACCCAGGCGTTCGCCTGCTTCAACCGCCGGTCTTACCAGAATCACACGGTCAACCTGGTCATTATTTAATGCCTCAACCGCACTGGCAACTGCCAGATAGGTTTTGCCTGTTCCCGCAGGCCCGACACCCAGGGTTAAGTCGTTATTTTTTATCTGCTCAAGGTATTGTTGCTGACATTTACCGCGCCCGGTTACGTTACCACGCCGATTTTTTATACTGCTATACGGATGGGAAATCTCTGTTTTTATATCATCTTCATCCAGTGCTATCTCATCTAGTTTGATCTTATCCAGTGCAGCCTCATCGAATAGTTGCTTTACCGAGTCTGGCCGTGATTGCTCATGCGGTGATGGCTCAACCGGTTGTTTGGTTTCTACATCCCGGTTATCAGTAAGATAAAGCTGTATTATGGAAGGCGACAGGACTTCATGATCAGCCACATTATATAATGTCTTAATCAGTGTTTTTACCCTTTCCAAACGATGCTCGTCACTATGGTGTATGTCGTCAACAATTTCAAAATGATTGCTACGACAATGTATATCTACAGCATAATAAGCCGCTATCTGCTGGATATATTGATTAAAGGGTCCACAGATATTTGCCAGTCTGGCATTATCAACAGGCTTTAAATCAAAATGAATACTTAGCACCTGTGATTGCCCGGAATCCTTCTGCATCATAGATAGAAGACAATCATATCATCTGACCATATCATCTGGAACAGCCATGTTTTTCTCTATTCATAACGGCTTTATCAGACAGCGGTGTTATGACAGCCTGATCAGTCAGTTCTGCCTGTAATGAATGACGGTAAGCATCGGTAATCCGCACATCAACAAACTGGCCAGTCAGTGATGCATCACCATAAAAATTAACCACCCGATTATTCTCGCTACGTCCGCTCATTTGTGCGGCATTCTTTCTTGAAACACCTTCAACCAGTACACGTTGAATACTGCCAGTCATTGCCTGATTAATGGCTTCGGCATTGGCAGCAATCGCATCCTGCAGAATTGCCAGACGATGTTTTTTGATGAGCAGGGTGGTATCATCAAATAATACAGCAGCAGGCGTGCCCGGTCGTGCGCTGTAGATAAAACTGAATGACTGATCAAAACCGATTTCATCAATCAGTTTCATAGTAGCCGCAAAATCTGCATCGGTTTCACCGGGAAAACCCACAATAAAATCGGATGAAATAGAAATATCAGGCCGAACCTGTTTTAAACGCTGAATAATATCAATATAATCAGCAACTTTGTGACCGCGTTTCATGGCTGCCAGAATACGGTCGGAACCGGACTGTACCGGTAGATGCAGAAAACTGACCAGCTCCGGCACGTCAGCATAAACCTGAATTAAATCGTCATTAAACGCCATTGGGTGCGACGTGGTAAAACGAATTCGGTCTATGCCTTCTATCTGCGCCACATAATGAATCAGTAAGGTCAGATCCGCAGTCTCACCATCATTCATATCACCACGATAGGCATTCACATTCTGCCCCAGCAGGTTGACTTCACGCACACCCTGTTCGGCCAGACCGGCTATTTCTGCCAGTACATCATCAAACGGCCTGCTGACTTCTTCACCCCGTGTATAGGGCACCACACAATACGTACAATATTTGCTGCAACCTTCCATAATGGAAACAAAGGCACTTGGCCCCTCTGCTATGGGCTGCGGCATACAGTCAAATTTTTCGATCTCGGGAAAACTGATATCCACCACTTTTTTATGCACACTACTAACACTGTCAAGCATGTCGGGCAGACGGTGAATGGTCTGTGGCCCGAATACCACATCAACATAAGGTGCACGTTTCTGAATAGCACTGCCCTCCTGGCTGGCAACACAACCACCCACCCCAATCACCAGATCCGGTCGGTCACGTTTCCAGTTTTTCCAGCGTCCCAGCTGAGAAAATACCTTTTCCTGCGCTTTTTCCCGTATCGAACAGGTATTAAGCAACAGAACGTCGGCATCTTCAGGCTTATCGGTTAATTCAAGCTGATGAGAATGTTGCAGAACATCAGCAATCCGGGAGGAATCATACTCATTCATCTGGCAACCAAACGTCTTGATATACAGTTTACGGCATGATGAAGAACTAAACTGATTGTGGGGTTTACGCATTAATGATAAAAAAAATGATTCTGGAATGCCTAGAATACCACGCCAGGTAGCAGAATTTCTATATTTTCAGTTCAAATATTTCACGAAAACACGACAAATTTATTTTAACACGATGAATGTATTAATAAATAATGAGCATCCTTCGGCATTTACCTGCCAACAGATCAAAAAAATCACCTTGACAAGAGAATATCTAAAAAGTTCTTGATATATGTCAATAAAATTTTTAAAAATTTATACTACTATCTCTGCCAAGCGATAGTTGAGTCAATACCGCGAATTTTCATTTTCACATAAAAAAAACTGGAGTCATCCAAGATGCTTAAGAAGACTGTTTTACTGATGGGGGTTATTGGTATCTCCTCCATGTTATCTCAGCAGGCCAATGCTGTGCCGAGTTTTGCTCGTCAGACTGGTTTTGCCTGTTCATCCTGCCATACAGTTTACCCCGAACTTACCCCTTTCGGGCGTTCGTTCAAGATGCATGGTTATACCATGACAAACATCAAACAGGTGGCAAACACAGAGAAAAAAGCAACCAGCAAAGATCTGAGTATTAATCAGATACCACCCTTATCTGCCATGTTGCAGGTATCCGCTAACTATGCCAAAGCGAACCAGCCCG